>NZ_NEJR01000002.1:0-572141 GCF_002113165.1 Pseudomonas sp. B19(2017)
GCTGTACACCTCGGTGCGCGACTACAACAACAGCCGCTATGACTACATCCTCGACAACCTGAGCCTGAAGCAGGCGGCCGGCACCTTGAGCCCGCAGGATCTGCAGGACCTCAAGCGGTACCTGAAGCCGGACTACAACCCGGACAAGGACTTCCTGCCGCCGGATTTGGCGGCTGCAGCGCAGAAGAATCTCGAGCGCAGCCGCTGAGGCGTCTTGCTTGTGTATCGGGGTAGTGATAAATTCGACCCCAATGAGCCATTATAGACTCATATGATTCTAAAAAGACCCATTCGGGGTATCTCGCTACGCGTGAGGGGCTCACCTGGAAAGGGTAATCACGAAAGACTGCGCCCCTCACGCAACTACCTAAAGCCAGCACAGCTGTTTTCCCAGGACTTACTTCGCGAAAAATCGATCAGACGCTGACGACAGCACTGTTCAAATAATGCGCCGCCCTCCCCCGGGCAATTGCCAAGGAATAGAAATGCTTTTAAGAACCACCGCTATGCTACTTGCATTTTGCAGCCTGCCATTGTTGGCTGCCGAGCACGAACTTCCCTCGGGCAAGGACGTCATGCGACAGAACCAGGCACAGATACAGAACAACCTGGATGATGCCGACTACAAACGCAAAATCGTGGTTAAAAACAACATGGGCCTGGAGGGTCAGGAAAACGAAAAATTCTGGCCGATCTACAACACTTACCGTGCAGAAGCGCTGAAAATCAACAAGAACATCCTGGAAACCATGATCGACTACGGCCAGGCCTATAACAAAGGCTATGTGACCGATGAGCTGGCCACAGAGTTGCTCGATCGGATTTACACCCTCCAGGAAGACCACATAGAACTCCGTGAGAAGTACACACGGCGCATCGCTAGTGCTGTTTCACCTAAACGCGCCATGCGCTTCCTGCAGATTGAAACACAGCTGGATGCGCTACTCGAACTTGATATCAGCCGGAAAACTCCATTAGCGGAGTAAGTCAGCACAGTGATGCCCGCCCTGGACGAGATGCGTAGCAACTTCTCCAGCCAGGCGCGAGCGCTATAACAATATCCTTTATCTAAAAACAACATCTTGAGAGCATGACCATGAAAAGCGCCTTGGTATCTATATTTGCCGTCTGTGTGTCACTCACCTCCCTGGCCCATGCGGCACAGCCCCCAGAGAGCGTGTTCAATCGCAGTTGCCAGATGTGCCATAACGGCCAGCTACCGATGGCGCCGAAAAAAGGTGATGCCGAAGCTTGGAAGCCGCGGCTCGCTCAAGGCAAGGATGTGCTGGTCAAGCATGTCACGGAAGGTTTCAACGCCATGCCTGCCCGCGGCTTGTGCACGGATTGCACAGCAGAGGACTACGCAGCGGTGATCGAATGGATGTCCAAGCCTTGAGCTGATTGTTCTCAGAAACACATATTCACATAACTGTTGTTGTCATATATGTGACTGCTTGCTAGCCTCCTGGATACCTACAAAAAACGGTCCGGGAGGACGCTCATGCAAGACTCGATAAGCAGGGCTTTTCATGAAGATGGCGCCGTGTTGGTCAAGGGGCTTCTGAACCAGGAGCAACTGGCGCGCTGTCGTGAAGCGTATGACTGGGCCGTGGAAAACCATGGCCCCCATGCCACCCGAATGTTCGCTGGCACCACGCAGCAGTCGCATGTCGACAATGCCAACCCGGTGGCCAAACAGCGCCTCGAAGCGCTCGTCGAAACCCTGCCGTTGGGCAACCTCTTCGCCCGGATCTGGGGTTCGCGGAATGTCTGGTATTTTGCTGAAGAGGTCTTCCTGAAAGCCGGCGGGCAAGGCTCCCGGACTCTCTGGCACCAGGACACCTCCTACCTGCCCTGGGCCGGCAAGCATTGGGGCAATGCCTGGATCAGCTTCGAATCCATCCCGCAACGCAACGCGCTGGAGATCATCCGTGGTTCGCATCGCGGGCCACGCTACGATGGCACCACATTCGCCGACCCTGACGATCCGACCCAACCGCTGCACGACAACGGCGCCCTTCCCCGCCTGCCCGATATCGAAGCCGAGCGCAAACTCAATCCACAGGCCTACGATGTGCTTTCGTGGGCCACCGAACCGGGTGATGTGATCCTGCTGCATCCGGCATCCTTACATGGCGGTGCTCCGGTCGACAGTGCCTTCCCCAGCCGCCACACCTTCGTTTTCCGCTTCTTCGGTGACGACGCCACCTTCAAGCCGCTACCGCAGGACAGCAAGGCGGGATACCCACCGCAAGGCGTGCTGTTCACCGAAGAGCTCAAGCAGCTCACGGCCGGTGCCGCGTTTCGCCATCCCACCTTCCGCCAGGTTGTCTGAACAGGAGGCACCATGAACACCACCCCCTTGAAACGGCTATCGATCAATCCACCGCCAACCCAGCTGTTCTACGATCAGTTTCACTATTCTCAGGCAACCCGCGTTGGCGACCTCATCTGGGTATCGGGGCAGGTAGGCATCAACAGCGAAATGAAACCTGAAAGCGATGTGGCAACCCAGACACACCTGGCATTCCAGTCGCTGGCCAAGGTGCTGCAAGCAGCTGGTGCAGGCCTGGAGGATGTGGTCGAACTGACCACTTTTCACACCCGGCTAAGGGCTGACATGCCAGTATTCGCCAGTATCAAGGATGAATACTTCCCCTCACGGTATCCTTCCTGGACTGCGGTCGGTATCACAGAGCTAGCCCTGCCAGAGCTGGTTGTGGAGATTCGCGCGGTAGCTGTAGCAGGAAGCGGTAGCGCCTGACTCGGCGGTGGCTGGCAAAGGCCCGGCTGCCGCTTCAATCGGCGTGGAGAATCATTCCTGTCTTCAGGCAGGTGTAATCCACGCTCGATTTCTCTATGCTGAGCCGACCGTGGAAGCCAGCCACCTGATCCAGAAACGTCTTCGTCCTGAAATCCTGAGACCCCATGCCTGATTCCAAGTCACCTTCCAGACCAGCCACCACTTCTGCCGGTACGAGTGCACCTCGCAGTTCAGCGCGCCGGGGACGGCCCGTGGGCGACCGCGACGCCAAACGTGCAGAACTGCTGGAGGCGGCCATCACCGTGATCGCACGGGATGGCTACGCCGGGGCTTCGATGCGCAATGTCGCAAAACACGCAGGCTGCACCACAGGCGCGGTGACCTATTACTTTGCCAACAAGGAAGAGATGATCACCGAGGTCGCCCAGAGCCTGTTCGACCAGGTCGACACGATGCTGGCAGCGAACCAGGCGGAGATGAACATTCCCGCATTGCTCCGGCAGTGGATGGAGTGGGTCAACGACGGCGAGTCGACGCTCTGGCTTTCCTGGTTGCAATTGCTTACCCATGCCCGGCACGAACCGGCGTTCGCGCATGTCATCAAGCAGCGCTATGCCAGATTCCGCCAGGTGTTTACCGTAGTAATCGAGGCAGAGCAGCACCAGGGAAAAATCCGCGACGACATACCGCCCGATGTACTGGCTGACCAGATCAGCACCATCTGTGACGGCTGGCTGATGATGATGCCGATCGAGCCCGAGCGCTTCAGCGCCGAGCGCGGGAATGCCCTGCTCGATGCGCTCATCGCGCTGATAGCGCCACCTGCAAAGGGCGGTACCACGCGCAAGGCCAAGTGATCGAACCTGATCTGTAGCGCATGGGCCGGACAACAAGTCGTCCGGCCCTGGCCAATCGCGCCTTGCTTTGGCCGGTGAGACACTCTACTTGGATGCGTTCTTGTACACGCTCAGTGCCCTGTTGGCCGCGGCCAGGCACCCTTTGCCATCTCCTTTTTCCCGCGCTTCCTTGGCCTGCGCAATCAGTTTGCGAATATCCGTGGCCACACCACCGTGTTGACCGGCGCCCTCGGAACGCTCGATAGCGTCGAGCTGGTCGATCTTGGCAGTACAGTTGTCGGCTTCGGTCTTGTCCGCGGCATAGACCACTGGCGCGCAGATGATCGATGCAACGGCTATCACTTTCAACATCTTCATGGGTTGCTCCTCGGGTTGTGTGCAGCAAATTTGGATAACGCCGACTATTTAATATAGGTCGCGTAGCGTCCGACGCCCGATTTTCGTGGCAGAAACGATGACTGGACGCCCGCTCCCCCTTTGCACGACGATCGCGCTGCGCTATTTTACATAACTGCGGTTATCTAAATACAACAATAGCGTGCCGAGGCAAAAAAAAATGGACACAGAAGACACGTCTTCGCCGGCATGCCGCCGGCGTCTGCTTCTGCAGGCGCTCGCTGGCGTGGCGTTGGCAGGTGGTACGGGGCTCGCCGGGCGAGCGCTGGCCCAGACGGTAGAGGCAACCCCGCCAGATGTACTGGACGTGGTCGTCATCGGCGCCGGGCTTGCCGGCCTCACCGCAGCCAGAGATCTGCATCGCGCTGGCTGCACCTCCTTCGCCGTACTGGAGGCTCGGGATCGAGTAGGCGGACGAACCGTCAACCATCAGCTCGGCGGCGGTGTGATCGCGGAGGCCGGAGGGCAATGGGCAGGCCCCGGACAGACGGCCATCTTCGACTTGGCACGCGAACTGGAAGTAGAGACCTTCCCGAGCTACTACCAGGGCCGCAATGTCTATCTGGCGGGCGACGCCCGATACGAGGAAGATCTCAGCGCCGCCCATGGCAACCCTGTCACTGCGAAGCTCAACCAACTCTCGCGCAAGGTTCCGAGCAAGGAGCCGTGGACCGCAGCCGATGCGGTCGAAATCGACAAACTGTCGGTAGCCCAATGGCTGACGAGCCAAGGCATCGACAATGCCAGCCGTTTCAGCTTTGACACCTCCATAGGCCTGACCACCGGTACGCCGCCAGCCAGCCTGGCCCTGCTCCACTACCTCTCGCTTATCAACTCGGCCGACTGCAGTATGGAAAAGCTGGAGGGCTTCCATGGCGGCGCCCAGGAGACCCGCTTCGTGGGCGGTTCCCATGTATTGAGCACGCGCATGGCAGAGGCGTTGGGCGATCGCATGAGGCTGTCCAGCCCGGTACGCAAGATCGCCAACTGGGACAGGGACATCGTCGAAATCTACACAGACCAGGGGCTGGTCCGCGCCCGCCAGGTGATCGTTGCACTGCATCCCGCACTGTGCCACCAGATTGTCTTCGAGCCGGCTTTGCCCGAGGGGCGCGCGCAACTGCAACGGCTGTGGCCTGCCCATGCACCGATGCGCAAGACGGTGCATGTCTACGACCGGCCATTCTGGCGAGAAAAAGGGCTCAATGGGCAGATCAGCCAGGCCGATGGACCCCTGATCTTTTCCTGCGACAACTCGCCCGCCGATGGCAGCGTCGGCATCCTCTCGGCGTTCGTGCGCAGCGCCCAGCTAACACATGAAGCCGAACGGGCGAGCCAGACGCTGGCTGGCATTTTTGCCCAGGCATTGGGTGATGAAGCCTTGCAGTTCAGGCAGTACCACGATCACGACTGGGCCAAGGTCGACCCCTGGACCTTGACCTGCGTCGGCGCCATCCCTCCCGGTTTTCTCACCCGTTGGGGCCGCTACCTGAAACCTGCCGTCGGTCGGCTGATCTGGTCGGGCACCGAAACCGCTGACATCTGGGCCAGCAGCATGGATGGCGCAGTGCGCTCCGGCCACCGAGCTGCCCTGGAAGCGTTGCAGGCGCTGGTTGCCAATCGGAGGAACGCATGATGAAACGCGCTTTGCTGATAGGTGTTGCGGTCGGCGTTACCGGGCTTGTGCTGGCGGCAGTCATTGCCGGCCCGCAGATGCTGGCGGGCTATCGATTCATGAGTGAACTGGACAGCCACTACGCCCGCTACGACGCCGATGTCGGAACCTGGCCGCAACCCCAGGATACCTGCAACGCATGCCATGGGGCTTCCGGGCAGTCACAGAACGAGCAGTACCCATCCCTCGCGGGGCAGCAGGCCAGCTACCTCCAGGCACAACTCCAGGCATTTGCACAGGGCAAACGGCACAGTGCGCAAATGGAGCCACTGGCCGCCACATTGAGCGACGACCAGATCGCGTCGCTGGCGCAGTATTTTGCCCGACAGACGCCGCTGCGCACCGACACACCGGCGGCAGATGAGCGGTTGTCGGCCGAGGGCCAGGCGAGTGCCGCAGCGCGGGGCTGTAGCGCCTGTCATGGCAGCGATTTCATGGGCGGGGCAACTGGGCCGCGACTCGCCGGGCAGGGACAAGCTTATCTGCTCAGCCAGCTCCTGGCGTTCAAGCAGGGCACGCGGACGGACCCAAGTGGGGCCATGAACGCGACCGCCGGTCTGCTTTCACCAGCCGAGGCACAAGCGCTGGCGCACTACCTCGCAGGCCTCGCCGCCGCCAGCCGCTGACCTGTCGAAGGGCGGATGCTCTGCCTCCGCCCTTGTTTCAAGGCGTGATCACGCGAGCTTGGCTCCGCAGGCAAAAATCGTTTCGGACTTAAACATAACAGTCGTTGCGTTAAAGCCGGCAGCGGATTACAGTGCAGTAAAACAACAACAATCAACGGAGCTCATCGCATGCACGACTCCATTGCCCCACCCGCTGCCGTCCACGCTCCTCCGGGCCTCAGCATTGCCGTCTCGCGGCTGCCGAACGACTGCCGCGTGATCGCCTGTGCGCTGATACCCACCTTTCAATCAACGACCCGGTCAGACCCCGAAGGCGCGGAGATTCCATGAGCAACCTTCATTTCGATACCTTGATCATCGGTGCAGGCCTGTCCGGCATCGGCACGGCTTGCCATCTGATGGACGAGTTCCCCAACCGCAATCTCGCCATTCTGGAACGGCGTGAGTGCATGGGCGGAACCTGGGACCTGTTCCGCTATCCAGGCATCCGCTCCGACTCCGACATGCTGAGCTACGGCTACAAGTTCCGCCTCTGGGACAGCCCCAAGGTGCTGGCTGACGGTGCCTCGATCCGGCGCTACATCCAGGACACCGCAAAACAGTACGGCCTTGCCGACAAGATCCATTACGGCCTCAGGACCCTCGGTGCGAACTGGTGCAGCCAGCAGCGCCTGTGGCAATTGACGGTACTGCACGAAGCCAGCGGGGATATCCGGCATTACACCTGCCGATTCCTGCTCTGCTGCACCGGCTACTACAACCATGACGAGGGTTTTCTGCCCACCTTTCCAGGGGAGAACGACTTCAAAGGTGTGCGGATCCATCCCCAGCATTGGCCCGAGGACCTGGACTATCGCGACAAGAATGTCGTGGTCATTGGCAGCGGCGCCACCGCTGCCACGCTGATTCCGGCGATGGCCGACAAGACCCGCCATATCACCATGCTGCAACGCTCACCCTCGTACATCTACTCGCTGCCTTCGACCGATAAGCTCACGGCCGTGCTCTCCCGCATCATGCCTGCAAGCTGGGCGCTCGGCCTGGCACGCAAACGCAACATCATGTTGTATCGCGCCGTTTACATCGCCTGCCGGCAATGGCCACGCCTGATGCGCAGGATCATCCTCGGGCACGTGCGCCGCCAGGTAGGCCCGAATGCCGACATGCGCCACTTCACCCCGACTTACATGCCTTGGGACGAGCGCCTGTGCGCAGTACCCGACGGCGACCTGTTCAAAGCCATTCGCAACGGTCAGGCGTCGGTGGAGACGGACCACATCGAGCGCTTCACCGAGCATGGCATTCGCCTCAAGTCGGGCAAGGAACTGCCAGCCGACATCATCATCACTGCCACCGGGCTGCGCTTGCAGTTGCTGGGCGGCATGACCGTCTCGGTCGACGGCACGCCGTACCCGATCGGCGAGCAGATGACCTACAAGGGTGTGCTGCTGGAAAACCTGCCGAACATGGCCTGGATCTTCGGCTACACCAACGTGTCGTGGACGCTCAAGGTCGGCTTGGCCGCCACTTACCTGTGCCGCCTGTTCCGCTACATGGAACAACGCAACCTGGATGTCGTGACCCCTTACGACAACGGCAACAACGCGTTGAGCGACGGGATCCTGAACTCGATGAAGTCCGGCTACATCCAGCGTGACCAGCACTTCCTGCCGCGTCAGGGCCGGTCGCACCCCTGGTTCGTCTTCATGCACTACGGGCGCGACAAGAAGATGTTGCTCAAGGACCCGATCGAAGACCACCACCTGGAGTTCCAGCGCGCCCAGCAACAAGCACACACCCCGCGGCCCGCCAAGGTCACCGGTTGAACCACGACGCCCACGGCCTCGCCGCCAGTGTGTGAAAAACAATAAAGGTAAAAGGCTGAATATCATGCTAGGTCAAATGATGACGCTCCCGCTGACCATCCCTTCACTGCTGGAGCATGCACAGCGGTATCACGGCGATACTGAAATCGTTTCCTGCCTCCCTGGTGGCGCCCTGCATCGCTACACCTATGCCGACGCTCATCAGCGTGCCAGGCAAGCGGCCAACGCTCTGACCCGCCTGGGCGTCAAACCTGGCGACCGGGTGGGCACCCTGGCCTGGAATGGCTACCGTCATTTCGAGCTCTACTATGCGATTTCGGGCATGGGGGCGATCACCCACACCATCAACCCGCGACTGTTCCCGGAGCAGGTGGCGTGGATCATCGGGCACGCCGAAGATGAGGTGGTCTGCTTTGACGAAAGCTTCGCCCCGCTGGTCGCCCAAATCGCGGCGCAGTGCCCGAGCGTGAAGCACTGGATCGCCTTGTCGGACGCTGCGCAGATGCCGACCGCAGGCGAGACCCGCCTGCTGTGCTACGAGGAGCTGCTGGCTGCCGAACCCGCGACGTTCGTCTGGCCGACACTCGATGAGCATGCGGCCGCAGCGCTGTGCTACACCTCCGGGACCACCGGCAACCCCAAGGGCGTGCTCTACTCCCACCGCGCCACGCTGCTGCACGCGCTGTCCAGTTCCCTGCCCGACTCGCTCTCGCTGTCGGCCCGCGAGGTCGTGGCACCGATCGTGCCGATGTTCCATGTCAATGCCTGGGGGCTACCGTATTCGGCGGCCCTGGTAGGCGCCAAGCTGGTGCTGCCCGGTGCCGGCCTGGACGGTGAAAGTGTCTTCAGGCTGTTCGAACAGGAAGGTGTCACCTTCTCGGCCGGCGTTCCTACCGTGTGGCTGAGCCTTCAGCAGTACATGCAGCAGACCGGCAAGCGCCTGCCCAGCCTGCAGCGCCTGGTGGTCGGTGGTGCCGCCTGTCCGCCTGCACTGATGCGCAGCTTCGAACAGGAGTTCGGTATACGCATCCAGCACGCCTGGGGCATGACTGAAATGTCACCGACGGGCACCGTGAATACCCTGAAAGCGTCGCACCTGGGCCTGAACGAAGAGGCGCGTTTCGCCATCAGCATCAAGCAAGGCAGGCCACCATTCGGCATTGACCTGAAAACCGTGGACGATGACGGCAACGAGGTGGCGCGTGACGGCAAGACCTCGGGGGCGCTGGTCGTGCGTGGTCACTGGGTGGTCGATCGCTACTACCGCAGCGATGAATCCCCGCTGGTGAACGGCTGGTTCCCGACCGGCGACGTCTCCAGTCTTGACCAGGATGGGTTCATGCAGATCACCGACCGGGCCAAGGATGTCATCAAGTCGGGGGGCGAATGGATCAGCTCCATCGAACTGGAGAACATCGCCATGGGCCACCCGGCCGTCGCTGAAGCAGCCGCGCTGGGGATCGCCCACCCGAAATGGGACGAACGCCCTCTGTTGGTGGTGGTGGCCAAACCCGGAGAAGCACCGACCCGTGAAGCGATTCTCGCACTCTATGCCGGCAAGGTCGCACGCTTCTGCACCCCTGACGACGTCGTGTTCGTCGAGGCTCTGCCGCATACCGCCACCGGCAAGGTCAGCAAGATCCAGTTGCGCCAGGAGTTGCGTGACTACCAATGGCCGGGCTCACCAGCGCGCGAGGTGGCGTCATGAACGCCCCTGCAAGAAGCCGGGCCGATACCCGCGTCATCGACCCGAGCGAAGGTCGCTGGAAGCGCAGGCTGCTCAACCTGCTGTTGCGCCTGTCGGTTAAATCCCGCCACGGCATGGGTATCGATATCCAGCGCCTGCGCAAGCAGTTCGCGCAGCTGGATCGCCAAGGCCAAGCGCTACCAACGGACGTGCTTCGGACCAGAGTCTCGTGCAACGGTACCCCTGCGCACTGGCTGTCGCCGGCCAGTTGCAGGCAGGAGCGCGTGCTGCTGTACATCCACGGCGGTGCGTTCGTCGCCTACACCCCGCAGATTTATGCCGCGATGGTGGCGAACTGGTGCAGACCGCTCAAGGCCAGGGCGCTGATGGTGGACTACAGCCTCGCGCCCGAGTGCCCCTTCCCCACGGCGCTTGATCAGGCTCATGCCACCTACCGATGGCTGCTCGAACAGGGGACCAAGCCCGAACACATCGTGATCGCTGGCGACTCCGCCGGCGGCAACCTTGCGCTGGCGCTGCTGCAGCGGCTCCGGGACGAGGGAGCACAGCTGCCAAGCTGCGCAGTGCTGTTGTCACCGTTCCTCGATTTCACCCTCAGTGGTGCGAGCGCGCTGGGCAATGCCCGTCACGACCCGATCTTCACCCTGCCTTTCGCGATCGCTATCCGCGGCTTCTACGCATCGGCCGAAAAGCACTCGTCGCCTGAAGTGTCGCCCTTGTTCGGCTCCTTCGCCGGCTTGCCACCACTGCTGTTGCAAGTAGGCAGCACCGAAATGCTGCTGGACGACTCGGTCCGCGCGGCGGCCAGCGCGGCGGCGGCCGGAGTGCCGGTTCGCCTGGAAATCTGGCAACAGCTGCCACACGTGTTCCAGATGATTGCGGCGCTTCCGCAAGCCCTCCAGGCACAGCGCCATATTCTGGACTTCGTCAACGACCACACGAACTGGGATGGCTAGCGAACCTGTTCCTGTCCAGACCTCCCAATGATTCCCTCGAGAACAACAACATGGAATTCGATTATCTGATCGTGGGTGCCGGCTCTGCCGGCTGTGTCCTTGCCAATCGCCTCAGTGCCGATCCCAGTGTCGCCGTCTGCCTGCTCGAGGCTGGGCCGGAGGATCGATCACCACTTATCCATACTCCCCTGGGCCTGGCGGCCATCCTGCCAACACGCCACGTCAACTGGGCATTCAAGACCACCCCTCAGCCGGGTCTGGGCGGGCGGGTAGGCTATCAGCCCCGAGGCAAGGTGCTCGGAGGCAGCAGTTCGATCAACGGCATGATCTACATTCGCGGCCATCAGGACGACTTCAATGATTGGCAGGCGCTGGGCAACGAAGGCTGGGGCTTCGACGATGTTCTGCCGTACTTTCGCAAGAGCGAAATGCACCACGGCGGAAGTAACGAGTATCACGGAGGCGACGGCGAGCTCTACGTCAGCCCGGCCAATCGCCACGCTGCCAGCGAAGCCTTCGTGGAGTCCGCGCTGCGTGCCGGGCACACCTATAACCCCGACTTCAACGGCGCCACTCAGGAAGGCGCTGGCTATTACGATGTGACGATTCGTGACGGCCGCCGCTGGAGCACCGCGACGGCGTTCCTCAAGCCGGTCCGCCATCGCAGCAACCTTACCGTGCTCACTCATACCCATGTCGAAAGTATCGTCCTGCAGGGCAAGCAGGCGACCGGGGTACAGGCGCTGATCAAGGGCTCGCGCGTGCACCTGAGGGCGCGCAAGGAGGTCATAGTGTCAGCAGGCGCCTTTGGCAGCCCGCACTTGCTGATGCTCTCCGGCATAGGTTCGGCAGCCGAACTCGAGCCCCAGGGCATCGCCCTGCGCCATGAGCTCCCGGGCGTTGGCCAGAACCTGCAGGATCACGCCGACGTAGTGCTGTGCTACAAGAGCAACGACACTTCGCTGCTGGGCTTTTCCCTGAGCGGCGGCGTGAAGATGGGCAAGGCCATGTTCGACTACGCTCGCCATCGCAATGGCCCGGTTGCAAGCAACTGCGCCGAGGCCGGCGCGTTTCTCAAGACCGATCCAGGCCTGGAGCGCCCGGACATCCAGTTGCATTCGGTGATCGGCACGGTGGATGACCATAACCGCAAACTTCACTGGGGCCATGGCTTCAGTTGCCATGTGTGCGTGCTACGCCCCAAGAGCATCGGCAGCGTCGGCCTGGCCTCGCCAGACCCGCGCAAGGCGCCGCGAATCGACCCCAACTTCCTTGCCCACGACGACGATGTCACGACACTGCTCAAAGGCTACCGCATCACCCGTGACATCATTGCCCAGACGCCCATGGCCAGCTTCGGCCTCAGGGATATGTACAGCGCCGGCCTGCACAACGATGAACAGTTGATCGAACTACTGCGCAAACGCACCGACACCATCTACCACCCAATCGGCACCTGCAAGATGGGGCAGGACGAGATGGCCGTGGTGGATAGCCAGTTACGTGTTCATGGTATCGAGCGGCTGCGCGTCGTCGATGCCTCGATCATGCCGACACTGGTTGGCGGCAATACCAACGCGGCCGCGATCATGATCGCCGAACGCGCCGCTGAGTGGATTGCCCACGGCTGACACCCTCGCCCGGACTGAAACCGCCCTGCACCATGCCAGGCATGGGCGGTTTCCGCCTACCCGATCTCCCCTCCTCCCGTCTCCAAGCCTGCACACATCTGAACTGTGGGAGCGGGCGAGCCCGCGAACACCGGCAGAGCCGGTGCCATCCACTGCGCCGCCTGCTTCGCGGGCACGCCCGCTCCCACAGGTGCGCGAATGGATTGTGAACTGAACATAAAAAAAGCGCCCCGAAGGGCGCTAAAAAGGGCATGACGATCGTAGCGTCGACTCGATGTAGCCTCGTCAGCCCTACCCAGCAAACGTTTTCTCAACGCAACATCAGGCGCATCAGGGCCTGGGTCAGGCGACCATAGGGCGATTTGAGCAGGAAACTGCCATTGAACTTTGCCTGGTAGAACACCGGCCGCATCTTGCTGAACGTCTGGAACCCTTCCTCGGCGTGATAGTGCCCGAGCCCTGAATTGCCCACGCCACCGAACGGCAGGTTTTCCTGCAGCACATGCAGCATCACGCTGTTGACCGAAACGCCTCCGGACAATGTCTGGCGCAGCACCGTCTCGACCCGGCCGGCGTCTTCATCGAACAGGTAGAGCGCCAAGGGCCGTTCATGGGCGTTGATGTAGCCAATTGCGTCCTCGAGCTTGCGATAAGCCAGCACCGGCAACACGGGCCCGAAGATCTCCTCCTGCATGATCAGCATGTCGTCGCGCACATCGAATACCAGGTGCGGTGTCAGCTTGCCCGCCCGACGCGCGCCATCCACATCCGCCAGCGCCACCACGCGCGCGCCCTTGTCCCGGGCGTCCGTCAGCAGCGCCTCGACACGTGCCAGTTGGCGCGCATTGATCATGCAGCTGTAGTCGGGGTTGTCAGCCAACGGTTGCGGGTAATTTCGAGCCACCGCCGCCCTGGCATGCGCGAGGAATTCTTCCTCGCTGCCGGCAGGCAGGAACAGGTAGTCAGGCGCGACGCAGGTCTGCCCGGCATTCAGGCATTTGCCCCAAAGAACGGTCTCGGCAGCCTGCTTCAACGAGTAACCCGGGGCGACGATGGTAGGCGACTTGCCGCCGAGCTCCAGCGTCACCGGGGTAAGATTTTCGCTGCAATTGCGCATGATCTGTCGGCCTACCGCAGGCGAGCCGGTAAAGATCAGGTGATCGAAAGGTAGCCGGGAGAAACCGTCGTTGATACCTGCACCTGGCTGTATCACCGCCACCAGGTCCTGGTCGAAGCGCTTGCCCAGCAACTCGGCGAGCAAGCGACCATAGTGGCTGGAGTCGCTGGCCACCTTGATCATGGCCCGGTTACCGGCGGCCAGGGCGCCGCATAGCGGGCCCAACGTCAGGTAAAGCGGGTAGTTCCAGGGCGCCGCAATACCGATAACCCCGAGTGGCTGGGCCAGCACCGCAGCCCGCGCGGGCTTGAACCAGATCCCGACACCGCGCTTGCGCGGTCTCATCCAGCGTTTCAGGCAGCGGACGGCATGGTTGATTTCGCTGACCAGGCCGAAGATATCGAGCATCTTGGTCTCGTGCTCCGAGCGGTGGCCGAAATCGTTGGATATGGCGGCTGCGATCCGCTCGGCGTTCTCCAGCACCAGCGCCTTGAGCGCCAGCAGGTTGGCCCGCCGGGTCTGATAGGACGGGTAGCGTTCCTCGGCGAATGCCTGGCGCTGAAGCGCGAAAACTTCACGCATCCGCTCGACTGCCGGCGCGACTTGCTCGATCGACATTGTGTAAGTACTCCTGGTGGATCTCTTGGATCACTGCGACTGCAAACTGCGGCCGCACGGGCGGCCCCAGCATGGAAACCAAGGCGTGTCAGCGCGCTGGCACCGCTTGATGCTTTGCCCGCACCAGGGCGAAGTACGCGTAGTACAGCTGGATCATCATGAAAGACCAGCTGGCCAGCGCTATCGACATGAATACGGCCTTCGTGTCGTCCCCGGGTATGGGGTAGAAGTCATAGATGCAAGCCACCAGCAGCCCCAGCATCGCCGCCACCGTGACCCCGAAGGCGTGCAGGTACTCGCCGACCATCGCCAGGCGGCTGATGAAGTACGCCAGGTAGACCGTGTAGCCAGCCCACATGATGACGTAGAAGTAAGGAAGCGGCTTGATCATGAAATCAGCCTTGATCATCACGAACGTGCAGGCAAAAGTGATGGCAAAAATCAAAGCGTCCTTGCCCGCCGAAGGCCGGAAGCCATGGGTGACGGCCATCAGGCCAAGCACCGTGACGATCGGGATGCCAAAGCCGCGGGAAAACGCATCGCAGAAATACGAAATACCGTAGGAGAATTGCGACTGAGTCAGCAGGTAGATCAGGAAGTTGGTGCCGGAAAATGCCACGATCAACCATTCCAGGCCCAGCAGGAAGTTGCCTCTACGCAGGAATTTGATGCCGTAGGTGCTCCCGGAAACCACCAGGAGGACGCAAGTGAGCAACGCAAGAACATCTTTGGTTTCCATAGCTCAGGTCTCTTTCTTGTAGGTATGAAGGCTTTACTTCGGGGTGGCCGCCAAGGCGGCAAGGTAATGCGCCAGCGCCTTGCGGTCCTGTGCCGAGAGGGTCTGGGTAACCGCCTTCATCGAACCGGTTGGATCGACCCGGCTGCCTTTGGCAAAGGCGTCCAGCTGTACCAGCAGGTAGTCGGCACCTTGGCCAGCCAGACGCGGGAAAGCGCCTTGGCCCATCAGCTTCTCGCCATGGCAGGCAGCACAGGCACCCGCCTTGACCAGTTTCTCGCCTTGCTGGCGCAGGCCAGGATCAGGCTGGAACGTGCGGTTATCCATGGGCGTCTGGCGGGCGTAGTAGTTGGCAAGCTTGTCGATTTCAGCGTCACCCAGGCTCATCGCCAGTGGCTGCATGTTCGGGAAATGACGGGTGCCCTTTGCAAAGCCGTGCAACTGCGCCTTCAGGTAATCGGCCGGCTGCCCGGCCAGGCTGGGATAACGCTGGTGCTGCGAGCTCCCGCGTTGCCCATGGCAGCCGTAGCAGGCATCGGCCGTCTGGGGCCAGGGCCCGTCCGCTTCATAGGCCTGGGTAGTGCTGTCGATGTAGGTGACGAGGTGGTAGAAGCCCAGTAGGTCACGACCGAACAAGGCCAACAGGGCGACCAGCAACACTGCCGTACCCCACAACAATTTCTTTTTCATCGCTGCCCCCTATGCCCGACGCAGCGAGGCAAGCGCCTGCAGTGCACTTTGATGACCTGAACGCACGGCGCCATCCATGTACCCGGCCCAGATATCGGCAGTTTCAGTGCCCGACCAGATGAGGTTGCCGCACGGCGGACGCAACGATTCGCCATGCTCGCTCCAGAAACCTGGCGGAATCGCCGACACGCAGGTGAGGCTCCAGGGGTCTGCCAGACCCCAGTCATGATCGTGGTAGGCGACCGGCAGCAAGGCTTCATCACCCAAGGAACGGGCGTAGATTTCGGTCAGTACCTGCTGCGCAGCCTGGTGATCGGAGGGCAGCATTGCATTGACGACGAAGGCGTTGATCACACCAATTTCACCGTTGGGCGGGGAGTTGTCCCAGGCCCACAGCAGCGGCCCCTTGACCTGCATGGTGTGGCCGTTCAGGCCCTTCTCGCGCCAGAACGGCCGCTTGTAGACCATCGCTGTCTTGCGCGCCGGGCTGTGGGCCGGCCAGGCACGCTGCAGCGCCGCGCGCCCTTCCGGCAGCGCGGGCTCGAAGCGTACCTGGTTGCACAGGGCCGGATGGATTGCGACGATGACCCGGCGGGCGCGTATCAACCCTTGATCAGTGTGCAGCGTGACAACGTCGCGGTCCCACTCGCTGATCGCGCGCACCGGGCAGGCCAGGCGCAGCCGGTCGCCCAACTGCTCGGCCATGCGGGTGCACAGGATCTGCGAGCCACCAACGAGGCGGGTGCCCTGGGCGCTGTCCTTGATCGAGTCCAGCTTCATGTAGTCGCAGCTTGCCGAATTGATCATCGACAGGAAGTGCAGCAGGCTCATTTTGGCCGGCGCCACGCCACAGGTGAGCATGAAACTGGTGTCCCAGCCAGACCTGTCCTCGGGCTTGATATCCTGTTGCGCCAGCCAGTCACCCGCCGAGAGCTTGTCCAGTTCGTTGACCTTGGAAGATGCCCAGGGTTTACCGGACGGCACCAGCCTGGAGAGCTCACTGAGCTTGGCGCCGATGCGTTCATCGGTGCCGAAGGTGCCGTGCAGGTCGATCTCCAGTCGCCCCTCCCCGCCGAGCACCACGGTCTTGCCCTGGTAGTAGGTCGGGAACGTGTCCACCTGAAGTTCCCGGGCCAGGTCGGCGACGGCCGTCTGGCCGGGCCCGATCCACTGCCCACCCACCTCGGAGATGTAGCCTGAGCCCAGGTCGTAGTTGAGTACCCGCCCGCCGACCCGCTCACGGGCTTCCAGCACCTGGAACGAGCGGCAGCCAGCGTTCAGCAGATCGCGGGCCGCCGTGAGCCCGGCCATGCCGGCGCCAATGATGGCGACATCCAGGATGCCCTCCTCGTCGCCATGCGCAGCCGCCACAGGTTCGGCGGCGCTGGCCAGGCCGACATGCAGGCCGAGGCCGCCTACGGCGGCGGTGGCGCCAGCGAATTTCAGCAACTGCCGGCGCTTGAGATCCAGTGAATTGAAGGTAGGCTTTTCAGCCATAAAAGGAGCCTCACGCTATTGTTGTTCGATTGTGCTGCGCCACTGCGTGACGCTTCAGGTCCAGCAAGCAAGGGGTGGAGCGTTATCGTTCAGGCGCCCAGCGGCAGGCGCAGTGCCCGGCGTCGCAACTGCAACCCGAACAACACCAGCCACAACGGGAAGATCAGTACCACGAGCACCAGCAGGGCATTGGTCAGCGGATCAAGGGCCGCAAAGAAGCCGGAAACGAAGTACAGGCCGAAGCACCAGCCCACCACCTTCAGCGGCAGCAGTACCGAGCTGCCCCAACCGGCATTCTTCAAATGGCGCCCCACGACGATGCCCCAGAACAGGACGACAGGGCCTTCGCACCACCAGAGCCCGCGCTGGCTACCGACTGCAATGGTCGTCCATGCTGCCTCGGCGCCAGCCCGCACGGCTTCACTGCCCGTCAGGTGCAATTGGGCCAGTGGATCGAGCACCGAAAGCTGAAGACTCGCACCGGTTACGCCAAGCACCACATAGGTGGCGATGGCCAGCAAGGCCATGTCCCCGAGCGCACCCGCCTCATCGCGAAACTCGCGCCAGAAATACGCCCCCACAGCCAGCACTGGCAGGTAGAAACCCAGGATGTCGGCGAACATCGACAGCCTGAAGTACTGCCTGGCTTCAGCCGGCAGGGTCAGCATGGTCGCACCCTGCAACGTCACGGCCATGTCACCCTGAGTGACCATGAGCATGAAGCCGACATTGAGGTAGGCGCACAGTCCACCGATGATCGAAGCCCACGCGGTGAAACGCATGGCCTCATTCGAATAATTGTTCATTGCAACTCCGGGGTGATAGATCGGCAAGGCGCCGCGCCGCGAGCGGCCAGCGCCTGATCGCAGTTACGACGCTCGTGCCCGTCGATTGAGGGCGTTGTCGAGCAGGTTTACACCTGCCAGGGCGGCCTTCACCGCGCACCACTGCAAAGGTTCGGGAAGCGTCGAGGGGGTCTTGTGGCGCAGTGCCGTGAGCAAAGGCTGCTCGATGCCGCCGATACGTTCCGCCAGCAGGAAGCCGATCAGCGATTGGGTGCCAACGCCATGTCCCGAGCAACCAGCCGTGTAGTAGATATTGCTGTGCGGCCCGGTTTCGCCCACCACCGGCAAGGCGTCGTAAGCAAGGCTTATATAGCCGCTCCAGCACCTGTCGATCGCCACGTCGCGCAATGAAGGGAAACGGTCGTCCAGGGCTTGCCGCAACGCGGCGTACGCCGTCCGGTCCGGCTCGTTCGGGGTCTGCGAGCCATAGGCGTAACCCAGTTGCTTGGTGGTTATCAGGAGGGTGTTGCGTGCGGTCAGGCGGTGGCTCTCCATGGTCCAGTGGGGGGTCACGATGCCCTCCCGGCCCTGCCAACCCAAGGACTGCAGTTGCGTAACGGACAGCGGCTGCGTCTCGATGGCCGACACCCGCAGTGGCGTGACCTTGTCGCGCAGCAACCCCAGTTGCGGCGTGTAGGCATTGGTGGCCAGGACCATGACAGGCGCGCTTGCCGAACCTTTCTCGGTTCGGCAGGTAATGGTTGGGCCGTCACTGTAAGACAGCAGCTTGGTCTGCTCGAACAAGCGAACACCAGCCTGCAATGCTGCCCGGCGCAAACCCATGACGTACTTGCCGGGGTCGAGCGTGCCACCGTGCTGGATGCAACCGAAAAGGAACGCAGGCGGGATACCGCGAGCACGCATTTCATCGCGATCCACAAACCGTGTGACCGAACCCAGCTGCTGGCCCAGCGCCATGCTGTGACGCAGTCTCTTTTCCTGCGAGGGATGGATGACGGCACGGATGACACCGCTGGGCAGGTAATCGCAATCGATGGCCAGCTCACCCAGCCGTCGTTCCACGTAAGCCACGCCTTCATCGTAGAAGGACACGACCTTGCTGGCTTGGTCCGCGCCGAGCCGCTTGTGAAACAGTTCGAACTCGACGCCCATGCTGCCGGCAAGATAGCCAGCATTGCGACCACTGGCGCCGAAGCCTGCAAAAGCCTGTTCGAGCACCACCACGCTGGCACCGAGCGCGGTGAGCTCCAGGGCAGTGGACAGCCCGGCGAACCCCGCGCCCACGATGATCACATCGGCATTGATGTCATCCTCGAGCTCCGGCTGCAGATCGTCTGGTTGTTCGACCCATCCGCCGAGAAGGCGGAACTTGTCAACGTTGCTGCTGAGCTCGGACATGGTTTGCCTCCGAAATCTGTTGTTGTTTGGTCAGACTCTACTGCTGCGCCCTATTTAACGCAACAGCTGTTATGTTGTTTTTTACACGTATTCGTCATCAAATATGGAACGCTATTCGCAGGCTTGAATAAGCCCGGCCGCACCACTTGAAGACGGTGCGGCCGAGCGGGTCAGCGAGGGTTTCGACCTGAAGGCGGTTCGCTCACGCCATGGCGGGAAAACAGTAACGGCTGGCCGTCACCCTGTAGCAGCGCAGCAGTCAGCGAGACGCCGTCGCCACTGCGCGTCTCGTCGAAGCTGGCGCCGCCGTCCTGGCTGTTCACCAGCAGGCCATCAAGACCTGCCACCAGTACGTGCTTGCCCTCTGCCTGTATGGCGGTAATCGAGCTACGGCTGGTCAGAGGTATGCGCTGCCATGCACTTGCGTCCGATGTGCCGCGCAACAAGGTACCGCGTTGCCCGCCTACCAGCAGACGGCCATCCGGCAGCACGGCACCACTCCACAGCGAGCCCTGGTAGCCGGTGTCCAGGTAACGCCAGGTCTTGCCTCGGTCATCCGAACGCAGCAACTTGCCACGCTCTGCGGTGGCATAGACTGCCCCCTGCCCGTCACTGAACAGGCTCAACAGGTTGAGGTCGGCGCGACTGGCTCCAGGCTGGGGTTGCAAGGTGCGTTCGGTCCAGGTGACCCCACCGTCGTCGGTTGTCAGTATCAACGACCACAGCCCTACCGCCACGCCCTGCTGGCGATCGAAGAAGTGCACGGCGAACAGCGGGCGGTCGACATCGCTGTCGATGCGCTGCACCGCCCAGGTTTCTCCGCCATCACCGCTGGCCAGGATCGCGCCCCAGTGGCCAACGGCCCAGCCGTTGCTGGCATCGACGAAGCTGACACTGGTCAACGTGCTCGACAAGGGTACGCCGTGAGCCTGCCGGTAGCTGCGCCCATGGTCGTCGGAAAGCAACACGATGCCATGGTCTCCGACGGCCACCACCCGCTCCCCCGCTTGGCCCGCGCCCAGCATCATGGCGTGCGCGGCATTGCTGGCAGGTGCCACCGGCACCGCTTCCAGCTCCGCGGCCCAAGGCGCGGCCATTGGCATGGCCGCTAACAGGGCGATGCCCATGACCCGTTTCAGGTAGTGCATGTCATTCTCCTCAATGGGTCAGCGCGCCGACCATGCGCACCGGGCGCTTGCGTGGGAACACCCGTTCCAGCCAGACGGCGAACGCTGGCAGCACCGTCATGGCCATGACCATGTTGACCATGAACATGAAGGCCAGCAGCTTGCCCATGTCAGCCTGGAACTTGAGCTCGGAAAACGACCAGGTAGCCACGCCGACCGCGAGCGTAAGCGCAGTGAAGATGGTCGCGATCCCGACTTCGCGCAGGGCACAGGCCACTGCGGTGGCGATGGGCTGGCCGTGGGCCTGGTGCAACTGGATGCGGTTGTAGATATAGAACGCGTAGTCGACACCGATGCCCACCGCCAGAACCATCACCGGCAGGGTGGCGATGGTCAGGCCGATCTGCAGCTCCTTCATGAACCAGTAACCGATGAAGGTGCCGAGGGTCAGCGGCAAACAGCACACCAGCACTGCCCTGAGGTCGCGGTAGACGATGAACACCAACAAGGCGATCGCGGCATAGACATAGAGCAGCATTGGCGTTTCACTCTTCTCGACCTCCTCGTTGATCGCCGCGATCACCCCGGCATTGCCTGACGCCAGGCGCACGGCGATACCGTCCTGTGGGTAGGTCGTACGGAAAGTCTTCACTGCATCGATCACCCGGGAGATGGTGGTGGCCTTGTGATCAGCCAGGTACAGGTGCACCGCGGTCATGCTGCAATCGGTGCGCATCAGGCCAGGCAGGCGTCCCACCTCGGCGGCCAGAGACGAATAGTTCATCGGGTCGATGGGCACCGCGCTCATCTTCGGGTTGCCCTCGTTGTAGCCCTCGTTGAACTGGCGCATCGCCGATGAGAACGACGCCACCGAGAGCACCCCGGGTACCCCCTCCATGGCCCAGACGAAGCGGTCCTGGTACTGCCCCAACGCAACATCCTCGCAAGCGTTGGCGCTGCCATCCGGCCCTGGCCGTACCTCGAAGACCACGCTCAGCCAGTCGAGGCCGATGTCATAATTGCTGGCAATGGCCACTGCATCGCGATTGAAGCGTGAGTCCTCCCGCAACTCCGGCGCCCCTGCCTGAAGCGAGCCGACCACGCGATCATGGCTTTGCCACACAGCCATGACGAATACGGCCACGGCAACCACCAGCACCCAGCAGGCGTTGCGCCACTGCGCCAACCTCGCCAGGCCTTCCAGCCAGCGCGACCGCCGTTGGCGCGACACTTCCTCGGCAGCGGCGTAACGTGCATCGACCTTCAGCATCGAAGCCACCAACGGCAGCATCACCAGGTTGGTGACGATCTTGTAGGCGACGCCGAGCGAGGCGGTGATCGCCAGTTCACGGACCATGGGGATCGGGATCAACAGCAGGGTGACGAAGGACACGAGGGCGGTAACCAGCGCCAAGGTGCCCGGTATCAGCAACCCGCGGAAGCTGGAGCGGGCAGCCTGTGCGGCGGGCTTGCCATCGGCGATCTCGCGGACGATGTAGTTGATCTGCTGTACACCATGGGAAACGCCAATGGCAAAGACCAGGAACGGCACCAGCACCGCCAGCGGATCGAGGCCATAGCCCAGCAGGCGCAAGCTACCGAACTGCCAGACCAGCGAGGTCAACGAGCAGCCTAGCGCCAGCAGCGTGAAGCGCAGCGAGTGGCAGTACCAGTACACCGCGGCCGCCGTCAGCAACAAGGCCAGCAAGCAGAACTCCAGCACCGCCGCCGCGCCGTCGGCTATATCGCCAATCTGCTTGGCGAAACCGATCAGCTGGATCTCGAAGTCGGCATCCTCGAACGGCTGTCGTAATTGTTGCTCCAGCACACGGTTATAGGCCACATAGTCCAGGCGCTCCCCATTGACATCGTATTCGTTGAGCTCGGCAGTAATCATCGCACTGGTCTGGTCCCTGGAAACCAGGGTACCGATATACCCGCCCTGAGCGGTGGAATCAGCGATGCGCCCGATGATGGTGGCATCCAGCCGCTCGGGGGTCACAGTTCCCGGCACCAACGGATCGGCACGAAAGCCCTCCTCCGTGATTTCGTTGACGAAGGCGTTCGGCGTCCAGAGGGAGCGCACACTGCTGCGCGAAACGCTGGGCAGGAACGTGACTGCCTGAGTAACATCGGCCAACCGCCGCAGGCCCGCTTCGCTCCATATGCTGCCGTTGCGCGCCTTGACCACGATGGTCAAGCGGTTCGCGCCAAGCAGGTCGCCGCGGTATTGCTTGAATGTCTCGACGTACTCATGGCCAATCGGCAACTGCTTCTCGAACCCGGCGTCCATGCGCAGTTGCACGGCGAACCAGGCCATACCCAGGGTAAACAGCGCGAGTATTGCCAGCACCCAGCCGCGGTGCCCGAACAGCCAGGCCTCGGTGCATGCCAACGGGCCGCGCGATTGTGTTTCCTTGATTTGAATAGACATGTTCACAGCAGGCCTCACAAGGTGCGCGAAACGACGACACCTACGTAATCGCGATCACGGAACAACTGGTCATACGGGGTATCGCCGCCCATGAACTTGGCGTAGTTGAACGACACCTGCCAACTGGCCGGGTTACGCACGAAGTTGAGGTAAAGGTTCATGCTGCTGGCGTCTTCGGTGAATGTCGCCGAGAGGTTGGGAGTCCGCCCCCCGAGGGAACGCGAATAGAAGACCCCTGGCGTCACCTGCCAGCCTGGAAGCAAGGTGCCGTCGTAGGTGAGGCTGAAGTCCAGGTTGATTCCGGATGAGGTCTTGTCACCGTGAGCCTTCGGCGCCGTCGCAGGGTCCAGCTGCCAGGTATTGCCACCGGCGGCGATGATTTCACCGTCATAGCTGCGGTGCAGCCCCGGGTACTTGATGACCACCAGCTCGGTCAGCAATGTGCCGGTGCTGGCGCCGGTGAAATCGAGCAGTGTGGGCGAGTTGGACGGCGTCATGCTGTAAAGCCCGGTGAGGTGCCACTGGAACTTCTTCTCGTCCTTCCAGCACTTGCCGCGATTGTTGCTGCATAAATCCAGCACCGGGTTGAGCGGCACCGCATCCTTGGGCCGGTAGGACAGCTCGGTACCCACCGCCCAGTCGCCGATCGGCATGTTCGCGCTGATGCCGTAGAGCATGCGGTCTTCCGGATACTCCCACTTCTGCGCCACGGCGAAGGTGTCCGGGTCCAGCAGACGCATCGTCAGTGATGGCAGCTTGTCGTGGTAGCGCATCACGTACAAGCCGACGTTCAGGTCGCTGTCCTGGGGCTGCCAGCGTAGCGAAAGGCCCCATTGCCCGCTGTCGCGGGCGTCCTTGTCATCGAACCCGTAGGTCTTCATCCCGCTGCCCAGCGCCGAGGTGTAGGACCAGTAGCTGCCAACCGGTGGCACCTCGCTCTTGTTCCAGGCGAACTGGTAATAGGCCTCGATGTTGACCCCGCTACCGAGGCCCGATGCCAGGCTCAGCATCGGTGCCGGAAGCACCGCTTCCTTCAATTGCACGCCCGGGCGCGAGAGCGCCTGGATGTCGTAGGCGTTGGTGTTGTTGATACCGCCGAGCACGAACAGGCTCTCACCCCAGTTGATCACCTGGTTACCCAGGCGGGCGCGAACCCGCTGCTCGCCGATATCGAAGCCCTTGCTCACCCAAAGGTCGAGCAGGCGCGCCTTGAATTCCAAGTCATCGCGGGCGGCGCTGGTCAGCCCGTCCTTGCCAACGCCATCAGGGGTGTAGAACGACAGAGCGCCGCTGGTATCGGTGGCTGCGAAATCCCGGATCCAGCTGCCGCGAGCCATGAAGGTAAAGTCTTCCGGCATTTTCAGCAGCAGTTCATGGGTGCCTTTGAGGTAATGGGTAAACAGGTCACCCTTGTCGTAGTTGAGGTCGCCCTGGTCGCCGATACCGGAGGTCTGTGCCAGGCAGCCGCTGGGTGGATGATGCCCGCTGGTGCCCTGGTTGATCAGATTGCAACCCTGGGACTCGGTGCGGATACCCATACCGTAGGAAATCGTTGAATCGAACGAGCCCCTGATGGACTCGGTCTCGAAGGTGAACCCCATTGCCAGGGGAGTCATGCACGCAATAGCAAGGCCTGAAGCTTTTGTGATTGTTGTTTTCATGTCGGCGCTCGAAGTGGGAAAGTTCAACGTTCGCTGATGGCACGCAGATTGTCCGAGGTGTAGAAGTCACGCTTCAGACGTGGGTTGCCAGCATCCTCGGTGAGCCAGCGATGATCTTTCTTGCCAACGCCGATGGAGGTCATGTCGTAGAGGTAGCGGCCGTCGACCAGGTTGTACTGGACCTGGGCTTCCATATCGCAGGTGCCGGTCTCGTAGACAGGGATGGGGTAGCCCTCGCGAACTTTCCAGATCTGCCCCTGCTTGTCGTAGTCGACCGCAACCAGACCGTTCCAGCTGTCCTCGTCGATGTAGAACACACGCTTGGGTGCCTGGTGGCGCATGCCCTGGCGTACGGTCGCCTCAACGACCCAGACCCGGTGCAGCTCATAGCGACGATACTGCGGCGCAAAGGCGTTCTGCTGCGCAACATCCTCGATACGGGCGGATGAGTCATAAGCACCGAACGAGTTGTAGGGCACCAGAAGCTCCTGCTTGCCGACCAGCTTCCAGTCGAAGCGGTCCATCGGGCCGAAGAAAATGTTCGACTCGTCGATGGTGTACTGGTTGTCCAGGCCGATCTGCGGCGAGTCATAGGAATAGGACGGCATGCGACGCACCCGGCGCTGGCCAGGGAAGTAGTAGAAGGTGCTCGCCTGCTCGCCGGCCTTGGTCGTGACCACCCCGGCCTGGCCAGCCAGTGCAGCCGGCTCGTTGTAGGAGAAGTAGGTAGCGACCTCGAGTCGGTCGAACGAGGAGAACAGCGCACTGCCCTTCTGCCCCCACGGCGTGTACATGAACCAGTCGGTCGAGGTCTGCAACCAGCTCCCGCCGCCGGGACGCGGTGAAATGCCGGACACCGTCTTGGCCATGTCGAAGCCTACGCCGCGGTAGCGCATCTTCATGTTCCACATGACCTCGGCGCCGGTGGTCGGCATGGGGAACGGAATACCTGGAACATGAGCGTCCTGCAGCGCAACCCCGTCGGCGTCGAGCGTGGCGAAACCGACATTCTTGCGCGTATTGTCGACGACGAAGTCCGGTGCACCGCAGGTGCGTCGGGTCGGATAGACATCCATGCGGTAGTCGGGAATTTTCTTGAACAGCTCCAACTGGCCTGGAGAAAGCTGCTTGGCGTACTGCGCTACGTTTGCTGCGGTAATGCTATAGAGCGGCTTGTCGTCCTTGAACTTCCAGGACTGCCCACGCACCTGCCCATGACTCCAGCCTGTGTCCTGCTTGCCAGGTGGCGCCCAGGCGGGAATCACGCCATCGGCGCTGGCAGCGACTTCAGCGCCCAGGGGCGTCAGTTTCGTTCCCAATTGCGAAGCATCGTTCTGCGCAGCCTGCACTGCGCCACAGGCGGCCAGCGCCGCAAGCGCCAGTGCCAATGACCTCCCTCTGCAGGCAATGGAAGTTCCAACATCAAGGCGCTGATTCACATCTTTCATGCGAGGTTCCTCACGAGCTCTTGGCGACCGTTCGGCGTGCCTCGTTCGAGGCAGGACTGACGGCTGGGTTTGTTTCGAAGGCATGGTCAGATGACGACCACGCAAGGGTAAAAAAGCAATTTACTTGCCAATATTTTTTTATGTTAATTTTCAATATATTACAATTTTTATAACAACTGATATGTGCTACCTGGCGACTCAAATGCCCTTCTTTGCAGCATGCAGAACGGCGAGATGTGCAATTACGGAACATTTGTTACTTTAAATCAAAGGAGGATGATTTCGCCCGCTGCCCCAGGGCGAGTCCGAGCCGGGGCAGGCAGCGTTATCGAGAAAAGAAGAACAGCGGATGCACGCAATGGACGCTGAAGTACGTAGACAGGCTTTGGTCAAGGCAACGTTGAACGAACCTGTTGCCCTAATGCCGAAAGACATCGCCGATGCCGGCAACGGGATGAACGTGAGGGGTAATGCCTGGGCTCGCATTGGCGCGCACGGTCGACAGGTAGACACTGCCTGCACCCAGCACAACGAACACAATGACAATAAGCATTCTAGTCATGACGATCTCCGTAATCGGCGCTTCGCCGCAGCAGAGTTTGTTTTTGTTGGTGCGTCCTCTCCGAGTCTGACGGCCAGCATGCTCGAATGCTTCACATATCGCGCCACTAAACAGGCTTTTCATGACACCCTGGAAAGCCATGTTCCAGAGTGGTGGACAGCTGTTACGATGACTCATCACACCCCGGCCACTGCATGCGCACTGCCAGACCAGAACCTTCGACATGACTTCTTTCGTCCTCGACATCGCCCTGCTCGGTTTCGACGAGTTTTCGACCCGCCAGGGCCTGGATGCCCGCACACTGCTCGAAGAGGCAGGCGTAATGGAAGGCCGAACCGACCTGCCGCTCAGTGGCGAGCGCTTTGCCGCACTCCTGGAGCTAGCGTCGCGCAGGTCCGGCAATGCGCTGTTCGGCCTGCAGCTTGGCTTGCAGCAAGGGCTTTCAGCGCTGGGCACGCTGCACTATGTGATAAGCAGCGCTCATACGGTCGGCGATGCGTTGCAAGCTTTGATCCGCTATTTCCCTACCCACAGCAATGGCGCAGAGCTCAGACTTGAGCAACGGGGTAACCAGGCCTGGCTGCTCTATGATGTGATAGACGCAAACGTGTCAGTCACCCGGCAGACCGTCGAGCTTGCCATGGCGCTCGGCACCAAGATCATGGAGAGCCTCTTGGGGCGGGCCTGGAAACCCCAGGAGCTTCTGCTTCGCCACGCTGCCGGCGCCCGTCTGAACACATACCGTAGCTTGCTGGACATCACTCCGCGCTTCGACAGTGCGGTCAATGCCTGGGTATTCAATCACGCTCTGCTGACCCATTCACTCGGTGAGCGTGATGCTGGCCTGCAGGTGTTGATGAAAAACCATTATGACGAGCTTGCGTACCTCACCCTGCGCGAGCTACCCGCCCATGTACAACGGCTAATGCGGCACGGCCTTTGCGATGGGCAAGCCAGTGTTGAACACATAGCCGGGCAGCTTGCGCTCAGCCCGCGCACTCTGCAGCGCTACCTGCAAGCCGAGGGTACCCACTTCCAGGCTTTACTGGACGATACCCGGCAGGCCATGGCCAAGCGTTATCTCTGTGATTCCACCTTGAACCTGACACAGCTTTCCGCGTTGCTTGGCTACACCAGCCTGGGTGCCTTTTCCCGCGCATTTACACGCTGGAACGGCATCAGCCCGCAGAAATGGCGGCAACATCATCGCAATGGGCTACTGGCAGCACCGGAAACCCACGAGGTTTCGCCGCCATGAAAGCGGTATCCGCCGCGGCCAGCGAGCGCAGCACGACCACTGGCTCGTTCATCCGTGCGCTGGCGCTCAGCAAATTTACCGAATTCGCCAGCAATGAAGGGCTCAGGCCAACGGCGATGCTCCGGCTGATGGCTTTGCCTGTGGACGTGGAACAATTCCCCCAGCGGATCCTTGCCTACCAGCGCTACTGCGGGTTGCTGGATTTGTGCGCACAACACGCCGAGCTGCCGCTGTTCGGTTTGCGGTTCGGGATGCACCAAGGGCTGGCAGTATTCGGTGACATGCTCTATCTGGTCGGCAGCACCCAATCGGTAGGCGAAGCACTGCTGGAGCTCAAGGACAACTATGCAGTCTTCAATGGTGCGGTCAGCATGCAGCTCATACCTGCACGCGATCAGGTCTGCCTTGAGTTTTCAACGCCTCGGCAGTACGGCCCCGGGCAGTTCCATGCCGCAGAGCTGATGTGCGCCGTGGCCCTGAAGCTGTTGCGCGCAATGATCGGTGACGAATGGCAACCTGATCATGTGGCCTTCTCCCACGCGCCACTTGGCAGCGAGCTGGACTACAGGAGCATCCTTGGCTCACCTGCGATGTTTTCCTCGGCGTTTACAGGCCTGGTCTTTCCACGGGATGCCCTGTCGCTGCCACTGAACGCCAAGGACACAACGTTGCACCAGCTGCTGGAAACGCACATAGGCCGGATGGAGCGGTTGTCCAGCGCGGCACTCCCTGGATCCATCAAGCAACTGCTTCGCCACCTGCTTCCCAGCGGCCGTGCGACAGTGGACAAGGCCGCCAGCTGGATGGTCGTGAATCCACGGTCGCTGCAACGCCAACTCTTCGCCGAGGGCACGTCATTCCAGCAGCTTCTGGACGAAGTGCGCCAGGAATCAGCCCAGCACTACCTGCAGGATCCTGCCATCAGCATGAGCAGGCTGGCGAAGCTTCTGGGATATGCAGACTCGAGCGGCTTCAGCCGCGCCTTTCATCGCTGGTTTGGCCTCACCCCGCTCCAATGGCAACGAAAAACCGGGCTGGCCAGGCAACCGCGCCTGCTCCGAGGTCGAAAAAACTACAACGGCCTTGCCGAGTAATGCTGCCTGGCAACAATGTTGCCAGGCACATGGCTCAAAACTGCGAACTGTCCAGCAGATACAGCGATTCACTCCCGGCTTTCACGGAGGCTATCAATGAATGGATCCGAGGTAGCAGGCGGGCGAAGTAAAAGCGCGCGGTACCCAGCTTGCTGGCGTAGAAGTCGTCTCGACCTGCCTTGGGCAGCGCCGCATGAGCCATTCGCGCCCACATATAGGCGTAGACGGTGTAGCCGAAGACATGCAGATACTCGACCGAGGCAGCACCCACTTCGTTGGGATCGCCCTTGGCGCGGTCCAGGATCCAGGCCGTCAATTCCTCAAGATTGAGGACCGCAGCCTTCAATGGTGCGGTAAATTCGGCCAGTGCTGGTGGCGCCGAATGGATGAAACCCAGCACCTCGTCGATCAAGGTTTTCGCGGAGGCACCACCCGTTCCCAGGACCTTGCGGCCGAGCAGATCCAGCGCCTGAATGCCATTCGTACCCTCATAGATCTGGGTGATACGGCAGTCACGTACCAATTGTTCCTGGCCCCACTCGCGAATATAACCATGCCCGCCAAACACCTGCTGGCCGTGCAACGTGGCTTCCAACCCCATGTCGGTCAGGAATGCCTTGGCGACCGGCGTCAGCAAAGCGACGAGTTCTTCTGCACGCTTGCGCGCCTCGGCGTCTTCGCTGTACCTGGACGTGTCCAGTTGCATGGCGACATAGCTGGAAAATGCACGCCCGCCTTCGTTCAAGGCCTTCATGGTAAGCAGCATGCGGCGTACATCGGCGTGGACGATAATCGGATCGGCAATCTGCTGCCCATCGGCAGGTCCACTCGATGCCCGTCCCTGGACACGCTCACGGGCATAGCTGATCGCACTCTGATAAGAACGCTCGCCGGTAGCCAACCCTTGGACGCCCACTCCGAGCCGTTCGTAGTTCATCATGGTGAACATTGCAGCCAGGCCTTTGTTCGGCTCGCCGACCAACCACCCCAGGGCACCATCGAAGTTCATCACACAGGTCGCTGACGCCTTTATGCCCATCTTGTGTTCAAGGGATCCGCAACTCAGGCTGTTCTTTTCGGCCAATGTGCCGTCGTCATTGCTCAACACCTTGGGTACCAGGAACAGCGAGATACCCTTGGGACCGGCAGGGGCGTCAGGCAGCCGAGCCAATACCAGGAGCACGATATTTTCGGTCAGGTCGTGCTCACCGCCGGTGATGAAGATCTTGGTGCCGCTTATCGCGTAGCTGCCATCCGCTTGCGGCTCGGCACGAGTACGGATGATGCCCAGGTCAGTTCCGGCATGCGGTTCGGTCAGGCACATGGTGCCTGTCCACTGACCGCTGTACATCCTCGATAGATACTGGCCCTTTAGCGTTTCGCTCGCATGCGCATTGATTGCCATGCACGCGCCAGCGGTGAGCATGGGGTACAGACCAAATGACAGGTTGGCCGCATTGACGATTTCATCGACCAGTGTCGAGAGCATCTTCGGCATCCCCATCCCGCCATGGCTGGCATCGCCGGCGACCCCGCCCCACCCGCCCTCGGAAAAGGCCCTGTAGGCTTCCACAAACCCTTGAGGTGTCGTTACCCGCCCGTCTTGCCACTGGCAACCTTGCTCATCACCGGGACGATTCAGCGGTGCCAGTACCTCGGCTGCGAGCTTGCCTGCCTCGTTCAGGATCGCCTCGGCTGTTTCCGAGTCGATAAAGTCGTGCAGAGCAGGAAACTGGCCCCACAGTTTACTGGCCTCGAATACTTCATTGAGGATGAATTGCATATCCCGCAGGGGTGCTTGGTAATCAGACATGGCATTTCTCGAAAATGAGTTGGGTGATGCGCATCCCGGGAGCGAAGTGCACACAGGGCAACCGGATTACTGCTATTGCTGGAACGGGCGACAATTAAAGAAAACCATCGTTATGCTAATTCGTGGAATTGCTCGTTGGCAATGCCCTTTCGGCTGTGCTGTCGCTGCCCCATTGGTGTGCAGGCTCACCGCCCTGACGTGTAGAAAGCCGTCGGCGCCTGCCTGAGAACGGCAATGCGTGCCGAGATGCAGGTGCGCATCACACAGTCAAATCGATAACCAGAAAGCCCCACGGTGCCTCAACACCTCGAACGCTAATTCATGAATTGCACATTTTCTGGCGTGATCTGTTAAGTCTCTGCCGCGCGGAGCCTTTAGACTTCGAAGCACCTACAACAAAAACCGGCAACCAGCCAATCGCTGGACTCGGAGAGATTCATGCGCCGAATTGCGTTCATCGGCACGGTCACGCTTTTGCTCACAGGCACGTTGTATGCGGCAGAGCAAATCGTGCAGACCAGCCCCCTTTACCCTTGGCCTGTCTACCTGATGTCCAGTTTCGCGGACATCCTCAACCCCCTGCGCGATGCATTGGCAATCTAATGCTGATTTGCCCACATCCTTCATCCGACAAGCACGACTTCCAGTCGTCAAAGCCAGGGGCTTTGCGGTCGGTAATGCACTGCCGCATGAACCCTGCCCGCTTCAAACCCCCGTCAACGCAACACGCCCCCGCGTCCTATCGAGGAATACAGCATGCACTTTGAATACAGCCCTAAAGTTCGAGACCTTCTCGGGCGGCTTGAGCGTTTCATGGAAGATCACGTATACCCGGCCGAGCACGAATACCACGACTTCATCGAGCGCTCCGACAACCGTTGGGTCATTCCTCCGGTGATAGAGCAACTCAAGGCGCGTGCGCGCAGCGAAGGCCTGTGGAACCTGTTTCTGGCGAAGTTCGACGACTACGGCTCGGGCCTTACCAACCTGGAATATGCGCCGCTGGCCGAGGTCATGGGCCGCTCGTTCATCGGCCCGGAAGTGTTCAACTGCAATGCGCCGGATACTGGCAACATGGAACTGCTGGCCCGCTATGGCAGCGAAGCGCAGAAACACCAGTGGCTGCTGCCGCTGCTCAACGGTGAAATCCGTTCAGCGTTCGCCATGACGGAACCAGCGGTTGCATCCTCCGATGCCACCAACATCAAATGCCGCATCGAACGGGACGGTGATGAGTACGTGATCAACGGTCACAAATGGTGGACCACCGGCGCACCCGATCCCCGTTGTGCATTCCTGATCGTGATGGGCAAGACCGATCCCGATGCCCCGACGCATTACCAGCAGACGCAAGTCATCGTGCCGATGGATACCCCCGGCCTCAAGCTACTGCGCCCCCTGCGCGTGTTCGGTGACGATGATGCCCCGCACGGGCATGCCGAAATTCTCTTCGAGAATGTACGCGTTCCGGTTGGCAACCGGATCGGCGACGAAGGGCAAGGCTTCGAAATTGCGCAAAGCCGGCTGGGTCCAGGCCGGATTCATCATTGCATGCGCCTGATCGGATCCGCTCAACGTGCATTGGAGTTGATGTGCGCCCGGGTCGAGCACCGGGTAGCGTTCGGCAAGAAGCTCTCTGAACAAGGTTCGATACGCGAGGACATCGCTCGCTCGCTGTGCGATATCGAGCAGGCACGCCTGTTGACCTTGAAGGCAGCCGACAAGATGGACCGCACCAGCTACAAGGACGCGCGCGATCTCATCGCGATGATCAAGATCGTTGCCCCGACCATGGCGCAGCAGGTCATTGACCGCGCCATCCAGGCCCACGGCGCACTGGGTCTGTGCCAGGACAGCTTCCTGCCGCGCGCCTTTGCCAATGCCCGGGCCATTCGCCTGGCCGATGGCCCCGATCAGGTGCACATGGCCTCACTGGGCAAAGCGGTGATCAAACGCTACACAGCTTGAGGAACGACTACATGACCCACATTGAAAACCTCGACAGCGAGCGCCTGGGCGCCTATCTGGAAGCCGTTCTGCCCGGTTTCAACGGCCCCGTTGCATTGGAAAAGTTCGCTGGCGGGCAGTCGAACCCGACATACCGGCTACGCGCTGGCGGGACCGATTACGTGTTACGCAGCAAACCACGGGGCGCACTGCTGAAGTCCGCTCACGCGATCGACCGTGAGTTTCGCGTCATGCAAGCCCTGCGCAACACCGAGGTTCCGGTAGCCCACCCGTACCACCTCTGCGAGGATGCCAGCATCATCGGCAGCGACTTCTACCTCATGTCCTTCGTGGAGGGGCGGATTTTCTGGGACCCTGCATTGCCCGAGATCGAGCAAGCCCAGCGCGCTGCCTACTACGACGAAATGAACCGCGTACTCGCAGCTATGCACCGCCTGGACGTCGAAGCCATCGGCCTCGGCGATTATGGTCGAGCGGGTAACTATTTCGAGCGGCAACTCGTGCGCTGGACCCAGCAATACCAAGCCAGCGAAACCGATATCAACCCTGCCATGAACCAGCTCATCGAGCGGCTACCGGGGCTGCTGCCACCAGACGACGGACGCGTCAGCCTGGTCCATGGCGACTATCGCCTGGACAACTTCCTGTTCCACCCTACCGAGCCGCGCATCCTCGCGGTAGTCGACTGGGAACTGTCCACTCTAGGCCATCCCTTCGCCGACCTCGCCTATCAATGCATGCAGTGGCGCATGCCGAATGACGGCCTGATCCGAGGGTTGGGCGGCCTCGACCGCAACGCATTGGGCATACCAGACGAAGATACCTATGTCGCCGACTATTGCGCGCGCATGGGACTGGAAAAGATCGAAAACTGGAACTTCTACCTGGCATTCAGTTTTTTCCGGCTTGCGGCGATCGCCCAAGGTGTAAAAAAACGCGCCCTGGAAGGCAACGCTTCCAATACGCGGGCGCACGAAACGGGTGAGCTGGCCCGGCCGCTCTCGCAAATGGGGTTGGGCCTCATTGCCCCTGGGAACTGAAATTTCCGTTGTTTGGAGAAGATACGATGGTTAATGAACGTTTTTCGCTGGCTGGCAAAGTCGCTCTCGTCACCGGGGCTTCGAGCGGTATCGGTTATTGTCTCTCCCGCGGCCTGGCGCAGGCTGGCGCCACGATCGTGGCTTCGGCTCGCCGGCTCGACCGGATCGAGGCGCTGGTGCACGACATCCACAACAGCGGTGGCAAGGCCATCGCTGTCGCCATGGATGTGACCTCCAGTGACAGCGTACGTGCCGCGTTCGACGCTGCGGCAGCCCAGGTCGGCTTGTGCGACATCATTATCAACAATGCCGGTATCGCGGCCCCTGCCCCCTTCCTGGAGACCGACGAAATCTCGATGGATGCGGTGCTGGACACCAACTTCAAGGGGATCTGGCGTGTATCCCAGGAGGCCGCACGTAGGCTTGCCGAGGCAAAGCGCCCGGGAGCGATCATCAACATCGCCTCGATACTCGGCCTCGGGGTGCAGCCCGGTTACAGTGTTTATGCAGCGTCCAAGGGCGCAGTCGTCCAGTTGACCCGGGCACTTGCCAATGACCTGATGCGCTTCGGCATCCGGGTCAATGCCATTGCCCCCGGCTGGTTCGAAACTGAAATGAGCCAGGCATTTTTTGCCAGCGAAAAGGGGCAGGCTGCCATACGCTCGATGCCATCTCGACGCCTGGGCCAGCTGGACGAACTGCTTGGCCCGGTGATCATGCTCGCTAGCGAGGCGGGCTCCTTCGTCAATGGCGTGGTGCTACCGGTAGACGGAGCCCATCACACTCGTTTGGCATAGGCGTATTCCAGAACAACAGCTCAAGTGCAGCGGCAATCTGGATACGGTGGTCGACAAAAGGAACCGGCAACAGGTCCTGGGCACGCTCCAACCGGCGCAGCAGTGTATTGCGGTGAGTACCCAGTACTTCGGCGGTCTGGGTGATATTGCAGCCATTGGCCAAGAAGGCGTGCAATGAGTGCTGCAGCACTGCCGGCTCCGTCGCCAGCCGCCCCAGAGTGCTCAAGACGAACTGCCTGGCCGCGCGGGCGTCCTGGGTCATCAGAGACACCATCCGCACCTGATCGATTGTGGCAACGGCGGGGGCTCCCGCCAAACGGCCCATCAGTCTCTGGGTGGTCAAGGCTTCCATATGTGAGCGACGGAAGCCGTTCACACCTGTGCCCGGGGAGCCGATTGCCACGCGGATATCAACCCCGCATGCAGGAAAATGCAGCGCTTCTGCTCAAGGCCTTGGGTAGCCGCCCTGACACCGCCCCGCAGGTGGTGCAAGCCCTGACACAACTAGTCGATGGCGCCCAACTGGACGCAGGGAAGGAGGCATTGCTCGAGCATGTCAGCCAGTGCACGACAGCACCTCGCAAGCCATGGTGAGCGAGCTGACGAGCCGCTGCGAAGCAATTCTTGCCGCCCATGTGCAAGCGCAAGCGCCCTCGCCCGTCGCGAAGCCATGCTCCAGGGGCTGGCCGAACTCGGCTACGAAGTGCGCGAAGGCATGATCACCGCCTGGGCCGACTCGGGCAAGATAGTGCTGCGCAAGTCGGCCACGCCAGGCTATGGTGTGGAGCTGGGAGGCAAGGCCGAGAACGGCCGCATGCAGGTGCGTGCGGTGGCATTGAGCCGTGATCGAGACACGCAGCGCGACAAGGATATCGAGACGATCTGGTGCAACGAGTTCGGGCGTCTGCAGGCGATGCTTCAGGGCAATGGAAGCAAACTGCTGATCGAGCGAGCGATGGGAGTGGGAGAGACGCCACTTAAAGAAGTGCTTGCCGCTGAAGACGAAGACATGGCTGCTGCCGCACAGCTATGGACGAAGTAATTTGGCGGCGTCTATGCCGTAAGCGAACGGGCAACGCCGCCTGAAGGCGATCTGCACAGAGCCACTGATAGTCCGCCAGTTTGCTCCGATCGATCCTTCTGGCCTATAGGTACATCGGGATCAGCAATCGCATTCCCCTCTGCCGATCTAATCCAACACTTCGACTGCGGCCGCCCAAGCCTGCAATGCCTCGCAGGCGGCAAGCGCAATCTGCTCGTCGCTGCGGCCATCGAACTGGCGCTCGATCGCATCGGCGGCGATCAAACCGGCCACGGTCGGCGTACCGACGGCATCGGTAAGATCCAGCCACTCGCCCCAGCTTGCCGGGGTGTCGTACCAGCGCAGATAGCCCGAGGGCGAGCGTGGCCACCAACGCTGCTCGAACTGCATCACCACCTTTTCCACGCGCCCCATTCCCAGATGCGCCAACGCCTCACGCTGAGCCGCAGGCAGCGCTGGCGTGAAGACCAGGGTCTTCAGAACGCCCAGGGGTACCGTGCAGATACAGAAATCAGCCTGCTCGTCGTTGACCCGGACGCGGTTGCCGGACCAGTCGATATCGGACACTGGCTGGTCCAGGCGGATATCTAGTCCCGAGGCGAGGAGCGCGATCAATTGGCTGTAGCCCTCCGGCAGGAACCGGTCCCCATTGCCGACGCCCTCCTCGTCGAGCGCATTGACCGACAGTTCGGCCAAGGGCAGACAGGCTTCCAGAATGAGGTTGCCATCGATGGCAAAGCGGGTCGCGCGCGCCTGGTCGGTGGCAAGCCCCGACAGATAACGCGCAACCCCCTCTGCCAGCGGCAGGCTGCGGTCGATACCGCCAAGTAACGCGCGCCATGCCGCGTCGATATCCGGCACGGCACCCTCCCTGGCGGCGGCAAGCGGACAGTTGAAATCGGTTTCGACCAGCCTCATCCCCTGATCCTGAGCCAACTTTGCCAGGGAATTGTCATTGAACTGCTGGAGCCAGGCCGCTCCGACATCGACCCTGACCTCCCCCAGACTGACAGTGTGGGTACGGCCACCGACACGATCGCGCGCTTCCAGCACGACGCAATCGACACCTTCGGCCTGCAAGCGGCGCGCGGCGGCAAGGCCCGCGCAGCCGGCGCCGATCACAATCACCTGGCGCGCACCGGCAGCAAGCGCCAGTTCAGCGGCCCGCAGTCCGTCGTCCCAGGCGCCGTGAGCCATGGCCGGCGCTTTCGGGTTACAGGCCTCACCGGCGAGTACCAGCCGTCTACCCACGCACTCACCCAGCACCTGGCGATGGCGCGGTGTCCCTCCGGGTAGCAAGGTGCTATATGCCCCACGGCAGAAGGGATCGTTTCGCCAATGGGTGACATGCCAGGCGAGGGGTTTTCGCACGGTACTCTCCACGATCCGAGGTTGTTATATGGTCTAATTAATGTTCATTTTTCTGAATGTAGAAAGACGATAATCATCAGGTTATCTGACAATGATCTTTTCCAGCGACTCCCTCCAATTTTTCTGCTCGTGCTCGATGGCGGCTCTTTTTCCGCTGCCGCACGCAAACTTGGCCGCGTACGCTGGTCGGTACGTAGAAGACCTGCCGAGCTCTACGATCTGGGCAACGAGGTATCACGGGTACTGACAGAGCGAGCTATTGAAGCCTTGGGAACTGTCGAAGGGATCAACGGCTAATCGTTAATGCGCGAGATCCATCGAGGCAGCGCTGAAAATCTTTACCTCGGCGAGGCGCTGGCTGGGCTTTCGCCCGTCGCTGCCGGACTCGCTACCGGTCATTGGCGTCTCGCCGAACGAACCACGCCTGATTCACGCCTTTGGTCATCAGCACCTTGGCTTGACACTGGCGGGGGTAACAGGGCAACTGGTAAGCCAACTCATCGAAGGAACAGCGCCTGCATGGCTCGACGCGTTTTCCTCACGCCGTTTCTGACCCAAGGAGATTGACCCATGACCATTCAGCGCAAACAGATCAACCCGCGCATGAGCCAGATCGTGATCCACCGCGACACCGTCTATCTTGCCGGCCAAGTCGGCGAGACCGGCCAGACGGTGGCGGAACAGACCCGAGAAGCCCTGGCGCGGGTCGATGCACTGCTCGATGAGGCCGGCACCACTCGCCAGCACCTGCTTCAGGCCATTATCTGGTTGGCCGACATGGCAGACTTTGACGAGATGAATACCGTATGGGATGCCTGGGTGCCCAGCGGCCATGCACCGGCGCGAGCCTGCGGCGAGGCGAAGCTGGCAGATCCGCAGCTGCTGGTGGAAGTGATCATTACCGCTGCCGTTCCCCAGTAATGTCACGTGGAGCCGGGCTTGTGACGAGCCCGGATGGCCACCGAAAGGCTCAAGCTTCGGAACTCGTTTTCGACCCAGGCTGTGTGAAAACACCTGTGAAGAAAATCGATTGGTCGCCGTTGAAGTTGTCCGAATAGTTGCCGCCCAGCAGCACGCCCCAGGCGCGCAGTTCAGCATGGTACTCGCCGTAGTTGAAGTCGCCCTGGCGCGGGTACGCGTACTTGATGTACGAGGTGTCGAGGGTGACGTCGTCGTTGATCTGCCAGAAGTAGCCGGCGTAGTAGTCCAGCTCCTGGCGCGTACTGTTGCCGAAGCCGAAGTCGACGTTCGAGCTCCATACGCCTGCGTATAGGCCGCTGGCATGAGCCAGGGTCAACGAGCCCTGTAGGGCGGGATCGTTCTGGGTCTGGGAGATGCCGCGGGTGCGGTAATCGCTGAAAACGCCAGCCTTAGCCTCGAGGCTGAAATCGTCGTTGAGGTCGATGGCATGGGCCAGCGGGGCGCAGGCGAGCAGGCCACCTGCGATTAGGCTGCGTACGGTCATTCGGTGCTTTCCATTTATTGTTGTGCACGGTGTAACGGGGGAGTGGCGTTTTGCGGCTGCAGCTGCTCCCACAGGAACTCGTGTCGAGTCCGTGGAAGCGGGTTTCTCTGCGATGCGATCAGCGCTGGTAGATCTGCTTGCCGGCGAACCAGGTCTGCAGCACCTGGGTGTCACGCATCGCTTCGGGATCGACGTTGAGCACGTCTCGGTCGAGGACGATCATGTCGGCCTGCTTGCCCACCTTCAGTGAGCCGACCTGCTGCTCCAGGCGCATGGCGCGGGCGGCATTGAGGGTGTAGGCCTGGAACATGGTTTCGCGGTCGATGGCCTCGTCGGCATTGAGCACGCCTTTGGCGCCCTTGCGGCTGACGGCCTGGTAGATCGCCTTCCACGGCTCCGGGGTCGTGATCGGCCAGTCGCTTGCGCCGGCGATGGTCGCACCCGCCTTGTAAAGCGAGTGGGCCGGGTAGCTGTGGGCGAAGGCATGCTCATCGACATACGGCTTGACCAGGTCGACGTTAGTTTCGTCGGCACTGGCCCAGTACAATTGCATGGAAGCAATTACATCGAGCTGTTTGAAGCGTGGATAGTCCTGGGCGCTGACCATCTGTAAGTGTGTGATCGAGTGCGGGACACCACTGTGTCGCGCGCGTCGGGCCTGTTCTACGCCGTTGAGTGCCTCGCGCACGGCGCGATCGCCGATGGCATGCACATGAACCAGCCAGCCACGGGCATCGGCGGCATCGACCAGTTCACCGAAGTGCTTCGGATCCAGCAGCAGTTCACCGCGTTGGCCGGAGTTTTTGTAGGGCTCAAGCATCGCCGCGCTTTGCGCTGGCATTTCGGCAACGCCGTCGGCGAACACTTTGATGCCGGGCAGGGTGAGATTGCGTACACCGAGGAACTGCTGGCGTACCTTGTCCAGCTCATCCAGGTCGGCTGGGCGGGCCTTGGAGTCGGTCATCAGCAGTGCGGCGATGTGCGCTGTCAGTTCACCTCGTTCGGAAAGGTCCTTGTAGACCGGCAGCACGCCCAGCGAGTCGTTCTTCACATCCGCGCCGGGCAGCTCGTTGGCCAGCGGGTCCATCCAGCCGGTGATGCCCAGCTGCTTGGAGTAGGCCAGGGCCATGCGCCCGGCGGTCATCAGGGTGTCGTGGGACAGCGGCGGCAGCAGGTCGGTCACCGGGTAGTAGCTGGCGTCGGCCAGAAAGCCGTTGGGCGTGCCGTCCTGATGCTGGCCAATGGTGCTGCGTGCTTCGGTGGGCAACGCCGCGATGGTCTTGGCGTCGATCTTGGCACGCTTGAGCAGGGCCTGGTTGGCCCAGCCGGTGTGCATGTCGTTGGCGGCCAGCAGAATCGGCTGGTCGGCCCATTCGCCATGGTTGAAACGCTGCTCCAGAGCCGGGATGTCATCCCAGTAGGTGCCCGGTACGCCGCCGACGGTAAGGAACTCGCCACGCACGGCCTTGCCATCTTTTTGCCACCCACGCAGGCGTTGCTCCAGTTCATCTAGGGGGATCTGCTCGCCCATCAGGTTGGCCAGCTCCAGTTGCAGGCCCCCTTTGATGGCATGGGAGTGGGAGTCGAGCATGCCTGGCATCAGCACCTTGCCGCGCAGGTCGATGACCTGAGTGCCCTCGGCCTTCAGGCCCAGCACGGCCTGGTCGGATCCCACGGCAACGATCTTCTCGCCCTCGACCGCCACCGCTTGCTGCAGCGGTTGGCCTGGCTCGGCGGTGTAGACCTTGGCGTTGTGAAAGATCACGTCCACTGCCGCGAAGCTGTGCAGGGAAGTGCAGGCCAGGCCCGCGCTGATCGCCATCTTCAGGAGGTGCTTCATTCGGTGCCTCGTTCTTGTTGTGATTGCGCCGCAGCCTAGCCAACGCGCAAGGCCGGTTAAATGCGGCGATAGGCACAACTTTTTTCGCGATCGGGAAACAATCCCTTGCCTATCATTGCCATGGTGCAAGGCACACGCCGCTCGACGCCTATTCAAATCCGCGCTTTTTGCAGGCTTGATGGAAAGGCGTAGATCTTCGCGCACTCTCTCCAATCCCTCGCTTGTGCCGAACAGGAAGAAACCATGGACAAAATGACGGCCCTGACCATCTTCGTCGCCGCCGCCGAACACGGCAGCTTCAGTCGTGCGGCCGAGCAATTGGGCAAGACGCCTTCGGCCATCACCAAGGCCGTCGCCCACCTGGAGGCCGAACTTGGGGTGCGCCTGTTCGAGCGCACCACCCGGCGCATGGCGCTCACCGAGGCCGGCAGCCTGTACCTGGAAGGAGCGCGCCAGGCCTTGATGCACCTGCAACTGGTGACCGAGGAAGTGGAGCAGTTGCAGCACGAACTACGTGGCACCTTGCGCATCACCGCGCCGCCGTCGTTCGGCCCGGCGTTTCTCAACCAGGTGTGCTTTCGCTTCATGCGCGAACACACGCAGGTGCGCCTGGAGGTGAACCTCAACGACGCCAACGAAGACCTGATCGACGGCGGTTACGACCTGTCGCTGCGCGACGGCCCCACAGACCAGCCCGAGCTGATCGCCCAGCCGCTGATCGAAAACCGCGTGATCCTCTGCGCCAGCCCCGACTACCTGGCCCGGCGTGGCAAAGCCATCACCTTGGAGAATTACGCCCAGCACGACTGGTTGCTGCTGCGCCATCCTCTGCTCAATCGCAGCTTCTGGTGGGTCGAGCACGAGGGCCAGACCTTGCGCGTGCGCCAGCCCACGCCTCGACTGGTGAGCGACAACTTCGACTTCCTGCTTGCCTGCCTGCTCGATGGTCATGGCCTGCAGTTCGTGCCCACCTGGTGCGCCGCGCCCTATTTGGCCAAGGGGCAACTGGTGGAAGTGCTGCCCGACTACTGGCGGGCGTTGAGTGCCTTCGGGCCCTGGGTGCACGTGCTGTACCTGCCCCATCGGCGCAACACGCGCAAGGTGCAGGCCTTCATCGCCTTGCTGCACGAGCAACTGCGCAGCCAGGGGCTGTAACCAAGCCGCGGGATTCAGTTGTTCCACTCAGGCACAAAAGTTGTGCGGGTTGTGGCGATGATCGTCCGGGAGTGGCTCGTTAGGCTAGCGGTGGTTGCTTGAACACAGCTGCCACTTCGTGCCCTGTCCATTGCCCTGTCACTCTCACGCAGGTACATGTAACAGGGGGAGAGGCTGCCTCACTCTTTCCAGAACAGCAACGATGCCTCGAGCCTGCTGTACCAGGAGTTCCCCGCAGTGAAGATCCACACCCTAGTCACCGATATCCGCACGCCCGCCGAACGTGGTCGTCAGATCGGCGAGCGCTTCGCCGAGCAGATCCGCCATACCACCCAGCTGTACCTGGACTTCTTCCCCCGGGTGGGCGTGTCCCTGCGTGAGGCGCAGCGCATCGGTGAAAACAGCCTGGCCGCCCTGGAAGCCTGGAGCCCGAACCTGGCGGCCGAGGTGATCGGTCTGGCCAGCGGCGCCGACCTGCCGTTGTGGCAGCTGGCAAGCCTGAACGCCCGTACCGAGGTGCTGGCGGCGCGCACCCGTCACAGCGAATGTTCCACCACTGTGCATGCGCCGCGCGGCCCGCGTGCGCCGCAGACCCTGCAGACCTGGGACTGGCACGACAGCCTCTGCCCTCACGGCCTGATGCTGGCGCTGCACACCGAGCGTGGCATGAACGTCAAGCTGTTCTGCGAATTCGGCATGCTCGCCAAGCTGGGGGTGAACAGCTCAGGTCTGGGCCTGCATTTCAATATCCTCCATCACACTAGCGACAACGACAGCGGGGGGGTGCCAGTACACGCGATTGCCCGCCGTCTGCTCGAAGACGCCAGCAGTGTCGAGGAAGCCATCGAACTGGCCCGTTCGGCGCGGGTCAGCGCCTCCACCGTGCTCACCGTGTTCTCCCGCGAGGACAGCAGCCCGCGCGCCGTCAGCATCGAGCTAAGCCCTGAGTGCACGGCGCTGGTGCTACCGCGTGAAGACGGCTGGTTGCTGCACACCAACCACTTCCTCGACCCGCAGCTGAGCCTGGGCGAACAGGTCGCCGACCGCGCCGACACCCAGTGTCGTCTGGGGCACCTGGAGCAGGTGATCGGCCAGATGGGCAGCGCCGATCTGCGCGTCCGTGCCGAAGCCATGTGCGGCGCGCAAGGCGACAGCGCACCGATCTGCTTCCACCCGGACATGGCCATGCCCGATACCGAACGTTGGGAAACCCTGCTGAGCGTCGGGATCGATACCGAGCGCGGCGCGCTGGAATACGTAGCGGGCACGCCGCTGCAACTGGCCAAGGCTGGCTTTGAGCGTTTCTGAGCCCACCCGGTGCCACTTGAATAGGGCGGCACCCGCTGACAATGAGAACAACAACAATGCATGCGGAACATTCCAACCCTGCGTCGTCCCGGTCTGCGCTGCGGACCTTCTGCGTCTCCGGCATGGGCACTGCGCTGGAGTTCTATGACTTCATCATCTACGGCACTGCGGCTGCGCTGGTATTTCCCCAAGTGTTCTTCCCGCAAATGGACCACCTGACCGCGACCTTGGTGGCCTTCAGCGCCTTTGGCGCCGGCTTCTTCGCCCGTCCGCTGGGCGGTTTGGTGTTCGGCCACTACGGTGACCGCATCGGCCGCCAAAAGGTGCTGGTCGCGACCTTGCTGCTCATGGGCCTGAGCACCTTCCTCATCGGTTGCTTGCCAAGCCATGCCAGTATCGGCGTCGCTGCCCCGATCCTTCTTGTGCTGTTGCGCCTGATCCAAGGCTTTGCCGCCGGTGGCGAATGGGGCGGTGCCGCGCTGTTCGGCATCGAGTCGGCGCCGCCGGGCAGGCGAGGGTTGTGGGGCAGCTTCACGAGCATGGGCATCGGCGTCGGTGGCATCCTTGGCGCTGCGGTGTTCGCCATCGTCAGTGCCGCCTTCAACGACAACCTGGTGGACTTTGCCTGGCGCATCCCCTTCTGGCTCGGTGGCACGCTGGTGCTGATCGGCCTGTATGCGCGCCTGAAAGCTGCGGTACCGGTCCCCGCCCCCACGCTGAAGACGGTCCGCGCACCGATGGCCGATGCCTTGCGGCAGCGTCCACGCCAGCTGCTGCTGTGCACCGGGATCGCCTTTGGCTACTGCACCATCGCCTATATCGGCAGCACCTTCTTCCTGACCTACGCTACCCAGGTGGGCTTCGGCAGCACCCAGGCGTTGATGTTCGACCTTACCTTGTCGATCGCCATCGTGTTCTCCGCGCCGCTGTTCGGCTACCTGTCTGACCGTCTGGGTCGGCGCACGGTGATGGTGTTCGGTGCTGTGGTTATGGCGCTCGGGCTGTTCATCTTCTTCGAACTGGTAGGCATGATGAGCTTCGGTATTGCCCTGTTCGCCTACAGCTTGACCGGTCTGCTGATGGGCGCAACCCAAGGTCCCATACCATCGTTTCTGGGGGAGCAGTTCCCGCGCAATATGCGGTACTCGGGAATCTCGGCCAGCTATCAGATCGGTGCAGCACTGGGCGGCGGCACGGCATCTAGCATCGCCACTGCAATCCTTATCTTCACTGACCACAATCCGCTAGGCGTGGCGTTGTATGGAGCTGGCGCGCTGGCATTAGTCGCGTTGTGCTCGTTGTTGTTGCCCGAAACATCGCGACTGAGCATGGCGGAAATCGACGATGAACCTGATAGTGTTGCAGGGGGAGCGAGCTGGTGCGGAACCAGTACGCGTTGGCGAAAAAATAGTTGAATGTGTATTTCTGGATAGGAGGCGTCCGAGTCGAAGTTGATCGTGAGCTACAGAAGCTGCCTTCGCTCTTTACCCGCGTAATGCTTAAGGCAGCCCTCCCGACATGCGTGCCGGCCAGGTGTAAGCTTGGTCTACCCATCGTCTTGGCTCAGCGAATGTCCGCAATGGGTCGAAAACGGTCATTCGCGACCGGCAGCTATCGACTCATAGCTGCCTCTCAGCCCTACACGGCTGAGCGGATTCGTATACGGTTGATGTTTTTACGCCCGTATTGGCGGGTCAAACCCGCTCCTGCGGCGATCGCATTCAGATCGAAGCCAGCAACTCGTTTCGTTGCTTATGGCAGACGCTTAAGCCCGCACTGATGCCTGGCACCTTCAAGGCTTGCTTCAAACGCCTCTAGCCCAGCGTATAACTGTTGCAGCCCAGTGATTTGCCCCAGCACTTCACGTTTCTTGTCGGCAATGGCCTTGCCCGCCAACTCCCACGGCAAATCAGCACCCTGATGCCTCAGCAGAATCGCCTGCAATTCTTTCAGTTTGAAACCCAACTGCTGCGCGCATTTGATGAACGTCAGCAGCTCGACACTCTGCTGATTGTAAACGCGGTACTGCCCCTGGCGCTCGGGCGGCGGCAGCAGGCCAATCGCTTCGTAGTGGCGGATGGTCTTGACCGTGGTGCCCGACAGTTGGGCGGCTTTGCCGATGTACATGAATGTCCTTTTCATAAGGGAGCGGGGCATCATTGCATGGCGCCAGCGGTTCGGGAACCACATAGCCGCAGGTCAGCTGGCGATGCCTCGTGCCAGTTCGAGCCAGGCTCCACGCCGCCGCGCGCTGGAGCCGAGCAGCGGCCCGAACATCAAGGTACGCAGCGGTCTGATACCGCAGAACTGCAACGTGGTTTTGCGCACCTGGTGAAGGCCAGGCATGCGATACACCCAGCGGTAGTACCACGGCGGTGTATCCATCGTCACCAGCAGATGCGCCGTTCGCCCCTTGAGCAGTTGCTCGGGGAAAGCCTTGCCTGCCCTATACTGAAACGCGAAACCGGGCAGGAACACGCGATCGAAAAAGCCTTTCATCAATGCAGGGATACCGCCCCACCAAATGGGGTAGATAAAGGCTAGGTGCTCGGCCCAGGTGATGTCGGCCTGGGCCCTGAGCAAATCGGGTTCCAGAGGCTGCGCTTGCCGGTAGCCATTGCGTAGTACCGGGTCAAAGCTCAAAGCATCAAGCCGTAACACCCTTACATCATGGCCGGCACTTCTGGCCGCCTCGACATAACTCTCGGTCAACGCTGCACAGAAACTCTCGCTTGACGGGTGCCCCAGCACCACTAGTACTCGTTTGCTCATCATCACTTCGTCCTGAACATGAGGCATGCAGGGTAAAGCCTGCCCCTAACAGGAGAGTCAACTGCTCAGGCTGCTCTGGGCATATTGGCCTGCACATTCGGCACACCGACGGGCTTGTGGCCACGGTTGGCAGCCATGACAGAGTCGGTCAGTTCGCCGTCAAGTTGCGTGACACCGCGTATCAAGCGGATGTGGTCACCCGCCGCAGCGTTTCGCGTCCGCCCATCCTGCAGGCGTTCCTTGAAGACCTCGATGCCTGCGCCTCCCAGCCCGGCTACGCCTGATTCGCCCCGCTGGTCGGCTCGGGCGCCGTCCAGGAGCAGCTGCGCACCGCCCTGGCAGCGGGTGCCGACCGCGCCATCCTGGCCGTGGCCAAAGGCACTGAAAGCCGTTGTCGACAAAGAGCAGCCGCAGCTGGTTATCCTCGGCAAGCAGGCCATCGACAGTGATGACAACCAGACCGGCCAGATGCTGGCGGCGCTGACCGGCTTCGCCCAAGGCACCTTCGTATCCAAGGTGGAAGGCGCTGGCGACAAGCTGAATGTCACCCGTGAAATCGACGGTGGCCTGCCTGGCGCTGATTGTCACTCTGTTGCCGTTCGCTGAAACAAGGCCAAGGCCATTATGGGGCGCGCGGACATTGGTTATTTACGCCTGGCGGCTTTTGCCAAGTGCTTCCAAGCCATTGAACAACACCATCCCAGCCAGCATCGCAGCCACGAACAGCCCGCCTTGCCAGAACCCGCCGGCCAGCAGCACCAGGGCCGGCCCCGGGCACACCCCGGCCAGCCCCCAGCCGATGCCGAAGATCAGGCTGCCGCCCACCAGCCGTCCGTCAATGTCACGCCGGGCAGGCAACTGCATCGCGCCGCCGAGCAAGGCCACAGCATGTCGACGCGCCCAGGCCATGGGCAGCAGGGCTACACCGATGGCTCCCACCATGACCAGTGCCAGTGACGGGTCCCACTGCCCGGCGAGGTCGAGAAACCCCAGTACCTTGGCAGGATTCGCCATGCCCGACAGCAGCAACCCCATGCCGAACAGCAACCCCGCGATGAATGCGCTGATACGGGTCATTTCATGCTCCTGGGAATAGGTGACGAACCACGAAGACCGTGGCAAAGCCAGCCGCCATGAAGCACAACGTCGCCACTGCCGAGCGCGGGGACAGGCGAGACAGGCCGCACACCCCATGGCCACTGGTGCAGCCACTGCCATACCGGGTACCCAGGCCCACCAGAAGCCCCGCGACCATGAGCAACCAGGGGGCCGTACTGAAATGCACCGGCGGCATCGCCGAGAACGCTCGCCACAACAGTGGCGCCGCAATGATGCCCAGCAGGAACGACAGCTTCTCGCCTCGTCCTTCCCTCTCGCGCTGCAACAGCGAGCCGAGCAGGCCACTGATGCCGGCAATGCGCCCGTTCGCCACCACGAACAGCCCGGCGGCCAGGCCGATCAGTGCCCCACCTGCCAGTGCCGACCACGGTGTGAAGGCAGCCATATCAACATACATCTCAGTGCTCCCTATCGACCTGCAGAATTGAACCGGCTCCATCTTAACGCCGTGCCTGAACCACCGGAACCACCCCATCGCGGCGCCGCTTCTGCCCATGGACAGCCAATGATTGCTGCTAGACTTTGCAGACCTGTTCAGGATTCCATGACGCTGGATTGCCGGTTCAGCTCAGCTGAGTTCCGTTGTTCTTCAGGCCTACCTTCTGCACATGACCTTTGCCGACAAAGGTGCCGATATGTCTGAGTCCAGAAAACAGTCGAGCAAACCGCTACCCGAGATCATTGACGACCTCCGTGAAGACAAGGTGTTTCACTCGCGCAAGGAGCGGCTGGAAGCCGGCAAGCAGTTGCGCGACAGCGTGCCGCGGTCTGCACATGGGGTATGGAAAACCACTTCGAAACACCGCGACCCTGTGCAATTGCTGGAGCAGTCCAACCGTCACCGGCATCCGGAGCTGGTACCGGTGCGTTATGGTCGCATGCTTCGCAGCCCTTTTACCTTCCTGCGCGGCTCGGCAGGCTTGATGGCGCGCGACCTCGCCACACTCCCCTGCACCGGCATCCGTGTTCAGGCCTGCGGCGATTGCCATCTGCTGAACTTCGGCTTGTTCGCCACCCCTGAGCGCAACCTGATCTTTGATATCAACGATTTCGACGAGACGCTGCCTGCCCCGTGGGAGTGGGACATCAAACGGTTGGCGGTAAGTTTTGCCGTCGCGTCCCTGGACAACCGGCTTGACAGCAAGCTAGCCCGGCAGCTCGCCATGGCGTGCGCGCGAGATCGACCTCGCTGTCCGCGGCTTACTCGAAGAAGCCTATGGCCAGGCGCGGGCTTTGCTGGAGCAGCGCCGCAACGACCTGGACGCAGGCGCGCGTCTGTTGCTGGCCAAGGAGACCATCACCCCCGAAGAATTCCCGGCCTCGCAACCGCAGGCCAATGAGCCCGCCACCTATGTGTTGGTCGATGTCAGCAAATGAACCGTCAATCCTGGCCAGGGTACCCGCCATGCTCTCTGTGACACTGATCAACATGCTGGTTGTGATCCTGGTGGTGATCATTCACTACGAATGCCTGCTGCGCCTGAATGACTGGCTACCACAGCTCAAGGTCTGGAGCCGTTTTCGCATCGCGGCGGGTGTATTCGGCGCACTGCTGGCGCACGCCCTGGAGGTGTGGTGCTTTGCCCTGGCCTATTACCTGATGGCGCATGCCCCAGGCTGGGGCACGCTCAGCGGCAATTTCGACGGGAGTTTGCTGGACTGCGTGTATTTTTCCTTCACCACCTATACCACGATAGGCTTCGGCGATATCGCGCCGACCGGCCATCTGAAATACCTCACCGGCCTGCAGGCCTTGACGGGCCTGGTGCTGATCACCTGGACCGCCTCATTCCTGTTCCTCGAAATGCAGAAGTACTGGAAGGCCAAGTAAAAGTCGCAATGGGACACCCCCGCGTTAACAATCACTTTGACCTCGCTGTCGCCTGCCGCTTTGATCCTGATCAAAGTGCCACGATGGTCAGGGCCTAGGCTGATATCAGCAAGACATAATTACAATGCGAGGCAGCCATGAGCCGCGAGGGTGGTGCCAGCGTCCGCTTGCTGCAAACGTTGCCGGGCTCGGGCATCCAGCAATTCGGTGCGCCTGGCCCTTGGCAGCCAGCCATGCAGCGAGGAGATTTCCAAGGCCATGGCATAGCTTCGGTAATGACTGGCACCAATAGCGTCCAGCCCCAGCATTTCCCCCGGCAGGATGAAGCCGCTCACCCGTTCGGTGCCCTCGGTATCGAGCAGAAAATTCTTGATGGCCCCGGAGCGCAGGGCAAATACGTGCTCCATGGGCTCATTGGTCTTGAACAGGTACTCACCCCTCTTCAACGGGCGGTTACGGCGGACGATTCGCTCCAGTTTGTCCACTTCGTCAGCACTGAGGCTGGCGGGCAGGCAAAGGCGGCTCAACGAGCACACAAGGCACTTCACATGGGGCCTTGCCCCCAATTTCCGCAGCGCCCGACATGACCATGCCTCCGCTTTTTTGCAGGTGCTCATCTATTCAAGTTAGTGGCCCCTCTAAAGTTAGCGGTCGGTCCGACCAAGGGTCGGACGCTCGCGTGAAGCAATTGATAACGATCAAGTCAGCGCGGGCCCCGGTGCCGAAACTGGACTTCCTTGTTCATTCGACACAGAGGACATCGCCATGGCGCCTACCGAGACTTCCCGTGTGCACACAACGCCTTCGTTTCCCAAACCTTCGGGTGAATACTGGATCGAAGCCCTTGATAACGGCGTTCACGTGTTGATCAGGCCCTTGCAGGCCCAGGACCGGGAACGCGAAAAAGCCTTCATCGAACGGCTGTCCCCCGAGTCGCGGCATTTCCGCTTCCTGTGCCAGCTCAGAGAGCCCGGTGAGGCCTTGCTCGACCAGTTGATGAAGGTCGATCAGGATCGCCAGGCGGCCTACGTCGCCCTCGCCCACGTGGATGGCGAATTGCAGGAAGTGGGCATTTCCCGCTACGCCACCGCCAGCGGCAAGGATGAGTGCGAATGCGCCGTCACCGTCATGGACAGCTGGCAGCACCATGGTTTGGGGCGCCTGCTGCTCAAGCACCTGACCGACCATGCCCGGGCCAAGGGCTTGCGGCAGATGTATTCGATCGACGCGGCAGCCAACCAGGCGATGCGCGATCTGGCCAAGGCGGCGGGGTTCACCACCGCCGCTGACCCGGATGACCCTAGCCAAGTCATTCACCGGCTCTCCCTGATCTGACCCTGGGCCGCCGCACCCTGACGGGTCAAGGCGCGGCGGCCCGACTATGGAAGTATCCCCATGAACGGCCCTTCGAAGAAATTGATGGAAAAACCAGTTCAACATCGGCCAGCTTTGCCGCAGCGCTTTCGGGCATGACGCGGTGCTTATCGGCATGGCCACCGACCGCGGCCAAGTGGCCGCCGCCGATGACTGTGACGGCGACATGCGGATCAAGGAAATCCGCCCTTCGCGAAGCGACAGCTGGGAGCACCAGTTCCGCCTCGCAGGCGTGCCAGCCTGCCTTAGCGACTGGCGCGATCCACAGCGCAAGGAGCTGCGCCATGTGTTGTCCACGGCGCTGCTCGAACGCGCCATCGGCGTCATCTATCGCCCCGAGAGCGAACGGCTGAGCCACTACTTCGAAGCGGTGCTGGCCGAGCAGTTCGATACGCTGCTCTGGTTCGAGCAGACCCAGCCAGTGACTGCCCTGCCCTTGCCGAAACAACAGCATCTTGAGCCTGAGGACAAAACCTATCCGTTTGGTGTTTGAGAGGTACGAGGCTCGCCGAGCTCAGCAGCGTGCAGCAGCGCCAGCACTTGCTCATCCGACGTCTGCGGGAAATCCTGATACCAGTAACCCACCGAAACCATCCGCTCGGGGACCAGCGGGCACACCAGCTCATCCACTTCACCGTACAGCGCTTCGAGCGTCTCTGGCGGTGCGACCGGGATGGCTACCACGATCCGCGCCGGTGACTGAGCGCGCGCAGCCTGGATAGCTGCCCTCATCGTGGCCCCGGTCGCCAGGCCGTCATCGATGAGAATCACCACCTGGTCCTTGAGTTGCAGGGCTGGCCGCCCTCCCCGGTAGGCCCGCTCGCGCCGGGCCAGCTCCTCGGTTTCCCTGGCAACCACGGCGTCGAACAACGCGGGATCTACCGGATAGGCCCGCAGCATGTCGTCATTGAGGAAAGTGACTCCGCCGCTGGCTATCGCCCCCATGGCGAACTCGGGGTGAAACGGCATGCCGAGCTTGCGCACCACCAGCAGGTCCAGGCGCACGTTCAGGGCGGTCGCGACTTCGTAGGCCACCGGAACACCACCACGCGGCAGTGCGAGCACGATCACGTCGGGCCTGCCAGCGTAGCGGGCCAGTGGCTCGACCAGGCAACGTCCAGCCTGGCTACGGTCGACAAACAAGGTTGGCAAGGCAAGATCATGGGACATGAATACCTCCCGCGCCGCGATGGGCGCCTGTCATTGCAGCATCCGATGAGGTCAGTGAGGGTTTCAAGGCGTGGCTGCACGCCCCTCCTCGGGCAACAGGTCGAACTGCGCGAGGCAACGCTGCTCATCCGCGGGGGTCAGCGCCTTCAGGCCGCTCACCTCCTGCAGGGGCGTTTCGAACAGGGCCAGGCGCAGCACCCCATTGCGCTCCAGAAAGGTCTGAGCCATGCACGTGCACACGGGTTTGCCGACCAGCGCCGCAAGCTTCTCATCCTCGGGTACATCGACCTGGGCCTGCAGGTTGGCCGTGCAATTTTCCACGATCTGCGCCACGGAGCGCCCCGCCAGCCACACAGTGCCAGCACCGAGCAGGATCAGGAGCAGCAACACACTCATCAACCTGTTCGATTCCTGGGTGATTGAACGGAGCAACGCCAGCCTGGCCTGCCAACCCGTCTCCTGGCCATTGAAAATGGCCTTGCCGACCGTGCGTTTGACGCCCCGCTGCACCGCCCACCCCAGCGCCACACTCAACGCCAGCAGGCTCAGGAGCACCGCCGGATCGCGCATGGGCATGCGCCAGCTCGCGCTCAAGGCGCGATAGACGGACGCGGCGACGAGTAAAGCGACGATAGTCACGATCCAACCCAGGCTGCCCCTGGGCCTGTGCAACCAGGCCCGCAGTTTGGCCCTTGCTTGCGTACTCATGATTCACCTCCCGCACCCGGCTAGCGCACAGGGTCGATGGCGACGGTTTCCTGATACTCCGGCACGCAAACCTGCCAGCCAAGTTCGAGACTGATGCGCCGTCGCAAGGTGTCGGCGGCGTGCGGCTCGCCATGAATGACGTAGGTCTGCCGAGGCGGCCGGGTGAACCCGCGCAACCACTCCATGATTTCGTCGGCATCGGCATGCGCGGAAAGATTCTCCATGGCATGCACCTGCGCCCTTATCGGCACATCTTCGCCTTGCAAGCGCACGCTGTGAGCACCGGCGACGATATCGGCCCCCCGCGTGCCGCCGGCCTGAAAGCCCGAGAACAGGATGCTGTTGCGCGGGTTGGGGGCCAGCGCCTTGAGGTGGTGCAGCACCCGGCCACCAGTAGCCATGCCACTGGCGGCAATGATCACCGCAGGTTCGCGCAGCTGGTCAAGGTGCCTGGACTCATCGACCGTTCGCACGATATGCGTGCCATGGCACATGGCGGCGCACTCGGCCGCCGACAGCCGATGTTCGCTGCGGTACTGCTGGTAGAGGGCGGTTGCGTCGGTGGCCATAGGGCTGTTCAGGTAGACCGGGATATCCGGGATCAGCCGGTCGCGCTTGAGCGTGTACAGGTAATACATCAGCAGCTGGGCGCGGCCGACGGCAAACGATGGCACCAGGGTGATGCCATGGCGCAGCAGCGTTTCATTGATGACCTTGGCCAGGTACTGCGCGGTCGATTCGTCAGGGTGCTGGCGATCACCGTACGTCGACTCGATCAAAAGCACGTCCGCCGTCCTGACCAGTTCAGGCGCGCGCATGATCGGGTCCTGAGGGCGGCCCAGGTCACCCGAGAACAGCACGGTCTGGCCTTCGGCACTGATCTGCACCGTTGCCGCGCCCAGGATATGCCCGGCGGTGCGCATCAGCAGCTCCATGCCGTCGGCGATCGGCAACGGCTGATGCAACGCCACGGGGTGCAACAGTGCCAGGGCCCGTTTCGCATCCTGCTCGGTATAGAGCGGGCGCGCTGGCGTGTGCTTGGAGTAGCCGTGGCGGTTGGCATGCTCGGCCTGCTCTTCCTGCAAGCGCGCACTGTCCAACAGCAAGATTTCTGCCAGGGCACAGGTCGCCGGGGTGGCGTAGATTGGCCCGCTGTAGCCCTCACGCGCCAGCACCGGAAGATAACCGCTATGGTCAAGGTGGGCGTGGGTCAGCACCACTGCATCGAGGGCGCGCAGGGCCGGTGGCAGCGGCTCCCAGTTGCGCAGGCGCAATTGCTTGAAGCCCTGGAACAGCCCGCAGTCAACCAGCACGCGCGTGCTGTCGCGGGTCAACAGGAACTTGCTGCCGGTCACGGTGCCTGTACCGCCAAGAAAGGTCAGTTGCATAGCTATGGCTCCCAGGTTTCGGCCACGTCAGGGTGTACTGCGAGGACGCTGCAGGGCGGGTGGCCGACAATTCGCTCGGTGGTATCGCCCAGCAGCTTGTCCAGCCCTTTGGGCTGCACGATGCCCATCACCAGCGCATCGATATCCAGTGCGGCCACCTGCTCGCGGATCACCTGTACCGGCCCGCCTTCCATGAAGTGCCGACGCTCGGGCGCGACGCCCTCGGCGTCTGCCAAGGCGTCGAATGGCTCCTGAAGCGCTTCGCGCATCTCGTCGATCCAGGCCTGGGTCACATTCATGTCCGCGGCAAACACCCCGGCCAGGTTGTAAGCAGACAACAGGTGCAACGGCGCATCACACTGCAGGGCCAGCGCCTGGGCGGCGCGGATGAGCCCACGGTTGAAGTGCTCCTGCACAGCGGGTGTTTCGCTGAACGCGGTATCCACGGCAACCAGAACACACCGGGGCAGCGTGACGGACGACTTCGGCACAAACTGCGTGATGCCCTTGAACCCCCGCATCAAGGCGCAGTCCAGCGGCGTACTGAACAGCCGCGCCAGGGCCGAGGCGGTTTCGCTGTCCTTGATGACCATGTCGGGCTGCAGTTCATTGATGTAGTCGATGGCCATGCTGCGGATATCGTCTGCATTCAGGGTGTCGACCGTCAGCGTGATGCCACTGCCGCGATGCCGTTCGACCAAGGCGGTCAGCCTGGCCCGATAGTGTTCGTACTGGCGCTTGAGGTCGGCTTCATTGAGCCGCTCCTCACGCAGCAAGTGCTCCTCACTCGGTTCGAACAGCCCCAGCACATGCAAGCTGGCGCCACTGACGTGCGCCAGGGCCAGGGCCCTGCGCAGCGCGGCGGAATGCGCATCGACCTCGGTGAGCAGCACCAGCAGTTGTCGGTATTGACCCATGATGAACCTCCGGGCTTGCGCCACTGGGGTGTGATGCAGGCGATGTTCCGCTCACCGCCTCGATGGCGCTTGATGCAGATCAGAAAACTGCCATCTGCGCTGAACTTGACCATTGTCAGAACCGAACCGCTTGGTCACGTTACAACGGCTGCACCAGGCACTGATCAGGTCACCGGGAGGCAGCATGAGCGGGCAGCAAACTGAACAGGCACAAGCCTGTGAGCACTGGGTCGAAACGCTTGACGACGGTTCAGCCGTGCTGATCCGCCCGCTGCGCGAAGAAGACTACGAACGGGACAAGCGCTTCCTGAGCACGATCGCCTACGAAGCCAGGCGCTTTCGCTTCATCGCCGGGCTCAGCGGCGCAATGCCCAGTCTCGACCCACGGTGGATGCCGGTCGATCAGCATCAGCGTACGGCCTATGTCGCACTCGTCCACGTGGACGGCAAGTTGCGCCAGGTGGGCGTCAGCCGCTACGCCAGCATAGCGGGCAGCCTGAGCTGCGAATGCGCGGTGGCGGTCAGCGAAGACTGGCAGCGCAAAGGCCTGGGCAAGCGCCTGTTGCAGCACCTGATCGACGCGGCACGGCGCAATGGCTACCAGTGCATGGTCTCCCGGGACCTGGCGAACAACTACGCCATGCACCGGCTGACCAAGGCGCTGGGTTTCACCTCACGCTACCTGGGGGGCGATGTCAGCGAAATCGTCCACGAGCTGGACCTCAGCGCCTGAGCGACAAGGCCCTGACGGGCCTTGTACGGTTACCCCTGTGAATGCTCGGGCGAGATCACCAGCACACTGCTGGACAACCGGTACATGACACGCTCGGCAGTGCTGCCAATGAACCAGCCGATGCCATGGTGGTGATAACTGCCCATCACCAGCACGTCGATGTCATGGCTGTCCATGAACAATCCCAGGACCTTGGCCGGGTCGCCCATGTGCATGTGGCGGTGCTCGCTGGCGATGCCATTGCGCTCGGCCAGTGCCTGGAAGGCCTCACTCTGGGCTTCGTGAAGGGTCTGGGCGAGGTTGGAGTCGAATACGAACGAATGCTCGCGACTACCGCCGGCGTCCAGGTACATCGACCCCAGGTCGTAGACGTAGAGCAAGTCGATCTGGGCGTTGCACTGCACGGCCAGTTTCAGTGCCTCGCTGATGATCTGGTCATTGAAGCCTTCATACTGGTCTTCGGGCCTGGACAGGTCGACGGCCGCCAGTATCCTGCGCGGCAAGGCGTGGCTGGCTTTGTGTACCAGGTGCAACGGTATGCGCGTATCGCGCAACAACTGGATATCCAGCGACGTGAACATGGCGCGCATCCACCAGGGCTCGTGCTCGAACTCCTTGATCAGCATGGCGAAGGGTTGCTCGCGCAAATGCACCAGGATCTCGTTGAGCGGATGCTGCACCCAGACTACTTCGGTGGTGACCGTGAGGCCAGTACGCCGCATCGGTTGCGCCTGGCTTTCCAGCCACTCGCGGTGCTGCCGCACATAGCCATCGCGCATCACCGCCAGTGCCTGGTCATTGACCAGGCCCGCAGTGGCCAGCCCTTCGACATAGTCGAAAGCGACGATGTGCAAGGCCATGCCCTTGGCCTTGGCCAATGCTGCAGCGCGGTCATAGACCGGGGTTCGGCGCATCAGGGGCGATGCGATCATCAAGAGTCTTTGCGGGTTGTCCATGGCACACCTCTGCGGTTGGGAAGCGTGTTTCGATCATCTGCCCCCGGCGTACGTGCGGCTTGATGTTTGTCAACTCACGCAGCGTACAGACGAACGGCGATTCGGCCCCTGTGCAAACTTGATGCGGATCAATGATTCCTGGCAAATCCGGCGCACGCTGACCCTGGATCAAGAACAATCACGCAATGCCTCGGGAGACGTGCCATCGCGCTCATGAATGCAGCAGTTTTCGTTGAGAAGAACCGTATCGTGGGCGAGGATAAACTCATCTCCGCCCTCGGCCCGCTGTCGGCAGGGACGCCTTCGTTTTGCACTGTCACGCAGTTGTCTTGCTGATGCAGGCTTTGGAGGCTCCGATGAACGTCTACGTCGAGAAAAACACCGAACACAACCGCTGGTGGGTACACCTGGATGACTGCCGGGTAAGCTTCACCTCGTCCGCTGAGGCGGAACAGTTTGTAGAGCGATTGCTTGCCCGCCTCAACGCCCCCCACTCCTTCGACAAGCTGGCCAATTGTCCCCCCCGTAGCGGGCCGGCCGAACGTCGATACGCGAAGGAGTGCTGATGATGTCCGGCCAACTCAAGGTCATGCTGCTCGACCACTCCGAGGCATCGCAGGCGGCAACCCCGATTCACCTGAAACCGCTGTCGACCCTGTGCAGGGATTGCCGCGTCAGCGGCCTGTGCCTGCCCACCGGCTTGCCCCTTCACGACAACAGCTGCCTGGGCGCCCTGATAGGTCCACGCATGCGTATTCGCAGGGGCGCCGCGCTGTTCAATGCCAATGACCCACTCACCATGCTCTATGCGGTGCGCTGCGGCAGCTTCAAGTCCAGCCTCAACACCGTCGAAGGCCAGGGCGTGGTGATCAATTTCTGGATGCCGGGCGACGTGCTCGGCCTCGATGCCATTGCCACCGAGCACCATGTCTGCGACGCCATTGCCCTGGAAGACAGCGAAGTCTGCCCGGTGCCCTACCGCCGCCTGCAAACCCTGGCGCGCGACTTTCCGGTCCTGCAGCAAAGCCTGAACCGCTTGATGAGCCGGGAGATCGTACGTGAACACGAGCGCGTGCTGATGCTGTGCAACCTCACCGCCGAGCAGCGCCTGGCCAGCTTCCTGGTGGGGCTGTCCAGGCGCTTCGTCAGCCGCGGTTACTCTGCCCATGGCTTCATGTTGCGCATGTCCCGCGAGGACATGGCCTCGTACCTGGGCCTGCGCCTGGAAACCGTTTGCCGTTCCGTCGCTCGCCTACGTGCACTGCACATCGTCAGCATGCACGGCAGGCTGGTGGAGATACTCGACATGCCTGCACTGATGGCGCTCCAACAAGGCGGCGGTGACGGCGTAAGCAAGGACAACCCGAAGGCACCATGCTCGACACCGTCAATGTAGGCCATGGCGCGGTGGCCCTGGGTATCGGCATGCTTGTCGGGCTTGAGCGTGAACGCAAGAAAGGCCGAAACGAAGACCACGCAGCCGCCGGGCTCAGAACCTTTGCCATCACCGCCCTGCTGGGCTATGTCAGCATAATGCTGGGGGGCGCGATGCTGGTCGGGGTGGCGAGCCTGGGCCTGGTGCTGATGCTTTGCATGCATTACCGCAAACATGCCGACAAGGACCCGGAAGTCACAAGCGAAATCGCCCTGCTGCTGGTGCTGACTCTGGGCGCGCTGAGCCTCGATCAACCCGAACTCGCCACAGCGGCAGGCGTTGTACTGACCTTGCTGTTAGCGCTGCGCCGTCAGCTGCATCATTTCGTGCTGCAGCAACTGAGCGAGCAGGAACTGCGCGACGGCCTGATGTTACTGACGGTGGCGTTAGTGGTGCTGCCGTTGACGCCGGATCGCTTCGTAGGGCCCTACCAGGTCCTCAACCCACGCACGATCTGCACGCTGGTGGTCTTGCTGATGACCGTCGGCGCCTTGGGCCATATCGCCCTACGGTTGCTGGGCCCCAGGTATGGCCTGCCCTTGAGCGCCATAGCATCGGGCTTTGCCTCCGGCTCGGCGACCATTGCGTTGCTGGCTCACCAGGCCAGGCAACGAGGGACGGCAATCAGGCCTTATGCCGCTGCGGCCGTACTGTCCAACCTCGCAAGCATCAGCCAGTTCGCTCTCGTACTGGGTGTCGTCGACAGGCGCCTGCTGAGCCCGTTCATGGTATCGATCGGGCTTGGCGTCCTGGTTACCATGACGTATGGGCTATTGCTGCTGGCCCCTTGGCGCACAGCCTCGGGCAATGCGACAGCGTATCAAAGCGAGGGAGCCTTCAGCCTCTGGACGGCCCTGATCATCACCCTTGCCCTGACCGGCATCGCACTGCTCTCGGCCTTTCTCCTTCAGCATCTGGGCCAAAACGGTGTGAACATCGCAGCCTTCGTCGCCGGGCTGGGCGATGCCCACGCAGCGACTGCTTCGATGGCCGCGCTGGTCGTCGCTGGCCGGATTGGACTGGCTGATCTTGTCATTCCGGGCATGATGGCGTTGACGGCAAACACGCTAACCAAATGCGTGCTGGCGTTCACCAATGGCGGCTACGGTTTTGCGCGATACGTGATTCCGGCGCAGTTCGTGATACTCAGTGCTATGTGGTTAGGATTGCTCGCATAAGCTGTGCAGGGTGACCAAGGCTTCTAATGGTAGATTAAAAGCTCGCAATGGAATTGATTATCGAACTGCACAGCGCAATGAGTCCCCGCAGGCGCTTACTGCCACCCCAGTTGCCTCAGTCGCTCGCGTGGCACGAGCGCTGGGCAAATGATTTTCAGCAGTATTTCTAAACACCCCACCAGAAAACAGATGGCGACCATGGTCACCCTCCACTTCTTCGCAGCAATGTACGTGGTGCCACCCCAAATGCCTTCCGAAACGCATGACTAAAATGCGAAAAATCCGAAAACCCGAACTCCAGCGCCGCCTGCGAAACACTCCTTACATGCCCACACTCGATCGCCACGCGGCTAGCAGTCAGCCGCTCCTTCCAAATTTCTGCGACTGGCGACTTCTGATGCCGCGCAAACGCCCGGGTCACCGTGCGCGTTGACACATGGTGCGCCAACGCAATCGTTTCGATCGACAGCTCTGGCTCGGTTAAATGCTGCTGAATGTAGTTCATGATCCGCTCATACAAATCCAGCTCTTGATGGGTGGTCTTCAGGTCCTGCAACTCCAGGCTGAGCACCAGTAAATCAATGATGGTGTGGGAGAAGCGCCGGGAGATCCCTTCATCCTGCAGCAGCGCCTCCGAACTGGCCGCCTGAACGATCATTTGCCGCAGCGGGATCACGCCGGGGCGGGCTTCGTCCAGCACCAGTGCGGTGGAATCACCGATCCGGGGCAGGCGTTGAGCGAGCAGTGGGCGGGGAATGCGGATCAGGTGGTTTTCGGTACCACCGAGGCTGAAGCGGAACGGTTGGGTTGCGTCATAAAGAAACAAACTGCCGGCGCTGAGGCTAGCTTTGCGGGTGTGTTGTTCAATTTCGCCGTGGCCGTCGAGGGTGAACCCGAGCCAGATATCGTCGGCGGGGTCGCTGCGCAAATGCTGCTCTGCGCGCACCCAATGGTGCAGCGGCGACGACAGGGTGGTGATGTCCAGGGGGCCAATTCCGTTGACCTGAAGCGCACCCTCGAAATCGCTCTGCGACGAGGGTTTGCTGTCTGCCGACAGGCAATGGCGGCAGACCACTTCTCGCCAGTAGTCAAAGCGGCGAGCGGGTGAAACGGCAAGGGTGGAATACTGGTAGGTCTCAGCCATGATGGCGCTCACCTTGATGCAACAACGGGAGAAAACGGGGCACTGTTACCGTGGGTGGGACAGGCAATAAACACGCCAGCGGCTTGCGTTGGCGCGAGAGTGTCTACTGCTTGATTTCATCTGCGCGGCCCTGTCAACAGCCTCAACGCCCCTCCCCGTTTCGGGGCAAAAGCCCTGATTTGCGTGGTGCGCCGCACCCTCTTGGGTCGTGCTCGAGCGGGTGTTTTGGCGCTGTCTTTTCCAAACAAACGGTTGTCCTTGCGAACAAAGCGGGGCTGGTCAGTCCTGCCTAACTTTGACCTTACGGCAAATCAGCAACCCATGCCGATGAGGTGAGCCCATGCAATTCAAACAACAACAGCAGGTGACCGACGAGTTCAGGTGGCTGCACATGCGTGACCTGGCGCCCGAAGAGTTTTTGTCGTGGCTGCTCGAGTGGGGGGCCTGCACAGTGCGGGCCCGGCTGGCGAGTGCCTCCCGTGAAACTGAGCGTGTGTCTGAACCTAAAACAACAAGGAGCCTGTGATGGAGTCCGCAATCGACAAACACCTCAAGTGCCCGCGCACGTTGTCGCGCCGGGTGCCTGACGATTACCAGCCGCCCTTCCCGATGTGGGTGGGCCGCGCTGATGAGAAGCTGACTCAGGTGGTGATGGCTTACCTGGGCGTGCAATACAGAGGTGGCGGCCAGCGCGAGCAGGCCTTGCAGGCGATGCGTGACATCGTTGCCAGCTTCAGCCTGGCCGACGGCCCGCTGAACCACGACCTGACTCACCACACCGACAGCAGCGGCTACGACAACCTGATGATCGTCGGCTACTGGAAGGACACGGCCGCGTATTGTCGCTGGGTGCGCTCGGCCGAGGTGGAGGGCTGGTGGAGTTCGCCGCAGCGCCTGGATGACGGCCTGGGTTATTACCGCGAGATCTCTGCGCCGCGGGCTGAGCAGTTCGAGACGTTGTATGCGTTTCAAAGCGATTTGCCCGGGGTTGGGGCGGTCATGGACAACATCAGTGGCGAGATCGAAGAGCACGGTTACTGGGGCTCGATGCGTGATCGTTTCCCGGTGTCGCAAACCAGCTGGATGAGCCCCAATGGCGGGCTGCGGGTGGTATCTGGCGACCCGGCCAAGGGCGGTCGGGTGGTGGTGCTCGGCCATGACAATATCGCCTTGATTCGCTCGGGCCAGGACTGGGCAGCGGCTGAGGCGGCGGAGCGTTCTTTGTACCTGGATGAGATCTTGCCGACCCTGCAGGACGGCATGGACTTCTTGCGCGATAACGGCCAGTCGTTGGGCTGTTACAGCAATCGCTTCGTGCGCAATATCGATACCGAAGGCAACTTCCTCGACATGAGTTACAACATCGGGCACTGGCGCTCGGTGGAAAAACTCGAGCGCTGGGCTGAATCACACCCGACTCATTTGCGCATCTTCGTCACCTTCTTCCGAGTGGCGGCGGGGCTTCAGAAGTTGCGGCTGTATCACGAGGTGTCGGTGTCGGATGCAAGCAGCCAGGTGTTCGAATATATCAACTGCCACCCGCACACGGGCATGTTGCGTGACGCGCAAGTAAGCACCAACTAATAACAAACTCCACGTTTAGCCCTGCACCTGCCGTTATTACGGCAGCGGGGCTCTTTTTGCCCGCGTTTGGGCCCACGATAAGGACTTGGTCCATGAAACAGCTCCGTTACCTGATGCTCGCGGCGGCCGCGCCGTGCCTGTCTGCGCAGGCAGTTGAAGTTTCGCCGGGGGATTACGAAATACTGCCGGCGGATAAAACCATTGGCGTGGTCTATTACCAGCATTCCACCACCGACAGTGCCTACGCCCAGGGCCACAAGGCCAGCTCGGACTTCGACCTGACCTCTGACGTCGGCATCCTGCGCTTGCTGCACGTTTACAAATTGACCGATCGACTGACCATCGAGCCGCAGTTTCTGCTGCCGTTCGGCCATGTTTCCAGCGGCGGTGACGCCTCGGCGCTGGGCAGCACCAGCGGTATCGGTGACCTCATCCTGACCGCGCCGCTGAAGTATCGCTTGAACGAGGCCAACGACACGGTCGGCGCCACGGTTTACCTGATCGCCCCGACCGGAAACTACGACCGCAAAGACGCGCTCAACCTGGGCGAGAACCGCTGGAAGGTGGACTTGCAGGCGGCGTATATCAAGCACTTCGGCGAGAAGTGGGCGGTCGATGTGGTCGGTGATGCGATCTGGTACGGCGACAACGACGACTTCACCGCCAACTCGGTACGCCGTGAGCAGGATATGTCCTACGCAGCACAGTTGATGGGGCGCTACATCATCGACCCGGGCACGTCCCTGGCCCTCGGTTTTGGCCATACCTGGGGTGGCGAAACCAAGGTCGACGGCACTTCTCAGGATGACCGAGGCAAGACCACCAACTTCCGCGTCACCGCAACCAGGTTCTTTACCGCTCAGGACCAGCTGCAGATGCAACTGGGTCGAGACCTCGCGGTAGAAAACGGCCCGAAAGAAAACTTCCGCCTGAACCTCAGGTACGTCCGGGTCTTTTAACCGTCTGCACAGCCTCAACTGAAATGGAGCATTTCACCCATGACTGACCAAAACGCCTCTACCGGGCAACAACCTTCGCTTTACACCCGCCTGGGCGGCTACGACGTTATCTACCAGTTCGCTGGCGCGGTATTGCGCAAGACCATGGGGCACCCGGCCATTGGTCATATCTGGGCGCATATGTCCGAGTCGACCTTCCAGAAAGAGCACATCAATTTTGTCGACTTCCTCTCTCAGCACTGGGGCGGCAGCGCCAAGTACCGCGGCCGCGACATGGTCACCGCACACCGTGGCATGGGCCTGAACGAGGTGCATTGGCAAGCCACGCTGGACTGCCTGGAGGAGTGCTACAACGACTACAACCTGGCGCCGGAGCTGCGCGAAGAGGTCAACGCCTTCCTGATCAAGTTCAAGCCGGCGGTGATCGGCAGCCCGTCCTACCGCGACGTGGTGCTGGCCAACCCTGAGATGGACCCGGCCAAGGGCATGAAGAGCGTTGGCGTGGTCTGGCCCGCTCGCGACGAAGCGGCGGCACAGGCCGCGGTGCCCAAGCTCGAGTCGTAACACCGCTCGGCCACCTGGATGAGGCTCAGCACCTGGCGCAGGCAGTCCTTCTCAACCAAGCGAATGTCCTGCTCAACCAAGTGCCGCCCGCGTGCTGGCGCTAGCTTAGTAGCAGGCCCAGCCGCGGCGGGCCTCTCGAACAGCCATCTGCCAGGCCCTGCCCTGGCATCGGAAACAGGACACACCATGGCCATCACCCGCCCGACGCTCGAACAACTGCAGGCCCTCGCCGCGCGCTTGCATCTGCAGCTGACACCCGAGCAAGCCAGCGAATACCTGGCGCTTATGCAGCCCAGTCTGGACGCCTACGACCTGGTCGACGAGCTGCCTGACTTCACCCCGCTAGTGCGCTACGAGCGCACTGCCGGTTATCGCCCGTCCAACCGCGAAAACCCGCTTAACGCCTGGTACTATCGCACCGAGGTGATGGGCGCCAGCTCGGGCAAGCTGCTCGGCAAAACCGTTGCCCTGAAAGACAACATCTCACTGGCCGGCGTGCCGATGATGAACGGCGCGGCGCCGCTGGCCGGCCATGTGCCGGCGTTCGATGCCACCGTGGTTACCCGTTTGCTCGACGCCGGGGTGACCATCCTCGGCAAGGCCACCTGCGAGCACTACTGTCTGTCCGGCGCCAGCCACACTTCGGACCCGGCTCCGGTGCACAACCCACTGCGTCCTGGCTTCAGTACCGGTGGCTCCTCGTCGGGTAGCGCGGCGCTGGTGGCGGCGGGCGAAGTCGACCTGGCGGTGGGCGGCGACCAAGGCGGCTCGGCGCGCATTCCTGCGGCATGGTGCGGCATCTATGGCCTGAAACCGACCTTCGGCCTGGTGCCGTATACCGGCGTGATGGCGGTCGAGGCAACCTTCGACCATGTCGGCCCGATGACCAACAATGTGCGCGACAACGCGCTGATGCTGGAAGTGATGGCCGGCGCCGACGGGCTCGACCCACGCCAGGGCGCGCCTGAAGTCGACGCTTACAGCCACTACCTTGATCGTGGCGTGCGTGGCCTGCGCATCGGCATCCTCAAACAAGGCTTCGAGCTGGCTAACCTCGACCCGCGGGTTGCCGCATCGGTGCGCAGCGCCATCACCCAGTTCGAAGCATTGGGCGCGGTCGCCGAGGAAGTCTCGGTGCCCGAGCACACCCTGGCCGGCACGCTGTGGGGCCCGATCGGCTGCGAAGGCCTGACCATGCAGATGATGCACGGCAACGGCGCAGGCTTTAACTGGAAGGGCCTGTACGACGTCGGCCTGCTCGACAAACAGGTCGGCTGGCGCACCCAGGCCAACGCCCTCTCGCCATCGCTCACGCTGTGCATGCTGGTCGGCCAGTTTGGCCTCGACCACTACCACGGCCGTTACTACGCCAAGGCGCAGAACATCGCCCGCTTCGCCCGCGCCGGTTACGACAAGGCGCTGGAGCGCTTCGACCTGCTGGTGATGCCGACCGTGCCGATCATCGCCCAGCCGCTGCCAGCGGCGGGCTGCTCGATCACCGAGAACGTCTCGCGGGCATTGGAAATGCTCGGCAACACCGCCGCCCAGGACATCACCGGCCACCCGGCCATGTCCATTCCCTGCGGTTTGGTCGACGGCTTGCCCGTTGGGCTGATGCTGGTCGGCAAGCATTACGCCGAGGGCACTATTTACCAGGCAGCGGCGGCATTCGAAGGCGCGGTGGACTGGCGCACGTTGTGAAACAAGCGACAGCCGCTGCGCCCCGGCACCCCAACAACCAGAAAAGCAACATCCTTAAACAACCGTGTTGAACGAGAGGAGTAATCCCATGACGGCACCTTCAACCCCGGGTGAGCGGGCGCGGGCACTGTACGCAGTGCTCAAGAGCAAAGACCTCATCCCAGAGGGCTACATCGAGCAGCTCACCCAGCTGATGGAACACGGCTGGAGCCCGGACAACGGCGCGCGCATCGTCGCCAAGGCCTGGGTTGATCCGGCCTTCCGCGCGCTGCTGCTCAAGGACGGCACCGCCGCCTGCGCCCAATTCGGCTTCACCGGGCCGCAGGGCGAATACATCGTGGCCCTGGAAGACACCCCAACGCTGAAAAACGTGATCGTCTGCAGCCTGTGTTCCTGCACTAACTGGCCGGTGCTGGGCCTGCCGCCCGAGTGGTACAAGGGCTTCGAGTTCCGCGCGCGGCTGGTGCGGGAGGGGCGCACGGTGTTGCGCGAGATGGGCACGGAATTGTCAGAAGACGTGGTGATCAAGGTCTGGGACACCAGCGCTGAAAGCCGTTACCTGGTGCTGCCACAGCGGCCAGCGGGCTCCGAGCACATGAGCGAAGAGCAGCTACGCCAACTGGTCACCAAAGACGTGCTGATCGGCGTCGCCCTGCCGCGCGTCGGCTGAGCTAAGCGCCCCCCTACCCTTGCGGAGTGTTCAAAATGGATGGCTTTCACGATCTCGGCGGTTTCCAGGGCTTTGGCAAAGTGCCCCACCGCATCAACAGCCTCAGCTACAAGCAGGTCTTCAAGCAGGACTGGGAGCACCTGGCCTACAGCCTGATGTTCATTGGCGCCGACCACATGGGCAAGTTCAGCGTCGACGAAATCCGTCACGCCGTGGAGCGCATCGATGTGCGCCAGCATGTAGGCACCGAGTACTATGAGCGCTATGTCATTGCCACCGCCACCCTGCTGGTGGAGACCGGCGTCATCACCCAGGCCGAACTGGATGAGGCCCTTGGCTCGCACTTCAAGCTGGCCAACCCGGCCCATGCCCAGGGTCGTGAAGCGATCACCGGGCGCCCGCCGTTTGAAGTAGGCGACCGGGTCGTCGTGCGTGATGAATACGTCGCCGGGCATGTGCGCATGCCAGCCTACGTGCGCGGCAAGCAGGGCGTGGTACTGCACCGCACCACTGAGCAGTGGCCGTTCCCGGATGCGATTGGCCACGGGGACCGCAGCGCGGCGCATCAACCGACCTACCATGTCGAGTTCCGCGTAAAGGACCTGTGGGGCGATGCCGCCGACGATGGGCTGGTGGTAGTCGACCTGTTCGAAAGCTACCTGGACAAAGTCGACAGCCCGCGAGCGGTGCGCACATGACTGCCGGCGCCCAGGCAGGCCGACTGCCGGTGACGGTCCTTTCCGGCTTCCTCGGCGCAGGCAAGACCACCCTGCTCAACCATATCCTGCGCAACCGCCAAGGCTTGAAAGTGGCGGTGATCGTCAACGACATGAGCGAGGTCAACATTGATGCCGCTGAGGTGCAACGTGATGTAACGCTGCATCGTGGCCAGGACGAGTTGATCGAGATGAGCAACGGCTGCATCTGCTGCACCCTGCGCGCCGACCTGCTCGAGCAAATCAGCGCGCTGGCGCGCCAGCAGCGGTTTGATTATCTGCTGATCGAATCCACCGGCATCTCCGAACCGATGCCGGTCGCCGAGACTTTTGCCTTTCTCGACACCGAGGGTTTCAGCCTCAGCGAACTGGCGAGGCTGGATACCTTGGTCACGGTGGTCGATGCCAGCCAGTTTCAGGCCCTGCTCGACTCATCGGAAACCGTCGAGCGTGCCGACGCTGCTGCGCCCCGCCGCCCGTTGGCTGACCTGCTGATCGAGCAGGTCGAGTACGCCAACGTGATTCTGGTGAACAAGTGCGACCTGATCGACGACGCGCAATACCAGGCAGTGCGGGCGGTGCTGGTCGGGCTCAATCCTGGCGCGCAAATCCTGCCGATGGTCGCCGGCAATGTTGAACCGTCGAGCATCCTCGGCACCCAGTTGTTCGACCTGCCCAGCCTGGCCGCCGCGCCCGGTTGGATGAAGCAGATGGAGGCCCATGACACCCCGGCCGCCGAGTCGGAAACCTACGGCGTGGTCTCATGGGTCTACCGCGAACGCGCCCCGTTTCACCCGCAACGCTTGCTCGAATTTCTCTCCCGCCCCTGGAGCAATGGCCGCCTGCTGCGCAGCAAAGGTTACTTCTGGCTCGCCAGCCGTCACCGCGAAATCGGCCTGCTGGCGCACAGCGGCAAGCAGTTCCAGTGGGACTACGTTGGCCACTGGTGGAACTTCATCGACCCGTCGCAGTGGCCGCAGGACAAGTACCGCCTGCAGGGGATCATGGCCAAGTGGGACAGCATCGTCGGCGATTGCCGGCAAGAACTGGTGTTCATTGGCCAGGACCTCGACACCGCAACGTTACAACGCGAGCTCGACCACTGCCTGTTGAGCGCAGACGAAATCGCTACCGGCCCGTCCGGCTGGCCAGCACTGCCCTGGGCGAACGCCTTTGACAGCCTCGCCTTGTCAGCCAGCCAGGCGCAGCCATTACCGGCTGCTGCCGCTATCCAGTTGGAGATGTAGCATGTTGTTTTTCAATCGCACCAGCCGCCGGGTACTGGCCCCACTCGCCGACCGCCTCGATCAGCCCGACCAGCCGGGCGCACCGTTATCGTCGCGCAACCCGCTGCTGCGGCGCATCCTCACCGGCGTCGAGCAGCTGCTGCAGGAGCGGCGCACGTTCAAGGAGCAGGCTTACGAACTCGCCTCGCAGGTGAGCCAACTGGAACAGCGCCTGGCTGAACGCGACGAACATACGCAGCAGTTGCAAGCACGCTGGACGCTGATCACCGAAGGTGCCGATGAGCTGTTCTGGCTACTGCATTTGAACGCCACAGGCACGCCTGCACCGGGGTGCGCGATGGAGTGGACGGGCTCGGGCCCGATCCAGGCACCGCATCTGTCTGAGCTGGGCCAGTGGCACGAACAGCTGCATCCGGCTGATCGCCATGCCCACCAGCAAGCCCTGGCCCGGCACCTCGCCGACCGCAGTGGGCGCACGCCGTTTGTGCTGGACCTGCGCATGAAATTCACCGCCGGTGGCGATTACCGCTGGTGCCGGGTCAGCGGCAGTTCGCTGCGTGACGCCAACGGCGTTTCCATCGCCACGGCGGGCACCCTGCGGGACATCCACGAGCAACAGCTGCATATCCAGCAGCTGGAGCTGGTTGCCGAACGTTTCGACATCTCCCGCGAGATGCTCCACGATGGCCTGTGGGACATCGAGGTAGTGGCCGGTGATCCGGCCAACCCGAGCAATACGATCTGGTGGTCGTCGCAGATGCGCAGGCTGCTCGGTTGCAGCACCGTCGAAGAATTCCCCAACACCCTGGAAAGCTGGACCTCACGCCTGCACCCAGACGACAGCGCTCGCGCCATCGCAGCGTTTGTCGCCCATGTTGACGATCGCAGTGGCAACACCCCGTTCGATGTCGAGTATCGGCTTCGCCACCAAAGTGGCGTCTACCGCTGGTTCCGCGGCCGCGGGCAAACCCGCCGTGGTCAGGATGGCACGCCGTTGCGGGTAGTAGGGGCTATAACTGATATCCATGCCCGTCATGAAGAATGCACCATCCGCGAGGCGCAGACGCAACAACACCAGCTGATGCAGGAGACCCTCGGAAAACTCACCCACATCGTCGCCACCATCCAGGGCATCGCCAGCCAAACCAACCTGCTGGCCTTGAACGCCGCCATCGAAGCGGCGCGTGCGGGCGAAGCCGGGCGCGGTTTTGCAGTAGTGGCGGACGAGGTGCGCAAGCTCGCGACCCGTACAAGTCAGGCAACCCAGCAAGCGGCGCAGATGATCGACAGCTAACCCTTGCCAGCGTGGGGTTAACGACGAAAATACCCTACGGTACGCAGGCAACAATCCGATCCATATGCCGGATTCGAGAAAATGCTGGGCTGCGGTAACCCTCTTGATGACTGGGATGCGCTGATTGCTGCGGCGAGTAGCGAATGGGGCAACCCCGAAGCAGCCTTTCAAAACACGCTACACCAATCCTCGCTGTGCGCTATTTCCGGGCCGGTTGCACCGCTTGCAGGTGATTGGAAAAGCCAGCCACGGTTTCACAACGCCAGGTTGCCCAGAGCTTGCATCCTGCCTCGCCCCCCATGTCCAGCTCCAATGCCAACCAGTTCCGAGCCGGCATCACGTACCGATTGAACCCTGGAAACAACATCATCTCGACACAGTGCTGCACATCGATGGATTGGACGTTGCTTGCGGTTTGGTTCAGCAACTGCAGAAACAGCCGCTCGGCCACGCCAACCAACGACGGATGCACCACGCCTGACGAAGTGAATTGCTGAATCTGCGCCCAGTTCGATGTCGGCGGAATATCCCGACGATAGCAACTGCCCCACGCCGCTACATGCACGTCTCCGGAGGCAATGGATACCCGCAGCATTCTCTGCTCGGCAATATGGGTCAGCGACTCCAGGAGTCGCTTGCGCTCGCCCTCGTGGTCCCCGTGCGACCAATGATCCTTGAGGTCATCCGCATTGCTGTCGAGCACATGATCCTGACCAAACGTATCGAGCAATCCTTCAGCCAGTGACAATTTGGGGTGCGCGACCGGTACCGAGGACATGAAAATCAAGTGCTGACATTTGCTTCCGGGATGGGCGGGTTTGCCGTCACGCAGCGTGCGCAGCCAAGCCTGCATGGCGGTCCAGGTATTGGGGCCCATCACCTGGGTGCGTGAACGCTCAGTGCGCAAATCGGCAACAAACAGCGATACCGGCCCCATGTGATAGCCGAAACTGAAGCCCGGTTGGCCATCCAGAAGCGGCAAGGCCAGTCGGTCTCCTTTCAATCGTGCGCTCCATTGCACCGGCTCATACTGTGGATCCTGCTGGGAGACGTTCGCGCGCTGGAGCAGTTCCTGCTGCGGCAAATCATCAAGCGCATGCTGCAACTGGAACACCCAGAACGCCTTGCGGGCATGGCGCATCAACACCTGGAACAACTCACAATGCTGCATGGCTGGGCTGTATGACCCCCAACCGTCGAAGATATCGTGGTCATCCCACATCATCACCGTTGGAATTCTCGCCATCGCATCCGCTGCATCCAGATTCGGCCTGGCATGGCCCCAGTCACGCCGTGTATCAGGTAGCCAACGCTGGGCATACAGGCCGAAATAGTAAGCTTCGATCTCCTTTTCCAAGGCCACGCTCACCTTGAACGCCAGCTGCTCCTTGCGCGACAGCCCAACCCATCTCTTGAGCGCCTTTATATCTTCCCAGATCGAGTCAAAGTAAATCTGGTCGCCTCCCATCAGCAGTAACTGGAAGCGCTTCAACCCATTGTCGTGGATTCGTCCTTCGTGCCATAGCTGCTCCTTGTCCAGCACGTAACCGGCAGCCCGCAACTCACTGTCATGGTTGCTGATCAGGTCGGCCCAGACGGCGTTTTCAGGGCGTACCAACTTGCGCATTCCACTGGGGTCGGAAAAGCCATTGCAAGAGACGTAGGCCATTCTCGGGGCGTAGTCTCGACCGGGAACGGAGAACTGCCATTGCGGCCCGCCACCTCCCATACCAAACTGAACCGTTCGCTCCTGCTCCTGCAGATCACAGCTCAGGTCATATCGGAGGATGGTTTCCTTCGGGCGGTCCAGTAAAACTTTCGGTGCTGGACAAGCCCGCCCTTCAACGGAAAACGCAGGGAATGCAGAACCACTGGCAACCCCGACCAATGCGGTCACTTGCCATTGCCCGGTTTTGCTGACGCCTCGAAAGGACAGCACGGGCCCCACAGTAAAGAGTGCTTTGGACATCCCTGTTATTTCCCTTCAGATTAAGCAGCAATAACGTTGACAAGTTGGCACACCTGAAATACCCAGCGCAAACCATGCCCGCAAGTGCGGTTTCGCGTTCAAAATGCAGCTGCTGCCAGGTAAGTGATCACGAGGCAACTCGACATATCCCTTGTGAAGGCTCTTTTCATGACCTTTTCGCCCCGTCTGCATAAGGCTTTTGGAGTGTAGGCATACGCAACAGCAAGCGCCAGCACCCACGCTGGCCAGCTGTAGCGAGCCGATATGCCAAGGGTTGCCACGTCATGACCAGATAGTTCTCGATCGCGGATCGAGTCAGGACCGCCACCGAGGAGTGATCGATAAAGCTGTGCGAGGGTATGACTTGGTTCCGGAAGGGCGAAGGCTCCAGCAAGGATCGTGCAGAGCACATATGACGGAACAGCTTCTTGGAGTATGGGCGGCGCATCAGTTGTTAGAACAGCCATTCCCCATAATACGGTACTCCATGATATGACGCTGGCCATTGGAGTCGTCGTAAGTCAGATGCATCGGCACAACTTCGCAAACATTGGGCACCGGCGTCACAGCCACGACGTGCGCGATATCCAGGTCCTGAGAGTATCGGTAGGGCTCAACCGTTATTTGTGCAGTTTGAGTACCTTGGTCATCGGCCATAGCAACAGAACCAAGGCAGCCCAGGAACAAAACGAGTAAAAGTTTCATGGTAATCACCTGTACCTAGGGCGTAAGAAGTCCTGAGCATCCAATCGGCGCTCAGTCGTCATAAATGTTGGGGATGGCCCGGCGCAGCACGGCGCCGGGCTGAGCTACATCAGAAGGGTTTGGTAGGCAGGTACTTGCCGTCCAGGGTGATCACAGCACGGTGGCCACCGTCCGGATCTTCGACCTTCTTGATGTCCAGCTTGAAGTTGATGGCACTGATGATGCCGTCGCCGAACTTCTCGTGGACCAGCGCTTTGAGGGTGGTTCCATACACCGACATCATTTCGTAGAAGCGGTAGATGGTGGGGTCGCTCGGCACGCCGTCGAAGAAGCTGCCGCGGATCGGCATCGATTGCAGCAGCGCGACTTGATCAGCATCGAGGTCGAGCTTCTCGCCGACGACCTTCGCGGCGCTTTCAGGCAGCGGATGTTGGCCAAGCAAGGCAGCGGTGACGAAGGCCTCGGACAGGCCGGTACCATCAACGATTTGCGCAAAGGACAGGTCCTTGCGAGCCTTGGCCAGAATGATCACTTCAGTCAGTTCTTGGCGAGCGGTGCGGGTGGCTTGAGTCTGGATCAAGGTGAATCTCCTGGGCAAGTAAAGGTGCAGATACAGGTTTCAGGCAGCGTGCCTGGTTTGCTGGGAAACGGCGTGGACTTCTGGGTTTGCCGCGAGAGATACGAAGGTGCCGGTACTGCCATCAAACGCGTCGATACCTCCGGTCTCGATGTCATAGATCCAGCCATGCAGGGTCACACGGCCTTCTTCGAGAGCCAGGCGAACGGATGGGTGGGTCTGGATGTTGGCCAGTTGCGCAATCACGTTCTCGCGCACCATGGAAGCGACTTTGCCGGGCTTATCCACGTGATGACGGGCCTCATTAACTACCTTGGCCGAGTCGGCGTACCGCAACCAGCCGGCCACGGCGGGCATGTGGTCCAGGCATTTGCAGGTGGCGATGGCAGTCATCGCGCCGCAGTCGGAGTGGCCGCAGATCACGATGTCCGCAACGTTAAGTCCGGCGACCGCGTATTCGACCGAAGCCGAAACGCCACCCGGCTCTGGCCCGTACGACGGCACGATATTGCCGGCGTTGCGGATTACAAACAGATCGCCTGGCTCCCGTTGGGTGACCAGCTCAGGCACCAGTCGGCTATCAGAGCAGGAGATGAAGAGAGCCTTTGGCGCCTGTTGGTTAGCAAGGTCCTTGAACAGTTTGACCCGCTCAGGAAAGGCGTTTTTTTGAAACTTCAGAAATCCGTCGATGATCGCTTTCATGGTTGCTGTCTCAATGTCGCTGGGTGTGAGACAAAGATTAAGCAGTGCATGGCATAAGGTAAAAGTCTCATTTATGATGATCTGGATCAGATTATCTTATGGATTTCGACATGCTCGCTCGACACATCCAGTACTTCCTGGCCGTTGCGGAACATCTCAGTTTCACGAAGGCTGCAGCGGCGCTGCATGTCTCTCAGCCGGCCCTTTCTCAGCAAGTAAGGCAGTTGGAAGAGAGCCTGGGAGCCCAGTTGTTTGACCGATCAGGCCGCACGACGCGGCTGACTGACGCGGGGGATATCTATCTTCTCTATGCGCGCCGCGCGCATCAGGAATTGCAGGAAGCCAAAAGGGCTATACATGATGTCAGCGACCTCAGCCGTGGCTCATTGCGTGTTGCCGTAACGCCGACGTTCACGACCTATCTAGTGGGGCCGCTGATCGAGGCATTTCACTTCAGGTACCCCAAGATCACCGTCAATCTGAAAGAGATCTCCCAGGAGCGTATCGAGGAGCTGCTGTTGGCGGGAGAGTTGGACGTAGGGATCGCATTCGATGAAATACATGCACCTGACATCGAAGCCATCCCCTTGCTGAACGAAACGCTCGCTTTGGTTATGAACCGCAGACACCGCCTGGCCGAGGAACGCTCCATTACCTCGCACGGCCTGAGTGCTGAGTCTTTAGTCTTGCTCAGCACAGAGTTTGCCACTCGCGAGCAAATCGACCGTTACTGCCGCAAATATGAGATTCGTCCTAAGGTGCAGATGGAGGCCAATGCCCTAGGCGCAGTGATCGAGATCGTTCGCCGAACGAATCTCTCGACCTTATTGCCTGCCAGAATTGCATTGGCCCATGACGACCTGGTGGCCATCACGTTGGAGCCGGAGCGCCTGGAGCGACGGGCCGTTCTAATGCGGCGCCAAGACGCCTTTCTGAGCGCGGCGGTGCGCGTCTTCATCGAGCTGGCTAAAGAAGTATCCCGCGATCTTGATCAGTGAGGTTTTTCGGGACCGCAGAATGCGCGTGTGCAACAGGGCCCAAGGGAGAGGAAACGTGCAACGATGATGGATTGCCCGACCGACGAAGCGGAGACTGGAAGGAGAGGAAAGCCCCTTATTGGCTTTCTAGCCGCCGACGGCGCACTGATGTTTATCACAAACCGCAGTAGGGATGACGAATCGCTTCTGAACGAAAAAAACCTGATCCTTTAAGTCAAAAGGATCAGGTTGGCGGTGACTTACAAGCCGAGCTCGGTCAGACCTGGGTGGTCATCCGGACGGCGACCCAGTGGCCAGTGGAACTTACGCTCGCTTTCCTTGATAGGCATGTCGTTTACGCAGGCGAAGCGGCGGTGCATGAGACCATCAGCTTCAAATTCCCAGTTCTCGTTGCCGTAAGAGCGGAACCAGTTACCGGAATCATCATGCCACTCGTATGCGTAACGGACGGCGATACGGTTATCGGTAAAGGCCCAGAGCTCTTTGACCAGGCGATAATCCAGCTCTTTTTTCCACTTGCGGGTAAGGAACCCTTTAGCTTCTTCGCGGTTGGTAGCAAACTCAGCGCGGTTACGCCATTTGGTATCCAGCGTGTAGGCGAGCGAAACTTTCTCCGCGTCGCGGCTGTTCCAACCATCTTCTGCCAGTCGGACTTTTTCAATCGCCGTTTCGCGAGTGAAAGGAGGAAGTGGTGGGCGAGCTTGGGTATTGGACATGGTGGTGCCTCCAGATTAATTGGATAATCAAGTAAGCCAGTGCCAGTGAATCGCAGGCCTATAGCCAGGCCGCTTAGATCATCAATTTATGAAAATTGAATCGCGCTGTTAACGACAGCATTAACATTAAATTCTATTGCCGCACCCTGATGGAAGCGGCCGCAATTAATAGAGATGTTACAGGTGCAGGCGCACGTATCCTCGGAATTTTGTTTCCGTGGAATATCATAACTCTTAGTAGAACCATGCTTATGCTAGAAGCGTTCGTACTCTACCTGCAGTGGCGGCAATCGCATTTAAATTTCATTCTGCCTAGCCGAGCGCTCTGAGTTCGAAAGAATTTACAGTGGTGCCGGAGTTACAGCCCCAACTCAGTCAGCCCCGGATGATCATCTGGACGGCGGCCCAGCGGCCAGTGGAATTTACGCTCGCTTTCCTTGATAGGCATGTCGTTTACGCAGGCGAAGCGACGGTGCATCAGACCATCAGCTTCAAATTCCCAGTTCTCGTTGCCATAGGAGCGGAACCAGTTACCGGAATCATCATGCCACTCGTACGCGTAACGGACGGCGATCCGGTTATCGGTAAAGGCCCAGAGCTCTTTGACCAGACGGTAATCCAGCTCTTTTTTCCACTTGCGAGTGAGGAAGCCTTTGGCCTCTTCACGGTTGGTAGCAAACTCAGCGCGGTTACGCCATTTGGTATCCACCGTGTAGGCGAGCGAGACTTTCTCCGCGTCGCGGCTGTTCCAGCCATCTTCAGCAAGTCGGACTTTTTCAATCGCCGTTTCGCGAGTAAAAGGAGGAAGTGGTGGGCGAGTTTGGGCATCGGACATGGTAGTGACTCCAGTCTGGTTGGATAGATAAGTGTGAGTAGTGCCTCTGAAACTCAAGCTCTAAGGTGCGAGCTCTTTCAACAACATCCGTGCAACTTCCCTTGCGTTATCAGCAGCGTGATAATCACCCATAACACGAGCCATGGTGATTGCGCCTTCCATCAAAATAAATAACTGCCTGGCTAAGACCAACGGCTGCTCGGTTTTCAATTGCTCAGTCAGTTCAAGCGTATAGTCCAAGAGTTTTTGCTTGTGCAGCTTGGCGATCTGGCGGATGGGGTCATTGGGGTCCCCTACCTCACCTGCCGTGTTAATGAACGCACAGCCGCGGAAACCATCCGTTTCAAACCAGTTTTTCAAAACAGTAAACATACTCAGTACGCGATCATACGGCGTAGCTGCTTTGTCGCATTCAGTTCTGAACCATTGCATCCAGCGTACGTCGCGGGCGCTCAAGGCCGCAGCCGCGACATCATCTTTGGTAGCGAAGTGGTTGTAGATACCCTTCCTTGACACGCCAGAGGTCTTCACCAGTAGATCCATGCCCGTGGCATGTATCCCGTTTTCGTAGATGAGTTTCTCGGCGGTGGCCAGGATCTGGGCTCTGTGATCTATCGTTGGTCTGCTCATGGATTCAATGTAGAACGATCGTTCTCTCCGGTCAAGCACCATCAAGTTATTTTTTTGATTAACGGAGCGAACCCCAGTGATAGACAGCTTCGGGCCGTCAGCCACGACCGCGCTTAGATGGGTAGGACAGCTCCGAGGCAGACCTGACAGTTCTCCGGGGAGACAGGGTTTGATGACGCAGACGTGCGCCAGCAGGCACTCGTCCCGGGCCATCCCTCATGGGAGGGGCTGGTGGGAGAGCGGTTGCTGCTTAAACATTGCTGGACGGCATTTGTCAGTCCCAGCTAGATCGCAGGGCACTGCTTAACGTGAATCACGAGGCAAGTAGGTCGTGCTTCTCTTGCGCCTAGCCAGCCTCTCTCGTTGGCCGGCGACGTACCCCAACCAAGCTTCAGACTTGGAGCATCTGCGAGCCAGTGCCTGACGCGCGAGTGCTCTACGAGTAAGGCAGTGCCACGCTGCAGATTAAGTGGATGCTTGAGTTCATGGGACATGACCGCGAAGAACTCGATGAACAGGCTGTAGGGCTGCTGCAATCCAACCTGCTGGGCCCAGTGCGTGTTAGCGCAGCGTTTGTAGAACATCTCAAGCGCCAACCCGATGCCTACATCATCAACAACAGTTCGGTACTGGCCTATCTGCCACTGGCCGCGACAGCCCTCTATTCGGCGACCAAAGCTGCGCTTCACTCCTATTCGCTGTCGCCACGTTTTGCCCTGCGCGACACCAGCCTCAAGGTTCTGGAAATCGCACCGCCATGGGTCGACACCGATCTGATCCACAAAAGTGGTGATGAACGCGCCATGCCGTTAGAAACGCATCATAGCCTCAACCTTCAGCGAAACGGCGAAAGTCTTCCTCGGGTTAGCAAGTTTTTGAGGCTCACGAAGGGAGTTAGCCTGACATCACCCTCTGACCTGTAAAGGACAACCTCACATGAAAGCTGTAGTTTTCCAAGAAGCTGGTTTGCCAATCCAAAACGCTCGTTCCCTGTTCGAAACGGACCTGCCGAAGCCCACGCCAGGCGCTCGAGATCTGCTTGTCGAAGTGAAGGCGATTGCGGTGAACCCGGTAGATACGAAGGTGCGAGCCCGCAGTACCAGCCAAGAGGTGCAAGTGCTGGGTTGGGATACCGTTGGTATCGTCCGTGAAGTGGGCAGCGACGTTTCATTGTTCAAAGTTGGCGACGAAGTATTTTACGCCGGCGCGATCGATCGCCCTGGTAGCTACAGCGAATTTCACTTGGTGGATGAGCGCATCGTCGGCCAAAAGCCACGTAGCCTGGACAATGCCAGTGCCGCAGCCTTGCCGCTGACCTCCATTACTGCCTGGGAGCTGTTGTTCGATCGACTGGGCGTTCAAGAGAACGGTGGTAAAGGACAAAGCCTGCTGGTCATCGGCGCTGGTGGTGGGGTTGGCTCGATCCTGGTACAGCTGGCCCGCAAACTCACCCGACTCACCGTTATCGGTACAGCGTCGCGGCCAGAGACTCAGTCTTGGGTACAAGAACTGGGCGCCCACCACGTGATTGATCACTCCGCCTCGATCCCGCTGCAGCTTGAGAACCTGAAGCTCAACCCGGTCGACTATGTTATCAGCCTGACCCATACCGAAACCTACCTGCCCCAGATCGTTGAAGTGCTTCGCCCACAAGGCAAACTGGCGCTGATTGATGACCCGGCACAACTGGACGTCATGCCACTCAAGCGCAAATCGCTTTCGCTGCATTGGGAGCTGATGTTCACGCGTTCTCTGTATCAAACCGCAGACATGATCAAACAGCATGAGTTGCTGAACAGAATTTCCGAGCTGGTCGATAACGGCGTCATACAGACCACCATTGGGGAACACTTCGGCAAAATCGGCTCAGATAACCTGAAGCGCGCCCATGCTCTGATCGAGAGCGGTAAAGCCAAAGGCAAGATCGTTCTCGAAGGCTTCTAACCCGCTGATACGCTCAAGGACAAGCATATGAAAGCTTTCTTCCAAGCCGCTGGCCTGGCTGTCGCGGTCTCGCTCAGTGCAATAGCCATGGCCGATACCGCCTCGGGCACAGGCACCAACCCCGAACGTGTTTTCGCTTTCAATGGGGCCATGCCTACAGGCGTGACCGTCACCGAAACAGGTCGGATCTTCATCAACTTCCCTCGTTGGGGAGATGACGTACCCTACACCGTGGCGGAGATCAAACAGGGCCATTTGGTTCCTTACCCGGACCGCAGCTTCCATGCCGCTAGCGCAGCGCTTGTGCCCCGCCATTGAGCCACGACTAGCTTTCGAAACGTTTTGCCAGAAAGGCTCTAAGCGACTGGATGGCCGGCGTAAGCGATGTGCGATGGGCACATACCAGCTGAAGCGGTGCCGGCTGCCCATAGCTTTCCGGGAATAGCTCAACCAGGCGACCGCTACGAAGGTCCTCAGCAACATCGAGCCTGGACTTGTAAACGATCCCCAATCCGGCGACAGCCCAGCGTCGAACAATATCGGCATCATCGCTGATTCGATCACCTGTCACCTGAACCGTCCGCACTCCCTGCGGGAACTTGAAGCTCCAACGCTCGTAGGTTTGCTCGCCCATTACATATCTCAGGCAATTATGCCCGCTCAACGCCTCAGGAGATTCCGGCACACCATGACGCGCGAGATACGCCGGCGAGGCGCAGACTGTTCTGCGGTTCATCGGTGCGAGTGCCAAGGACACCAGGCCCGAGTCACTCAGCTGTCCATACCTGATACTAGCGTCCAGATGTTCCCCCACCAGATCGGCCACCTGATCGCTAACCCGCAATTGCAGACGTACCATGGGGTGCGTTTGCTGAAACTCATCAAGCCATGGGAGCAACACGTTCCTGCCGATATCAGATGGCATCGACAAGCGAATAGTGCCAGCGATCTCGTCACGGCCCTGGGTCAACGCTACCTTGCCGTTATCAAGTGCTTCCAAGGCTTGCCGCGCGTGCGGCAAGTAGCGCTCGCCATCATCGGATAGTCTCAACCGACGCGTCGAGCGAACAAACAATCTCGCGCCCAAGGTGCTTTCCAGACGCTGAATGGCACCGCTCGCCAAGGCGGGCGAGATGTCGAGCAAGCGCGCCGCGGCGGAGAAACTACCCGCAGCAGCCGTCGATACGAAGACCTGCAGATCATCGATTCGTATGATTTTCTTCACTTTGACGAAATTCTTTACATGATGGCGAGGTTTTTTCAGCGTAATGGGAAAAATGATCATTGCCCAGCCCTTCGAACAGGAACTTGCAATGACCTTCCCTAACCCCAAAATGGACTGGCTCAGCGGGAGCTGGACCATGGACTGACCAGCATCACCATAGAGCATGTTCCTGATCAGATAGCGATTAGCCTCTTCGGCACAACATCAGACTTACGCCGATTCCACAGGGCGCCAGGGCCAAAACCCAGAGCAATGTTCCCATTGCCAGACCCAGGCCGGCATACCCCACCAGCCAAGCCACGCTCGATACCAGCAGTGGGCACCATCGCAGAGCGCGTACCCCGGGAAACGCTCGCGGCTGCATCACCCGCTGCCAATGGCCAGCCTGGCTCAGGGCGAGCAACGCCAGGCCCAGCGTCTGCAGCCCCAGCACAAGCCCGCTGGTCAGCCATTCAGGCATCCTTGACCTCCGCCAACCGATGCCCAGCCGCAGCGCTTCGTCGCAGGCGCCAGCTCAGGCTGCCGGCCAGCAGCGCGCTGGCTAGCAGTGCCAGATCCACACCGGCCACCGCCCACAACCCCTGGCTGAGCGCCTGCCATGGATGATCGCCTGTGCTCCAGGCGTTCGACAGCACAGCCAGCAACGCCAGCATGCTGATCGCCAGGCACTGTGCGGCCCAGGGCGCGCGAGCCTGAGCACAACGGCCCATCACCCACAGCGCGTGCAGCCCGGCGAGCAGCCAGGCGGCGAAGAAAACCCGCACTTCCCAGTCGGCACGCCCGCTCAAGGTCGACGGCAGGCAGCGGTTCGCCACCAGCATGGCCAAGGTGGCAAGCGGCATGCCGGTGATCAGCACGCTGCACACCAGCGTCATCGCCATCCCGCCCCTGTCCCGGGCCGCCTGCTGCAGGCGGCGTTTGGCCAGCCAGTACAGCAGGCCGCTGGCGAGCATCACGCAACCGCTGATGCCTGCGAAAAAGTACAGGGCGCGCAAGCCGGGCTGATGGAAGTGCGCCACGTGCAGCCCGGCCAACACATCCAGGGTCGCAGCAGCGGGCGGCAGCCGCGACACATGCAGCAGCCGCCCGCTAGCGCCCTCGAAGTACAGGGTCTGGCCGTCCAGGCTCAGGCGGTCGGCCAGGCTGCGACTGACCTCTACATAGGCATTGGCATCACCCGGGTGCCAGACCCTGACGAACGCTGGCGTACCGCCGCCCCAGTGCTGGCGGGCCTCGACCAGCATACTGTCGATGGAAGCCAATGGCCCCGGCGTGCCCGCCGCCGGCCGACTGAAGGCGGCGTTGGCCTGCACCGCGAACTGCTCGGCCTGGCCTGGATACAGCGCATCGATGGCCGCCGGCAAGTACAGCGGGAACAGGATCAGCAGGCCGCTCAGCAGCATCAGCGCGTGGAACGGCAAGGCGAACACACCGGTCAGGTTGTGCAGGTCGAGCAAGCGTCGCGGCGCCTTGTCGGCACGCAGGGTGAACAGATCCTTAAACAATCGCGTATGGATGCACACCCCGGCGACCAGGGCGATCAGCCCGACCATCGCGGCCAGGCCCAGCAGCCGGGTACCGAGGTTCCAGGCATTGATGTTCAGGGTGTAATGAAGACGGTAGAAAAAGTCACCGCCACGGCTACCGGCAGTCAATATCTCACCGTCGTTGCCAGGTAGCAGGAACCGGCTGAAGCCTTGGCGCTCGACGCTCCAGGCCTGAAAACGCAGCAGTGGGCGGCGTGCATCGGGTAGTTCCACATACCACTGCAGCAGCGCCTTGCCCTCGCTCAAGCCAGCCACCCGTGGCAATACCTGCCGGTCCAGCGACAGCGGTGCGGTCGCCGGCGCCACACGCAGCGCCGGCAACATCCAGCTGTCCAGTTCGCGGTCGTATAACGCAAGGCTGCCCATGAAAAACGCGACCAGCAACAATGCGGAAAAACCCAGGCCCAGCACCCGGTGCGCCCACAGCATGGCCTGGCGGACACCGTCGAACATCACCCGGCACCCGCCAGCACATGCAGCAGGGCCAGCAGCGCCAGCGACACGCAGGCCAGCCAAAGGGCGTTGCGCACCGCCCGACGGGCACACAACAACCAGAGCACCAGTGCCGGGTAGAGCACGAAGGAGCCAATCGAACTGCTCAGTACCGCCTCACTTGGCGCTTGCCCAAGCCATGCCAGGGCCAGCGCGGCGATGGCGCTGAATGGCCAGATGAACAGGTAGCCCAGCAGCAGGGCCAGCAGCAGCCACACCGCGCGCTGTCGGTGCCGAGCGCTTTTCTTGTCCGACGCCGGTCGTTCCACCCTGTTCTCCTCACTCCTTCACGGCGCTTCTTCAGAACTTGGCGCGCAGGGTCAATGAGACCGCACGGGGGTCACCGAAGATGTTTCCGTCCTGGAAGGTGTTGATGCGCTGGTAGTACTTCTTGTTGGTCAGGTTGGTGGCAAGCAGGTCCGCTGACAGATGCTCGTCGATCTGGTAGCCGACACCCGCGTCGTACAGCGCGTAGCCACTCTGCTGTAGTTTGGTGCCGTCCATGTCCAGGCCGGGCACGTACAGTTTGTTGTAGGTTTCGCTGACGACGCTCACGCCGCCCTGCACGCTCCACTTTTCAAGCTCACCGGGCAGCTTGTAAAGGGTCCAGACCCGCAACATGTTCTTCGGCAAATAGGTCTGCAACTGTTCGTTGGGGCTGTCGTAGCGCTTGTAGGTGTGAGCGAAGTTGGCAGTGAGGAACCAGTCAGGCGTCACCTGCCCGCTCACTTCCATCTCGTAGCCACGGGTGCGCGCCTTGCCACCAGCCACCACGGCCCGCGAGTTCGGGTCGTTCATGTCGGGGATGGCGCGGTTCTCTTCCTCGATCTGGAAGGCTGCCAGCGAGGCGTTCAGCGCACCGTCGAGGAATTCGCCCTTGATGCCGAGCTCATGCTGCTTGCCCTCGATCGGGTCGATGATGCTGTTGTTGATATCCAGGTTGCTGACCGGCTGCGGGTTGAACACCTCGGCGTAGTTGGCATACAGCGAGTAGGTGTCGTTCAGCTCGTAGATCAACCCATAGAACGGGGTGAACTTCTGCGACTCGCTCTGGCTGGCCTTTTCCGACGGCGAGCCGGCTTCCGGCTGGTGCTGGCTGCGGTGCATGTCCAGCCAGGTGACACGGCCGCCAAGTACCAGGGTCAACGGGTCGCTCAGGCTCAGGCGCATGTTGCCGTAGACTGCCTTGGAGCGGGTGTTGGCAACGTTGGTGGGCAGGCGATCGGAATCGGGGAATTCCGGGAACGGGAAGTTCGCTTGCGGGTCGTACAGGTCCACATCACCCAGGAAGCTGGAATAGTAGCCGCCGTTGGAAGAGAACTCCGAACGGGAGTAATTGGTGCCCACCAGCAGCTTGTGCTCACGGCCGAACAGGCTGAACGGGCCGTCGGCGTACAGGTCCACTTCGTCCTGCTTCTCGCGGTAGTCGAACATGATCGAGTTCATCGACACCAGGTTGTCGGCCGGGTCGATACCACCGCCATTGCGGGCGTAGGCCTGGGTCAGATCGTAATTGTTGTCGGCATGGCGCACCGCCAGCTTGGTCTTCCAGCCGCCACCAAGCTGATGCTCAAGCTCGGTGAACACCGCAGTGCTCCAGAAGTAGTCGCGGTTCCAGTTGGCGCCGTAGAAGTTCTTGCGCGAGACGTCTGGCAGCGACATGGCTGCTTCGCCTGCGGCGTTGGTGTAGCGGAACGCCGGCAGCGAGCGCTGGGCGCCGCGAATGTCGGTGTTCTGGTTGCTGGCACCGATGGTCCAGACGGTATCCGGGGTCAGGTCGATATCGACGATACCGTAGGCCTGGTTCGACTCACGCTTGCCGCTGCCATCGTAGGGGAAGGCCTGGTTGTGCTGGCTGAGCACCAGGCGGCCACGGACGTTGCCGGCCTCGGTCAGCGGGCCGGTGACGTCGACCATGCCACGGTAGTTGTCCCAGGAGCCGGCGCTGACTTCGGCCGATACCGCCGCGTCGGCCAGCGGGCGCTTGCGTATCAGGTTGATGCTGCCGCCCGCCCCCCCGGCGCCGGTCAGGCTGCCGGACGGCCCCTTGAGTACCTCGACGCGGTCGTACATGGTCAGGTCCGGCGACAGAAAGATCCGGTTGTCCATGGTGGTCGGTGTGCCGTCCAGCTGCAGCGAGGTTATCTCGAAGCCACGCGAGAAGAAGCTCAAGCGGCTGGCATCGATCCGTTGCACGGTCACGCCGCCAACCTCACCCAACGCATCCTCGAGGGTATAGAGGTTCTGCTTCTGGATCCGCTCCTGGCCGATCACGTTGATGGTCTGCGGCACCTCCCGCAGGCGCAGTGGAACCTTGGTACCCACTGAAAAAGTCGGCGCGCTGGTCTGCATGCCGACGATCGACATCGCTGGCAGCTCCAGCTGCGCGCCGTCCGGCGCCACGGGCAACAGGTTCCAGCTACCGCTCGAGGTGACCTCCAGGCGCAGCCCACTCCCCTGCAGCGCCTGCTCCATCGCCTGCTGCGTGGTCATCTGTCCGCGTACCGGCTGGGCAGTCTTGCCCTCGATAAGCGCGGGCGATATCGAGAGCACGTTGCCGGTCTCCCGGGCAATGCGGGTCAGGGTGCTGCCCAAGGGTGCGGCGGGCAGGTCGAAGCTATGGCTGACCTGCTCGTTCTGGGCGACGGCTTGCCAGGACAGGCCTGCAAGGGCAATGGCGGCAGCCAGGGCATGGGGGCGCAGCGAAGGATGGGGCATGGATTGTCGGCTCGTCTGGGGGATCTTTCATAGCCAGGACACCCGAGATACGGAACCCCCTCATCGCCCCCGCAAAAAAGTCGTTACTTCACGTCGATCCGGGTCAGCCAGAAGCCCAGGGTTTCGACCCTGATCGGTAGCGTCTCGCTCAACGACGTCAGGGTGCGCTCGATATCGTCCACAAGGAAGGTACCGAACACCCGGACCTGCGCAGCTTGCGGGCTGATGCGCAGCAGGCCGCCGTAATACGGGCGCAGCGCCTCCACCAGCTCGCCCAAGGGTTCGTCCTGGGCTTCGACCCGCCCCTGTACCCAGTCATCGCGAGTACGCATCGACGGTGCCACAGCCACGCTGCCACGCCGGTCGAAGCCGAACGCCTGGCCCGCCTCCACCCGCCGGGTGCTGCCGTCGGCGGTGCTTAGCAGCACGCTGTGCCGCTGGACCGATACCATGCAGCGCTCAGCTTCCTGACGCACCATGAAGCGGGCTGCCGTCGCGCGCACCTCGCCATGGGCGGTGGCGACAATCAGTGGCCGTGCACGGTCAGGCTCCACCTGCATCTGCAGTTCACCCGCGCGCAACACTACCCGCCGCTGCCGTGCGTCGAAACGGATATCGGCCGCACTGCGGGCGTTGAGGCTCAGACGGCTGCCATCGGCGAGCAGTAAGGTCTTGCGCTCGCCGGTGGCGGTGTGGGCGTCGGCCAGCAGGTCGGCCACCGGGGCCAGGCGGTTGAGTACACCGACCCCACCGGCCCCCAGCAGCAACAGTGCCAGGCCCTTGCCCAGCAGGTTTCGCCGCGAAGGGTTGGGCAACGCACGCAAGGCGCGGCTGCCTAGCTGTACCTGGCCTGGCAGGTCCTGCAGATCAGCCAGAGCGGACCCGAGCACACTGTTCACCCGCTGCCACGCAACCCGATGCTCGGCACAATGCTGGTGCCATTGCTCGAACGCCTGATGCGCGGGGTCGCTGGCGGGCAAGTGTTCAAGGCGCAGCATCCAGTCGATGGCTTCGTGCAGCACCTGCTCAGAGGATTGGCAGGTCATGCGCCAGTGACGCTCAGGCAATGCAGGAAGGCGCGGCGCAGGTCGCGCTCCACGGTGGCGAGGGAAATACCCAGTTGCCGGGCGATCTGCGGCTGCGGCAGGCCATCCAGGCGACTGAGAATGAAGACATGGCGCACCCGCAACGGCAGGTCGTGCAGCATCTGGTCGATCTGAACCAGCGCCTCGTGCACCAAGGCAAGTTCTTCTTCGGAGGGCGCACAGGCCTCCATGAAGTTGGCCAGCTCTTCCAGGTACGCCCTTTCCAGCGCTCGACGACGAAACAGGTTACTTAGCAGGCGCCGGGCGACGGTGGCGAGAAATGCACGCGGCTCCTCGATAGCGACCGGCTGCGACGCTCTCATGACCCGCAGGAAGGTGTCCTGGGCCAGGTCTGCGGCATCGTGCGGGCATTGCAGACGACGATAGAGCCAGGTCGTCAGCCAACGGTGGTTGGTGCCGTAGAGCTCGGAAAATGCATCTTTGACGGGTTGGTAATCTGCCACGACGACACCGTACTAATGATATTTCTTCTCATTATTATCTTCAGTACAAGGTTTAACAACGGGGTCGCAGAATTTTCGTCCCTTCAGTAAAAGCCTCACTGATGTGAACCAGGCTCAGGGCCTGAGTCTCCAGCGCCCGTTCGCGCAGCTGAATGCCCGAGCTATCTTCAAAGCCGCGGGGCTTAGCTACCAGGACATGGGCAAAGTCGAATACCTGCCCTATGCGGAGTCCGTCGAACTGATCAAGAACCGTCAACTCGACGCCACGCTCCAATCCTCGGGACTCGGTCAAGCGGCTATCCGTGACCTGGCCGCGACGTTACCGGTAGTGTGGTGGCCAACGTAGTCACCACCGGGCAGTTCACCATTCCGCTGATGAAGCGCTTCGGCTACAAATCCGGGAATGGTCGGCCTGGCCCTGACCGCCATCGTCATCCTTGGCTCAGCCATCATCCTGCGCGCTCCCCAGACTCAGTATTGCTGCTGTAGACTTCTGGTCCTGTGAAAATCCACTCCTGGACAGCAGGCGGACCGCCCTGCCCTGACTCCGTCTGGGCAAGCCCGAGTAAACTTCAGCTCACCACGTGCAGGTAATGCAGGTGGCGCTCGTACTGGTCCAGAATGTCGCCAATCACATCGTCGCGGCTCCACCCCATGATGTCGTAGTCCTGGCCACCCTCTCTCAGGTGCACTTCCGCCCGAAAATACTTGCGGGCATCGGCACCGTCTTCAGTGTCACGCATGACGAAGCTCGGAGTATTGAAGGCCCGTGGCCGCACCTCGTAGAGGAAACGTCCTTCGCCGACATGGGAGAGCTCGAGTGCTACCCGCCCATCATCGCGCTCATTCACGGCCACGTCGTAGCCTTGCTTGCGCAACTCCGAGGCTACTTCTTCACAGGCTGGCTTGACCACCTCGACAATGAAGCGGGTCACATGGGCCCGACGTGGCATCAAAGCGATATTGCGCAGTCGACGCTGCCAGCCGCCGTGAGGGTGACGGGTATGTCGGGGGCCAGGCAACGCTTGATTACGCAACCCGCGGCGAGTCGCATCCAGACTGAGAGCCTTGAACAAGCCCCAAATCGCAGTCAGCAAGATGGCGGCGAACGGCAAAGCGCTGGCAATGGTCGCGGTCTGCAACGCCTTGAGACCGTTGGCGAGCAACAACGCGATCGCCACCGCGCCAATGCTGACTGACCAGAAGATACGTTGCCACAACGGGGAATGGCCTTGCCCGGAAGACGCCAGCATATCCACAACCAACGCACCAGAGTCCGCCGAGGTCACAAAGAACACTACCACCATGAGCACCGCGACCAGCGAAATGACGCTGGAGAACGGAAAATGCTCCAGGAACGCAAACAAGGCGAGGGAACTGTCTTCACTGACCAACGCTGCCAGATCCTTTACGCCATCGTTAAGGACCATATGGATCGCCGAGTCGCCAAATACCGTCATCCAGAGCAGCGTGAAACCCGTAGGTACGAACAGTACGCCGCAGACAAAATCACGGATGGTCCGTCCCCGGGAAATACGCGCGATGAAGAGTCCCACGAAAGGCGACCATGACAACCACCAGCCCCAGTACAGCAAAGTCCAGCCACCAATCCAGTCAGTGGGCTCGTAAGCGTAGAGATTGAAGGTTTTGTTGACGATGTCCGAAAGGTAGGCGCCGGTATTCTGTACGTACGTCTGCAGCAAGAATACCGTGGGCCCAAGCAGCAGCACGAACAGCATCAGGATTACCGCCAGACTCAGGTTAAGCTCGGACAGGATGCGGATCCCTTTATCCAGACCGCTGGCTACCGAGAGTGTCGCCAAAGCGCAGGTGGCGGTGATGAGGATGACCTGCACGGTGGTATTTACCGGCAAACCGAATACATGGTGAAAACCGCTGTTGATCTGCAACACTCCGTAACCCAACGAGGTCGCCACACCAAACACCGTGCCGAGAATGGCGAAAACATCCACGGCATGCCCGACAGGACCATAGATCCGCTCGCCAATCAGCGGGTAGAGCGCCGAACGCAAGGTTAACGGCAAGCCGTTGCGGAAGCTGAAGTAGGCCAGAATCAGCGCGACGATCGCATAGATTGCCCAGGCATGCAGGCCCCAGTGAAAAAAGGTGATCTTCATGGCTTCGCGCGCCGCAGCGACAGTGCCGGGATCGCCCACGGGCGGCGTGGTGAAGTGCATTACCGGTTCGGCCACGCCGAAGAACATGAGGCCAATCCCCATCCCTGCCGAGAACAGCATCGCGAACCAACTGCTCTTTCGGTAATCCGGCCCGCTATGGTCAGGGCCTAGCTTGATGTCTCCGTAGCGGCTGACGGCCAGAAACACCACACTTATCAGTACCAGCGCTACAACAAGAATGTAGAACCAGCTGGCATTGGTGATAATCCATTGCTGGAGTTGCTCGAACAGCGCCTGGGCGTGCTCCTGAAATGCCGTGGCGTACAAGACCAGAAGAGAGATGAGAATTGCGCTGCTGTAAAAAACAGGCGGATTGAGGGTACTCCTGGGTCTTGGGGGCTGCAGTCATTGCGGCAGGTCTCCTTGTAAGGCGATGCGCACAGCGTGCTTGGGGGCGACGACATTCCCCAAGGCTAGCAGCTGGAGAAATGCCCGATTGCCAAGCTCCGTATGCTCGAAAAGAGCGACAAACCGTAACGTTCGCGGGAAAAAATCTCAAACCAGTGTCCTGCTGCGTGCGGTGAGAAACACAAGGTTTGGTACTTTTCGTTCATCTAAGGGTGGTTGTTCGGTAGACTACCGGATGGGTGCCAGCTGCACGGTGCAGTAAGGCAGGTTAAAGAACAGCGCAGGTCGGGCCGCCATGCGGGAGTACTTGCGCCTATGCAAAAAAAGGAATTGCCACGCGCCCAGGAGCTGGCCGAGCGTGCCTTCGCCAACCTTGAACGCTTTGTCCACGTTGAAGCGATCAGCGGCATTGTTCTACTGGTCGCCGCTGTGGCTGCACTGATCTGGGCGAACTCCCCAGCTGCCGACAGCTACGACAGCCTTTGGCACACGCCGTTGACGATCGGTGTTGGCTCGCTGGTTTATTCACAATCCCTGCATTTCTGGATCAACGATGGCTTGATGACCATTTTCTTCCTGGTCGTCGGCATGGAGATCCGTCGCGAAATCCACGAGGGCGCACTGTCCAGCCTGCGCCAAGCCACGTTACCCATGGCAGCCGCCGTCGGCGGTGTCGCCGTGCCCGCCCTCCTCTATCTGGGTTTCGGCCACGCATCGGCAGAACAACAAGGTTGGGCCGTACCGACGGCTACGGATATCGCCTTTGCGGTAGGCGTTCTGGCGCTGCTCGGCAAGTCGATCCCGTCCAACGTCCGCGTGTTCCTGCTGGCCCTGGCGATCATCGATGACATCATCGCAGTGCTGATCATCGCGTTCTTCTATTCAGGTGGCCTGGATTACAGCGGTTTCGGCGTTGCAGTGATCGGCCTGCTGATGGTGATCGGGCTCCAGAAGATCGGTGTGGGTGCTGCCTACGCCTATGTCATTCCTGGCGCAATCACCTGGCTGGGTGTCTTGTTGACCGGAGCCCACCCGACCCTCGCCGGCGTTGTGTTGGGCCTGATGACGCCTGTAGCCGCAATGCCGATGCGCGAGCGCCCGCTGGATGCAGTTACCCGCTTTACCGGAGAACTGCTGGGACGCGCCAGGGCGCCAGAGCGGGATGCCAGCGACCTCATGGACCCGTTGAAACGGCTGCGTTTGGCCCAGCGTGAACTGGTACCGCCGGTGGTGCGCATGCAAGGTACCCTGCATCCCTGGGTAGCTTTCGGCATCATGCCAGTGTTTGCCTTGGCCAACGCCGGGGTAAATCTTTCGGGTGTCGATCTGTCTGCCGAGGCCCCGCAATGGGTAATGATCGCCGTCACTGTCGCCCTGGTAGCTGGCAAACCCTTGGGCATCGTCGGCGTCAGTTGGTTGATGGTGCGCTTGGGCTGGTGCGCGCTTCCCGCCGAGGTAGGCTGGCGCAGCATTTTCTTGATCGGGTTGCTGGCCGGCATCGGTTTTACCATGTCGATCTTCATTGCCAATCTCGCCTTCGCCGAGCCAGGCGCGCTGGCGGCGGCCAAACTTGGCGTGCTTTCCGCCTCGGTGCTGGCGGCACTGCTAGGCCTGGCCTGGGGGGCGTATAACCTGCGCAGGGCACCTACCGTGAGCAAAGCCGGTTCGACCGTCTAGCAGTATCAACTGGCGATCCACTGCAATTGGGCAAGCGGATCGCCACGCCTGACACAGCTACCCACTGTGTCAGGCGGGCCACCACATATCCTGCCCATGGCGTTTCGGTCAACCGTGTTCGGACACCCGTCCATGACGGCTTCCGTCAATACAAAGCCGCTATCACTGTGGGTTCACATGCCCAACATCTCAGGCAACACCAACGCGATCCAAGGCACATAAGTCACCAGAATCAGGAACAACAGCAGGATCAGCAACCAGGGCATTGCTGCACGCACGGTGTCCACCAGCGGCATGCCGGTCACGGCAGAGGTGACGAACAGGTTGAGCCCAACCGGGGGGGTAATCAGGCCGATTTCCAGGTTGATCACCATGATGATGCCAAGGTGCACCGGATCGATGCCCAGTCGCGTGGCGATCGGGAACAAGATCGGCGCCAGGATCAGGATGATCGCCGACGGCTCCATGAACGCGCCAGCCACCAGCAGCACCACGTTGACCACCAGCAGGAAGGTCACGGGGGTAAGCCCGGCCTCGATGACCCAGGCGGTAATCTGCTGCGGTAATTGTTCGGTGGTCAGCACATGGGCGAAAAGCATGGCGTTGGCGATGATGAACATCAGCATGATGCTCAGCCGGGCGGACTCCAGCAGTACCTTCGGTGCTTCGCGCCAGGACATGTCGCGGTACACGAACAGCGCGATGAAGGCCGAATACACCGCCGCGACCGCAGCCGCCTCGGTTGGCGTGAACATTCCGCTGTAGATGCCACCGAGAATGATCAGGATCAGCAGCAGCCCCCAGATTGCATTGCGCGCCGCGCTCAGCCACTCGCTGAACGTAGCCCGGGGCAACGCCGGCAGGTTGCGTTTCACCGCCACGATGTAGATGACAATCATCAGGATCAGCCCGAGCATCAACCCCGGCACCACCCCTGCCATGAACAACTTGCCGACCGAAGTCTCGGTAGCGGCGGCATATACCACCATCACGATCGAGGGTGGAATCAGGATGCCCAGTGTGCCTGCGTTGCAGATGATGCCTGCGCCGAAAGCGGTTGGATAACCCGAGCGCACCATACCGGCGATGGCGATCGAACCGACGGCGGCGACCGTCGCCGGGCTGGAACCGGAAAGCGCGGCGAACAGGACGCAGGCCAGCACCGCCGCGATGGCCAGGCCACCGCGCACATGGCCGATGCAGGCGTTGGCGAAGTCGATCAGGCGGCGGGCTACACCACCGGTGGTCATGAACGCTCCGGCCAGCAGGAAGAACGGAATGGCCAGCAAGGTGTAGTGCTCGGAGGTTTCGAACAGTTTGATCGCCAGCGAGCGCACCGAGTCCTGGCTGAACAGCATGATCGCCAGTGAGCCCGCCAACCCCAGGGAAATGGCGATCGGCACGCCGATGAACATCAGTACGAACAAGGCCGCGAACAAGAACAGGACGGTCATGGTTTATCTTCCTCGTGCTCGGTCAGCTTCATGGCCTCGGCGGCTTCATCCGCAAGGCCCAGCCCCACCTGGCGGCCCATGAGGATGCGCACCATGATTTCGCCGAAGCGGATGAATACCAGGGTGAAGCCCAGCGGCACGATCAGGCCGATGTGCCACTGCATGATGCCAATATGACCAAGGTCTTCGGCGCCGATGCTGGCGGTCAGCAAGGTCTCGATCCACTCGAAGCTGGCGACGCTCAGCAGCCCGGCATAAACCATGCAGCTGGAGCAGGCTATTACACCGATAATGCGTTGTACCGGCTTGCTGGCCCGCTTGACCAGCGCATCGACGCCAATATGGCCGGCGGTGCGCACGCCATAGGCCAGGCCGAAGAATATCAACCAGGCAAACAAAGCCTTGGTCAGCGCATTGCTCCAGGTCATCGCCTGGGCGGCGTCCATCACTTGGTCGCCAAAGGCGTTGAACAGGTCGGCTGCCCCTGGCCAATGCTCAGCCACGCTGTAGAACAGGGTGTAGAGGTTGTTGAGGATCACGTAGACGAAGGTCACCAGGGTCATGGCGGCCAGGAGAAAGACGATGAAACCTTCCTCGAAATGTTCCCAGATACGTCTGAGGGCGTGCATGGCGCGATCTCCAGAGCGAAGCCGGCCCCACTCGCGCAGGGCCGGCTACTGCCTTACTGAGGCGTGTTGGCGGCTTCGGCGGCCTTGATCAGGTCAGCACCGATCTCACCTTCAAACTTCTTCCACACAGGTTTCATCGCATCACGCCACGCTTCGCGTTGCTCCGGGGTCAGGGTGATGATCTCGGTGGTCTTGGCATCGATGATGCGCTGCTTGTCGCCCTGGTTGAGCGCCTCGGCTTGCTTGTTCACTTCGGTGGTGACCTCGCCGACGATCTTCTCCAGTACCGGTTTCACGTCTGCTGGCAGACCGTTCCAGAACTTGGTGTTGGTGATCAGCATGTAGTCCAGCACGCCGTGGTTGGACTCGGTGATGTACTTCTGCACCTCATGCATCTTCTGGCTGTAGATATTCGAGTACGGGTTCTCCGCCCCATTCACTACGCCGGTCTGCAGGCCTTGGTATACGCCCCGCCCTCACCAGCGCAACAAGCGCGGCCCCCAGAGCAGTCGGCAGCGCCATGCCCAGCACGACCAAAGCCCCCAGAACGGCACAGCCATCTCCGGGCAGTGCAGGCAGTAAACCAAGGTTGCCATTGCTCCCGCGAGCATGCCGCCGGCAGCGCCAGCCTGACGCAGTCGGGTCAGCGCCAGGCCGCGTATGGCCCCCGCGATAATGCGCTTCGCGCTGGCAACTGGTTACCCCCAAGGCCAGGCGGTGGGACGAGAGCACCGCACTGTAGGTGCTGCCTCGGCTCGCTCCAGTTCGGGGCATAAGCTGCAGCTGGGTGCATGACGCGCCCTTTTGATGCACACCTTCCGGCAGGCCTCTATGCCGCTCCAGTACGGCTGCGCGCTGCGCAGTCGCTGAATCCAGCAATAAACCTTAATAGTTTCAATAACCTATCAATAACTTTTGCCATTTCTGGGCTGTGCCGGGCTTTCGGCACCTTCATTGCAACGACCTCTAGCGTGCAAAAAGCAACAGCAATTGACTGGATTCGAGGCTACCGCAGACACAGCGCCCACCACCCCCAGAAAGCCGTACCTGAAATATGTAGATGAACCGCAATGAAGCTGCCGGCAACGGTGGCAAGGAGTGGGTATGTCCCGGGCATTTTTCAATGAAATGTACGAAACGAACGGAAGTTGTCGCCCGCATTACCAGGAGTTCGCTCGCTGGTTGGCCAACACCCCATTGGAGTTGCTGGAGCAACGCCGACGTGAAGCAGACCTGCTGTTTCACCGCGCCGGTATCACCTTCACCTTGTACGGTGACAAGCAGGACACCGAGCGCCTGATCCCCTTTGACATCATCCCGCGCAGCATTCGCGCCAGCGAATGGCGCAGTGTCGAGCGCGGCTGCATCCAGCGGGTGCACGCCCTGAACCTGTTCCTGCAGGACATCTACCACGACCAGCGCATTCTCAAAGCCGGTATCATCCCGCCGGAGCAAGTACTGGCCAATGAAGGCTACCAGATCGCCATGCAGGGCCTGGGGCTGCACCGTGGGCTCTATGCCCATATCGCCGGCGTCGACCTGGTCCGCGATGGGGATGGCAGCTACTTCGTGCTCGAAGACAACCTGCGCACCCCCAGCGGGGTCAGCTACATGCTCGAAGACCGCAAGATGATGATGCGGCTGTTCCCCGAGCTGTTCGCTGCCCAGCGTATCGCCCCGATCGACCACTACCCCAACCTGCTGCTGGACACGCTCAAGAGCGCCAGCCCGCTGGACAACCCCACCGCCGTGCTGCTCACCCCCGGCCGCTTCAACAGTGCCTACTTCGAGCATGCCTTCCTCGCCCGGGAAATGGGCATCGAACTGGTCGAGGGTGCGGACCTGTTCATCCGTGACGAGCATGTCTACATGCGCACCACTGCCGGCCCGCAGCAGGTCGACGTGATCTATCGGCGCCTGGACGACGACTACCTCGACCCGCTGTCGTTCAACCCTGATTCGATGCTGGGCGTGCCGGGGCTGATCTCGGTGTACCGCGCCGGCAACGTGGTGCTGGCCAACGCGGTGGGTACCGGTGTGGCAGACGACAAGTCGATCTACCCTTATGTCGACGACATGATCCGCTTCTACCTGGGCGAAGAGCCGGTGCTGAACAACGTCCCGACCTGGCAGTGCCGCAGGCCTGCAGACCTGTCCCATGTCCTGGCTAACCTGCCCGACCTGGTGGTCAAGGAAACCCAGGGCTCCGGTGGCTATGGCATGTTGGTCGGGCCCGCGGCAACCAGCGCCCAGATCGAGGACTTCCGCGCCCGCATCAAGGCTCGCCCGCATGCCTACATCGCCCAACCTACCCTGTGCCTGTCCACCTGCCCGACCTTCGTCGACAGCGGCATCGCCCCGCGCCACATCGACCTGCGCCCGTTCGTGCTGTCTGGCAGTGAAACCCGGCTGGTGCCAGGCGGCCTGACCCGTGTGGCCCTTCAGGAAGGTTCGCTGGTGGTCAACTCGTCGCAGGGCGGCGGTACCAAGGACACCTGGGTGGTGGAGGACTGAACCATGCTTTCGAGAACTGCTTCCGACCTGTACTGGATGTCGCGCTATCTGGAGCGCGCAGAGAACCTTGCACGAATGCTCGAGGTCAGCTATTCGCTATCACTCATGCCCCAGGCCGGGCGCAGTGACGGCCATGCCGAGCTGGCCATGTCGTTGCTGGCATCCGGAACGCTGGACGACTACCGCCGCCGGCACAGCGAACTCGACACCGAGCGCATGCTGCACTTCTTTGCCCTCGACGCGACCAACCCCGGCAGTATCTATTGCTGCCTGCAGGCGGCCAGGACCAATGCACACGCAGTGCGTGGCCGCATCACCGCCGACATGTGGGAGAACATCAACGCTACCTGGATCGAAATGCGCAACATTGCCGGCAATGGCCTCGGCCATTACGGCATCAGCCAGTTCTGCGAATGGGTCAAGGAGCGCTCGCACCTGTTCCGCGGTGCGACCTCAGGCACCATCATGCGCAACGACGCCTACAGTTTCATCCGTCTGGGGACCTTCCTGGAGCGGGCCGACAACACCCTGCGGCTGCTCGATGCACGCTATGAAATGTTCGGTGAGGCCTCCGAAGAGGTCAGCGATGACTCTGCCCGCGGCTATTACCAATGGAGCGCCTTGCTGCGCGCGCTGACCTCCTACGAAGCCTTCAACGAACTCTATCGCGCCGCGCCCAGTGCACGGCCGGTATCCGAGTTGCTGTTGCTGCGGGTCGACGTGCCCCGCTCGCTACATGCCTGCATCGAAGAACTGGACCAGATCCTTGCAAGCCTGCCGGGCAGCACCAGGCGCGCCGCCCAGCGCATGGCTGCCGAACTCAACGCGCGCCTGCGCTACACCGCGATCGACGAAATCCTCGAGGCAGGCTTGCATCCGTGGCTGACCGATTTCATCGGCCGCATCAATCAACTGGGCCAGGCGGTCCATCACTCCTATCTGGAGGTCGTATGAAACTGTCCATTCGCCACGACACCACCTACAGCTATGCAAGCGATGTGTGCAACAGCATCCAGTTCCTGCGCCTTACACCCCGCAGCAGCGAGCGCCAGCGCATCAATGAATGGCAACTGGACCTGCCCTGCAAGGTCAACGGCCAGATCGACCCGTATGGCAACATCCTGCATGTGCTGACCCTGGACAAACCCCACGGGCATCTGGCACTGACCGCCAGCGGCCAGGTGGAGATCGACCCGGAGCGCGAGCAGGAGTCCGGCGAACACTCCCCCCTGCCATTCCTGCGCAGTAGCCACCTGACCCAGGCCGATGATGCACTCAAGGCCTTCGCCAACCGGCACTGTGGCGAACACCGCGACCGGGCGGCGCTGGTCGGGCTGATGCAAGCCCTGGCCGAGCACATGCCATACAGCCCCGGGGCCACGTCGGTGGGCACCACCGCCATTGAAGCGTTCGACGGCGCTGCCGGTGTCTGCCAGGACCACACCCACGCGTTCCTCGCCTGCGCACGTAGCCTGGGTATCCCGGCACGCTATGTCTCCGGTTACCTGTGCACCGAGGACGAGCAGCACCTGGCCAGCCATGCCTGGGCCGAAGCCTGGGTCGATGACGCCTGGTACAGCTTCGACATCACCAACCGGCTAACCCGGCCAGAGCGCCACCTGAAACTGGCAGTGGGCCTGGACTACCTCGATGCCTGCCCGGTCAGGGGCGTGCGCCGCGGTGGTGGCGCCGAATCGATGCAGGCCAGCGTGCACGTGCACCGCCAGTGAGAGGCGTTGCACCCGTTCACAAGAAAACAAGGGAAACAGCATGACCTATTGTGTCGCCATGCACCTGGCGGACGGGCTTGTCTTCATCAGCGACTCACGCACCAATGCGGGCATCGACCAGATCGCCAGCTTTGCCAAGTTGTTCGTGTTCAGCGTGCCGGGGGAACGCCTGATCGTCCTGCAGACCGCCGGCAACCTGGCGACCTCGCAATCGGTGGTGAACCTGCTCCAGCAACGTACCCGCGGCCCGGGCCCCCACCTGTTGAACGTGGCCACGCTCTACGATGCAACGGTACTGGTCGCCGACACCCTGCGCGAAGTGGTTGGCCGTGATCGCAGCAAGCTGTCGGCCGGCATCGACCTGAGCAGTTCGTTCATCGTCGGCGGCCAGATTGCCGGCGGCGCCATGGGCATATACAACGTCTATGCGCAGGGCAATTTCTTCCAGGCCACACCAGACACCCCGTTCCTGCAACTGGGCGAAAGCAAATACGGGCGGCCGATTCTCGACCGTAACCTCGGCTACCAGATGCCTCTCGATGAAGCGTTGCGCTGTGGCCTGATCTCGTTCGACTCGACCATTCGCAGCAACTTGTCGGTGGGCATGCCGTTGGACCTGCTGGTGTATCACAAGGACAGCCTGGAAACCCCGAAACGCCAGCGTATCGCCAGTGACGATGTCTATTACGAGCAGATACGCAGGCAGTGGGGCGACGGGCTCAAAAGACTGTTGGCCGAACTGCCACCGCCGCCGTACTGACTGGCAAGGGCCCCTGTGGGAGCGGGCATGCCCGCGAACACCGGCACAGCCGGTGCCAGGCACCGCGCTGGATTCTTCGCGGGCACGCCCGCTCCCACAGTGGATCGCTTGCGCAGCCCACGGTTGCAGGGGCTACTCCAGTGGAATGGTCAGGCGATCGATCACGGCACGGGTTTCAGGCCGCACCCCGCGCCACCAGGCGAACGCCTCCGCCGCCTGCTCGACCAGCATGCCGACACCGTCGGCCAGGCGCGCCACGCCCTGTGCCTGTGCCATGCGCAGGAACGGTGTCAGGCCTTTGCCATATGCCAGCTCGTAAGCCAGCCGCGCCTCACCCAGCACGCCATCAGGCAGCGGCGGCAGCTCACCGGTGAGGCTTGCGGAAGTGGCGTTGACCACGATGTCGAAGGACTGCCCCTCCAGTTCCTCATAGCGGCTGATGCGCAGCCTCGGATGATTCAATTCGTTGCGCAAGGTAAGTGCCTTGGCCATGTCACGGTTGGCCAGCACCAGTTCGTTTGGCCCCGCCTGCAGGAAGGGCAGCAACGCCCCGCGCACCGCGCCACCGGCGCCAAGCAACAGCACCCGACGATTGCCCAGTGGTTCACCGAGGTTCTCCTCGATATCCCGCAACAAGCCAATGCCGTCGAAGTTCTCGGCGAAGATACGGCCATCCTCGAACTTCAGCGCATTGGCCGCCCGCGCCAGCTGGGCACGCTCGCTGCGCTGGTCGGCCAGCTCGAAGGCACGCAACTTGAACGGCGCGGTGATGTTCATGCCCAACCCGCCATCATCGCGAAACTGCAGTACCTGGGCTTCGAAGCCCTCGAGTTCGCCCTCGATGGCGCCGTACTCCAGGCACTGGCCACTGGCCTGGGCGAACAGGCCATGAATCAACGGGGACTTGGTGTGATTGATCGGTCGGCCGATCACTGCGTAGCGGTCGCTCATCGGGCATCTCCGTGGGTGAACAGCACACCGTCTGCTTGCATGGCGGTGATTTCTTCAGGGCTGAAGCCAAGCCCGGTGGCGACTTCGGCATTGTGCTGGCCGAGGTCCGGGGCCACCTGGTGGATCGTGGTGTCGCAGTCAGAAAAGCGGAACGGCAGGTTGGGCAGGCGCAACGTACCGTAGCGCGGGTGCTGCTGCTCGATGACCATGTTGCGCGCCCGGATCTGCGGGTCAGCCACGACCTCGTCGATGCGCTGCACCTTGGCGCTGGGAATGTCGATGCCATCGAGCAATTGCAGGATATCGGCCACCCGGCGCGCGCCGACCCAGTCACGCACCACTGCCAGGATCGCCTGGCGATGGGCGTTGCGGCCATTGAGGCTGTGATAGCGGCTGTCGCTGCCGAACCCGGGCGGGCCACCGTTGGCTTCGAGCATCGCGGCAAAGCGCTTCCAGGCGTCGTCCACCTGGGCAGCGATCACCAGATCGCCATCGGCGGCGCGAAACACGCCGTACAAGGTGGAGGTCGGCATGTCATGGCCGGTCTGTTCGGGCAGGACGGTGCCATCGGACAAGGTGTAGCACTGCACCGCGTATTCATGCATCGACACCAGCGTGTCGTACAGGGCCATGTCGATGTGCTGGCCACGGCCACTGCTTACCCGGCCCAGCAGCGCCGCATTGATCGCCGCCACGGCATGGATGCCGGTGTACATGTCGCCCAGGGAAATGCGCAGCAACGGCGGCGCTTCGCCAGGCACGCCGACCATCTGCATGATCCCGCTCTTGGCCTCGGCAATCAGCCCGAAGCCGGCACGGTGGGCATCCGGCCCGGTGTGGCCGTAGGCGGAGATCGAACAGTACACCAGGCGCGGGTTGCGCGCCGACAGCTCGGCATAGCCCAGGCCCAGTTTGTCCAGGGCGCCGGGGCGATAGTTTTCGATGAACACATCGGCCGAGTCGGTCAGGCGCTGCATGAACGCTTTGCCGCGCGGGTCTTTCATGTTCACGCTGACCCCCTGTTTGCCCATGTTCAGCTGCAGGAAGTAACCGCTCTGCTGCTCGTCGAGGGTGAAAGCGTGCTGGCGGCCGGCATCGCCGCTGCCCGGCCGTTCGACCTTGATCACCTCGGCGCCCAGTGCTGCCAGGCAGCGGCCCACATAGGGCCCGGCGAGGAAGTGGCTATAGTCGATGACGCGGATACCCGCCAATGGCAATGCCTGGCTCATGCCTGCACTCTCCTGGGCACCATCAGCCGGTGCTCGCCACGCTGCACGACTTCGCCGTGCTGGTTTACCAGTTCCGACGGCAACACCACGATGCCCCAGCCCGGACGGCTGTTGCTCGGGCGCATCGCCCCCACGCGCATGCGCACATGCAGCACATCGTTGACCTTGATCGGCAGCACGAAGTCCCAGGTCCAGCCCAGCGACATGCCCGGCACAAAGCGGTATTCGCACTGGGTCTTCAGGCCGTCGGCGATCGACAGCCCAAACAGGCCATGGGCAACCAGGCAGCCGAAGTGGCTTGCGTTGGCGTATGCTTCGTCGACATGCACCGGGGTGTGGTCACCGGTGAGGTCGGCGTAGGCCAGGATGCGTTCGCGGGTCACGGTGTAGGTGGGGCTGATGCATTCATCGCCTTCGCGGGCATCGTCCCAGTATTTTTCCACCACGCTCATGCCTTCACCTCCGCACGTGGGTCGATGGCCAATGCCTGGGCGACGCACTTCGCCGGCAATGCCTGAATGAACTCCACCGCCAGGCCGTCCGGCAGGCGCAGCCAGTTGCGGCCCTGGGGCATTTCGCTGACGCCGAAACGTTGAGCCGCCGCCAGGGCAGCTTCAAGGTCCTCGCACATGATGCCCAGGTGGGCCATGCGCCCTTCCGGGCCGGCAAAGTCCGGCTGGTGAATGAACTGCAGGCCACCGAGCGTCCAGTACTGTGCGGGCTGCTCGACGTCGCCCTGTATTTCACGCATGGTCATGCCACACACCTCACTGAAGAAGCGGATGTGCCACTGGATGTCCCGCACCCAGAACGCAACGTGTTCAAGGTAGGCTTTCGGCTGACTCATGGGTTACTCCCCTTCTGCTGATCGGCCATGGCGCGTTCGATCCCCTTGATGCACGCCACCAGGGTCGCGTTGACCGGCGTAGCCACGCCGTAGCGCTGGCCCCAGCGCACGACCGCGCCATTGATGAAATCGACCTCGGTGACCGAGCCCTTCTCCAGGCTCTGCAGCATCGAGGTACGGAAGCTTGCCGGCAGGCCTTCGGCGGCCAGCCGCCAGGCAGCATCCGGGCGGGTGAGGCCCAGGCGGATGCCTGCTCGTTCAGCGACGGCGATGGCTTCGGCCACCGCCGCCTTGGCGGTGCTTTCCAGCAGCGGCTCGCTGTAGAGCTGGCCATAACTGAGCATGGTGATAGCGCTGAGCGCGCCGGTCGCGACATTGACCAGCAGCTTGTCCCACATGGTGCCCAGGATGTTGTCGCTGACCGTGGTCGCGAGCCCGGCGCCGTTGAATACCTCGGCGATGGCCTGCACACGGGGTGTCAGCTTGCCGTCGAGCTCGCCGATGAACGTATGCTTGCCTGCTACACCGGCACGGATCGACCCCGGCGCCAGCAGCACGCCACCGACGTAGGTCTTGCCGGCCAGCACTCGCTCACGGCCCACGGTCTCGGCCAGGATGTCTTCATGGCCAAGGCCGTTCTGCAGAGACAGCACCAGCGTCTGCGGCCCGATCAGCGCCCCGGCACCGGCAATCGCCTCGCCGGTGTGGAACGATTTGACCAGCACCACCACCAGGTCGGCCACGCCCACGGTTGCCGCGTCGCAGGCCGCGTTGACCCGCACCTGCCGCTCGCCGCGCTGGTCCTGCACGCGCAGCCCGTGCAGGTTCATCGCCTCGACATGTGCGCGGCCACGGTTCAACAGCCAGGTTTCATGCCCCGCCTCGCTCAAGGCCGCGCCTATGGCGCAACCCAGGGCGCCGGCGCCCAGAATGCAGATTTTCACGTCGCAGACCTCTTGTGGTTTGCAACTACCTTATGCAGCGAGGTTTATTTCGGCTATACAATGGGCTTAATACGCCTATTGAGTTTTACAATAATGAGCACGCTCGACGCCTTGCCCGACCCCAAGTTGCTGCAGCTGTTCGATGTGCTGTACCAGTGCCGCAGCGTGAGCCGTAGCGCCGAACAGCTCGGCCAGAGCCAGCCTACTGTAAGCATCTGGCTGGGGCGCTTGCGTGAAGAGCTGAACGACCCGCTGTTCGTACGCACGCCAGGTGGCATGGCCCCTACCCCGCGCGCCGACCAGTTGATCGGGCCGTGCCGCGAGGTGCTTGAGTCGCTGCGCCGCCTGACTACCTGGGAGCCGCAATTCGTTGCGGCCACGGCGCAACGGCGCTTTCGCCTGTGCGTCAGCGATGCCAGCCACATCACCTTGCTGCCCGCCATCCTCAACCACCTGCGTACCCACGCGCCCGGTATTCGACTGGAGGCGGCGCGCATAGATGGCAATACCGAAAGTGCGCTGGAGTCAGGCGAGGCGGACCTGGCGATCGGCTTTGTGCCTTGGTTGGGCGCCGGGATGTATCAGCAGGTGTTGTTCGAGCAGGACTGGGTCTGCCTGAGCAACCCACAACACCCTCGTCTGGGCCAAGGCATGAGCGTGGCGCGTTACCAGGACGAGGGGCATGTGCAGATCAGTGCCGGGACCGGGCAAAGGTTACTGGAGGCCGGTTTGGCGCGGGCAGGCATCGAACGCAGGATCATGTTGGCGCTACCGGGGTTCCTGGGCTTGGGGATGATTGTCGGGTCGACCGACCTGGTGGCCACGCTGCCACGGCACATCGGCCAGACACTGGCCGACATGCATGGTTTGCAGGTGCACGATTGCCCGTTTGCAGTGGAGGGGTTCACGGTCAAGCAGCATTGGCACGCGCGGTACCAGCAAGACAGCGGCAATCGCTGGATGAGGGAGGTGGTTCGGGCCTTGTTTCAGGCAGGTGCCGGTTAGCACAGAAGGCGAGCCCTTCCCTCGCCGCGCTTCCTTCCCTGGAAGCAACGGTGTACGGATCAGGCAGCAGGCTTGAGCACCACCTTCGTCCAGCCATCATCCCGAGCATCGAAATGCTTGTAGGCATCGGGGCCTTCAGCAAGTGTCAAACGATGGGAAATTATCTGGGAAGGCGTGGCGCGCCCATGATGGATGAGCTGCGCCAGTCGGCGATTGTAGGCCTTCACATTTGCCTGGCCCGTACGGATGAATTGGCCTTTGAACCAGAACGCGCCGAAATCGAAGGCCATCTTGCCCTGTTTCGCCAGGTCATTCTTCGCACCTGGGTCTTCTGGCACGAACACACCCACGACGCCTATGCCGCCGGTAGCCTTGGTTGAGGCAACCAGGTTGTTCATGGTGAGGTAGTTCGCTTCATGGCCATGCTTGTCACAGCACTGGTAACCCACACATTCGCATCCGCGGTCGGTGCCTTTGCCATGGGTCAGGTTCATGATTTCTTCCACGGCCTTTTGCTCGACCGCGTTGATGGGGGTTGCGCCAAGCTGCGCGGCCAGCCTCAAACGGTCCGGCTGGTTGTCGATCACGAACACCTGGGAGGCACCTTTGATGATTGCCGAATAGGCCGCCATCAGCCCGACAGGGCCTGCTCCATAAATCGCAATGCTCTCGCCCGGTAGCAGGCCGGCCAGCTCTGTTGCATGCCAACCAGTGGGAAAAATATCCGAAAGCATGACGTAGTCATCTTCACGTTCCTGGGCGTCCTCCGGCAGCACCAGGCAGTTGAAATCGGCGTATGGCACACGCAACAGCTCGGCCTGGCCGCCTTGATAGGGCCCCATGTCGGCAAAGCCGTATGCTGCGCCGGCAGCGCCCGGGTTGGCAGTGAGGCAGAAACCTGTGAGGCCTTTTTCGCAGTTTTCGCAAAATCCGCAGCCGATGTTGAAAGGCAGGCTGACCCAGTCGCCGACCTTGACCCGGTCCACCCCGGCGCCCACCTCGATCACCTCACCGAGGTTTTCATGGCCGAACACACGCCCGGCCTCGAACGATGTGCGCCCCTCATACATGTGAAGGTCGGACCCGCAGATGTTGGTAGTGGTGATGCGCACCAGCACGTCTGTAGGTTTCTCGATTCTTGCATCGGCAACATTCCTCACGGCAACGTCACGCGGTGCGTTGTATACGATTGCTTTCATGCTGAACTCCAGAAGCCAGGGGCGCTGGAAATGCGCCCTACCCTGTTGGGGTAATGGCGTTACCCCTGGTGTTCAGTGCCGTGCGTGAAAACCAGATCAGTGGCGCTAATGACCTTGGCCATTTCCGAGGTGCCAGCCCAACCGATCTGCTCATAGACCGGCTTGCCCGTGCGGGTAGCGTGCAGGACAGCGAAGCTGATTCCTCGGCGGGCGAACTCGGCGTCCGCTGCCTGCATCAAGGCCGACGCCAGGCCTCGGCGGCGGTAGGCTGGCTGGACGAACACATTCAACACGTAACCACGCTTGTCCTGGGTCGGGTGCGATGGATGGGGAGGCCAATCGATGCTCATCAGGCCAATGGCTGCGACCGCTTGGTCGCCATCCAGGAGTTTGAATCCGTAATACCGACCGTCAGCGAGGCGCTTCTCCAGCCATGGGCGAAAGTGCTGAGTCATGAGCCGCAGTTCTTCAGGGTCGCCACCCGCTTCAAGAAACATTTCCTGGCGGTGCAAGCAGATCATTTCTACGTCTGATGGCCCCACCGGCCGGCACTCCAGACCGGAAAATGCTACACATCCTTGTAATTCGCTCATCGGTTACCCCGCCTCAGCATCAATTCACCAGAAGCCAGCCTAGGGTATCTTCCGGCAAGCAACAACTTGCATCTGTCAAAGCAGCTCGGGGAATGCAGCACCAAGCAAGCCAGGATCCTTCAGGATCGATGCGCTGCTGGCGATATCCGGGGCCAGCCAACGGTCCTGGGCATAGGCCGGAACCCGTTCGCGCAACAAGCGCCAGGCAACGCTGGTACCTGCGCCAAAGCGCTGCGCCTTGAGGAACTCGAAGGCCTGGGCCGCCAACAGGTATTCGATGGCGAGGATCTGCGTACAGTTCTCCAGGGCGCGGTGCAGCTTCAGCCCGGCATTGGTCCCCATGCTCAAGTGGTCTTCCTGCAGGCCGGAGGTGACGTAGTTGTCGACGACGGCCGGTTGTGCCAGCTGACGGTTTTCCGCACACAGTGAAGCGGCCACGTACTGGACAATCATCATCCCCGAATTCACCCCCGGCTGACTGACCAGGAAGGCCGGCAAACCGCTGACCAACGGGTTGATCAGGCGATCGAGACGACGCTCGGCAATCGCTCCGATCTCGGCTACCGCAATTGCCAGCAAGTCGGCCGCCATGGCCACGGACTGGCCGTGCGGATTCGCCTGGGAAACCACCCGATACGCCTCGGGGGTGCCCAGCAACATCGGGTTATCGGTCGTGGAGTTGAGTTCGGTTTCGATCTGCCGCGCAGCGTGTTCCAGTTGATCGCGCGCAGCGCCATGAACCTGCGGGATCGAACGAATGCTCAAGGCGTCCTGGGTGCGAATGCCTTGGCTGCTGGCAATGACTTCGCTGCCTTCGAGCAGGCGCCGCAGGTTACTGCCCACGCGCTGCATGCCAGGGTGTGGTTTCATCGCGATGATTTCAGGGTCGAAGGCAGCGAGCTGGCCACGCAGGGCCTCGAAGCTCATGGCGCTGATAACGTCCGCCCACTGGCTCAACCGCGTGGCGTCGTCCAGGGACAGGCAGCTCAGGCCAGTCATGCACGGGGTACCGTTGACCAGGCACAGGCCATCCTTGGCACCCAGTCTGACCGGCGCCAGGCCGACCTCGGCCAAGGCCTGCTGTGCAGGCATGATCTGGCCGCGATAGCTGACCTGGCCGACGCCCAGCAAGCTGATGCTGATATGTGCCATGTGGGTCAGGTACCCCACCGACCCCTGTTTCGGGACCTGTGGGGTGACGTGCTGGTTGAGCAAGGTCAGCAGCGCCTCGACCACCTTGCGCTGCAGGCCGGAACGGCCCTGGCAGAAGTTGATGATCGCCGCGCACATGATTGCCCGGGTCTGTTCGTCGGACAGCGCTGCGCCCACACCGCAGGCATGGCTGAGCAAGGTGTTGTGCGACAGCTGGCTGAGTTGTTCGTCCTGCAACGAAACATTGCACAAGGCGCCAAGCCCGGTGTTGACGCCATAGGCGCGGTCACCGCTGGAGACGATGCGCTGGACAATCGCCTGGGCGTTCTCGATCCGCGCCCACGCCGATGGGGCCAGCTCAAGCCTGGCGCCATGCCGGGCCACAGCCACCACGTCCTGCCAACGCACTGGCGCATCGGCGATGATGATTTTTTCGGCAAACGACATACACGCGGTTCCTTAAAGCGAAGCTACGCGACGCTGCACGAAACGATCGACGTATTCGTCCGCGGGCTGGTAGAGGATTTCTTTCGGCGTGCCGACCTGGACCAGGCGACCGTCCTTGAGAATGGCAATCCGGTTACCGATACGCACCGCTTCATCCAGGTCATGCGTGATGAAGACGATGGTCTTGTGCAGGGTTTTTTGCAGCTCCAGCAACTGGTCCTGCATTTCGGCGCGAATCAGCGGGTCGAGCGCACTGAAGGCTTCGTCCATCAGGATGATGTCGGTGTCGGCAGCCAGCGCACGGGCCAGGCCGACGCGCTGACGCATGCCGCCCGACAACTGGTGCGGGTAGGATTTCTCGTAACCCTTCAGGCCCACGGTATTGATCCAGTGCAGGGCGCGCTCCGCGCACATGGCCTTGCTTTCGCCGCGGACTTTCAGGCCGTAAGCGACGTTGTCCAGCACGGTGCGGTGCGGCAACAGGCCGAAGCTCTGGAACACCATGCTGATCTTGTGCCGGCGGAATTCACGCAGGGCTTGCATGTCGTATTGCAGAATGTCCTCGCCATCGACCAGGATCTCGCCGCTGGTCGGGTCGATCAGGCGGTTGAAGTGGCGCACCAGGGTTGACTTGCCAGAGCCCGACAGCCCCATGATCACGAAGATCTCGCCACTGCCGATGGACAACGAGAGATCGTTGACCCCGACCACACAGCCGGTTTCGGCCAGGACCTGATCCTTGGCTTTTTGCTGGCGGATAAGCTTCAGGGCCTCTTCGGCGCGTGTACCGAAGATCTTGAAGACATTCTTCACTTCGATCTTGTTCATCTTCTGCGTACCGCTCATTTGCCCACCCCGTGCCGTGGTCGGCCATAGGCCTGGGTAATGCGGTCGATCACAACCGCCAGAATCACAATGGCCAGGCCCGCTTCGAGGCCGCGGCCCACATTCAGGGTCTGGATGCCGACCAGGACGTCTTCACCCAGGCCACGGGCACCGATCATCGAGGCGATGACCACCATCGACAGGGCCATCATGGTGGTCTGGTTGATACCGGCCATGATGCTTGGCAACGCCAGTGGCAGCTGCACGCCGAACAGTTGTTGCAGGCGATTGGCACCGAACGCGTTGATCGCCTCCATGACCTCGCCATCCACCTGGCGAATACCCAGGTCGGTCAGGCGAATCAGCGGCGGCGCGGCATAGATGACGGTGGCGAAGATCGCCGGCACCTTGCCCAGGCCGAACAACATCAATACCGGAATCAGGTACACGAAGCTGGGCATGGTCTGCATGATGTCGAGCAGCGGCATCAACACCGCCCGAAGGCGATCGCTGCGTGCCGAAAGGATCCCCAGCGGAATGCCGACCAGGACCGATATCAGCGTTGCTACCAGCATCAGCGCCAGGGTCTGCATCAGCTTGTCCCAGAGACCGACCGCGCCGACCAGGAAGAGCAAGCCGACGATCACGGCGGTGGTCACGGCTTTACGGGTAGCGTGCCAGGCGATACCGGCGACGATGGCCAGCATCAGCCACCAGGGTATTGCGCGCAGCAGGCCTTCGAGGTTGACGATCGCCCACAGCAGGGTGTCGGAGATGTGCCGGAACACATCACCGTAGTTGGTAACCAGCGCATCGACCCAGCCATTGACCCAGTCGGCAATGGAAAACGTGAAGTTTTTGGGAAACATGGAATTCTCTCGAGCAAGTGCATGAAGCGGACTGTCGCGTGCCTTGTCCGGCAGGCGCCGGACGAACCGCCACGTTCAGAGTGCCGCGTCCACCTTTTTGGCTGCGTCTTCGCTGACCCAGCTGTGCCAGACCTCCGGGTGCTCCTTGAGGAACAACCTGGCCAGTTCCGGCGACTCGATACGATCTTTGCTCATGCGCGCCAGGTTCTGGTTCAGCAAGTCGATCGGCAGATTTACCTTTTCCAGCACCGCCACCAGTTCCGGCGCCTGCTCATGGAAGGCCTTCGACAGGCCCACCTTGATGGTCAGGGTTTTATCCACGCCTGGCTTCTCGTCCAGCTTGACCAGGTCGACCAGGCCCATCAGCGGCGTCGGCGACCAGTAGTAGAACAGGATCGGCTCGCCACGCTTGTAGCTCGACAACACGGCGGCATCCAGTGCCGGGCCGGTGCCCGGGCGGAAGTTGGTGTAGCTGCTTTCCAGGCCGTAGCGCTTGAGCATCTCGCTGTTGTCCAGCTCGCAAGTCCAGCCGGCCGGGCAATTGTAGAAGCGCCCCTTGTCCGGTTCTTCCGGATCCTTGAATACCTGGGCGTATTGCCCAAGATCGGCGATGGTCTTGAGGTTGGGTGCCTTGGCTTCGAGTTTGCGCCTGGCATCGCCTTCGATCACATAGCGCGGCACATACCAGCCTTCGACCGCGCCAACGACCGGCGCGCCGACGCCAACCACCTTGCCGGCGGCCGCAGCCTTGTTCCAGACCTCGCTGCGCCCTACCCACTCTTCGGCAAACACCTGGATATCGTTGCTGCTCAGGGCGTTTTCCATGGAGATGGAATTACCTGGCAGGCTGTCGGTCTCGCAGCCATAACCGTTTTGCAGCACGAACTGCATCACATCCGTGAGCAGCATCCCGCTTTCCCAGTTCAAACCGGCGAATTTCACCGGTTTGCCAGACTCGCACCAACCGGCCGCCTGGCTGGCGCCAGCGGCCGTCAGCAGCCCGAAAGATAGTGTCGTGGTCAGCAGAGCCTTTGTAATTTTCATTGTGACGCTCCCAAACAAGAACATGAATTGCAGCAGTCGAGGGCATCCGGCCCAATGAGGGTCGCCAAACGGGCTGATGAGCCTTGCAATCGGCATCGGCGTGGCACCTGTGATCAGTGGCCACTGCACAGGAGAAATATTTCACAACCTCAAAAAAGGATAAAATAATATGTCCTGATGTATCACCACGGAAAAACCTATGAAGTTCACATTGCGACAACTGCGCTATGCGCTCGCAGCGGCCAAGCACGGGAACCTGACGACTGCCGCCATGGAGCTTCATGTTTCACAGCCCTCCATTTCGGCGGCCATCACCGAACTGGAAGAGGTGCTGGGCCAATCGATTTTCGTGCGCCAGCGAGGCCTCGGCATCTCGCTGACCCCGTTCGGTCGTACCGTCATGGTCCAGGCCCGTCGCGTTCTGAGCGAGGCGCGGACCTTTGCCGAAATCAATGCCAATGCCGGAGAGTGTGTCGGAGAACTGGTGGTCGGGTGTTTCGAAGACCTGGCCCCTTATTGCCTGCCACAAATCGTGCGGCGGATGCAGGAGTCCTGCCCGAGGGTCACGGTCGACATGCGCGAAGGCAGCTTCGATTATGTTGGCAAGCGGCTGAGCGAGGGCGCGATAGAACTGGCAATCACCTACGACCTGGGTCTCCCACCGAACACTCAATGCACTCAGCTGTGTCAGCTGACCGCTCAGGTACTGCTGTCGGCCGATCACCCGTTGGCCAAGGAGTCGCGCGTCAGTCTCGAAGCGCTAGCCGCATACACCCTGGTCGTCACCGACCAGGTCCACAGCTGGCAGCATGTACTGGACCTGTTCAGCTTCCACGATCTCTCACCCGCCGCTGTGCACCGTGTGCGCACGTTCGAGTTGCAGCGTAGCCTCGTCGCCAACGGGTTTGGCGTAGCGCTGATCTATACCCGGCCATTTGGTGACCGTAGTTATGACGGTCAGGCGCTGGTATGCAGGCCGACGCTGGAGAAACTGCCAACACATAGCATCGTACTGGCGCATGATCAGCGCTATCCGCTGACACCTTCGGCTGAGGCATTCAAGGAGCTGGCGGTGGCGTGGTTCGCGGAACGACCGTCGTTTGCGTCCGAATGAAGCTATCCTGGTCGCCCCCGTCATGACGTGGGCGCCGTCATTGGATCAAGCTGGCTACCGCAGCTTCAAACCAGCGGTGATTGGCTTGGCTCCGCCTCCTCCTGCCTGAAAATACGCAATCCGCGCGCCTGATAATTTTGCAGCGCGGCAGGATGGTCAAATGTACATGTATGTACCCACACCCGCTCTGTACCGGGCCATTCCCACGCAGACCGAATAGCGTGACTCAGTAGCGCTCCGCCAAAGCCTCCCCCCAGGAACTGGGGTGCCAGGCCAAAGTAGCGGATTTCGCAGTTGCAGCCGTCGGGGCGATAAAGTTCGTAATAGCCGGCTATCGCACCTCGGTGATAGGCAACCCAGGTACGGTGGCACTCCTGTTCAACGAGTGCCTGCCACTCGGCACTACTCCAGCCATCAAGATCGCCCCACTCCCAAGGCGTTCCTACCAGCTTGTAGAGAAACCGATTGAACTCCCCCTGAGGCACTTCACATTCGATGACCTGGAGGTCGTGACGCTGGGTTTTTTCCTTCAGCTCGCAAGCCGAGGTCATTTCCAGGTAATAAGTGATGCAAGACCGTTCCATCGTAGACTCTCTGCGTCTTCCCGTTAGCGATCAGCCAAGCATGCCAGCAGCGGCTCCACGGCGGCTACACCTGATGTCTGCTTCGGCTGGAAAGCAAATCCGGCAAGTGAGCCGGGCTCCCACAGGGACCACGAAATCCTTAGCCCTGCGCCGTCACTGTGGGAGATTACCTAGCCCTCTGGGCTGCGCTGTCGCACAGGGAATAATGTTCGAGAGCGTTCACGGTCCCTTGTGGGAGCGGGCGTGCCCGCGAACACCGGCGGAGCCGGTGCCATACACCGCGTTTGCCGTTTCGCGGGCACGCCCGCTCCCACAGAACCAACGTGTAAACGACCACCGGGCTCGATATCGGCCCGGTGATTTTCACCACCTTACCAATTGTGCGTATAACTGGCAGTCAACACGGTGCCTGGTGCCGGCAAGTGGCTGGTGTTGTTGTTATTGCGCAACAACTGGCTGTAGAGCGGGTAGTAGTCGCGATTGAACAGGTTCTGGATGCCGACGCTGACCTTGTCGTCAGGGGTGACCTGGTACTGGCTGACCAGGTCCACTGTCGTGTAGGTACTCACCTGATGCCGGCCAAAGCTGTCCACGCCATCGAGCCTGTAGTCCTTGGCGTCAAAGAACGTGGCCTGCAGGCGGTTGCTCCAGTCCAGGGTCGGCTTGTACTGGACGTAGGCAGTCAGCTTCAGGGGCGGAACGCGATAGCCGGTCATGTCCTGCCAACCTTTACCGTCCGGTTTCTCTCGCCCACGCATCCACGTCGCACTTCCCCCTGCGCCCCACACCGCATCGTCCGATAGCCAATCGGCACTGGCTTCAGCCCCGTAGATGCGCTCCTTGGTGCGGGTCAGAATCAGGCCATTGTTGAAACTTTGCACGTCCCCCAGTTTGGAGGTGGTGTAGAACAGGGCCAGGGTGCCCAGGGTGTTGCTGCCCAGCTCGCCTCGCCAACCAAGCTCGTAGTTGTTGGTTTTGACCGGCTCCAGGTTCGATGCGTCGATGTCGAAGCCGCGGCGCGCATTGCGCAGTTGAATGCCCACGTCAGGCAACTGGAAGCCCTGGCTGAAGGAAGCGTAGATTTCCTGGCCGAGTACCGGCGAATAGACGATGCCTAGGTTCGACAGCACCGCATCGTAATGAATCTCTCCCCCCTTCACCGCAACAGGGGCGGCAGCCCTGGATTCGGACAACGGGACGAAGTCATCGAATTCGGCGGTGGAGTATTCATAGCGCAGGCCACCGTCGACCGACCAATGCTCATCGAAGCGATGCTGAAGCTGGGCGAACGCACCGGCGCTGCGGGTCTTGAGCGGCGGCATGTAGGTGAGCTTGCCGGTCTTGTCGAAGACCAGGCCGCCACTGGCGTCATACGCCGCAGGGTCGAAGACGTCGAGCGGCATGTCGCTGCGCTCCTGGTTATAGTCGCCCCCCCACACCAATTCGGTGCTCCCGCTATCGCCAAGTGGTGTGCGCAGGGTCAGGCGGCTACCGAAAACTTCGCTGTTCTGCATGATCTGGTCGACGTTGCCGCCACGCGTGGCAACGGCCCGGGCGTCGAACGGGGTAAAGCGGGTGAAGTAGTCCCGGTAATACACCTGGGCAGAAAGCCGGCTGCCGAGAAGGTCGAGATGCTCGTACTCCAGGTTCAGCAGCGTGTTGCGAATGCGGTTCTGTTCGTCGAGATCCAGGCCCTTGATCGCATTGGCCGGCACCGAGCCTGCGGGGAGTTTCGCGACGCTTGGGTCGGTAGCATAGTCGGTGTCCTGGCGTGCATCGTAATGGCTGACGGCAAGCTGGATTCGCTGGTTCTCGTCAATGTGCAGCCCCAGCTTGCCGCCAATGTTGTAGATGTTCGAATCGAACAGGTCGCCCTGACTGGGCTCTGGAGCGATCCGGTCGCCGTGTGCATCGTACGAGGCACCGATGTGACGGGTACCGAAGTCGAACGCGTAGTCCACCGCGCCCTGAGAGCCGGCGAAATACTGCTGGAACTGCCCCCCCAGGCCATCGCTGCCCAGGCGGGTAACTGGCGAGGTCGCGCTCAGGCTGGTTTCGGCACGGTTTTCGCCACCAGCAGGCCGGGTGGTGATGGAGATGATGCCCCCCGTGGCGCCGCTACCGTAGATGGCGCTGCTGCCACGAATGACTTCGACCCGTTCGATCAGTGCCGGGTCGATGTTGGCCAGGTTGCGCGAAGAGTCACGGTTGGTATTGAGCGGCACTCCGTCGACCATGACCAACATGCTGCGCCCGCGCAGGGTCTGGCCATACTCGGTGACGGTGCGGCTGGAGTCGGACATGCCCGGAATCGCCTTGGCCAGTACCGTGGCCAGGCTCTCTGAACCCTGGCGCAGCTCCTGCAGTTGTTCATGCTCGAGCACGGTGGATTGCCGCGTCGCTGACACCAGGCTGCTGCTGGTGCGCGAGGCCGTGATTTCCATCTGCGCCATTTCCACGGGCACGCTCTGGGTTTCGCGACTGGAGGCAGGGGCAGCTTGCGCGATGATGACGAAGGTGCGCTCATCCTTGGCCTGTACTTGCAAGCCACTGTCCTTGAGCAACGTTTGAAGTGCTTCCTCGGCTGTAAACCGCCCTTTCACCGCGGGCGCGTTTCGGCCGGCACCGAGATCGCTGGCAAAGATGATCTGGACTGCAGACTGCTGCGCAAGGGCGTTGATGGCCTCCCCCAGTGGCGCGGCAGGGAGGTCCACGTCCACCCTTTCCTGGCCCTGGGCCGACATTGCGATGAGCAGGCTACTGGCAAGCAATGACAGGCGTAGTTGCCGACTGCGGAGGGGGAAATGCACGTCTCGAGTTCCTTTTTCTGGTTGGCTTTTTTCAATAGCCGCCACGGGAATCAGGAAACCCTACCTGCGCCTGAGAATTATTTTCTTGTCGATTTACGTTGAATCCGCACGCTGCCATCCGCTTGCTTCAACACGGCGACTGGCAGGATGCTGGGTAACAGATCCAGCAGCAGGTCGACATTGTGCGCCTCGAAGACCCCTGTCACCTTGAGTGCAGCCAGGCTCGGGTCGCTCAGCTCGATGGATGCCTTGCGATAGTGACGCAGCAACGACACCGCTTCATCCAGCGGCGTCTGCTCGAACACGATGCGATCATCTTTCCAGGCCATCGCCTTCGCGGCATCGACCCTCGCCACTGGCATCAGTTGCCCGCCAATCGAGTCGACCTGTTGCCCCGGCCTGAGGGTGACAGGCGCTTGCGCTGCGCCAGCCACGGCGACGTCCACGCGGCCACGGGCCAGGGTCACACGAACCGCGTCGTCATCCAGGCGGCGCACATTGAACAGCGTACCGCGCACCTCGACTTTCGCCAGGCCAGCTGACACTACGAAGGGGCGGTACACCGCCGAGGACACATCGAAGAGCGCCTGCCCGGCGCGCAGGTCGACTTCGCGGCTGAGCAGGCGCCAACTGATAGCGAGCTGCGTGTTACTGTCGAGCAGGAGTTTGCTGCCATCGCTCAGCAGCACAGCGCGGCGCTCACCTGTGGCGGTAGCGAAACGCTCGCTCTTGTAGGCGGGGTTCAGCCAGGCCAGGGTGGCAAAGGCGATCGCCACCGCTAGCGCGATACCTGCTGACTTTACCGCCCTGGAGGGCGCTGGCCTGGACGGCGGCAAGGGGAACAGGTGCTTGAGCGCTTCCCGGTGTCGCTCAAGCGCCTCGTCCAGTGGCGCCTGTTCGGGCTGCCTGGTCATGGATGCACCTCGTCGCGCCCAAGCCGTTGCCTGCACGCCGCCAACCCCAGGCGCAGGTGCTTTTCTACAGTCTTGATGGAAATACCGAGGCGAGCGGCTACTTCGGCCTGGGGAATTTCGTGAACCTTGTGCATGACAAAAACGGCCTGGCAGCGCGGTGGAAGGTCTGCGATAGCGCTCACAAGCAGTTGAAACTCGCGCTCGGCGTCATACCGGCTCATCGGGGTGGCTGCCGGGCAGGCTACCTCAGGGAGTTCGGCAACTGCCTCTACCCAGGCGCCTCGGCGGCGATCACTACGATAGCGGCTCACAGCGGTATCGTTGGAGATTTTTCGAAGCAAAGCCAGCGGGGTCCGCACGTCTTCTTTCTCACCGCGCTCCAGCAACTGCACGCACACATCGTGCACGACATCGCGCGCCATGCTTCTGTCACCGAAGCGTCGGCGAATGTGCTCCACCAGTTCGTCATAGTGACGTACCAATGTAGACAGCAGCGTCGGTTTGGCGGGATCGAACGACACGATGCATCCTGGAAGAGGGCTAGGCGCCGAAAAGAGGATGCAAGTGTAAATGAGAAATAGTTGCGAATAAACAGGCTACAGTGTCAGCCCTGCTGATGGGCAGGAACCTGAGCCATCGTGAGGCCGTTGGCAATGGCACTGGCTTCAAGCTTTACACGCTCTGCGTCGAGAAATACATAGGCGGCTTGCAGCGTGGCGATCTTCGCTTGCACTTCGGCCATCTTGCTGGCGACAAGGGCCGCGCCCTGGGCGCAATCGATCGTGTTACCCCGCTTGGCGGCAAGGATGTCGCCGATCTCGGCGAGTGAAAAACCGCCGCACTGGGCAGTCTGGATGAAGGCCAGATCAACAACGGTCTGGTCGCTATAGCTGCGGTAGTTGTTGGCTTGCCGATGGGCCACGATCAGCCCTAGTTGCTCGTAATAGCGCACTGTATGGCGGCCGACTCCGCTGCGGCGTTCCAGCTCTCCGATATTCACGAGAAAAAGCCCTTGACTGTAGAGTACGCTCTACACCTTAGCCTGCGCCGATCATCCAGACAAGGATTCAGACATGAGCGTGGAATGCTTCGTTACAGGCGGCAGTGGGTTTGTGGGTCAGCACCTGTTGGCACATCTCACCGCAACAGGGCACACGACCCGGGTGCTTATGCGCAACCCCGAAAACATCGAGCATCTGCGAGAGCAAGTAACCCGACTGGGCGGCGACCCTGCCTGTATTCATGCAGTTGAAGGAGATATCAGCAGGGAGGGGCTTGGACTCAGTGAAGCCGACAGACAACGCGTGTCTTCGGCCGCCGTTGTTTTCCACCTCGCGGCGCAATTTACCTGGGGCCTGACCATGGAGCAGGCCCGCGCAGTCAATGTACAAGGCGCACTGAGGGTCGCCAGGCTCGCAGCTGACCTGGGCGTCCGATTGCTGATGGTAGGCGGCTTCATGGTGCAGAATCTTGCCTACCTTGCAAGTATCGGGGTTGATAACGAGCACCCTGAAAACACCGATTGGCCGGCAGTCTACGACCACGCAGGCGGTTACGAAGGCAGCAAGCTGGAGTCCCATTTCGCAGTTATCCGTTACATGCAGGAAGCGGGTGCAGATTACTCGATCGTTCATCCTGCTACGGTGTGTGGCCATAGCGAGAGTGGGCACATTCCTGAAGGCCAACCCCTGGCCGAACTCATTCGAAATCTGGCCCTGGGCCGGTTCAAGGCTGTTCCCGGCTCCGCCAGGCACTGGTTGCCCTTGGTCAGCGTCGATTACCTGGTGAAGATGATGACCTGCGTGGCGTTCGACCCTGCAATGGCCAACCGGGAAGTCCTGGCACTTTTCGAAAATACCCCGAACTTGCAGGGTATGCTCGAGCAACTGGCAAAAACGCTGAATATCAAGGCACCCCGCCGCCATGTACCGATGGGGTTGCTCAAGTGGCTATTGAAGATCCCCGGCCTGGCGACCAGATTCGCGATCAGCCCCGAATCATTGAACTTCATTCAGACACAGCGCTTCGACATGCGTGAAAGCGAGCAACTGGCACTAAAGTATCAGTTGGCACATCCCGACATGGCGGGCACGTTGGAGAAGACCGTGCGCTACGTCCAGGGTTACTGGTCTGACTTCCCTGCTCACGCTAGTGCAAACCCTGTTGCAAGATAATGACGTCGCGCGCCCGCAGGAAAACTTCAGCCCGGGTCATTCTGTCGGACAGTACAACGATTTAGCTGTTATATTATTGCACATGAACCGGATAGTTACCTTCGGACTGTCTGGTTGGTTAAAGCGTGTCGACGCTCAACTTGATCCATAGGGAAAAGGCGCGTGAATTGACGTGAAGCGTGACATTCATCTCGTTGTGCTGTTGCTATTGGTCATAGGTTTTTCTCTCGCCTCGATAACGTTCTGGAAGGTCATGGCCTCCCGAGAGCGCGCACTGGAAGACATCAATGTCCATGGCCTGAACCTGACCCAGGCACTGTCCACCTATTCGGAAGGCATCGTCCGGCAAAGCTCGATGCTGCTGCTGGGCCTGGTCGAGCGCCTGGAAACCGAGGGCACCGCACCTGCGCAGATCGAACGGCTGGGTCAGCTGGTCAAACGCCAGCAACCCTTGATGCCGCCAATGAGCGGCATCACCATCTATGCCAAGGATGGTCGCTGGCTGATGTCGTCCAACCGCCCTACCCCCGTCGGGGCCAACAGCAGCGATCGGGCCTTTTTCATCCACCACCGTGACGACCCCTCCCGCGAGCCTTTCATCGGCCTGCCAATCCGTAGCCGCGTTACCCAGGAATGGGTGATCACCATCAGCAGGCGCTTCAACGATGACCGCGGTGAATTCGCCGGCGTCATTGCCATGACGTTTGGCGTGGAAAACTTCCTGCAGCTTTTCGGCAAGCTGGACGTCGGCCATGACGGTGCCATCGGGCTGGCCTTTACCGACGGTGCCATGCTGGTGCGCTATCCGTTTCGCGAGCAGGACATGGGGCGCAACTTTTCCAAGTCGCCAATCTTCGCCAAATACCTCATCGACCAGTCAGCCGGCACCGCATCGTTCACCTCCAGCCTGGACGGCGTAGAGCGCCTCTATGCATTTCGCAAGAGTGACAAGCTGCCGCTGGTGACAACGGTCGCGCTAGGCAAGCAAGAAGCGCTGGCAGCCTGGCGGCTGGAGGCGCTGCTGTCATCGCTGGTGGTGACAGCGCTGCTCGCACTGACCGGAACCATTGGCTGGCTGCTGATTCGGGCCATGAGCCGGCGAGGCGCGGTCGAAAGCGAACTTCGGCTGACCCAACAGCAACTGCTCGAGAGCAACCAGCAGCTCGAACGCCAGGCGATGCATGATGCGCTGACCGGGCTTGCCAACCGGCGCTGCTTTGACGAGGCGCTGACCCAGGAATTCCGCACGGCCCATCGCGACGGGACCACGCTGGCTTTACTGATGATCGACATCGATCATTTCAAACGCTACAACGACACCTACGGGCATCCGGCTGGCGATGCCTGCCTGCAGCAGATGGCCCACCTGCTCTCTTCATGCATCCGCCGCCCTCGCGACCTGCTGGCACGCTACGGGGGTGAGGAAATAGCGGTGATCCTGCCCGATACCGACAATGACGGCGCGACCGTCGTGGCCAGGCTGATGCTCGAGCGCCTGGCCTTGCAATCCATCCCTCACAAAGGCAGCCCGTTCGGGCATGTGACCGCCAGTATCGGCATTGCCTGCTCCGATGGCACGGTCCTCGACAACCCGACATCGCTGATTGAACGCGCTGATCAGGCGCTCTACATCGCCAAGCAGGCGGGCCGCAATCGCCTGCATATCGAGCGGGCGAAGGTATGAAGCCAATAACCTGGCAGCGAACCTGGCATTACCAGACCGCTATATCGTAGGTCAGATAAATCCGGTTGCTGTCGCGGCCTCGGGAAAAGTCGGAACGGTAGACATAGTTACGCAGTTTCACGCCCAACCCTTTCATGGGCCCGGCTTGCACTACATAGGCAAGCTCCACATCACGCTCCCACTCGCTGAGCCCGTCGTCAGCAGAGCGACCGTTGTCCCCGCTCAGGTAGCGCGCCATGAAGGTGAGCCCCGGGACACCAGCCGCTGCAAAGTTGTAGGCGTAGCTCGCCATCCAGGTCTTCTCTTCCTCCTCGATGAATTTGCCGATACCCACATTGCTGAACGAGTACACCGTCGCGCCGCTGATGTACGGCAGCCCGGCCTCGCCGTCGAGCACCTGGTAACCGGCACCGACCGTGTGCCCGGAGTGTGTGTACGACAGCTGCCCGCTGAACATGTCATTGTCGATCTCGCCACCGTGAGCGGCTCCGCTGTCGCGGCTCTTGAAATAGCGCAAGTCGGTGGTGAACACCCCGCCAGCCAACGGCAGGTCATGGACCAGGCCGACATAGTCCTGGCGGTAGAAGTGTTCGAGCTGGCCGTGGAAGTAGCTCAAGCGCAGCTGCTTGCTGACGGCATAGTCGGCACCGGCAAAGTTGAAGTCGCCAGACTCCCCGCCGCTGTAGCCATCCAGGAACAGGCCCGTGCTGTCGGAGGAATCCCGCTGCTTGAAGCGGTCCAGGTGGCCGGCAGTCAAGGTCAGGCCAGCGACATCGGTACTGGTCAGCTGCGTGCCTTGGTAGGTCTGCGGCAACAACCGCGCATCGTTGTAGACCAGCACCGGCGTCTTCGGCAGCAAGGTGCCATGCTTGACCACGGCCTGCCCCAGGCGCGCCTTGGCCGTCACCCCGGCACTGGCGAACTCGTCAGCAGCACGGCCATCGTCATGCACTGGCAGCAAGCCGGTACCGCTGCGGCCGCGGCCCGAATCAAGCCGTACGCCTACAAGCCCCAAGGCATCGAGCCCCAGGCCCAGCGGGCCTTGAGTGAACCCCGATTGGTAGTCCAGCAAAAAGCCCTGTGCCCACTCCACCCGCTCACTCTTGGCAGTTGCAGCAGCGCGGGCGCTCATGCCTTGTTCGTCGCGGAAGTTTTCGTTGAAGTAAACGTTGCGCAGCTGCAATTTGAGCTTGCCGTCGTCGATGAACCCGGCAGCGCCGGCCACAGGCAGCCAACCGCACAGCAGGCCACAGGTGGCCCCACGGAAAACAGTTAGGGACATGTTCGATACTCTGTTGTTGTTCTTGGATGAGGTGGGCGCCAGCAGCGCCCGAGGCAGATCAGACGAAGAAGGACAACGCACCCGTGAGCAAGGCCAGTGCGGTGATGACCAGCGATGTCAGCACCGCCCATTTCACGGTGGCCTTCTGGAAGTCGCCGATGTCGCGATCGACCATGCCCACCAGCAGCAATGTCGAGGCCACCAGCGGGCTCATCAGGTGCACCGGCTGCCCCAGCACCGAGGCGCGGGCGATTTCAATGGGGTCGATGCCGTAGGCAGCCGCAGCGTTGGCAAGGATCGGCACCACGCCAAAGTAGTAGGCGTCGTTGGACAGCACGAAGGTCAGCGGCATGCTGGTCAGCGCCACCACCAGCGGGAACCAGTGGCTCCACGCCTCGGGAATCCAGTCGACCAGGGTCTGCGCCAGCGCATCGACCATCTTGGTACCCGAGAAGATCCCCGCGAAGATGCCTGCGGCGAATACCAGCAGTACCACGGTCATGGCGTTGCCCGAATGGGCGAGGATGCGTTCTTTCTGCAGGTCCAGCTGCGGGTAGTTGATCATCAGCGCCGCGACGAAGCCGATCATGAACAGCAGTGCGGAGTGCATGACGCCCATCACCAGCGCTGTCATGACGGCAATCACCAGCACCAGGTTCACATAGGCCAGACGTGGGCGTTTATGGGGGTTGTCACCGAGGATTTCCTTGATGTAGCAATTGCCGCCGCCAGACTCCAGGGCGATGTTGCCGATGCGACGGCGCTCGGCTCGGCCCAGCAGGTAAGCGGTGAACACCACCCAGGCCGCACCGCCGATCACGGTCGGCAGCATCGGGATGAAATACTCGGTCGCATCCAGCCCGAGCGCGGCAATGGCCCGGGTGGCCGGCCCACCCCAGGGGCTCATGCCACTCATGATGCTCAGCGACAGCATGGACACCGTAGCCAGGATCATCGGGTTCATGCCAATACGCTTGTACAGCGGCAGCATGGCCGCGCAGGTAATCATGTAGGTGGTGGTGCCGTCACCGTCGAGCGCCACCAGCAGCGACAGCAGCGCGGTACCGATGGCGATCTTGATCGGGTCGCCATTGACGCGCTTGAGGATCTTGCGGATCAGCGGGTCGAACAGGCCGGCATCGATCATCAGGCCGAAGAACAGGATGGCGAACAGCAACAGGGCCGCCGAGGGCGCCACCATTTTCAAGCCATCGAGCATCATCTTGCCCAGTTCGGGGGCGAAGCCGCCGATTACCGCGAAGACAATGGGTACCACGGTGAGCGCAACGATCGGCGACAGGCGTTTGCTCATGATCAGGTAGGTGAAGGTCACCACCATGATCAGGCCCAGGAGTGCGAGCATGGTCTTTTCTCTTGTTTTTATTCTGTTGCGGCCATCGCCAAGGCAGACGGCCCCCTACCCCACTCGGCATCGCCGGGATGCTGAGTGGGATTCTAAGTCAACAATGGGAAGTGGAAGAGGCTTTCAGCCGTGATGCCGGGGCTCGGCAGACCAGTCGGCCTGCGCAACACCGGCCTTGTCCGGTACAGCCGTAGTGCCGTTCAGGCGGTGCAGCAAGGTTTCCCGGTCACAGGCATTTTCCGACAGCGAGATGACCACGGTGGCCACGGCATTGCTGGCCAGGCTGGTGAGGGCACGCGCCTCGGACATGAAGCGGTCGATGCCGATCAGCAAGGCAAGCCCTGCCAACGGGATGTCGTGAATCACCGTCAAGGTCGAGGCCAGCGCAACGAAGCCACTGCCGGTCACACCCGCGGCGCCTTTTGACGACAACAGCATGATCGCCAGCATGGTCACCGTCTGACCGAGGCTCAGATCGATATTGCAGGCTTGGGCGATGAACACCGCCGCCAGCGACAGGTAGATGGCAGTGCCGTCGAGGTTGAAGGAATAGCCGGTTGGCAGCACCAGCCCGACCACGCCTTTCTTGCAGCCCAGCTTCTCCAGTTTTTCCAGCATGCGTGGCAGCACGGGCTCGGTGGACGAGGTGCCGAGCACCACCAGGAACTCCTCGCGGAAATAGCGCAGCAGCTTCCACAGGCTGAAACCATGGGCACGGCAGATGCCGCCGAGCACCACCAGCACGAAAAACGCGCAGGCGATGTAGAGCGTACCGACCAGCTTGGCCAATGCCCCCAGGGACGTCACGCCATATTGCCCGACGGTGAAGGCCAGGGCACCGAAGGCGCCGACCGGGGCGAAACGCATCAGGTAGCCAAAGATGCGGAACACCATGGTCGAAGCAGACTCCAGTACATCGAGTACCGGCTTGCCCTTCTCGCCCATCGACGACAGGGCAAAACCGCTGAGTACCGCGATGAACAGCACCGGCAACACTTCACCCTTGTTGAACGCCCCGATGAATGTGTCGGGAATGATGTGCATGAAGAAGTCGACAACACTGAGCTTCGCCGCAGACGCGGCGTACTGGCCGAGCCCCTCGGTGCTGAGCGTGGCCGGGTCGATGTTCATGCCGACACCCGGGCGGAACAGGTACACCGCTGCCAGGCCGATCATCAGGCTGACCACGGTCAGTACCAGGAACAGCAGCAGGGTCTTGCTCATCAAACGCCCGAGCGAGCGTTTGTCGGTCATGCCGGCGATACCGGTGACGATGGTGCAGAAGACCACCGGCGCAATCATCATTTTGATCAGCTTGATGAACGCATCACCCAGCGGCTTGAGCGCAACGGCCTGTTGCGCCCAGAAGTGACCGACCACCACGCCCAGCAGGACGGCGCAGAGGATCTGGAAGTACAACGATTTGGCAAGTCTCATGAGGCATCACCCATTGTTCAAATTGTGCGGATGCGCTTGTTGCGAATGTACAGGTCTGGGCTACCGCCTGGGCTTACCCCGCCAACCTGCGGAATGTAGGGGCATAAACGAAACCTGAGAACAGCCGCCGGGCGGTTCGCACCACCGAGGCCTGAATCGTCTTGCCGTCGGCACCGCTGCGCGACAGCGCGACATCGATACCGCCACTTGGGTGTTCCAGGCGTACCTCGGTCAGTTGCTCGGCGCCCTCGCCCAGCAGTTCGCCGATGACTGTGCCTGGGCTGACGCAGGCAGTCGCCAGCCCGATCGCGCCGGTGATAGCCAGAGCGCGGTGGCAGTTGTGCGGCATGAAATAGCGAACCTGCAACGTGCCGTCATAGCGCGGCCTGGACACCAGCACCGGTTTCGGGATGACCATACCGCTGACATCACCAAGGCCCATGGCCTTGCCGGCCTTCAGGCGCAACGCTTCGAGGCGCTCGAGCAGACCGGCATCGGCATCGAGTTCGGCCGGGGTTTCCGAGCCGCTGACGCCCAGCTGGCTGGCTTCTACCACCATCATCGGCATGGCCATGTCGATGCAGGTGACTGCTACGCCATCAATCACATCCTTGGCCTTGCCAGTGGGGAACAGCTTGCCGGTCTTGCTGCCGACCGCATCGAGGAAAGTCAGGTGCACCGGGGCGGCAGTGCCCGGTACGCCATCGATCGCCGTACGGCCTTCGTAGCGCACGATGCCGCCGGGGGTTTCCACCAGCGAGTTGACGAAAGTACCGGTGTTGAGGTTGCGAATACGCACCAGCGTCTTGCCGTCCTGGCCTTTGACCAGGCCTTGTTCGATGGCGAACGGGCCAACGGCGCACAGCATGTTGCCGCAGTTGGGCGCGGTATCGACCCGGCGCTGGGCAACCATCACCTGCACGAACAGGTAGTCGACGTCGGCGTCGGCATGCAGCGAGGGGCTGACAATCGCTACCTTGCTGGTTTGCGGGCTACCGCCACCGATGCCGTCGATTTCCAGCTCATGCCCGGAGCCCATCAGGTTGAGCAGCAATTCGTCGCGTTCGACCACATTGGCAGGAAGGTCCCATGCATGGAAAAACGGGCCCTTGGAGGTGCCGCCGCGCATGAGTACGCAAGGAATTCGTTGCATGATTTCGCACTCTTGTTGATCAATGGACATCATTGATGCTGTGGAAACAAGATTGACAGGGATGGATAAATCAATCCAATGCAAATATCGTAGCTATTGTTCCGATTCAAGCATCAATACCAAACCTGGCCCAAAGAGCGATCCGAGATGGAATACGAGCTGCAAGACATACGATCTTTCGTGAAAATCGCCGAACTTGGCAGTTTCCATGAAGCCGCAGAAGCGTTGCACCTGTCGCAGCCTGCCCTGAGCCGGCGGATCAAGAAGCTTGAGGAAGGGCTGGGCACTTCGTTGCTGGAGCGCACCACACGCCGCGTCAGCCTGACCAGCGTCGGGCGTGACTTCCTGCCCAAGGCCAGGCGCCTGCTTGATGACTTCGAAGACTCGATCCTGAGCATTCGCGAACTCGCCGAGCGACAGACCGGGCAGGTCACCCTCGCCTGCATCCCGACCGCGGCGTTCTATTTCCTGCCTTCGGTGATCCGCGACTACAACGAGCAATACCCGAAGATCCGCATTCGTCTGCTGGACCTCAGCGCCAACGACGGGCTCGAAGCCGTGCTGCGGGGTGAGGCCGATTTCGGCATCAACATGATGAGCGGCCAGCATCCGGACATCGAGTTCGTCTCCCTGGTACAGGAGCATTTCGTGCTGGCCTGCCGCAGGGACCACAAGCTGGCGAACCGTGACGCCGTCACCTGGACAGAACTGGCCGACTACCGCTTGATCGGCGTAGGCCGACTGAGCGGCAACCGGATGCTGCTGGACCATGCCCTGTCCGGGCTCAACCTGCGGCCCAAGTGGTTCTATGAGGTTCAGCACCTGTCCACCTCGCTGGGCATGGTCGAGGCCGGGCTGGGCGTGTCGGCCATGCCCAGCCTGGCCATGCCCAACGCCGACCACCCGACGCTGGTCAGCGTGCCGCTGATCGAACCCCAGGTCACCCGCACCCTGGGGTTGGTGTATCGCCGAGGGGCGTCGCTGTCGCCAGCAGCGGAGAAGTTCGTGTCGATCCTGCTGGACAAGTGGCCCAACCGGTAAGCGAAACGCCTTGCGTTTCGCCCGGTGCGGCACAGGGGAAATACCGGCTGCGTGCATGCTTCACTCCCCGCCCAGGCCCAGCTCGTCAGGCCGGCGCTTCTCGATCGCGAACTTCAGCAGTGCCGCGCTGCGGAACAGGCCATGGGCAAACTTGCCATAGGGCAGCGTGATGAACAGCGCCATCACGGCGCCCAGATGGATCGCCAGCAGAATCGCCATCGCTGCGGTATCACGCAGGCCCAGCAACACAAGGCCCGTGGCGCTGACCAGCAGCAGAAGGAGGATGAACGCCCGGTCCATGGGGCGCTGGGCGACATCGCCCTGCTCCGGCGCCCTGCGCAGGTTCAGCGCCAATAGCCCTGCCGGCCCGACAATCAAGCCAATTCCGCCAAGTGTTCCGAGCAACACCGGGGCACTCAGTAGCGGGTAAGGTGCCTGCTGGCCCAGCAGGTAGTGGTACCCGGTGGCGACCACCGTGGCGGCAAAGCACAGCATGAACCCGTAGAAGGTGAAGTGATGGAAGCGTCGGCGCAAGAGCGTGTAGCGATCATCGGCATTGTTGCAACCTTGGCCGTGCCCACCGTCTAGGTACTTAAGGGTCAATGCCGCGCCTGATGCCTCGAACACGGCTCCTTTGGCCGGTTGCGCCAGCGCCTCGGCCGGCGAGACCGAACGCCAGAAGCGACGTACCGCCACCGCCAGCGCCACACCTGCAGCGGCAAAGACACTACCGAACATCAGCGCCAGAGCGTTGTGCGGGAAGACCGCATAGAAGTTCCCCGCCAACCGCCCGGGCAGCAGCGTGCCGTTGACGAACAAGGTCAGCAGCAGGAACAGTGACAAGGCTACGGTCAACGCAGTGGCGACATAGGTGCCGTTGTGTCGATACAGCCGTCCGAAGCGCGCCGGCCAGGCGTACTCGGCGTATGTCTGCCCGCGCACCTTGGCCATAGCCTGCGGCACGTTGACCGCGAATTCGTGGGGCTGCGCGTACTGGCAGGCATGCAGACAGGCGCCGCAGTTGTGGCACAGGTTGGCCAGGTAATGGATGTCGGCCTTGCCGAACTCCAGCCTGCGGGTCATCGCCGGGAAAACTGCGCAGAAGCCTTCGCAATAGCGGCAGGCGTTGCATATCCGCATTTGCCGGTCCACTTCCTGCTCCTCCAGGTTCAACACCGGGATCAGTTCGAGGGCCGACCGGGCGGCATCAGGCTGGCGTGGTTCAGGCAGTTGCGCAGTCATGGCAATTCTCTTTTTCTGGATGTACGTGACCGGCCGCCGCAGCGGCGCTGGTCCCGGCGATACGGCCGAAGGCGGTGCCGATGGACATGCCGACACCTGCGGTGTAGCCCTTGCCCAGCACATTGCCCGCCATCATCTCGCCGGCAACGAACAGGTTCGGGCTGGGACGCCCATCGAAATGGACGGCGGCGGTTTCATCGGTGCGCAGCCCCAGGTAGGTGAACGTCACGCCAGGACGCAGCGGGTAGCCGTAGTAAGGCGGTGTATCGATCGGGCGTGCCCAATGGCTTTTCACCGGTTCCAGGCCTACGGTGTGGCAGTCGTCCAGCCGGGTGTGATCGAAAGTGCCCACCTGGCAGGCCTGGTTGTAGGCATGCACGGTTTCGAGAAATGCCTGCACCGGCACACCGAGCAGGCCGGCCAATGCCTCCAGGCTATCGGCGGTAGCGCCCGGGAAAACCGGTGGCATGAAGCGCCCGAGGGCCTTGCGGTCGATGATCGAGAACCCCACCTGCCCAGGCTGATGCGCCACCAGGCGCCCCCAGATGGCATAGCGTTTGGGCCAGAAATCCTCGCCTTCATCGTAAAAGCGCTGGCCGTCGCGGTTGACCACCACGCCCAGCGACACACAATCGATGCGCGTGCAGATGCCGCCATCGTATAGCGGCGCGCGGGCATCGATCGCCACCATGTGCGCCTGGGTCGGGTCGCCGATCGTGTCGGCGCCCTGTTCGATCATGCGGCGCAACAGCACCCCGTCATTGAAACGCGTGCCACGGATCAGGAAATTGTCCGAAGGCCACTCCCCTCGCTCGTTCTGCCCCCAGGCCTCGCGCAACCACTGACGGTTGGACTCGAAACCGCCGGCGGCCAGCACACAGGTACGTGCCTCGATGCGCTCGGCGGGCAGCTGGCGCCCTTGAACCTCACGTGCCGGCACATGGGCCGCCACAAAGCGGCCGCCCTGCAGTTCGATGTCGGCTACCGGTGCGTCGTAGCGTATCTGTACGCCAAGGCTTTCGGCGCTGCGAAAGTAGGCATTGACCAGCGCCTTGCCGCCGCCCATGAAGAAGGCATTGGTCCGTGCGGTGTGCAGCGCACCCGACAACGACGGCTGGAAATGCACGCCATGGCGGCGCATCCACCCGCGACAACTGGAGGATGCGCGAATCACCAGGCGCGCGAGCTTTTCGTTGGTCTGGCCACCGGTGACCTTCAGCAGGTCCTGCCAGAACTCTTCCTCCGGGTACGCCTCGACCAGTACGTCCTGCGGGGCATCGTGCATGCAGCGCAGGTTACGCGTGTGTTGTGAATTGCCACCACGCCAGGCGCGGGGTGCGGCCTCGAGCAGCAGCACGCTGGCTCCGGCCTCTCGCGCCATCAGCGCGGCACAGAGGGCGGCATTGCCCCCTCCGATGACTAGCACATCGATCATTTCACCTCCCGATCACGAGGAGCCGAATGTTCGGGTGCTCCTCGTGGCCACGGACTTTAATGAGTGCCCGGAGGGTGCGAAACGCGATCGTCGAGGGGAGGCATTCAGTTTTTCTAAAGGGGTTGGATGGGGGAACCCAGAGTTCGGGTCAAAGCAACCGCGCCCCAGGCCATCGCCCCTGCTGCACCAGGTCCCGAGCGACCTCCTGCAGTACGATCCGTGTCGCCAATGCGGCCGGCGAGAGCTCGTCATCGGTCAGGCTGACAATCACATTGCGACGCTGCGCCTGTGCTTCATCGATGGCAAACACGCGCAAGCCCGCCTGATGCGCCCGGGCCACCGTCGCGCCGGGCTGGATGGTGGCGGCATGGCCCGCGCACACGCAATCCATCAACAGCGACAAACCATCGACTTCCATGACGATGCTGGCCTCCAGCCCTGCCCGCTCGAAAATCGAGCGCAACGTCGAGCGCAGGCCATGTTGTGTGCTGGGCATCACCAAGGGGAGCGTCGCGATCTGTTGCAACGTGAGCGACTCGCCCCACTCGGCCTTGACCAGCGGGGCGGGAACCAGCACGAACAACCGCTCGGTCAGAAGCGCCCGCACGTCCAGCCGCGGCCCCGTCTCTGCCTGGAACAGCACCGCCAGGTCGAGGTGCCGGGCATTGAGCTGGTTCATCAGATAACCAGACAGCATTTCCACCAGGTGCAGGCGGATGTCGGGATAGCGTTCGCGCATCCTGTCGATCAGCGCCAGGCCAAGAATCGAGGCAGTGGTCGGTGCCAGCCCCACGCTGGCATAGCCGCTCATGCGCCCGCTTTGCGCCGCCAGCACAGCATGCTCCGCCTGGCGAAGCGCCAGGCGCGCATGGTACTCGAAGGCCAGGCCCGCCGCCGTCGGCGAAACGCCGGTGCTCGAACGTGTCAAAAGCCGGGTACTCACCTCGCTCTCCAGCTTCGACAGTTGTTGGCTCAGTGCCGAGGCGCCGACCCCGAGTTCGACCGCTGCCCTGCCAAGGCTGCCGTACTCCAGAACACTCAGGAAATAGCGAAGCTGACGTAACTCCATACAGGTCTCTTTCAACGATGGGGGGGGCGGACCTGGAGCATGTTAAACGTATTTGCACAGCCTGGATCGACAGAACGCTACTGTGGATTAGCAGGGACACAAGGCCGCTCCTACAGGTTCTGTGCCTGCCTGGAACGTGATGCAGGCCAGGTGGGAGATTCTATGGCGCGATCCATGTGGGCAGCCTTGCAATACATGCGAAAATCCATATATTTGAAAAACCACATATATCAAGCATGGAAAGCGAACGCCAGAAACTGCCATGACTGAATCGCTGACCCCAACCCAGGTCTTCAAATGCCTCGCCGACGAAAACCGCATTCGGATGATGCTGCTGATCGCTCGCGAGGAAGAGCTATGCGTCTGTGAACTGATCTGCGCCCTGGAACAAAGCCAACCCAAGGTTTCCCGCCACCTCGCACAACTGCGCACCTGCGGCCTGCTTGAAGACCGCCGGCAAGGCCAGTGGGTTTACTACCGCCTGCATCCAGAACTGCCCGACTGGGTACGCGATGTCCTGTTCACAACGCTGCAGGCCAATCGCGAATGGTTGGGCACCAGCGCCAAACGACTGGACACCATGGGTGGCCGCCCTCGGCGCGTCGCTACCTGCTGCTGACCACTGCCCGGAAATACACTTGAGAACACGATCATGGCAATCAAAGTAGGTATCAACGGATTTGGCCGTATCGGTCGTCTGGCGCTGCGGGCGTCCTGGGACTGGCCGGAGTTCGAATTCGTCCGGATCAATGACCCGGCCGGCGATGCCGAGACCCACGCCCACCTGATCAACTTCGATTCAGTCCACGGGCGCTGGCATCGTGAAGCCGGGTCGGAAGGCGATGCGCTGGTGATCGATGGCACGCGCGTCAAGGTCACCGCGAACAAGGCGATCGCCGACACCGATTGGTCGGGCTGCGACCTGGTCATCGAGGCCAGCGGCAAAATGAAGTCGGTAGCCCTGCTGCAGGCCTACCTGGATCAGGGCGTCAAACGTGTGGTGGTCTGCGCTCCGGTAAAGGAGAACGGCGCGCTGAACGTGGTGATGGGCGTCAACCAGCACCTGTTCGACCCGGTACAACACCGTATCGTCACCGCTGCGTCCTGCACCACGAACTGCCTGGCCCCGGTGGTGAAGGTGATTCACGAGAACCTGGGCATCCGCCACGGCTCGATCACCACTATTCACGACCTGACCAATACCCAGAGCATCCTCGATACGCCACACAAGGACCTGCGTCGCGCCCGCGCCTCGGGCATGAGCCTGATCCCGACCACCACGGGCTCGGCCACCGCAATTGCCGAAATCTTCCCCGAGTTGCGTGGCAAGCTGAACGGCCATGCCGTACGCGTCCCGCTGGCCAACGCCTCGCTGACCGACTGCGTGTTCGAGGTGGCACGCGAGACCACGGCTGAAGAGGTCAATACGTTGCTGAAGGCAGCTGCCGAAGGCCCGTTGAAGGGTATCCTGGGCTACGAACAGCGCCCGCTGGTGTCCATCGACTACCGTACCGATCCGCGCTCGTCAATCATCGATGCGCTGTCGACGCTCGTGGTCAATGGTACCCAGGTGAAGATCTACGCCTGGTACGACAACGAGTGGGGCTACGCCAACCGTGCAGCGGAACTGGCCCGAATGGTCGGCATGGCGGAGTAATCGGCAACCATGAAGGCGTTGTCAGCCCTGCCTGCCCAAGTGCGTCAGTACCTGCTGGTTACCGGCAACTACTGGGCCTTCACCCTTACCGACGGCGCTTTGCGCATGTTGGTTGTGCTGCATTTCCATTCGCTGGGCTACACGCCGCTGCAGATCGCGGCGCTGTTCCTGTTCTACGAAGTATTCGGCGTTTTCACCAATCTGGTGGGCGGCTACCTCGGCGCCCGCCTGGGTCTCAACCGCACCATGAACATCGGCCTGGGCATGCAGGTGCTGGCCTTGCTGATGCTCACGGTACCGGCAGACTGGCTGACAGTGCCCTGGGTGATGACGGCCCAGGCGTTGTCCGGCATCGCCAAGGACCTGAACAAGATGAGCGCCAAGAGCGCCATCAAACTTCTGGTGCCGGACAGCCAGCAAGGCACCCTGTACAAGTGGGTAGCCATTCTCACCGGTTCGAAAAACGCGCTCAAGGGCGTGGGTTTCTTCCTTGGCGGCGCCCTGCTCGCCCTGCTCGGTTTCACCCTGGCGGTGCTGGCCATGGCAGCGTTATTGGCATTGATCTGGATCGGCAGCCTGATCCTGCTGAAGAAGGACCTGGGCAAAACCAAGGCCAGACCGAAGTTTCGCGACATGCTGTCCAAGAGTCGGGCCATCAACATCCTCTCGGCTGCTCGGCTGTTTCTCTTTGGCGCCCGTGACGTCTGGTTTGTGGTGGCATTGCCGGTGTACCTGAGCACCACGTTTGCCTGGGACTTCTGGCTGGTCGGCGGCTTTCTGGCAGCTTGGATAATCGGCTACGGCATCGTACAGTCGCTTGCCCCCCACATTACTGGCAAGGAGCGCGGCCAGGTACCCGATGGTCGAGCGGCTTTCATCTGGGCGATCATCCTGGCCGGGCTGCCTGCGCTCATCGCCCTGGGCCTGTCGGCAGGCTGGTCAGCCCGGCTGGTGCTGCTTGGCGGGCTGACGCTGTTCGGCGTACTGTTCGCCGTGAACTCGTCACTGCACAGCTACCTGATCATCAGTTATGCCAAGGAAGACGGGGTATCACTGGATGTGGGCTTCTATTACATGTCCAACGCACTAGGGCGGCTGGTCGGTACGCTGCTTTCCGGCTGGGTGTTCCAGGCATACGGGCTGCAAGCCTGCCTGTGGATCTCCACAGCCTTCGTTCTGCTGGCTGCCCTGGTCTCGATCGGCTTGCCAAAGAGCAAGCATTGACGATGACGATCAACTGACAACCGTCGCCGGCGGCATCTTCGACGGGCTACTGACGGCTTTCGCGAGTGAGGAAGTTCATAATGGTTGACAGCACCTCTGCAGTGGGCGAACAGCCACCGGCGCAAGTGGCTCTGCGCCCGGTCGGACTGTTTGAAGCATTCCTGTTCTGGCTCAAGCTCGGCTTCATCAGCTTTGGTGGGCCCGCCGGGCAGATCTCGATCATGCACCAGGAGCTGGTCGAGCGGCGGAGGTGGATCAGCGAAAAACGATTCTTGCATGCGCTGAACTACTGCATGTTGTTGCCCGGCCCTGAGGCGCAGCAGCTAGCCACCTACATCGGCTGGCTCATGCACCGCAGCTGGGGCGGTATAATTGCCGGCGCATTGTTCGTGCTGCCTTCGCTGTTCATCCTGATTGGTTTGTCCTGGGTATACATCGCCTTCGGAGAGGTGCCGGTGGTCGCCGGGATCTTCTATGGCATCAAGCCGGCGGTCACGGCCATTGTCGTCCACGCAGCCCATCGCATAGGGTCGCGAGCGCTGAAGAACGGCTGGCTGTGGGCCATGGCCGGGGCCTCGTTCGTGGCGATCTTCGCGCTCAACGTGCCCTTCCCGCTGATCGTGCTGGCAGCCGCCATCATCGGTTACCTGGGCGGCCGCTTCGCCCCCGGCAAGTTCGTGATCGGTGGCGGGCATGGGCCCGCGAAGAACAGTTATGGCCCGGCCCTGATCGATGACGACACCCCGCCTCCCGAGCATGCCCGTTTCAATGGGTGGCACGTTCTGCGCCTGTTGCTGGTCGCTGCAGCGCTGTGGGCCCTGCCCATGGGGCTGCTTGCGCTGTCGTCTGGCTGGGACGCTACCCTGACCCAAATGGGCTGGTTCTTTACCAAGGCTGCCTTGATGACGTTTGGCGGGGCATATGCCGTGCTGCCCTATGTCTACCAAGGCGCTGTCGGGCATTACGGGTGGCTGACTCCAACCCAGATGATCGATGGGCTCGCCTTGGGCGAAACCACGCCAGGGCCGCTGATCATGGTGGTTGCCTTTGTCGGCTTCGTTGGCGGCTACGTGCATCCAATGTTCGGTGCCGAACACCCGTTCCTCGCCGGCGCGGTCGCGGCAACCCTCGTCACCTGGTTCACCTTCCTGCCTTCGTTCATCTTCATCCTGGCCGGTGGCCCGGTGGTGGAGTCGACTCACAATGAAATGAAATTCACCGCCCCCCTGACAGGGATCACCGCCGCTGTGGTGGGAGTGATCCTGAACCTCGCCATGTTCTTCGGCTACCATGTGCTCTGGCCAAAGGGTCTCGCAGGGGCATTTGACTGGCCTTCAGCGGTCATTGCGGTTGCTGCAGCGGTTGCCTTGTTCCGCTTCAAGCGGGGTGTGATCCAGGTGCTGCTGGCCTGCGCCCTGGTTGGCCTGGCAGTCCACATGTTGCGGGTTTGAGGCCAGGGTCAGTCGTCGTAACGGTGGTGCTTGCGCCAGCCATAGTGGTGGCCACGATCATGACGGTGACGACGCCAGCCGCGATCATCGTCATCGTAGTCATCATCACGATAACGATGCCCACTCTCGTCATCGTAGTCCCGGCCCATGTGATTGCCCAAGGCACCACCCACACCGCCACCGGCTGCGGCGCCGATCATGCTGCCAGTGGTGCCGCCCATCTTGCGTCCCACCACGTTACCGCCCGCTGCACCCAGTGCGCCGCCAATGGCCGCCTCGCCACGGCTGTGCTTGTTGGCGCCCACCGCACTACCGGCCGCGCCCCCCAGGCCGGCGCCGATTGCCGAGCCAGTGCTGCCGCCGATCGATTGACCGACTACCGAGCCCAATACCCCACCCAATGCGCCACCTATACCGGCTTCGGTATTGCCGCCAGCCGACGCAACGCCGCTCAGCAGACCCAGTGACAACAAGAGAATCGAGGAGTACTTCATTTGTAAAAGCCTCAAAGGGAAACCGAGGCGATCCTGAGGCTCTGAACAGGGGCATACAATAAAAATCCGACGAATAACCCGACTTGAAAAAATTCTCCAAGCGACTGTTTTTTCGATGAAACTTCGGGAAGGCTGGCCGGTCTCAGGTTAATTGTGAAAGGCCCTTGCAGCGGTGGAGAGGCCTTTCTTTTTGCCCAGCGTTGCATGGATCAACGTGACGAGTGCACCAAGCAAAGCCAAAGCCATATCCTTCTGCGCATCCCAAGGGTCTTGCTGGGTTGCAAGAAAGGCTTGCGCCCGGTCATCGCCCAGGTATTGGCCGCCTATCCACTCCAGTAGCTCGTACAACGCCGATGTGGCAAGCACGAAAGAAACCGTGCACAACGCCAACCAAAGGCCGCGCAGCATGGCTTGGCGCTGGAGCAACTCCCTGATCGGCAAGGCGAACAGCAGGCCGTAGCTCAGGTGCACCAGGCGATCGAACTGATTACGGTGCCAGCCCATCCAGGCATTCAGAGAGTGATCGGTAAGCGCATACAGCCAAGCGTCATAAGGTACCTTGGCATAGGTGAAGTGCGCGCCCAACTCATGAATCGCCAGCATCACTACGATTGCCAGATAAGCCTGCCGCGAGAAGCGCCAGTAGCGCAGGGTCGCAGCCAAGGTGAGCAGGAGTGCTAAAGGCAAGACGTTCTCGAGCCACCAGTCTGCACGGTCAAGCGGTGCAACCCCGGAGGCAAGCACAATGGCCATTGCCGTCCCCAGCAAACCCGCCGCCTGATGTGGCGTGGCCGGCGACACCGGCAATTCAACGCTTGCGCTGTGTTTCATCACGCGCGGTTTTCTGCGCAGTAGAATCATGCGACGTGCCCGTGGAACCATCGGGACGCTGCGCATCGTTGTCGCGCTCCTCTTCACCGCGGGTTCCGCTGCGAGGTGCCACCGTTTCTTTTTTCATAGCCCCTCCTAACCCTTGCTATGTTCCGACGAAGACGGCCCCGTGCCGCGCTTGATTCCACGCGGGCCGAGCACACCCCAGATGGCCAGGCCCACGACAGGCAGCACCAACAGCAACAACGCCCACATCGCCTTCGTCACATCGCTCTTGTCACTGCGGAAAACACTGACGATGGCCCACAGATCGAGCAACAGAATGATCGCTGCCACAGCGATCCAGAAATACGTCACAGGCTCGGTCACGATCGCTTCTCCTTTGTCTGAACGGGCAGCAGTGCGTGATTCGCGCTACCCCTCCTACCCAGAGGAAACCAGCGGACGCAACAAAGTTCAGGTTGCTTTCCCCGCCATTGATGGGTGGCCCTCACGCAATGAACCAATCCCGCAGGAAACACGTCCACCACAAAACAACGCATGAGTGACCGACCATGGCGATCGACCCTGTACTCGAGGCCCTTGATTACCTCAAGGCCAACAAACTGGTGCTGACCACCGCGGAGTCCTGCACGGCTGGCGCCATGGTCGCGCTGTTGGCGGCAGTACCCGGTACCGGCGAAGTGCTGGAAAGCGGCTACGTGGTGTACTCGCCAAGTGCCAAGAAACGCCTGCTCGGCGTCAGCCCACAGACTATCGAACGCTACGGCCTGACCAGTGAGGCAGTAGCCTGGGAGATGGCGCTCGGCGCATTGAAAGACAGCGACGCCACCGTCGCCATCGCCAGCACGGGTGTCGCCGGGCCTGAGCCGCAGGATGCCATCGCCCCGGGCACCGTGTGCTTTGCCTGGGCCTTTGCCGGCGAGCCCTTGGCCGTGTTTACCCGCAGCCAGCGTTTTTTTGGCGAGCGCGCGGAGGTGATCCGCCAGGGCGCACTCTATGGGTTGTCGCACATTGCCCATTACCACCAACGCTGGCTGCGCGGTGAGCGCGCCTGAGGGGCCTGGAGCATGGACGAAGAGGAGTTTATTTCAAGGCGCCACCCAGTCGAGGAAGACATGCGGATGCAGCAGCGCGTCTGGCGTTTCGAACGGGTGGGCTGGTATGCCCTGGTGCTGGTCGTGCTGCTGGGCCTGGCCGGGGTTTTCGGCAACGGCCCGCTCAGTAACGCCCAGCTCACGAGTGAAGACGGCCGGGTGCATGTGGAATATCAGCGCCTGAGCCGCAGCGGCACCACCGACAACCTGCGCATCACGGTTCGCGGTACTGCCGGGGAGCCTGTGATGTTGCTACTTGGGGGGACCTTGCTGCGCGAAGCCAGCATCGAAACGCTGCAGCCAGAGCCGCAAGTGTCGCAATCCCACGGCAGATCGCTGCTGCTCCAGCTTGGCACCAGCAAAAAGGGTATCGCCACCCTTTACCTGACCCTGCGCAGCGAATACGTCGGCCCTCTCGAAGGTGTTGTCAGGGCGGGGCCGAACAGCGTCGTGCATTTCTCGACCTTTCTCTACCCGTAGGAGCGCGCCATGGACTCCATTCTCCGTGCGGCAGGCATGTACATCGCGCTGATGCTGCTGTTTCGGGTGGCTGGCAGGCGCTCGCTGGCAGACCTGACCACCTTCGACTTCGTCCTGCTGCTGATCATCGGTGAAGCCACCCAGCAGGCTTTGCTTGGCGAGGACTTTTCGTTCACCAACGCCATGCTGGTGATCGCCACGCTGATCGTCCTGGATGTCGGCCTGTCACTGGCCAAGCTCAACTCCAGGCGCCTGGCCCGCCTGGTCGACGGCCACGCGACACTGGTCGTGGATCAGGGGCGCTTTCTGCATCACCGAATGCGGCGGGCACGGCTGACCGAGGACGACATTCTCGAATCGGCCCGGGACAGCCAGGGTATCGAAAGTGTCAGCCAGATCAAGTTCGCCATCGTCGAGCGCAACGGCAAGATCTCGATCATCCCGCAGGAATGACCCAGCCTGGCCGGTGCAGCCTGTGCGGCTCCTTGAGCGAGCGGCTTTTCGCGATACCGGTACGTTGATCATCCGCTTTGAACCTTGGCGCACGCGCCCTACTCCATCGAAGGCAATCGTGATTTTTACAGCCCGAAAGAGGTGCCGCATGAACGCTATCGAATTGTTGGTCCAGGACCATGAACTGGTGAAGAAGCTGCTGGAGGAACTCTCCTCCACCACCGAGCGCGCGGTTAAAAAGCGTGCCGAGCTGCTCGAGCGCATCAAACAGGAGGTGACCATCCACACCGCTCTGGAGGAAGAAATCCTGTACCCGGCCATCAAGCAGGCCGGCGGCAAGGAAGAAGCGAAGATGTATTACGAAGCCAAGGAGGAGCACCGCACGGTCGATTCGCTGGTACTGCCGGACCTGCTGCAAACCGAGACCGGTAGCGTCGAGTTCGCCGGTCGGGTCAAGGTCATGAAGGAACTGTTGGAGCACCATATCGAGGAAGAAGAAAGCGAGCTGTTCCCGACCGCCCGCAAGCTGCTCGGCAAGCAGGCACTGGATGAGCTCGGCCAGGCCATGGAAGCACAGAAGAAACTGCTCAAGGGCGAACAGCGTGCCGCGTGATGGAGGCCTGGATCGACTTTCTTGAATGGCCCGCCATGGCCCTGACGGTACTTGCCGCCTGGTGCATCGGTTCGCGGCGCCCAGGCCGGCGCAAGCTAGGTTTCTGCTGCTTCATTGCCAGCAATGTGTTGTGGGCCATCTGGGGATGGCAAGCGCAAGCCTGGGCGCTGATTCTCCTGCAGGTTTGCCTGTGCGCCATGAACCTGCGGGGCTGGAAGAAAAATACTGCAGTGGAGTCGGGCTGAACGTCCGCTCCTGCACCCGAAAGCCCAACGACGAGGAACCAGACCATGATTGAACCCAACGACCCTGACCCTTACGTGGACGAAATACCGCACAACCCTGGCGAACCTGTACCTGAACCGGACCAGGAAGCACCCGACTGGCCTGAAGGCCAGGTACCGCCGGAGGAACAGTCCGACGGCTGAGGCTCAACCATCGAGCGGCGTTGCCTGCTGCGCCGGCAATGCCGCCCCCAGTCCCCCTTCCTGCGCAAGGAGGCAAGCGTCTCATGAGTGATCGCATCATCGCCTTGTTCACCGATACCACACTGTTCGGAATATCCGTTCTCAACCTGTTGCTGGCACTGACCGTAGCCTTGCTGACATTCCTCGTGGCGCGGGCAGCCATCAGTTTCATGCTGCATCGTGTCAGGCGCTGGTCCGAGCATGACGGCGCGTTGAGCCAGGTACTGGCCAAAGTGCTCGGCGGGACCAGCAATTTTCTGTTGTTCCTTGCCTCGCTGCTGGTGGGCCTGAGCATGCTCGACCTGCCCGAGCGCTGGCTGACCCGGGTCGGTAGCCTGTGGTTCGTGGTCGCGGCATTGCAGATCGGGTTGTGGGCCAACCGTGCCATCGGCCTGGGCCTGAATCGCTACTTCGCCCGGCACCGTACCGACGGCCTTAACCAGGGCAGCGCGCTGGCCACGCTGTCGGCATGGGGGGCGCGGGTGCTGTTGTGGTCAGTGGTGCTGCTGGCAATGCTCTCCAACCTGGGCGTGAACATCACCGCCTTCGTCGCCAGCCTGGGGGTAGGCGGTATCGCTGTTGCGCTGGCCGTGCAGAACATCCTTGGCGACCTGTTCGCCTCGCTATCCATCGCCGTGGACAAACCGTTCGAGGTGGGCGATTTCATCGTCATCGGCCCGCTGGCCGGCACGGTGGAACATGTGGGGCTGAAAACCACACGTATCCGCAGCCTGGGCGGCGAGCAGATCGTCATGGCCAACGCCAGCATGATCAGCAGCACCATCCAGAACTACAAGCGCCTGCAGGAACGGCGGATCGTGTTCGAGTTCGGCCTGTCCTATGACACGCCAACCGAGGCAGTGAAAAAAGCGCCCGCCATCGTCGAGGAAGCGATCAAAGCCCAGCAGCAGGTGCGCTTCGACCGTGCCCACCTGCGCGGCTTCGGCAAAGAGGCGCTGGAATTCGAGTGCGTCTATATCGTCCAGGACCCCGGCTACAACCTGTACATGGACATCCAGCAAGCGATCAATTTCCACCTGCTCGAGCGCTTCTCGAAAGTCGGTGCCAAGTTCGCCGTCCCGGTACGCGCGATCAAGGTCACTGCCCTGCCCGAGCAATCAATGCGCGGGGCGCAGAATGCCCATGTGGGATAACCCCCATGCCGGCCAACCAGCAAAGGAGTATCACCATGAAAATCCTGAAGCCCCATTCACTACTGTTGGCGCTGTGCCTGGGTGCCAGCGCACCTGTCGCCCTGGCAGCCACCGACATGAACGATCAACGTGCGCCAGGCACCCAGACACATGAAGGCGAGCACAGGGACGCCCAAGGGGGCGCGACCGGTTCAGGAACACCGGCGGATGCCATGGGTACAGGGTCTGGCGGTACCGATAGCAATGGTACTGACAAGACCGGCGGGGATGGCACCACCAACGGGTCGGGTAGCGGCCACGGTGGAACGGGCAATGGCGGTCCCGGTAGCGGAAACGGTGGCTCGGGCTCCGGCAGCGGTTCCGGTAGTTGAAGGTTTATCGCCCTGCGCGCGAATGACTGCCCACGAGTGCCTGCGCTACAGCGCGGGCGCACACCGGCCCTGACAGCGCTACGCCCGTCGACGACGCGTGCCCAGCTCGACCCAGGTGGGTGCATGGTCGCTGGCCTTGGGTTCGTTACGCACCCAGGCATCGACGCCAGCCCGCTTCAGGTAAGGCGCCAGTTCGGGGTTGAGCAACAGGTGGTCGATGCGTAACCCGGCGTTGCGTGCCCAGTGGTTGCGGAAATAATCCCAGAAGGTGTAGATGCGTTCGTCCGGATACAGATGGCGAATGGCATCGACCCAGCCCTGCTTCAGCAGCTGCTGAAAGCACGCGCGTGACTCGGGCTGCAGCAGTGCATCCTTCAACCAGGAGCGTGTGTCGTAGATGTCCATGTCGGTCGGCACGACATTGAAGTCGCCCGCCAGTACCGTGGGATGGCCGCTGCCATACAACCCTGCCGCATGCGCGATCAGGCACTCGAACCAACGGAGTTTGTAATCGAATTTCGGCCCGGGTTGCGGGTTGCCATTCGGCAGATACAGGCAGGCTACCAGCACCCCGTGCACCGCAGCTTCAAGGTAACGGCTCTGGTTGTCGTCCTCCATGCCAGGCAGGCCCCGACGTACTTCCAGGGGTTCGCTACCTCGCGCCAGAATGGCCACGCCGTTCCAGGCAGGCTGCCCTTGGTAGAGGCTGCCATAACCCGCCGCTTCGAGCGCCTGGTGCGGAAACTGCTGGTCCGCCGCCTTGAGCTCCTGCAGGCAGGCGATGTCGGGCTTTTCCCTCTCCAGCCAGGCCAGCAGTGCGGGTAGCCGGCTACGAATGCCGTTTATATTGAACGTGGCAATCTTCAGCGCTTTCATGCGTCGGGGTCGCTCACATGGGCCTGCACGGCATCTTCCAGGGCGCGCACATGGGCGTCATCGGCCAATGCCTTGAGTGCCAGCCAGTCGTCCCAGTCGATGGCACCATCGTCACGCAGGGCCTCGGCAGTGCGCAGCAGTTCATGGTGGTAGGCATCCGGCGACTCACGGCGGTAACTGATGTCGTCGTACTGGGCGTACCAGGCCTCGAGCTCGGGGATACTGCGTTCAATGCTCATGATGGAGCCCTCACGGTGTCCTTTGCATTAAGAGCCCCACCATCGAGCGACGTTCAAATTCAACGCCACGGCCTGTCGCGCCGAGAATAAATATCACTGGTTGGCGCATCCTTTGTAGGAGCAGCCTTGTGCTGCTCCTCCAGAACCCCCACCTGCCGCCAGGCGAGCCGCTCAGATGCTGTGCATGAAACGAGCTCGCCGCGAACCAGGTTGCCCGGTTCGCGGCGTAATCGAAGCGTTGCTCAGGTAATCAGACAGGAATGCCTGCCAGCCGCCAGACAGGCGCTGGAACCGGTTCGGCCTGGCTGCGGTTGCGCGCCCACTGGGTCAGGGCAGCCATCGTGGCAAAGCCGAGCAGGATCAGTACCGGATAGGCCAGCAGCAACTCGGTCAGCGAGTATTTCCAGGCCAGCGGGCGGCCCACGCCGAGCATCGCCGCATACAGCCAGGACACACCCGACAATGCGCCGGAGAACAGCGCGAACATGCGCACGCCAAAATTCAGGTCAAGCAAGTTGCCCGCTTTGAGCAGAGCAGGCAGAACATAGCGGTGCAACAACATGCCGTTAAAGGTCAACAACATGACAATAATAACTTTCGCTTGAAGTTTTGGATTGGCAAAATAGTTCATACCTTTATCAAGGTAGTCAATCCCAATCACCGCAATGCCCGTGAGCCACAAGAATATCAAGGCATTGGCCACGGACTTCTGCAAACGCGCCATATGCTGACTGTCATGTCCGGTTCCTTTATGACCTTTCAACAAGTTCCTGACCATCTCGGCATCGCTGGCAAACACCAGGCCAATGGCGATGCAACAGGCCAGCAAATGCACGTAAATTACCGACAACCGCACCAGCTCCATGGATTCTTTCTGCCCGAACAGGCTAATAATTGTATTAATCTCCACGACGTTTTCTCCACGTAATGCGTTAGCGCTAGATGACCTTGCCATAGGCGTGCGAACACGTTTTATCGCAGCGGCAAGACCAAATTCAGATCGTTAGTTTAAATAGAGGATCGTTATTCAATACACACGGTGGCTCACCCGAAGAGCCGCGGTTGGGCATGGCATTGCTCCACTGGTCCGAATAAAAAAGCCCCATGAGCATCCCTGCGATGCCGATGAGGTTGAACGTCCATAAGTTCAGGGGGGAAGGTGCGAGGTGCGCTCACACTGAAAGCACCTGCTGGCAAATAGGAGTCAGCGTCACCCAAATCGTTCATTTCTCAAGTAAAACGACCGACAGGCGGTACACTTTTAAATGTTACTTAGTTTGCTAAGTTATTGCAATTTGACCGAGTGGAAAGTTTTTCGAATGAATGGATCCAAACTTGGCAAGCGACTTCGAATGCTCTATTTCGCTGTTTTACAGTTGTCGTTTTGCCAGCAGCCATGGCTGAAGTGCCATCAGTCAGGCCAGAAGCAGCCCTGTTCTGATCGCCAGGCACAGCCAACGACCCGCATGTCGTCTTCAGGCTGCCCTGCGACCGCCGCTTGCCTTGGGTGATGCCAGGCAGCACCAACCGCGTGGTGCAGACCTGCGGATGTCATCGACGCGGTCTATCAACTCATCCGTTCCATCGATTTGACCGCGTCAAATTGCCTCATGTAGCTTGCCGCCCTCTTCGAAGCTGGCCCAAAGCTGTGCGTTACACCTTTGCGCCAGCTGCGCAGCCTGTCCCCGTGCTGATCAGCCCCACCACGGCGTGCCTACCTATTGCGTCGCCGTCACTGTGTTCGAGTTTGCGAAATGTCCGTCAATAGCCCCACCCGTATCACCGAGCTCGTCATCGAGAGCGGCGTCAAAAAAGCCCATCTATCCACGCATGCGACACTGGTCCTGGGGTTTCTCGCAGGTGCATTCATTTCGCTGGGGTTTCTCCTGGCCATCCACGTCAGCACCATGATCCCGGTACAGTGGGCCTCGTTCGGCACACTGCTGGGCGCCGCGGTATTCCCTATCGGCCTGATCCTGGTGATCCTGGCCGGTGGCGAACTGCTCACCGGCAACATGATGAGCTTGCCCTTGGCGATGTTCGCCCGGCGTATCGGCCCAGGCGCCGTGGCGCGCAACTGGCTGCTGGTGACTGTCGCCAACCTGTTGGGTGCACTGTTCGTTGCCGGGTGCTTCGGCCACCTGCTGGGCCTGACCGAGGGGGCCTACCTGAACAAGATGTTGGCGGCTGCGACCAGCAAGACCAACGCCGACTTCCTCCACGCCTTCGTCTCCGGAATCGGCTGCAACTGGCTGGTGTGCCTGGCAGTGTGGCTGTCGTATGCCAGCCGTGAAATGAGCGGCAAGATTCTCGGCATCTGGTTCCCGATCATGGCGTTCGTCGCCATCGGTTTCCAGCACGTGGTAGCCAACATGTTCCTGATTCCGGCAGCGATCTTTGCCGGCTACTTGAGCTGGGGGCAGTTGGTGGAGAACCTGGTGGCCGTGTTCCTGGGGAATGCAGTGGGTGGGGCGATCTTCGTGGGGTTGGCGTATTACGTGTCCTACGGTGTGCCTTCGCAGGAAGCGTGCGAGGTGCAGTGAAGCATTGTGGTCAGGCACGCTTGTGCAGGTGATGTGCCCTGCACAAGCGTGCCTGACCGTTCGTCACTATCCCCTGGGCCACGCTGGGCGACACGAAGTTCGGCCGGATGCTGACGGCGATCACGCATCCGCCATCAACCTTGGGCCAGCGACTTGCGCTCCAACCACTCCACCATCAACTCCCCCCAAGCAATATCCGCTTGCAGGGCTGCCTTGGCCTTTGCCGAATCGCGCTTGCGCAAGGCTTCGAGTACTTCGAAGTGCTTGTGCTTGGCGCTGGCCAGCTCCGCTTTGGGCACTTCGGCATGGAAGGTGCTGAGCAGCGGCCCCATCATCACCCACATGTTCTCCAGGGTCTTGAAGATCACCGGCATGCGTGCGGCGGCAATCAGACCGAAGTGGAACTCGCGGTTGAGCAGCGAAGCCTGCTTGTAGTCGGTGCTGACAGCCGCCTGGAAGGCCGTTTGCACCTCTTCCAGATGCCCCAGCTCGGCGGCGGAAATTCGCTCGGCCGCCATGCCTGCCGCCTCGCCCTCCAGCAAGTGGCGGATCAGCTGGATTTCCCGCAGTTGGCTGACGGTCAGCTCCGGCACATAGATGGAGGTGGCGGCCTTCATGTCCAGCGCATGATCACTGACAAGGCGAAAGATCGCCTCGCGCACCGGTGTGATCGACACCCCGAACTCCTCGGCCAAGGCACTGATGCGCAGGCGGTCACCCGGTTGATACTGGCCGTCCATCAATGCCGTACGGATGATGCTGTAGACCCGCTCGCTCAGGTTGCCTTTATCCAGTGGCTTGTGAACTGTCACGCTTGTTCTCTCTTGTCTGTTGAATAGCACAGGGCCGACCGCTGGCGGGAAGCGCCGGGCGACATAGCGAAGACGCATGATACATCATCGCCCATGCCGCGCCATCTCGCCCGAACGGTTCAGATCCGTGCGTCGCGTCGGCCCACCCCCTGCAGCAGCACCGCCACCACGATGATCGCGCCCTTGATGATCTGTTGCGGGTACGCCGGGACGCTGAGCAGGTTCATGATGTTGCCGATCAACCCAAGCACCAGCACCCCGACCACGGTGTAGAACAAACTGCCCTTGCCGCCGGACAACAGCGCACCGCCGATCACGCAGGCGGCAATGGCATCCAGTTCCAGGGCCATGCCGGCACTGGGCGTGGCGACCCCGGAACGCGAGGCAATGACCACCCCGGCAAGGGCGCTGAGCCCGCCGCAAATCGCATAGGCCGCCAGCTTGTAGCGCTCCACCGCAATCCCCGCCAGGCGCACGGCAGTCTCGTTGCTGCCACTGGCAATGATCAACCGGCCAAAAGCGTTGTAGCGCAGGATCAGGGCGAACACGCCGATCACCAGCACCGCCAGCCACACCGGCCAAGGCACCCCGAACACTCCATCGGCCTGGCGGCCGAAGTCACGCAACAGGCCGGCAGCCGACTGGCTGTCGGCCAGCCGCTGTGGCTGGCCGTTGGAGAGGATGAACGCCAGGCCACGGGCAATGGTCATCATCGCCAGCGTGGAAATGAACGGGGCCATGCGAAAATAGGCCACGAAGCTGCCGGTAACCAGGCCCATCAATACCCCCGCCCCCACCGCGATGGCCACCGCCAGCAACAACCCGAGGCTGCCCTCCAGCGGCAGCAGATTCAGGCTCATCGCCACGACCACCCCGCCCACTGCTGCTACCGAGGCAACCGACAGGTCGATACCGGCGGTGAGGATGACGATCAGCATGCCGATGCTGACCAGTACCAGCGGCGTCAGTTGCCGCAGCAGGTTGCCCAGGTTCTGCCAGGTGAAAAAGTCCGCCGACAGGCTGCTGGCCACGGCTACCAGCACCAGCAGCATCACCAGTGCGTTGTGTTGCAGGAACAGCCGGCGCACAACGCGCCCCAGCGGCTGCCCAGACTCGCCCGGCAGCGAGGTGGCGGCCAGTTTGCTCAAGTTGTTATCCATGGTGTTCGACTCCCATCGCCAGACAGATCATTGCTTGTTCTTCGATTGCATCACCACCAAGTTCGCCGGCGATGGCACCATCGCGCATCACCAGCACCCGGTCGCACATGCCGATCAGCTCGGTCATTTCCGAGGACACCAGGATGATCGCCACCCCGGCCTCGGCCAGTTCGTTGATGACCCGGTAGATCTCGGTCTTGGCACCGACATCTACACCACGGGTCGGCTCGTCGAGGATCAGCACCCGGCAGCCGGCGTCGACCCACTTCATCAGCGCCACCTTCTGCTGATTCCCCCCCGACAGATCACCCACCGCCTGCTCTATCGAGCCGGTCTTCAGGCGCAACTGCTGACGTAGCGCCTCGACCCCGGCGCGCTCACGGGCGCCATCGATCCAGCCGAAACGACTGGTGTAGGGCGAGCCGGGCCGCAAAGCGGCGTTGACGCGGATCGACATCTCCAGCAGCACGCCCTGCTGCTTGCGGTCTTCGGGCAGCAGGCCGATGCCATTGCCGATCGCCTCGCGCGGGCTGCGGTTGCGCAGTTGGCGGCCGTCCAGGTGAACAGTGCCGGCGCTGCTGCGCTCTGCGCCGAACAGCGCGCGCATGGTTTCGGTGCGCCCCGAGCCGACCAGGCCGCTGAAGCCCAGCACCTCACCGGCGTGGGCCTGGAAACTGACATTACGTACCAGTGGCCCGGCGCTCAGCCCCTCGACCCGCAGGCGGGCCTCACCGATACTTGCCTGGCGTGGCGGGAACAGGTCGCTCAGCTCACGGCCGATCATCATCTGCACCAGCCCGCGCTCGTCGATGGCTGACAGCGGCAGGGTGCCGACGGTACGGCCATCCTTGAGCACCGTGGCGCGGTCGCAGATGCGGAAGATCTCGTCCATGCGGTGCGAGACGTAGATGATGCACACGCCCTTGCGCCGCAATTCACCCAAGATGCGAAACAACTGCTCGGTCTCGTGTGTGGTGAGCACCGCGGTCGGTTCGTCGAACACCAGCACCGAGGCGTTGCGCGACAGGGCCTTGGCGATTTCCACCGCCTGTTGATGGGCCACCGGCAACTCGCCCACTGCCCGGCGTTCGTCGATGTTGGCAAACCCCAGCTCATCGAGTATTCGCCGCGCCTTGTCACGTAGTATCGGCCACTGCACCCGCCACCTGTTCGCGCCCAGGTCGTCGATGCAGATGTTCTCCGCCACCGACAGGTGCGGCGCCAGGGCGAACTCCTGGTAGATCACCGATACGCCAAGTCGCAACGCATCGCCCGGTTTGCCGATACTCACCGGCTGCTCGTGCAACAGCACCTCGCCAGCATCGCGCACGTAGGCCCCGGCGAGGATCTTCATCAGGGTCGATTTGCCCGCGCCGTTCTCACCCATCAGCGCATGCACTTCACCCATGTTGGCGCTGAAACTCGCACCACTGAGCGCACTGATGCCGCCAAACGCCTTGTGGATGTCGCGCAGCTCGACGGCGGTCTTGTGTATTGCATTCATCGGTCTTACCTCTGCAAGCGGCGCGTTGCCCAGGCAGGCGCCGCAACCGTCGGATCAGCGCATGGCTGCCTTGAGCTGGTCGATTGAGCGGAATGCCGGTAGCCGCTCGACCGTGGCAGGGCCCTGTTCGAGCTCGATGAACTGGTCGACGTTGGCGGGGGTTATCAGCTCCACCGGAAAGTACGACGCCAACGGCAGATTGTTGGCCTGCAGCCGGCCGTCAAGGATCTGGTGGATCAGCTCGATGGCCGCCACGCCGGTCTGCGAACCACTGTTACTGGCACTGACCAGCAGCTTGCCCTGCTTGATCAGATCCAGCGCAACCTTGAAGCTGCCAGCTGCCGCAGCGACCCGTACCTGCCCGGCCTTGCCGGCATTGTCCACGGCATTGATGGCGCCGATGGCGATGAAGTCGTTCTCCGCCAGGATCAGGTTCAGGCGCTCACCATGGGCACTGAGGATGTCCTCGCTGGCGGCCAGGCCGCCCTCCTCGGTCCATTCGCCTCGGCCCCAGGCCAGCACGTTGAAACCCCCTTCAGGCCAGCTGAAACTGCCCTTGGCTTTGACCTGCTGGAACAGCTCGAAACCCTTGAGCAGCGCATCCTCCTTCGACAGGCCGAGTTTGCGCTGCTCGGCACGGGCCTGGACGATCCCCGAGATCATGCCGTTCAGGCGGCTCTCGGAGGTCGAGTTGCCCATTACACCGATGACCATGGCAGCGTTGATCTCGCTGCCCGGGTCAGTGTGCTCGACCACATAGCGCCCGGCCTCGACACCACTGCCGTAGGGGTTACCGGTGCTGGTGGTGATCACCGGTGCACGCGCGTCGGGCGCAGTGCCGACGGTGATTACCGGGATCCCGGCCGCCACCGCCCGCTCGACATCGGCAACGGAACCGAGGATGTCGGTAGGGTCGATAACGATCACATCCACCCCCATGGTGATGAAGTTGTCGACCTGGGCGCTCTGGCGGGCCACATCGCCGTCGGCCACCTGCACCTGCATGTCATAGCCGTAACGCTCGGCCAGGCTGCGCGCGTCGTCGATCATCGAGACGAACCAGGGGTTGCCCAGGGTGATTTCGGTCCAGCCAATGCGTAACCGTTCCCCCTTCTGCTTCAAGGGCAAACCCTTGTCGATGCCGGTACGATCGGCCATTTGCGGGTCCACCAGGCCGGACAACGCCGTGTTGGGTATCAGCTGGTACAGCGGGTGGCGCGCCTCGGCGGCGGCCGGCCCGGCGAGCAGCGTGGCAAGGCCGAAGGCGGCCAGGGTACGGGCAACTGTGCTTTTCATATTGTTTTTCTCCAGGGTTGCCAGGCAAAAGGTCACAACTCGATCCACGTGGACTTGAGCTCCGAGTACTTGTCCAGGGCATGCAACGAGCGGTCGCGGCCGTTGCCGGACTGCTTGAAGCCACCGAACGGCATGCTGATGTCGCCCCCATCGAAGCAGTTGACCCACACGCTGCCCGCACGCAGGCCACGGGCCATCTGGTGGGCCCGCGAGAGGTCGCGGGTCCACAGGCTTGCGGCCAGGCCATACGGGGTATCGTTGGCGATGCGCAGGGCATCGAGGTGGTCACGGGCGGTGATGACTGAAAGTACCGGGCCGAAGATCTCCTCTCGGGCGATGGTCATGTCGTTACTGACGTTGTCGAAAATGGTCGGCGGGATGTAGAAGCCCTCGGCGCCCAGGCCTTGCTTGACCCGTTCACCACCGAGGATCAGCTGTGCGCCCTCCTGCACGCCTTTGTCGATATAGCCCAACACCCTTTGCAGCTGGCTGGCATCGACGATGGCGCCAAGCTGGGTGGTTGGGTCCAGTGGGTCACCGACGGCGATGGTGCGTGCCACCTTCAGCACCTCGGCAACGAACTCGGCGCGGATGCCAGCTTCGACAATCAGCCGCGAAGGCGCCACGCAGACTTCGCCCTGGTTGAAGAACATCGAGCGGGCCGCAGTGGTCGCGGCCTTCTCCAGGTCACGGCAGTCATCGAGAATGATGTTCGGGGTCTTCCCGCCGCACTCCAGCCACACCCGCTTCATGTTCGACTGCCCCGCGTACTGCAGGAACAGCTTGCCGACCTCGCCGGAGCCGGTGAACACCAGGCTATCAACGTCCATGTGCAGGCCCAACGCCTTGCCCGCGGTGGGGCCAAAGCCCGGCAACACGTTGAACACACCGGCCGGGATACCGGCTTCGGCGGCCAACTGGGCAATGCGCAGGGCAGTCAGGGGTGATTGCTCGGCGGGCTTGAGGACCACCGAGTTGCCCATGGCCAGGGCGGGTGCGACCTTCCACATGGCCATCAGCATCGGGAAGTTCCAGGGGGTGACCGCCGCCACCACGCCGATCGCTTCGCGGGTCACCAAGCCCAGGGCCGAGGGCCCCGACGGTGCGACTTCGTCATACAGCTTGTCGCAGCTTTCGGCGTACCACTGCAGGCAATCGAGCACCGCGTGCACATCGAACCCGGCGCTCTCGCTGATGGGCTTGCCCATGTCGAGGGTTTCCAGTAACGCCAACTCTTCCATGTGCTGCTCGAACAAGGCAGCGAAGCGCAGCATGACGCGCTTGCGCTCCTTCGGTGTGCGCTGCGACCACACACCACTGTCGAAGGCACGCCGCGCGGCCTTCACGGCCATCTCTACATCCTCGGCCTGGCACGAGGCAACCTGGTTGAGCACGCGCCCGTCGCGCGGCGAAATATTGGCAAAGGTCTCGCCACTCAAGGCATCGACAAAGCGGCCGTCGATGAAGGCCTGGCCGAGCAACTGGAGCTCGCTGGCACGCTGCTGCACGGTGGTGAGGTCAATGAAACTGGCAAGGCTCATGGGGATTCTCCATTGGATACATGATGCATCATAAAAACAGCGAGACGTCGGCCTGACGCCGGCACTGCACTAGAAGCTGATTTCGGTCTTCAGGCCCCAGATCACGACACTGCGGTCATGCTCGAAGCCGCCGGGGTTGCGTACGTACTGCAGGTTGGGGCGCAGGGTCAGTGCCGGTGTCAGTTGCAACCCGTAATAGAGTTCGACCGGGTACTCGACATCGGCTCGCCGGGGCAGGCCGCTGGCCTGCTGCACACGCCGCGCCGAACGCGGGTTGACCTCCAGGCGGCCCAACGCCAGCCCGATCTCGTCCTGCGGGCGCTGGGCCAGAGGCCCACGAATGAACGCGCCCAGGTGCCAGAGCCGCTCGACACTGGAAACGTCCCGGTCGGACTGGATGAAGTTGGTGAAAAGCGTCAGGCCACGCGCAGCATTGTCGGGGTTGCGGTAGACCTGCTGTTCGGCCATGGCGTAATAGCCGCTGGCCTGGTCGTGCTGCGCGGGTGCCGCGCCGGTCAAGCCGATGGGTTGCCCATCGATGTCCTGGTACAGGTCATCAAAGTCGCCAGTATTGCGCCACACGCCAACCCGGTAGCTGCCAGGCAGGCCACCAAGCACCGGCTTCCAGGCCAGTTCGCCAACCGCCAGGTAACCGGTGGTGCCCGAGGGGCCGCCGAAGTTCAACCCTTGGCTGTTCTCGGTAAAGTGCGGGTTTACCTGGTACACCGAGGTGTTCAGCCACCAGTCATCGGCCAACTGCGCCGCCAGGCTCGCGCCCCATTGGCTGACCGGCCAGGTGAACCAGTTGGGGGTGATGTAGCCAGGCACCGTGCCGCAGAAGGTCAGGTTCTGGAACGTGCAGGAAAACGGAAATACATCGCCACTCATGGGCAGCCGGCCGATCTTGAACAGCAAACGCTCATCGAGCAGTGCCTGCTGGTAATAGAACTGCACCAGCCGGGTGACACTGCCATAACCGTAGATTTCCTGGGCGGCCAACAAGGTGCCTGTGTCGGCTTCGCGGGTCAGGCTTTCACCGTTGCGGTTGGTGAAGGTGATGCGAAACGCGGCCCCCTGCCACCCCAACAGGCGCTGCAGGTCGAAGCGGGCGTCGGCCATCAGCTGGTCGCTGTAGGTGCCCTTGTGCTGCGCCCCTCCCTGGGTGTTGTAGGCCAGTTCATTGACATAGGTGAACTGCAGGTCCACTCCCTGCTCATGCAGACGAGTGCGCTGCCCCTGCCAGTCACCGAACAGGAAATTGCCGGGTGAGTAGTTGTCGGCCTGGGCCTGCTGCAAGGCGCACACGCCCAGCAACCCGACCCCGATCAAGGTGGTTCTTGTCATTGCGATCTGTTCCCGAAACTGTTTTCTTGTGGTTTTTGTTCAGCTTTGCGAGCGTGCAACGAGGGCGCCTGGTGTCACTGCCCTGGCAGCGCGCAAGGCGGCCAGGGCTGGGTGACGCCAACTACAGGCATTGGCGGACGATTTCGGCCACCTCATGCTGGTCACGAACGGGTTTGGGGTGGCAGGCCAGGTCCTGGTTGAAGCTGGTCCACACCACCTGAGCGAACTCATCGACCTGCTCGGGTTTGAGGCCATAGCTGCCGAACGTGTCCCGTACGCCCAGTCGGGTGAAGTGGGCGCTGACGATCTCAGGCAGGCGCGCGGCGCGCTCGCTTGGCGGCAAGGTATGAGTGCCCGGGTCGAGGATCTCGGCCACCCGGGCGAACTTGTCCTCGGCCACCGGCAGGGTCCAGCGGATCACCTGCGGCGTGCTGGCTGCCACCGTGCCGCCATGGGGCGCATCGGTCATGGCGCCCAATGGCTGGCCCAGCGCATGGGATACGGTGACCCCGGCGCCGGCAATGGCCATGCCACCGAGGGTCGACGCAAAGGCCATGCGCGCCCTCGCCTCCAGGTCGTCCCCATGCTCCACGCAGCGCAGGGCATTGGCGGCAAACAGGCGGATCGACTCCAGCGCGACCATTTCCACCCAGGGTGTGGCATGGATGCTGATGAATGCTTCCAGTGCGTGGCAGAAAGTATCCACGGCAGTCAGCGCCGTCAGCCGTGGCGGCTTGGAAACCAGGATTTGCGGGTCGATCAACGCCACATCCGGGTAGATGTGCGGGTTGACAATGGCACACTTGAGGCCCAGCTCAGGATTGTTGATCACCGCGAATGGTGTCGCCTCGGTCCCGGTCCCAGAGGTGGTCGGCACCACCAGCAGCGGCAGACCACGGGACTGCGGCCTCGTCACCGGCTCACCGAGACGCTCGGTGTAGTCCCAACAGCGGCCGCCATGTACAGCGACGAACGCCACGGCCTTTGCCGAGTCGATGGCGCTGCCGCCACCGATCGCCACCACAGCCTGGCAGCCGCTGTCACGCACCAGTGCCACTGCGCGGTCAATGGTGGTATGGCGCGGGTTGGGCACGATGTCGTAGAACTCGAGGACAGTGATGCCACGCTCGGCGAAACTGCCGAGCACCTTGGCGACCAGCTCGCTGCCTTCAAGGAACGGGTCGACCATCAACAGCACCTTGTTGCCGAACGGCGCGACCTTTTCGCCCATGCGGCGGATTGCACCTACCTCGAAGTCCAGTTTGACCGGCAGGCTTGCCTGAAACGCTTTCATCTACTTACCTCTGCTCGTGGCGAATGACTGATGGCAGACGCGGGCTGGCCGAACGCGCCAGAACCGATCCGCCGTTCTTGTAGAACTCCCCCAGGTCGCTGGCGGCAAGCAGTGCCGCGCGCATCTCCCACTCAGTGACGTCGAAGGGCTCGACGCGGCTGGTCTGCTGCGGCGAGGCCGCCACCTGCACCACCCGTTGCAGCTCCTGCTCGCTGAGGTCCGCCAGGCCCAGGTCGGCGAAACACACCGGCAGGCCAACCGCCAGGCACAGTCGCAGCAGGCCATCCAGCTCGCTGGCCGGCGCGCCCTCGAGCACCAGCATCACCAGGGTGCCGAAAGCCACGTATTCGCCGTGGTAGGCCGTGGCCCGTGGACCCAGCTCACTGAAGCCGCAATACACGGCATGAGCGGTGGCCACTCCGTTGCTCTCGAAACCGATGCCGCTCATCAGTGCGTTGGCCTCGATCACCCGGTTCAGCGCCTTGGTCACCTGCTGCTGCGCACAGGCCCGCACGGCTTGCACCGCATCGGCCTGCAACACCTGGTGGCACAGATGGGCGATGGCCATCGAGGTGAGGGTCGGCTTGCCGCCGCCCGCGCTCGATTGCAGGCCACCGCCGGCCATACCAAGAAAGTTGTCGTGGTCGCCCTGCACGCAGGTGCGTGCCTCGTAGTAGGTCGCCAGAGCATCGCCGATGCCAGCAACCAACAGGCGCACCGGTGCCTGGGCGATGATCCAGGTATCCACCACCACCACGTCCGGGCTGCGCTCGTGGAACAGCACATCGTCGAAGGCTCCGTCCGGGTGGTAGAGCACCGACAAGGCGCTGGTGGGGGCATCGTTGGAGACCACCGTGGGCACGATGCACAGCGGCAGCCGCCCCTGCTGGGCAACCGCCTTGGCGGCGTCGAGCACCTTGCCACCACCCACTCCGACCACCCCGTCACAGCCCAGTCGCTCGCGCAACGCACACAGCCGCTGCACCTCGGCTCGGGTGACTTCGCCTTCGAATACGGCGTAATGCAGGGCATGTTCAGGGCTGTCGAAGCTGATGGCCAGGGTCTGCTGCAGGCTATCCAGACGGCCCTGGCTGGTGATGATCAGGAAGCGCTGGCCAAACCAGGCGATATGCCGGTAAAGGCGTTCAAGTTCCTTGTAGCCCTGAATGTAGCGACCGGGCGCGGCGAATATCTGGGTCATTCGCACCTCCCGTCACGCAGGGCAGGCAATGCATGAAGCATTCCGTGCATGAGGTCATCCTCGCCTTTCGTAGAAGGCCTTGTTGTTTTTGATATCAGGACGTTCAGCGGCCGCAGCCGACTGGAGGCATGATATATCATGTTTGATTTTCAACTCGCAAGATCAAGTCTTTTGACTTTCATGCAAAAGACTTTTGCGGCACGGATGGGGATTGACTAATGATATATGATGCATTTATGAATCTAATAACGAACGCGGCGCTGGCCCGCGCTCTGCCTTTCCACGCCAGCTTTCAAGGAAACAGCCATGCCTGTCACCGGCACTACCCGGGTGGTGGTACATCTCACCTACCCAGCCAAGCACCTGCGAACACCGTCCTTGTTCAACCCGCTTCTTGAACGCCTGGGGCATGACGGTGTGCTGGTGCCCTGGGAGGTTTCGCCCGACAACCTGGCCTCGGCCTGGGCTGGGCTGCGTGGTATCGAAAACCTCGCCGGGGTGATCGTGACCGTGCCCCACAAGATCGAGGTGGCCCACCTGTGCGACGAGCTGCTGGGCACCGCCGAAATGCTCAAGGTGTGCAACGTCGCGCGTCGTCTGCCCGATGGCCGCTTCGTCGGGCGCATGTTCGATGGCGAAGGCTACGTACGTGGCCTGAAGAACCAGGGCCATGACCTGGCCGGCCGACGTGTGCTACTGCTCGGCGCCGGTGGTGCCGCCACCGGTATCGCCCATGCCCTGCTCAGTGAGCCAATCACCCGGCTGGTAATCGCCAACCGTTCGCTGGCCAAGGCCGAAGCACTCGCCGCGCAGTTGCGCACACTGATGCCTGGTCGAGATATCGCTGCGGGTGCGGCCGATGCACGCGGCTTCGATGTGGTGATCAACGCCACCGCATTGGGCCTGAAGGCAGACGATCCGCTGCCGCTGGCGGCCGATACCTTGCAGCCGGTCACGCTGGTGGGCGAGGTGGTGATGAATCCTGATGTCACCCCGTTGCTCGAGGCGGCCCAGGCCCGTGGCTGCCCCATCCACAAGGGCGTGCACATGCTCACCGGGCAGCTCGAGCTGCTGGCCGATTTCCTGTTTGGCGCAGCGCCCGGTCGCTGACGCGCCCTGTGCCTTTGTCGGCCTGTTCGCGGGGCGCCTGGGTCAGGCCCCACCCATGTACACATCCCGAAAGGAGCTACACCCATGAGCAAGATTGCAATCATCACCGGCGGCGGCTCGGGCATCGGCCTGGCAACCGCGCAGCGCCTGCTTGCCGATGGCTATCAGGTGCACACCCTGGGCCTGGGCGAACCTGAGGCACGGGTCGAAGGCATCCACTATCAGGTGCTGGACGTGACCAGCGATGCCGAGGTCAATGGCTTCTTCAGCCGCTTCGAACGCGTCGATGCCCTGGTCAATGCCGCCGGCGTGATCGACCACAACCGGGAATGGCAAATCGACGGTTTCAACCGCGTGCTCGACGTCAACCTGACCGCCGTCCTGCGCATCAGCAATGCCGCCTTGCCGGGCCTGAAAGTGGCGCGCGGCGCGGTGATCAACTTCGCTTCGATGTGGGGCATCTTCGGCTCGGCCAAGACCCCCGCCTACGCCTCGAGCAAGGCCGCGATCAGCGAGCTGACCCGTTGCCAGGCGGTGGCCTGGGCCGCCGACGGTGTGCGCGCCAATGCCGTGGCCCCGGGCTGGATCCTCACCCAGCTGTCGCGCCAAGCCTACGAAGACCCGACCCGCTCGGCCGGCATTCTGTCACGCATCCCGATGAACGCCTGGGGTAAACCTGAGGACGTGGCCAATGCCATCGCCTTCCTGGCGTCTGACGGCGCCCGCTATATCACCGGCACCACGCTGGCCATCGATGGCGGCTATTCCATCGCCTGATATCCCATTCGGCAGACAGATGGCTACCACTGCCCCCGAAGAAGCTTGACGGCCATAACGCATGATATATGATGCATCACAACTGACGCAGACCCCTGAGGTCTCGCATAACAACAACAAGCAGTCATAAAGAGGTGCCGTATGAATCTGGTATTCGGCTCACCCGGGCGCTATGTGCAAGGCCCCGGTGTTCTTGACGAGGCAGGCCAGTACCTGGCCCATTGCGGCCGCCGAGCCGTCGTGGTCATCGACAGCTTCGTGATCGGCCTGGTCAAGGAGCGCCTCGACGCCACCTGCGCCCGCGCCGACGTGCAACTGCACTACATCACCTTCGATGGCGAAATCACTGCCAAGGGCATCGCCGGCCTGCGCCAATCGGCCGCGCGCTTTGACTTCGACGTGGTTCTGGCGGTCGGTGGCGGCAAATCGATCGATGCCGGCAAGGCGCTGGCCCACACGTGTGGTGCGGCGCTGGTGAGCATGCCCACGGTCGCCTCCAACGATGCGCCTACTTCGAAAAACTTCGTGGTCTACGACGAGCATCACCAACTCAGCGAAGTCGGCCACCTGCTCAGCAGCCCACGCTATGTCCTGGTCGACACCCGCCTGATAGCCCAGGCCCCGCGCCCCTTCCTGCTGGCCGGCATCGCCGACGCACTGACCAAGAAGTTCGAAGCCGAGCAGTGCCTCAAAGCCGGTGGCGTGAACATGTTTGGCGCTCGCCCGTCGATTGCCGGGGTCACCCTGGCCCGCGAATGCTATAGCGTGCTGCGCGCCCATGCCGAAGAGGGCCTGGCGCTGGCCGGCAGCGGCCAGGTCAACGAAGCGTTCGAGCGCCTGATCGAAGCCGTGTTGCTGATGAGCGGCCTGGGCTTCGAGAGTGGCGGCCTGTCCATCGCCCACGCGATGACCCGTGGCCTGTCGAAGATCCCCGGTGCCCGCGACCAGGTGCATGGCTGGCAGGTTGCCTATGGTCTGTTGGTGCAACTGGTACTTGAAGACCGCGAAGCGGCGTTCATGGCCGAGTTGCTGGCCTTCTACCGACGCATCGGGCTGCCCTGCAACCTGGCCGAACTGGGTGTGACGTGCGTCGACGACGCCACCTTGCTGAAGGTCGCCGAACCCACCCTGCAAGCCCCCCACGCACGCAACTTCGTGCGTGGCAACGGCCAACCCCTACACAGCGGTGAACTGATCGAAGCCATGCGCGCGCTCGAATCCCTGACCCGCTGATTTCCCCCGGCAACACCCACCCTGCTATGCCTGCATTTGGAGGTAGAGATGGCTACACCCCGTAAAACCCTCGAGGCCTGGAAAGCCAGCGATTTCGTGCCCAGCGCCGAGACCGTCGCCCACCTGCGCGAACGGGCGAAATTCGTCCGCCTGGAAACCATCCGCCTGATCGAGATCGCCAAGACTGGCCACTACACCTCGGTGTTCTCCGCTGCCGAACTGTTCTCGGCGCTGTACTACGACGTGATGAACCTGCGCCCCGAGGAGCCGGACTGGGCCGGGCGCGACCGCTTCCTGATGGGCAAGGGCCACGCCGCCGTTGGCCAGTTCCCGATACTTGCCGACCTCGGCATGTTCCCCAAGGCGTGGCTGGATGACTACACGCGACTGGGTAGCCCTCTGGGCGATCACCCTGATATGCGCAAGGTACCCGGCATCGACTTCTCTTCCGGCTCCATCGGCCACGCCCTTTCCGGCGGCCTGGGCATGTGCCTGGCCCAGCGCTTCACAGGCGAAAGCTACGACGTGTTCGTCATGCTTGGTGACGGCGAAATGCAGGAAGGCCAGGTCTGGGAAGCTGCCATGGGTGCCGCCCACCACAAGGCCAACCGGTTGATCGCGATCGTCGACCGCAACGGCTTCCAGCTCGACGGCAGCGTAGACGACGTGATCGGCGTCGAGCCACTGGACGAGAAATGGCGCGCTTTCGGCTGGGAGGTGCACGTCATCGACGGCCACGACATCCGCGCGGTGGCCACCACTCTGCGCAAGGTCAAGGCCGACGAAAGCCGCGACAAGCCGGTGTGCATCATCGCCAAGACCGTCAAGGGCAAAGGCGTTTCCTATATGGAAACCGAACCGGGCTGGCACCTGGGCTACCTGGACCCTGAAGACGCCAAACGCGCGATCGCTGAAATCGAAGCCAAGGAGATCTGAAACATGAACGCCCCCCTGTCCCCCAACTCCTGGCAATACCGTGGCCTGAATGCCATGAACCCAGGGCTGTCCTACCTCTCCGATGCCCTGATCGAACTGGCCCGCGAAGGCCACCCGGTGATGGCCGGCTCGGCAGACCTGCAGTATTCCAATGGCCTTAACAAGTTCGCCACGGCGTTCCCGGACCGCTACATCCAGTTCGGCATCTCCGAGCAGAACATGGTCACCGCTGCCGCCGGCCTGGCCACCTGCGGGGTGATGCCGTTCGTGGCGACCTTCGCCTCGTTCCTGGGCCTGCTGTGCTGCGAACAGATCCGCATGGACGTGGCCTACTCGGCCCAGCCGGTGCGCCTGATCGGCCACCATACCGGGATCTCGCTGGGCTTCTACGGCACCTCGCACCATGCCACCGAGGATATCGCCACCATGCGCTCGATCGCCGACCTGGCGGTGGTCTCGCCCTCCGACGGCGCGCAATTGGCGGCAGCGATCAAGGCCTCGGCCAGCTATGACAAGCCGGTGTACTTCCGCATCGGCCGCGGCCGCGACCCGATCATCTACGAGCACGGCACAACCTTCGAGTTCGGCAAGGCCACCGAGCACTTGCAGGGTGAAGAGCTGACCATCATCGCCTGTGGCATTACCGTGCACCCGGCGCTTGCCGCGGCCCGCAAGCTCAATGCCGAAGGCCGTTCGGTGGGGGTGATCGACATGGCCTCGATCAAGCCGATCGACCGCGAGTCGATCCTCCAGGCCGCTGCGCGCAGCAAGCGGATGATGACCGTCGAGGAGCATAACGTGCTCGGTGGCCTGGGCGCCGCGGTGGCCGAGGTGCTGGCTGACGAAGGCGTCGGGGTCAAGCTCAAGCGCCATGGCATCTACGACGAATACAGCCTGATCGCGCCGCCGACCCACCTGTATCAGCACTACAAGCTCGATGCCGCCGGTATCGAGGAAGTGGCCCTGGCCCACATGGCGAGCTGACCCACCCGCAGTACGGGCAGCGCCAGCCCGGGTGCTGCCCGCCCAATTCGCTCGGAGACTACAATGAACAACATGACCGAGACCCTGCCAGGCAGCGTTGCCCACGCTGCGCCTGACGCCACACGCCTGCGTCGCAAGTCCTTGCTTGCTACCGGCGTCGGCAACCTGCTGGAGTGGTTCGACTGGACCCTTTACACCGTTGCCTCCGTCTACATTGCCAGTGCCTTGTTCGACAAGAGCAACCCCACCTCGGCGCTACTCGCCACCCTGGCGGTGTTCGCCGCAGGTTTCCTGTTGCGGCCATTGGGCGGCATCGTCTTCGGTATCCTCGCCGACCGCCTCGGCCGACGCACCGTGCTGCTCAGCACCATGCTGCTGATGGCCGGCGCCAGCCTGCTGATCGCATTCATCCCTTCCTATGAATCGATCGGCAGTTGGGCTTCCGGGTTACTGCTCTGTGCGCGCTTGATCCAGGGCTTCGCCCACGGTGGAGAGACCACCACGTCCTACGCCTACATCGCCGAGATCGCCCCGCCAAAACGCCGGGGGTTGTGGTCGAGCACGGTGTTCTTCGCGGTGGGCAGCGGCTCGCTGCTGGCAACCTTCTACATGGCCCTGCTGACCTCGATGCTGAGTACCGAGCAGATGCAGGACTGGGGCTGGCGCATCCCCTTCGCCACCGGCGGCCTGCTGGCGGTAATTGCCCTGTGGCTGCGCCGCAACATGATGGAAAGCGACCACAGCCCTGGCACCGGCAGCGCAACGCAGCACACTACTTGCTGGAGCCGCGGGCAGGTACTGCAACACGGTGTGCGGTTGTTCCTGTATGAAGCAGGCGCCACCCTGACCTACTACACCTGGGTCACGTCGGCATCGATCTATGCCATGAGCGTGAAGGGCATGGACCCGCACAACGCCTTCATGATGAGCTGCGTCGCCCAGGTCATCTACCTCGCCTTCCTGCCGGTCTGCGGCTGGGTCTCGGACCAGGTGGGGCGCAAGGTCTGTGCACTGATTTCGCTGCTGGGTATCGCGGCAACCCTGTTCCCTCTGTGGGGCATGATCTCCAGCGAGCCTTGGACCCTGATGGTGGCGCAAACTGCCGGCCTGATGCTGGTGGCCTTCATCACCGGCTGCAAGCCCGCGTCGATTTCCGAGCAAGTCCCTACCCGTTATCGCACGCGGATGTTCGGTGTGTGCATTTCGTTGGGTGTGGCGGTGTTCGGGGGTACCGCTTCGTACGTGACGACCTGGCTTTACTCGGAGCAGATTGGCTGGGTGTTCAATGTCTACCTGATCGTCGTGGCGCTGATTGCCAGTGGCGTGGTGCTGATGTGGAAGAACAACCACGGCATCCCGATCGATCAGGTTTGAGTCGTGAACGCTGGGGCTGCCAGGCAGCCCCCATTACGCTTACCCGCCTAACGCACTGACCAGCGCCGCCTGGTTCTGCCACTGGGCAGTGCGTACCGTGGCCAGGGCATCCAGGGCACTGAGCTGGCTGCGCTGGGCCTCCAGCACATCGAGGAACGGCGCCTCGCCAGCCTGCCATGAACGGCGGATCTGCTCGAAGGCCGAGGTCGACTGCTCGCTGGCACGGGCCAGCAGTACCTGGCGTTCCGCATTGCGCTGGGCCGCCGCGAGCGCCGATTCCACCTCCGACACCGCCACCAGCACCGTGCGCCGGTAATTGAGCAATGCCTCCCGCGCCTCGGCATCCCGGACCTGTACCTGCGCCTTGCGCCGGCCACCATCGAACAATGGCGCGCTGGCGTTGACGCCAGCCAGCCAGAAGGTCGAATTGGCCAGCGTGGCCGCGCTCATGCCATTGATCAACGAACCCAACGCTGCCGACAGGCTCAGACGTGGCATCAGCTCTGCCTTGGCCACGCCAACCCGCGCATAGGCAGCAACCACCCGTGCCTCGGCAGCCTTCACGTCCGGACGCCGACGCAGCAGGTCCGCAGGTGTGCCAGCATCCTGCAGGGCCACCTCACGCACTCTCGCCGGGCTGGCATGCATCTGCCCGTACAACTCGGCACTGGGCACGGCCAGCAACACTGAAAGCCGATGCATGGTGCGCTGCCACTCCAGGCGCAGCGCCGGCACTCGGGCCGCCGTGCGGTCGGCCTGGGCGCGGGCCCGCAGCAGGTCGGCTTCCGGGCTGCTGCCCGCCGCGTACAACTGCTCGCTCAACTGCAAGGTCTCGGCCTGGCTCTGGGCACTCTGGCGGACGATCTCCAGGCGCTGCTCCAGGCCGCGCGCCTGGGCATAGGCCTGGACCACTTCGCCCACCAGCGCAACCCGTACTGCACGGGCTTGCTCTTCACTTGCCGTCACCTCCGCGTCAGCCGCGCGGACGCCTTCGCGGATGCGGCCAAACAGGTCTAGCTCCCAACTTGCGCCCAGGCCCAGCGATACCGGCGCATCGATCAATGCCTCGCTGTAGCCGGTCTGGTAGGCCGAGGTGCGCTGGCGTGCGGCACTGGCGTCGAGGTCCAGGACCGGGCTGCCGACCGCAGCGCTGACTGTCCTCAGGGCCCGGGCCGCATCGATGCGCGCCAGGGCAACCTGCAGATCGAGGTTATCGTCCAGCGCCCGCTGCACCAGGCGGTCGAGCAGCGGATCCTGATAGCCGCGCCACCACTGCTCGGTCACAGCCAGCGGTGCTTCGGAGCGGGCATTGAGGTAATGCTGCACAGGTGCAGCGCTGGGCGGCGGCAAGCTTGGGGCGGCGCATGCAGCCAGCAGCGCCGCAGTAAAACCCAGTACGGGGAAACGAAGACACATGTTCATCGCTGGTAGTCCTGTTCGACAGCCTGGGGCTGTGACGATACCTGCCGTTCGCCGCCGGCAAGGCGGCGAACCAGCACATAGAAAATCGGTGTGAACATCAGGCCGAACAGGGTTACCCCGATCATCCCGAAGAACACCGCAGCCCCCACCGCCAGGCGCATCTCGGAGCCGGCCCCCTCGGACAGCACCAGCGGCAAGACACCGAGGATGAACGCCAGCGAGGTCATCAGGATCGGCCGCAGACGCAGGCGACAGGCCTCCACCACCGCCTCGACGATACCCTGCCCTTCCTTCTCCAGCTGCCGGGCCACTTCGACGATGAGAATGGCGTTCTTCGCCGCCAGGCCCACCAGTACGATGAAGCCGATCTGGGTGAGGATGTTGATGTCCTGGCCCATCAGGCGCACGCCGCCGGCCGCGGCCAGCAGGCACATCGGCACGATCAGCAGGATCGCCAGCGGCAGGCTCCAGCTGCCGTACTGCGCCGCCAGCACCAGGTAGACGAACACCACACAGAGCGGGAAGACCAGCAGGCCCATGTTGCCGGCGGTGGTCTGCTGGTAGCTCAGGTCGGTCCATTGGTAGCTGATGCCCGCCGGCAGATTCGCCTTGGCCAGGCGTTCCATGGTCTCGATGGCATAGGTCGAGCCCAGGCCAGGCAAGGTGTCACCGTTGATCTCGGCGGTCGGGAACAGGTTGTAACGCGGGAAGCGCTCTACCCCCAGGGCCTCGTGCAGCTGCGTCACGCTGGCCAGCGGGACCATCTGTCCGGCCTGGTTGCGCACCTTGACCCGAGCCAGGTCTTCTGGCGTGACCCGGTAAGGCAGGTCGGCCTGGGCAGTGACACGGTACGTGCGGCCGACCAGGTTGAAGTCGTTGATGTAGGTGGAGCCGAAGTAGGTCTCGATGGCCTGGTTGATCTGGCTGCTTGGCACGCCGAGCATCTCGGCGCGCTCACGGTCGAGCTCGACGAACACCTGCGGAGTGCTGGCCGAAAACGGCGAATACACGCCCGTCATGCCCGGTGTGGCGTTGGCGGCGGCAATCAGCTGCGCCGTGGCCTTGGCCAGCGCGTCACTGCCTAGCCCGGCACGGTCCTGCAGACGCAGGGAGAAACCACCGGTACTGCCCAGCCCCTGCACCGGCGGCGGCGTGGCGACGATCACCGACGCACCGCTGACCGCTTTCAGGCGCTCGCGCAGGTCGGCCGCGATCACATCCGATGTCCGGCCCTTCAGCTTGCGCTTGGACCAAGGTTCGAACACCGGGGCCAGGCCCGCCGAGTTGGACGAGTTGGTCCCGGTGACCATCGAGAAGCCCGAGAAGGTCGGCACCCTGTCCACACCCGGTACCTGCAGGGCGATGGCTTCGATCTGCTGGGAAATTGCGTTGGTACGCTCCAGCGATGCACCATCGGGCAGTTGCACGATCACCACCAGGTAGCCACGGTCCTGCGCCGGGATGAAGCCCTTGGGCGTGGACACCAGCAGGTAAGCGGTGGCGGCGATCAGTACGGCATATACGGCCAGCATCAGCGGCGTCCTGGCAACCAGGCCGCGGACGCTGCCGGCATAGCCGTCGGAAAGCCGGGCAAAGCCCCGGTTGAACGCTTCGGCAGCGCGCCGCGGCAGGCCTGGCAGGCCGGCACGCAACGGCGCATGGCCACCGTGACGGCGCAGGATCATCGCCGCCAGCGCCGGCGACAGGGTCAGCGAGTTGAACAGCGAAATGGCCGTGGCCACCGCGATGGTCACGCCGAACTGGCGGAAGAATTCGCCGGAAATCCCCGGGATGAACGCCGTGGGAATGAACACCGCACAGAGCACCAGGGTGATCGCCACCAGCGCACCGCCAATCTCCTGCATGGTGACGATGGTCGCCTGTACCGGGCTCTTGCCCTCGCCCAGGTGGCGCTCGACGTTCTCCACCACGACGATGGCGTTGTCGACCACGATCCCTACCGCCAGCACCAGGCCGAACAGGGTCAGGTTGTTGATCGAGTAACCCAGCAGCGCCATCACCGCGAAGGTACCCACCAGTGACACCGGAATGGCCAGGATCGGAATGATCGACGGCCGCCAGCCCTGGAGGAACAACAGCACCACCAGCACCACGAGGATTACCGCCTCGTAGATGGTCTTGCCCAGCTCACCGATACTGTCGGCGATGAACGCCGTGGGGTTGTAGCCGATGCTGTATTCGATGCCCTCCGGGAAGTCCTTGCTCAGTTGCTGCATGGTCTGCTCCACCACCTGCATGGTCGCCAGGGCGTTGGCGCCCGGACGCTGCAGCACCTGCAGGCCGATGGCCGGGTTGCGCAGGTAATAGGTGTTGTTGACGTAGGCCAGCCCGGCGATCTCGGTACGCGCCACGTCCTTCAGGCGCACCAGGCGGCCCGCCTCGCCGGACTTGAGCACGATGTTGTCGAAGTCAGCCGGTTCCTTGAGCCGCCCTTCGAAGATCAGGTTCGGCTGAAACGCCTGGGAGGCCACCGGTGGTTGGGCGATGACACCGCCGGCCACCTGGGTGTTCTGCGCACGCACGGCGGCGATGATGTCGCCCGGGGTCAGGTCGAAGGCGGCGACGCGCTCCGGGTCCAGCCAGATGCGCATCGAATACTCACGCGCGCCCAGCGGGTTTATGTCGCCAACGCCGTCGATGCGCTTGAGGGTATCGGCCACGGTGCGAATGGCGAAGTTCGACACGTACAGCTGGTCGTAGGTGCCCTTGGGCGAGGAAATGAAAATGGTCGACAGCTGGGTCGGCGAGGACTTGCGCACCGACACACCGCTGCGCTGCACCGGCTCGGGCAGGCGTGGCGTGGCCAGGGCGACGCGGTTCTGCACCAGTACCTGGGCCTTGTCGACGTCGGTGCCGCCCTTGAAGGTCACGGTCAGGTTCAGGCTGCCATCGGAGGTGGCCTGGCTGTACATGTAGAGCATGTCCTCGACGCCGTTGACCTCCTGCTCCAGCGGGATAGCCAGGGTCTCGGCGACGGTCTGTGCCGAGGCCCCCGGGTAGGTGGCCTGGACCACCACCGTGGGTGGCGCGATGTCGGGGTACTCGGAAGTCGGCAGCACCAGGTAGGCCAGGCCGCCGACGATCATCAGCACCACCGAGAGGACGATCGCCAGCACTGGCTGGTCGATCGAGGTGCGTCCCAGGTTCATAGCGGCGCCTCCTGGGCCGGGTTGACGGCGGCCACCCCGGGCAGGCTGCGCTGCTCACCGATCGCGGTATCGCCGGCGCGCACCCGTTGCAGGCCATCGACGATGACCCGGTCGTCGGCCTGCAGGCCGCTGACCACTTCACGCAGGCCGTCATGCAGCTTGCCCAGCTGTACCGGGCGCAGTTCGACGTGGTTCTGTGCATCGAGCACATACAGCACCTTGCGCGTCGCATCGATGCCTACGGCCGTATCCGGCACCAGCAAGGCCTCGTAGGCCGGACGCGCGGAAAACTGCACGCGGCCGAACTGGCCCGGGCTCAACGCCAGGTCCGGGTTGCTGACCCGCGCGCGCTGGCGCAGGGTGCCGGTGGATGGGTCCAGGCGGTTATCGATGAAATCCATGCGCCCGCTCAGCGATGGCTGGAGCTCGCCTGGCAGGGCGATGCGCACCTGGCTGCCGGCGATGTTACCGGCCGACTGGCGGCGGTACTTCAGGTAGCTTTGCTCGTCGATATCGAAGTAGATGTCGATGGGGTCGAGCGAGACGATGGTGGTCAGCAGCGTGGCATCGTTGCTGCCGCCGTTGACCAGGTTGCCTTCACTGATCAGCTTGCGGCTGATACGCCCGCTCATGGGCGCGGTGATACGGGTGAACTCGAGGTCCAGGCGAGCGCTGGCCAGCGCGCCTTCGGCGCTGAGCACTTCGGCGCGGGCCGCCTCGCGCGCTTGCAGGCGCTGGTCGTACAGGCTCTGGGCAATGGTCCTGGAATCGATCAGCACCTTGGCGCGGGCATACTCCTGTTCGGCCAGGGCCTGTTGCGAACGGGCCTGGGCCAGTTTGCCCTGGGCCTGGGTCACCGCCGCCTGGAAGCTGCGCGAGTCGATGACGAACAGCAGATCGCCCTTCTTCACGATCGCACCGTCCCGGAAGGCCACCTTCTCCAGGTAGCCGCTGACGCGCGAGCGTACCTCCACCGAATCGGTAGCCTCGAACCGGCCGGTAAAGCTGTCCCAGTCACTGATGGTCGACTTCAACGGTTGGCTCACCACCACACTCGGCGCCGTCGGCGCACTCTCTTGCGCCTGCGGGCCACAGCCGACCAGCAATGCCGCCAGCGACAAGGCGAACAGCGCCCTTTTGCCCGTTACGGGCAGTTTCACGTTCATGAACTCCATAACCGGCGTCATTCCCTGAAGGCGTGGGCGTTGAAGGAATGGTTGCGCTCGACGAATGCCGACGACTCCTCGGCGTGAACAGCCAGGGTGGACGACAGGGTGACCAGGGTGGCGAACGCGAGCAGGGCGTGCTTGATGGCGGTCATGGTGAAAGCCTCAGTATTTGAAAGTGAGGCGAATTCTTCGAAATTGCGGGTGCAAGAGAAATAGCGCCGCGAACAAATCAATATTGTGCGCTGTTCACGAATATAAACTTTTGAGGATGATGCAGTCCTGGACTTTTGCCCGGAAGACAAAGGTGATTGTCACCTTATAAACCGGCTGAGTAGACGTCACAGAGTTCCATCTGGTGAACGATCGAACATGGAAGACCCGAGCGACCTGTATTACTTCGCCCAAGTTGTCGAACACGGATTCCGGGACGCTGTGTCCCACCCCACGAACAACGACCAAGGCAGTTCGAGACTGCTCGTTGATTCATGCCCGGCCATCCCGATGCAGAGCGATCCAGGGTGATCTAGCCTTAGGCAAAGCCACTCCGCCAGCGGTCGCAGCGTGGCCATGCATGCGGCAAATGAACTGAACCTGCCTGAAATGCCGCCGATCATGCGACAAGGGGGCGAAATGAGCTCGAAGTTTCTTGAAACCGGTACGCCCGCACCTTGGTTTTTCTGTCGAACCGCTACCCGAGAGCAATTTTGCTTCGACTCCGTCGCCGGCCGTTACATCGTGCTGTGTTTCTTTGGTTCGGCCAATGATTCCGTCACACGCACGATCCTGGCAGAGATTCAGGCGAACCGCAGTCTCTTCGATGATGATCGAGTGTCTTTCTTCGGGATCTCGACTGACCCGGCAGACGAGGCCTTGGGGCGCGTGCAGGACCACATACCCGGCATCCGCTATTTCTGGGATTTCGATCGCGCGGTAAGCGAACGATACGGGGCCACCAGCAGCAACGGCCATACGACGCGCGTGACCTATGTCGTCGACCCCCGACTACGAGTCCTGGCGGTCAACCCGATCACCGAATCAGCCGAGCAGCATGTGCAGTCCTTGATTCGCCTGCTCAAGCGCCTGCCCGCGCCGACACCGCCACATCGCGCCGGGCCACATGCCCCGGTGATCGTGGTGCCCAGGGTATTCGAAGCGTCACTGTGCAAGGCGCTGATCGATTACTACGACGAACAGGGCGGCAAGGAGTCGGGATTCATGGTCGAGCGCGAGGGCAAGACAGTTGAAATTGCCGATCGCAGCCACAAGCGGCGACGCGACAGCATGATTCAGGATCAAGCGCTCAAAGCGGCCTGCACCAGGCGCATCAGGGACCGCCTGATGCCCGAGATACACAAGGCTTTCCAGTTCGAAGTGACGCGCATCGAGCGCTACCTGGTGGCTTGTTATTGCAGCAAGGAAGGCGGGCATTTCAGCCCGCATCGGGATAACACCACCAAAGGCACCGCACATAGACGATTCGCTGTATCGCTGTTCCTCAATTCCGGTGAGTACGAAGGTGGCTTGTTACGCTTCCCGGAGTATGGGCGTGCGCTGTACAGCGCCCCCGTCGGAGGGGCCGTGGTGTTTTCCTGCTCCCTGCTGCACGAGGCAACGCCTGTCTGCGACGGGAAGCGCTACATGTTCCTGCCCTTCCTCTACGACGAGGCCGCACGCGTGATCCGCGAGCAGAATCTGCAGGTTTTCGAACGATGACGAGGAACTGAACCGCTGGCGAATTTCCCGGCCTGGCATCCGCAACACTGAGTCCCATTTCGGGAACAGCTACCTGGCACTGCGCGAACCCCTGTAGGAGCGGCCCTGTCGCGACACAAGGCCGCTCCTACAAGGGGCCGCGCAAGGCCGTGGAGTTGAGGCATCAGCCCAGCAACTGGCTCAACACTGCGCGAAGCTTCCCCGGTTTGACGGGTTTGTTCAGCAATGGCGCGCCGAGTTTGTTCAAGGCGCGTCGGCACTGATCGCTGCGGTCAGCAGTGATGATCACCGCGGGAATGGCGACACCGAAATGTTCGCGCAAATGCCTGACCACCTCGCAGCCGACCACGCCGTGGTCCAGGTGAAAATCCGCCAGGATCAATTCCGGTGCCCGCCCCTGCAGCGCCAGCAAGGCTCCGGCCTGGTCGGTCGCGGTAACCACTTCGCAGCCCCACTGCCCGAGCAGTGCGCCCATGCTCTCGAGGATGCTCACTTCGTTGTCCACTACCAGCAGGCGGCGGCCCGGCAACGGGTTGCCGGCGCCCGGCTGCGGCGAAGCCTGGTGAACAGGCTCCGGCATGGCTTCGCCGATCGGCACCTCGATGCTGAACATCGAGCCACGCCCTGGCCACGAGCGCACCTCGACCCGGTAGCCGAGAATCTTGGCAATCCGTTCGACGATGGCCAGCCCCAGGCCCACGCCCTTGCGGTCGGCGGCGCGGCCAACATCCAGTTGATTGAACTCGAGGAAAATGGCCTGCAGCCGATCCGCCGCAATGCCCCGCCCGGTATCCCACACCTCCAGGCGCAAGTGATCGCCGCGGCGCCTGGCCCCCAGCAGAATCCTGCCCTCGTCGGTATAACGGCAGGCGTTGCTGAGAAAGTTGCGCAGGATACGCGTCATCAGCCGCAGGTCGGTACTGATGGCGTAGTCGCCAATGCGCGCGCGCAGCTTCAGGCCTGCCGCATCGGCCACCGTGCAGAACTCCGAGACCAGTGGCCCGAACAGTTCGTCGAGGCGGTACAGCGCCACGTCCGGCTTGACCGCCGCCTGGTCGAGCCGGGAAATGTCCAGCAGGTCGGTCAGCAGATCTTCGGCGCCCTCCAGGGCCTGGTGGGTACGCTCCACCAGCACTTTTTCCGCTTCTGGCAGTGGCCGTTCGCGCAAGGTCGATATCAGCAGCCGCGCGGCGTTCAACGGTTGCAACAGGTCGTGGCTGGCGGCAGCGAGGTACTTGTCCTTGCTGCGGTTGGCGGTTTGCGCGGCGTCGCGGGCATCGCGCAGGGCGCGGGCGATCTGCTTGCGCTCGGCGATCTGCTGTTGCAGGTTGCGGTTGGCCTCCAGCAGTTCATCGGTGCGGGCGGCCACCCGTTGCTCGAGTTCGTCATTCAGTTGCTGCAGGCGCTGCTGGGCCAGCTTGCGTTCGGTGATGTCGGCGACAAAGCCTTCCACCAGCCCTTCCTGGCCGGGCTTGAGCAACAGGTTCATCAGCACATCGAGGTGGCTGCCGTCCTTGCGCCGCAAGCGGGTTTCGTAGCCGTGCAGGCTGCGTTCACGGGCGAGGGTCGCGGTTATGGCGTGCAGCTCTTCGGCCCCGCCAACAAACAGGTTGGCGGCAAGGTCCGTCAGCGGAAACAGCAACGCTTGCGGGTTGTCGTAACCAAGCATGCGTGCCAACGCCGGGTTGGCGGCACGCATGCCGTCTTGCAGGCTGGCCTGGAAAATCCCGTGCACGGCGTTTTCGAACAGCCATTTATAGCGGTTGCGTTCGGCCTCCAGCTCGTCCAGACGCGCCGCCAGCTCCGGGTAATGGCTCTTGCGCGCCGAGTGGTCGCCCAGCCCCAGCAGCCCGGCCAGCGCCCGCTGCTGCTCGTCAGAGGGCCTCGCCATAGACGACCTCGACATCACGCTGGCTCGACGCACGCGGGTTGGTGAGGATGCACGGGTCATCCATGGCGTGTTGCGACAGGAACGGGATATCGGCCGTGCGCACCCCATGCAGGCCCAGGGTTTCGTGGAAACCGATGGCATGCTTCAGCGCGATCAGGTGCTCCACCAGGCGCGCGCAGATCTGCCGGTGGTTGAGGCCGCGGCAGTCGATGCCCAGCACTTCGGCGATCACCTTGAAACGCTCCGGCGCCGAGCTGTAGTTGAACGCCACCACGTGCTCCACCAGCACCGCATTGCACAAGCCGTGCGGCAGGTCGAGGAACCCGCCCAGGCTGTGCGACATGGCGTGGACAGCCCCCAGGATCGCGTTGGAAAACGCCAGCCCCGCCTGCATGCTGCCCAGCATGATCTTCTCGCGCAGGGCGATATCGCTGGGGTTGGCGATCATTTCCACCAGGTTGCCGTTGATCAGGCGCATGGCCTCCAGCGCATGGGGGTCGGTCAGCGGGCCGTGGCCAGTGGAAACGAAGGCTTCGATGGCATGCACCAGCGCATCGATGCCGGTGCAGGCCGACAGGAACGGGTCCATGCTCAGGGTGGTTTGCGGATCGATCAGCGACACGTCCGGCACCACCGCCTTGCTGACGATGGAGAACTTCATGCGCTCCTGCTGGTTGGAAATGATCACGAACTGCGACACGTCCGCCGAGGTGCCGGCCGTGGTCGGGATCAGGATCAGTGGCGGGCTGGGCACGCGGATCATGTCCACGCCTTCGAATTCGAGGATGCTGCGCCCGTGGGCGACCACGATGCCGATGGCCTTGCCGCAATCCATCGGGCTGCCGCCGCCAACCGCGACAATCACATCACAATGGTTTTGCCGATAGATCTCGGCACCGAGCATCACCTCTTCCACCCGCGGGTTGGGCGATACGGCGCTGTACAGGCAGTAGTCGATGCCCTGGGCCTGCAGGCTGGCCTCCACGTCCGCCACCCAACCGGCGGCAATCACACCGGGGTCGCTGACCACCAGCACCTTGCGCGCACCGAAGGTCTTGGCGTAATTGGCAACGTTATGCCGGCAGCCGGCACCAAAGATGATCTCGGGCGAAACGAACTTGCGAAGCGGGCTGAAACTCTGGCTCATCGGAAAGCCTGTTCTTATTGTTCTGGAAGGTAACCGCCAGCGTAAAGCATCCCGTGACGAAAGCAACCAGACCAAAGCGGGGGCACGGCTCATTCGATCCAGTACTTGGCACGGGCCACCTCCAGGAACGCCAGAATGTCTTCGTCGAGCCCCGCTACACCGGGAAAGCGCTGTGCCAGGCGGTCGATGACCGCCGCCACGCTGCGCTGACCGTCCAGCAACTCGAGCACCCAGCCGGCGCTGGCGTTGAGCTCGATGATGCCCTCGGGGTACAACAGCACATGGCACGCCTGGTGCGGCTCCCAGCGCAGGCGAAAGCCTTTGCGCAAGGCCAGGGCTTGCTCACGATCGATCAGGTTCACAGGCGGGTGCGCGAGAGAAGACCGGCCATCGCGACGATGGCCGGACAGGCATCAACGATTGGCGAAGTACATCGTCACTTCGAAGCCGATGCGCAGGTCGGTAAAGGCGGGTTTAGTCCACATGGGGCAGTCCTCTTGTTGTGCCGGGCGATTCCGGTACAGGCATTAATGCACGAGGGGCGACGGGGCCGAATGCTACTTTGGGACAGGTTTGCGGGGTGCGTTGGTAGGGGTAACACGGAGCTGCTGTGGATCTGTGCATGGCAGTGCAGTGCCGGCCTCTTCGCGGGCTCGCCCGCTCCCACAGGGACTGCACAAGTTTCAAGACCAGTGCAATACCTGTGGGAGCGGGCGAGCCCGCGAAGGCCGCGAAGAGGTTTAGAAGAAGCCCAGCGGGTTGATGTCGTAGCTCACCAGCAGGTTCTTGGTCTGCTGGTAGTGATCGAGCATCATCTTGTGCGTCTCGCGGCCTACCCCGGACTTCTTGTAGCCACCGAACGCCGCATGCGCCGGGTACAGGTGGTAGCAGTTGGTCCACACACGCCCGGCCTTGATCCCACGGCCCATGCGATACGCACGGTTGATGTCACGGGTCCACAACCCCGCGCCCAGGCCAAACTCGCTGTCGTTGGCGATCGCCAGCGCTTCGGCTTCGTCCTTGAAGGTGGTCACGCCGACCACCGGGCCGAAGATTTCCTCCTGGAACACGCGCATCTTGTTGTTGCCCTTGAGCAGGGTCGGCTGGATGTAGTAACCGCTGGCCAGGTCGCCGTCGAGCCGCTCGGCACCGCCACCGGTGAGCAGCTGCGCGCCCTCCTCGCGGGCTATCTGCAGGTAGGAAAGGATCTTGTCATATTGCTGCTCCGAGGCCTGGGCGCCGACCATGGTCTCGGTGTCCAGCGGGTTGCCACGGGTAATTTTGGCGATCTTCTTCATCACCTCGGCCATGAACGGCTCGTAGATCGACTCCTGGATCAGCGCCCGCGATGGGCAGGTGCACACTTCACCCTGGTTGAAGAACGCCAGCACCAGGCCTTCGGCGGCCTTTTCGATGAACGCGGGCTCGGCCTGCATGATGTCTTCGAAGAAGATGTTCGGCGACTTGCCGCCCAGTTCGACGGTGGACGGGATGATGTTCTCGGCCGCGCACTTCATGATGTGCGAGCCGACCGGGGTGGAGCCGGTAAAGGCGATCTTGGCGATGCGCTTGCTGGTGGCCAAGGCCTCGCCGGCTTCACGGCCAAAGCCCTGGACGATGTTCAGCACGCCTGCCGGCAGCAGGTCGGCGATCAGCTCGGCGAAAATGGTGATCGACAGTGGTGTCTGTTCCGCTGGCTTGAGTACCACGCAGTTGCCGGCGGCCAGTGCCGGAGCGAGTTTCCACGCGGCCATCAGCAGCGGGAAGTTCCATGGGATGATCTGCCCGACCACGCCCAGCGGCTCGTGGATATGGTAGGCCACGGTGCCTTCGTTGATCTCGGCGGCGCCGCCTTCCTGGGCCCGGATGCAGCCGGCGAAGTAGCGGAAGTGGTCCGCCGCCAGCGGCACGTCTGCGTTGAGGGTTTCGCGCACGGCCTTGCCGTTGTCCCAGCTTTCGGTAACCGCCAGTACTTCAAGATTCTGCTCGATGCGGTCGGCGATTTTCAGCAGCGCCAGCGCACGGTCCTGCACCGAGGTCTTGCCCCAGGCCTCGGCAGCGGCATGGGCGGCGTCCAGGGCCCGCTCGATGTCCTCGGCACCAGAGCGCGGGAACTCGGCAATCGGCTGGCCGTTGACCGGCGAGCTGTTGGTGAAGTACTGGCCGCCCAGCGGCGGCACGAATTCGCCGTTGATGAAATTGCCGTAGCGTGGCTTGAAGGACACGATGGCGCCTGGGGTTCCGGGTTGTGCGTAGATCATGCTGAGCCTCTGTGGGTCGATGCCTGTCCGGCGACAGGCGATGAGCCGATGGTAAAAAGCCCCGCCTGCCGGGCGAATGCATCGTTGGCAGCGGGGCTCTCGTCATTTGGTAGTAAGGCCGCTTGCTGCAGTGTCCCTGGCAGCAAGCGGCAGGTGACCGGCTTAGCGACTGGCGCTTGCCGTTTGCAGTTGCTTGGGCAGCTTGAAGGTCCAGAGCATGCCGCCCTGGTTGAAGTCCTTGACCCGCTTGGCCACTTCGCCGCCCCACAGCGGCACCGCGCCGCCCCAGCCGGAAACCACCGAAACGTACTGTTCGCCGTCCATTTCCCAGGTTACTGGCGAGCCGAGCACGCCGGAGCCGGTCTGGAACTCCCAGACCTTGTCGCCAGTCTTGGCGTTGAACGCCTGCAGGAAGCCTTCCGGCGTGCCGGTGAACACCAGGTTGCCCTTGGTAGTCAGTACCCCGCCCCACAGCGGCGCATAGTTCTTGTGGCGCCAGACTTCCTTGCCGCTGACCGGGTCGATGGCGCGCAACACGCCGATGTAGTCTTCATTGAGCGGCTTGATGGTGAAGCCGGCGCCGAGGAATGCCGCGCCCTTCTTGTAGGCGATGCCTTCGTTCCAGATGTCCATGCCCCACTCGTTGGAGGGCACGTAGAACAGGCCAGTGTCCTTGTTGTAGGCCATCGGCATCCAGTTCTTGGCACCGAGGAACGCCGGGGCCACGAATACCGAGCTGCCCTTGGCCTCGCTACCCGGTGCGCCCGGCCGGCTGGCCTCGTTGTAGATCGGCCGACCATCCTTGTCCAGGCCGGTGGCCCAGGTGATCTTGTCGACGAAGGGGAAGCCGCGGATAAACTTGCCGTTGGTGCGGTCCAGCACGTAGAAGAAGCCGTTGCGGTCAGCAGTGGCAGCGGCCTTGACCTCCTTGCCGCCGTCCTTGTAGTTGAACGAAATCAGCTCGTTGACGCCGTCGAAGTCCCAGCCATCATGCGGCGTGCTCTGGAAGTGCCACTTGATGGTGCCATCGTCGGGGTTCAGGGCCAGGCGCGACGAGGAGTACAGGTTGTCGCCCGGACGCAAATGCGAGTTCCACGGTGCCGGGTTGCCGGTGCCAAACAGGATCAGGTTGGTTTCCGGGTCGTAGTAACCACCCAACCAGGGCGCCGCTCCGCCGGTCTTCCACAGGTCGCCGGGCCAGGTCTTGCCCGCCTCGCCGCCGGAAATGCCGTTTTCGATCGCCTTGCCGTCCTTGTACACGTAGCCCATGTGCCCTTCCACGGTCGGGCGCATCCACAGCAGTTCGCCGTTTTCCGGGTTGTAGGCCTGGATCTTGCCCACCACGCCAAACTCGCCACCGGCAACACCGGTGATCAGCTTGCCGTTGACGATCATCGGCGCGGCACTGATGGAGTAGCCTTCCTTGTGGTCGGCCACCTTCTTGCTCCAGACCACCTTGCCGGTGTCCTTGTTCAGCGCCACCAGCTTGGCATCGAGGGTGCCGAAGAACACCAGGTTGCCGTACAGCGCCACACCGCGGTTGATCACGTCGCAGCACGGGCGGATGTCATCGGGCAGGCGCGCATCGTATTGCCACAGCTTCTTGCCGGTACGCGCGTCCACGGCGAACACCCGCGAGTAGGAGCCGGTCAGGTACATCACCCCGTCCTTGACCAGCGGCTGGGCCTGCTGGCCGCGCTGTTTCTCGCCCCCGAAGGAAAACGCCCAGACCGGCCGCAGGTCCTTGACGTTGTCGGTATTGAGCAGGTTCAGCGGGCTATAGCGCTGGCCCTGCACGCCCAGGCCATTGGTCACGATCTGCTGCGGGTTCTTCGGGTCCTGGAGAATTTCTTCATTGCTGACAGCGGCGTGGGCTGCACCGGCAAGCAGCATGGCGCTGAGCACCAGGCTCAAGGCGAACACGGGACGACGTGGGGATCGGGTCATGACGGCTACCTTTGGTTTTTTTGTTGTATCCGGGAAAACTTCCCGGTGTGTCGGGAATTCTTGGGCCCGACCCGATTGCCAACAATTGCCCGCAGTGCGGAGTTTTCTAGTTCCTTGGTATGGGACTGGGCACTGACGCGATCCCTGAGCGGCCTTGTCAGCCCTTGCTGTCCACGCGCCGCAGCTGCTGGCGTTCGTAACGCGGGTACAGGTGGCTGACACTGCGAATCAGCTCGTAACGGGTCAGGCTGATACCGGCAAACCGCTCGGGGATCGGGCTGCGGATCATTTCGGCCATGTCATCGCCACGCGCCGCGCCGTCACGCATCAGCCCATCCAGCCAGCCCAGATAATCACGCATCTGGGCAAACGGCCGGGTATCGCTGGCCAGCGGCCCGTGACCGGGTACCAGTTGCTTCCAGGGCAGCGCCTGCAAGGTGTCCAGGTCCTTTAGCCAAACTTCCAGCCCCGGGCTGTTGGGCGTGGTCAGCGCGCGCTCGTAAAACACCAGGTCGCCGGCGAACAGCACGCCGGTGGTTTCATCCAGAATTGCCAGGTCGGCCCCGGTATGCCCGCCCAGCGCCAGCAGCCGCAGGCGGTGCCCGCCCACCTCATGGATACCCGGCTCCAGCACCCGGGTCGGCAGTACCACCTCGGTACCGCGCATCCAGTCACCGACCAGGCGGTACATGTTCTCGGCCATGGCCTCGCCCTGTTGGCGCAGCAGCTCGCGGGTGCCGGCCAGGGCGCCGATTGGCACATCGGCAAAGGCCTGGTTGCCCAGTACGTGGTCGGGGTGATGGTGGGTCAGCAGCACCTCGACCACCGGCTTGGCGGTGGTGGCCGCAATGGCCTGGCGCAAGGCCTCCCCGTAGCGTTTCGACGGCCCGCTGTCGATCACCACCACCCCGCTGTCGGTGACGATGAACGCGGTGTTGACAATATTGCCGCCGTTGTCCTTGGCAAAATTGTCGGTGCTGCCCTCCAGCAGCCAGGTGCCCTCGGCGATCTGCCGGGGCTTGAGCCGATAGTCCAGGTCGGCCCAGGCCGGCAAGCCCAGGCACAGCAGCAACAGCAGAATGCAACGCATGACGGGCGCCTCTGGTCGGGGGTGAAGTCAGGCAACACGCTCAGGGCACTGCCGCCTCGAACTGGTTGCCGCTGTTGTCCTGCAACACCAACCGGGTCGGCCCGGGGCCCTGAATGTCGAAGCCCAGGTTGGGGTTTTCGCTGACTGCCGGGTACAGTTCCAGGCTGGCCAGGCGCTGGCCGTCCGCGCCTTGCAGCTCGGCATGGTTGAGGAAGAATTCGGGAATGCCGCTGACCAGGCCATTGTCCATCGGGTGGGCCACCTGCAGGCGCAGGCGGCTGCTGTCGCCGCGCGGGTAGCGCCCGCCGAGGACTTCACCAAGGTGCTCCTCCCAGCCGGGCTGAGTGCGTACCACGCTGGGTGCGGTGCAACCGCCACCGGCGGCATCGATCAGGGTCGAGCCGACATGCCACAGGCCGTCGCGCGTCAGCACCGCAGCGCGCAGCGGTGTAGCCTGTTCGATACGGATACGGATCGACAACCAGGGCAGCACGCGCTCGCCAGGCTGGAAGTCGACAATGCGCGGCAGCGGGTTGAGTTCGGCCCAGGCGAGGATCCGCACCACCTCGCCGCTGAACGCCCGGGCGTCGATCTCCAGCGGTACCTGGCGGGCGTCCTCGGCAAAGGGTGGCGCCAGCAGCTTGACCCGGTCATCGAACACGAATGCGGCCTGGCCGAGCAGCTGCTTGTGGTAGAAGTCCCACATCACTGACGGCACCGGGTCCTTCTGGCTACCTGGCTCACTGGCCTGGGCCTGTGCGGCCCAGGGCATCCAGCAGGCCAGCAGCAACGTTGCTCGCCAGTTCATCGCCCACTCCTTGATGAAACAATTGTCCATTGAGCCAGCGCCGCCCCTGTGGGAGCGGGCGTGTCCGCAAACACGGGCGAAGCCCGTGCCATCCTCCGCGGTGCCTGCTTCGCGGGCATGCCCGCTCCCACAGGGATACGCATGCGCTACTGATACATTTCCGGGACTTGATAGCGCAGACCGTAGTGGGCATAAATCGCTTTCATCCGCCCATCGCGAATCAACGCCTCAAGCGCCTCCTCCACCGCATAGGCCAGTTGCCGGTTGCTTTCATGCACCGCCATGCCGATCTCCCAGGCCTGCTTGCCCAGGTTCGGGTAGGCGTTTTCCGCCAGGGCCAGTTGCGGGTCGGCGGTGCGGTGCAGCTGCCAGTCAACCTCGCCGCGCATCGCCATCACCGCGTCGACCTGGCCGGCCTGCATGGCATCGAAGGCCTGCTGCACATTGGGGTAATGATGGGTTTTTGCACCCAGCATGCCGTTGAACACTGACGTCAGGTAGAACGACGGCACGCTGTCCACCTCGACCCCGATCGGGTGCTGCCGGAACACCGCGACACTGGCCACCGAGGGCAGGCGGCGGCGATCATAGGCGACCTGCCAGCGCTCCTCCTGATAAGGGCCGAACATGACCACCTGGGCGTTTTCCAGCTCGCCTACCTCGTTGCGTCGCTGCGCATAGGCATGGTCGTATGGCACCCGCATCATCAGGTCGGCCAGTTGCTGGTGGCGCAGCGGGCTGCCGCGCCAGATGTAGTCGCGCAGATCGTCGTCGAGCTTTTCTCCCGGCGGCGCCCAGATCAGCTGCAAGCGCACCCCCAACGCCGCCGCCAGTGCCTGCGCCAGCTCGACATCGACACCGCGTGGCTGGCCGTGGTCCTGGAAGCTATAGGGCGCAAAGTCCTTGTACACCGCCACCTTCAGCTCACCGGCAGCGATGATCGCGTCGTAGCTGCGCACCTGTGCCTGCGCCGCTGCGCAACACAACAGCAGGCCGCTCAACAGCACCGCCAACAGACGCATGGCCGTCACTCCTCGACGTGCACGCTGTCCAGGTAGGTACGCACCGCCCACAGGGCTTCCTGGCTCAGGTAGTCGGCCATTTTCGGCATGTACACCCGGCCGTCGCGAACGGCGCCATGGCGTACCCGTTCGACGAACCATTCATCCCCCGCCTCGCCGGCATCGAGCATGCGCAAATCCGGGGCGATACCGCCGGACTTGGCCTCCAGGCCATGGCAGGCGGCGCAGTTCTGGTTGTAGGCGGAGGCACCGATTTCCACGGCCTTGTCGTGCTCGGGAGAGGTGCGGTACGGGTTGACCGCCGCCCAGCCATCGGCGTCCAGGGTAACGCCGGCGTCCTTGATCGGGGTCAGGCCCTGGGTTTCCACGGCCTGCGGCACCACATTGCCATGTGCCCAGGCCGTGCCAGTCAGCACTGCACTGGCAAGCAGCCCGGCAGCCAGCAAGACGTTGCGTTTTGTTGTCATTTTTATGCCCTCACGATTGCACGCAGGCCTCAACCACAGAGGCCGTGCCGCCATCTTAGAAACAGCCCGCAGGCGGCCGAATGCTGCTTTGGTGGCCGCGCCTTACTCCCTTGGTAGTAGGGCTTGTGGCGAAGGGCCAAATGAGGTGCCCTGCGGGAACTATTCCCGGCAAGGGCGGGAATTTTTCCGTATCCGGCTACGCCCGCCCCGTCCCACCCTGTGCAGGCCAAAACCTCCACTGGGAACTGCAACCATGACAACAAGAACGCTACCCGCCCCTTCCCCTCTGGCCCTCAGCGTGCGGGCCCTGCTGCTGGCCGGTAGCCTGGCCCTCGGCAGCATGGCCACTGCGGCCACCGCCCCGGCACCTGCCAGCAAGAACGTGACCTGGGAAGACATCGCCAACGACCACCTGACCACCCAGGACGTGCTGCAATACGGCATGGGTACCAACGCCCAGCGCTGGAGCCCGCTGGCCCAGGTCAACGACCAGAACGTGTTCAAGCTGACCCCGGCGTGGTCCTACTCCTTTGGGGACGAGAAACAGCGCGGCCAGGAATCCCAGGCCATCGTCAGCGACGGCGTGGTCTACGTCACCGGCTCCTATTCGCGGGTGTTCGCCCTCGATGCCAAGACTGGCAAGCGCCTGTGGACCTACAACCACCGGCTGCCGGACAACATTCGCCCCTGCTGCGATGTGGTCAACCGCGGCGCGGCGATCTACGGTGACAAGATCTACTTCGGCACCCTGGACGCGCGGGTCATCGCCCTCGACAAGCGCACCGGCAAAGTGGTGTGGAACAAGAAGTTCGGTGACCACGCCGCCGGCTACACCATGACCGGCGCGCCAGTGCTGATCAAGGACAAGACCAGCGGCAAGGTACTGCTGATCCACGGCAGCTCCGGCGATGAATTCGGCGTGGTCGGCCAGCTGTTCGCCCGCGACCCGGACACCGGCGAAGAGGTGTGGATGCGGCCCTTCGTCGAAGGCCACATGGGCCGCCTGAACGGCAAGGACAGCACCCCGACCGGTGACGTCAAGGCGCCGTCCTGGCCGGACGACCCCACCACCGAAACCGGCAAGGTCGAAGCCTGGAGCCACGGCGGCGGTGCGCCTTGGCAAAGCGCCAGCTTCGACCCCGAGAGCAACACCATCATTGTCGGCGCTGGCAACCCCGGCCCCTGGAACACCTGGGCGCGCACCTCGAAGGACGGCAACCCGCAGGACTTCGACAGCCTGTACACCTCTGGGCAGGTCGGCGTCGACCCGAGCACCGGTGAGGTGAAATGGTTCTACCAGCATACGCCCAACGACGCCTGGGATTTCTCCGGCAACAACGAGCTGGTGCTGTTCGACTACAAGGGCAAGGACGGCAAAGTGGTCAAGGCCACCGGCCACGCCGACCGCAACGGATTCTTCTATGTGGTGGACCGCAGCAACGGCAAACTGCAGAACGCCTTCCCCTTCGTCGACAACATCACCTGGGCCAGCCACATCGACCTCAAGACCGGTCGCCCGGTGGAGAACCCCGGTCAACGCCCGCCCAAGCCGCTGCCAGGTGAAACCAAGGGCAAACCGGTGGAAGTCTCGCCACCGTTCCTGGGCGGCAAAAACTGGAACCCCATGGCCTACAGCCAGGACACCGGCCTGTTCTACATCCCCGGCAACCAGTGGAAGGAGGAATACTGGACCGAGGAAGTGAACTACAAGAAGGGCTCGGCCTACCTGGGCATGGGCTTCCGCATCAAGCGCATGTACGACGACCACGTCGGCACCTTGCGCGCCATGGACCCGACCACCGGCAAACTGGTGTGGGAGCACAAGGAACACCTGCCGCTGTGGGCTGGCGTGCTGGCGACCAAGGGCAACCTGGTGTTCACCGGCACCGGCGACGGCTTCTTCAAGGCCTTCGACGCCAAAACGGGCAAGGAGCTGTGGAAGTTCCAGACCGGCAGCGGCATCGTCTCGCCGCCGATCACCTGGGAACAGGACGGCGAGCAGTACATCGGCGTGACCGTGGGCTACGGCGGCGCAGTACCGCTGTGGGGCGGCGACATGGCCGAGCTGACCAAGCCGGTGGCCCAGGGCGGTTCGTTCTGGGTATTCAAGATCCCCAGCTGGGACAACAAGACTGCACAGCGGTGACTGCCTGAGCTGACCTGCGGTGCAGCCTGTCGCTTGTAGGAGCTGCCTTGTGCTGCTCCTGCAGGCGATGGGCCGCAAAGCGGCCCCAGCATGTATACCCGACTTCACATCGAGAGCCTTTCGCCATGAACTACCTGCCACTTGCCTTGCTGATCGTGCTGTCCCCTGCCATGGCCGAGAATGCCGACGACGCTGGCAACGATCCCCCTCTTACCATCAACGGCTGCGTGATTGCCGAGGCCAGCCAGTGCCCGGGGGCAGACCTGCGCGGTGCCAACCTGGCCAACCAGGACCTGCGCAAGATGAACCTGGCCGGCGCCGACCTGCGCGATGCCGACCTGCGCCATGCCCGGCTGGACCTGGCCAACCTGGAAAAGGCCAGCCTGCAAGGCGCCAACCTGACCCGCGCCAGCCTGCAGCAGAGCAACCTGCGCCTGGCCGACCTGAGCCATGGCCGGCTTGTGGCCATTCAGGGCTGGGGCCTGTTTGCCCAGGGTGCGCAATTTGCCGACGCCGACCTGAGCGCGGCCTACCTGCAGTTCGCCAGGTTGTCAGGGGCAAAGATGCACCAGGCCAACCTGCGCGCGGCGGACCTGGAAATGGCCTGGCTGAGCAAGGCTGACCTGCAAGGGGCCGACCTTGGCGATGCCAACCTGCAGGAGGCCAAGTTTGGCCAGAGCAACCTGGCCCGCGCCGATCTGCGCGGGGCGCGGCAGCATTACGGGAATTTTCAGGAGGCCAACATGGAGGGGTGCAAGGGGTGCCCTGAGACCTGGGACAATTGAGCAAAGCGTGCTTGGGCACATTGTTCCCCTGTGGGAGCGGGTTCACCCGCGAACACCGGCGAAGCCGGTGCCATATACCGAGTCGCCTCATTCGCGGGTGAACCCGCTCCCACAGAGTCACTGCTAAATCCATCAGTCATATGTTGGCCTTCAAAGAAACCTCACCCCGCCACCCGCACCACCCCCAGATCAATCCCCAGGTGCACCAACTCGGCATGCGAACTGACCTGCAACTTGCTCTTGAGCAAGGTCAGGTGGTTGGACACGGTCTTGGCGCTGATGCACAGCTGCTCGGCAATCCCCCGCACCGGTGTGCCCTTGGCCAGCATCACGAAAATCTCCAGCTCACGCTGGGTCATGCGCTGCAGGCGCGGGTCATTGGCATTCTGCTGTGAGGTGCAGGCCAGCTGGGTGGCCAAGGGCTGTTCGATATAGGCATGCCCCGCCAACACCCGCTGCACCGCCTCGATCAGCACTTCGGGTGCCGAGTTCTTGGTCAGGTATCCCGAGGCCCCGGCATCCAGCGCCTGGCGCACCAACGGCAGTTCGTCATGCATGCTGAAGAACAGCACCCGTAATTGCGGCAAGCGCTGGCGCAGGCGCCGGGTGGTTTCCAGGCCACTGATACCTGGCAGGCCGAAATCCATGATCACCAGGTTGGGCACTTGCTCCTGAACCCGCGCCAGCGCCTCTTCGCCACTGGCAGCCTCACGCACCTGTACTGTCGGCAGTACCGCACGCAGCAGGCTGGCATAGCCCTGGCGGACCACGGCGTGGTCATCGACCAACACGATATTCATCACACCTCCATGGGAATGTTCAGGGCCAGCGCCCAGCCGGCACCCGGGCGGCTGAGGATGCGCAGCTCACCACCGAGGCTGCGGGCGCGCTCGGCCATCGAGTGCAGGCCAACTCCGGGGCGCTGGGGCTGGCTCGCGCCGCGACCGTTGTCGCGAACCAGCAGGCGCAAGCCCTTGGCGCTGCGTTGCAGGCGTACCCGCACCTGGCTGGCGCCGGCGTGCCGGGCGACGTTGGTCAACGCCTCCTGCAGCAAGCGATACAAATGCGTACGGCTCGCCCCAGGCAGCACCGGCAGTTGCTCACCGACCCGCAGGCGGCAATCGATACCCTGGCTGGCCTGCCATTGGCTCACCAGCAGGCCGAAGGCCTCGGCCAGCGGCATGTGCTGCAACGCCAGCGGATACAGGTCATGCACCAAGGCGCGGAAACCCTGCTGCAGGCGTTCGCAATCGAGCTCCAGGGTACGTGTTGTCTGCACCACCTGGGTGGGCTGGTCGGCCACCATGCGCAGCAGGCAGAGCTGGGCGCGAATACCCGCCAGGTATTGCCCCAGGTCGTCGTGCAGGGTCTGCGCCAGGTGGGTGCGTTCCTGCTCCTGCACCGCCAGCAGGGCCTGGGTCAGCTGGGTATTGTCGGCCCGGGCCTGCTCCAGGGAGGCGGTCATGTGGTTGAAGTGCCCGGCCAGCTGGCGCGCCTCCGGCAGGCCGGCCTCGCGCAGGCGCGTGGTCAATTGCCCGCCCGAGACCTGGCGCAAAGCCTGCAGCAGATCGTCCAGCAAGCCCATGCCCCGCCGCACCGCCCAGCGGATGGTCAACAAGCTCAGCAACAACGCCACGCCGCACAAAACCACCAGCTGCTGCAGGGAGTCGCGGACTTCATCGATTTCATCCCGGGCATCCACGGCTATCAGCACCCGGCGGCCGTCACCCAGTTCCAGCAGCCGGCTGCTGTGGTGGCGCTGGCCAAGCAGTTGGCGGCCCAGCCAGGCATCCAGGCCGGCCTCCCGCGGCAGGCGCGCGGCTTCATCCGCCGCCAGCCAGTGCACTCGCACATGGCGCAGGCGTTGCGTCAACCGTGGTTGCAGGCGCTGCGGATCGCGCTCGGCGGTGTCGCCGAGGTACGCCACCACGGCCTCGGCCGACTGCAACTCCCTCTCCACATCAGCCACCGCCTGATGCAACAGTACCGCGGCACAGGCCAGCGTCACCATCGCGAAGCAACACGTGACCCCGAGGTTGATCCGCCACTGGGCCGACAGGTTGACGAGGCGCATGGGGTGGTTCTCCTCCAAGGGTGCTGCGGCCCATCGTAAAACCCGGGCCCGCGTGGTGAATTACTACCTTGGTACCGGCCGAGCGCTACTTTCTGCATATTCCCCCCTCCCGACGGGCTTCCTATGCTGGCGCCATCTGCCGTGGAGTTGCCTTATGCGCCAGCCTGCCCATCTTGCCCTGACCTGCCTGCTGGCCCTGGCCGCGACGCTTTCTGCGAGCCCGGCGCCCGCCGCACAGGCCCAGGCCGCGGCCCCCTTGCAGGTACGCATCGGCTACCTTGGCTATCGCCCCGATCCCGGCCCGCTGCTGTCCAATATCATCCCTGAGCCCGTCGATGCCGGGCTACAGGGCGCTGAACTGGCGATCGTCGACAGCAACAGCAGCGGGCGTTTTCTCAAGCAGGAGTTCCACCTGGCCAACGCCAGCGTCGATAGCCCCGAAGCCCTGCTGCAAGCCGCCAGGGCCCAGCATGACCAGGGCCTGCGGCTGTTCGTGGTAAATGCCCCAGCCGCCAGCCTGCGTGCGCTGTCTGCCGCCCTGCCCGACAGCCTGCTGTTCAACGCCGGCAGCCCGGACGACAGCCTGCGCAGCAGCCAGTGCCTGGGCAATGTGCTGCACAGCCTGCCCAGCCGCGCCATGCTGGCCGATGCCCTTGCGCAGTTCCTTGTGCTGCGCAAATGGCCACGGGCGCTGTTGATCGTCGGCCAGACCGACGATGACCGGGCCTACGCGGCGGCCTTGCGCCGCGCCATGAAGCGCTTCGGCATGCAGCTGGTGGCGGAGAAAGCCTGGACATTCGACAACGACCAGCGCCGCAGCGCCCAGGCCGATATGCCGCTGTTCACGCAAACCGCCGAGTACGACGTGGTGCTGGTGGCCGACGAGCGCGGCGACTTCGGCGAGTACCTGCCCTACCAGACCTGGTACCCACGCCCAGTGGCCGGCACTCAGGGCCTGACCCCCACCGGCTGGCACAAGACAGTGGAAACTTTCGGCGCGGCGCAATTGCAAAAGCGCTTCGAAGCCCAGGCCGGGCGCTGGATGAACGACCGCGACTTCGCCGCATGGATGGCCGTGCGCAGCATGGCCAGCGCGGTGAGCAAACTGCGCCAGGCCGAGCCCCGCGCCCTGCAGCAACTGCTGCTCAGCGAGCAGTTGCCGCTGGACGGTTTCAAGGGCCGCAAGCTCAGCTACCGCCCCTGGAACGGCGAGCTGCGCCAGCCGATCCCGTTGGTGCAGCCGCGGGCCCTGGTCAGCACGTCGCCGCAGGAGGGCTTCCTGCACCCGTTCAACGAAATGGATAGCCTGGGCTACGACAAGCCCGAAGTGACCTGCGCCTACCCCTGAACCGATAACCACAACAAAAAAGGATTTCGCCATGCGTCGCTCCCCATTTCACCGGGCACTGCTTTACCCCAGCCTGCTGTCGGGCGCCCTGGCCCTTGCCAGCGGGCACGCCGTGGCCGCGACTGCCTGGGTGTCGAACGAGAAGGACAACAGCCTCAGCCTGATCGACATGCAGACCCTGCAAGTCACCGGCACCCTGCCGGTGGGCCAGCGCCCGCGCGGCCTGCTGCTGTCGCACGACAACAGGCTGCTGTACATCTGCGCCAGTGATTCGGACCGGGTTCAGGTGATGGACGTGGCCACCCGCAAGATCATCAAGGAACTGCCCTCCGGCAAGGACCCCGAGCAGTTCGCCCTGCACCCCAACGACCGCTGGTTGTACGTGTCCAACGAGGACGACGCGCTGGTGACGGTGATCGATACCCAGACCGACAAGGTGCTCGGGCAGATCGACGTCGGCATCGAGCCCGAAGGCATGGCGGTGAGCCCGGATGGCAAGTGGGCGGTGAACACCAGCGAAACCACCAACATGCTGCACTGGATCGACACCAGCACCCAGACCCTGGCCGAAAGCACCCCGGTGGACCAGCGGCCGCGCTTCGTCGAATTCAGCCAGGACGGTTCGCGGCTGTGGGCTTCGGCGGAAATCGGCGGCACGGTAACCATCCTCGATGTCGCCAGCCGCCAGGTACTGAAAACCCTGAACTTCCAGATCAAGGGCGTGCACCCGGACAAGGTCCAGCCGGTGGGCATCAAGCTCAGCGCCGATGGCAAGTACGCGTTCGTCGCCCTGGGCCCGGCCAACCATGTGGCTGTGGTCGATGCCAGGACTTATGAAGTACTCGACTACCTGCTGGTGGGCCGGCGCGTCTGGCAACTGGCGTTCACCCCGGACCAGAGCCAGTTGCTGGCCACCAACGGGGTCAGCGGCGACGTTTCGGTGATCGATGCCAAAAACCTCAAGGTGCTCAAGTCGGTGAAGGTTGGCCGCTACCCCTGGGGCGTGGTGGTGACGCCATGAATACCCTCGAAGTCAGTGACGTGAGCTTTGCCTACGGCCAGCGCGAGGCGCTCAGGCAGGTCAGCTTCAGCCTGGTGCCGGGGCGCTTCGCCGCCTTGCTGGGCCCCAACGGTGCCGGCAAGTCGACCTTGATCGCCCTGCTTACCCGGCTGTACGACCTGCAGCACGGCGACATCCGCGTGTGCGGCTGCTCGCTGCGCAACGCAGCGAGTGCGGCCTTGCACCAGCTGGGCGTGGTGTTCCAGCAAAGCACCCTGGACCTGGACCTGAGCGTGGAGCAGAACCTGCGCTACCACGCCTCGCTGCATGGCCTGTCGCGGCGCCAGGGCAGTATTCGGGTCGATGCCGAGCTGGCCCGCCAGGGCCTCGATGAACGCCGACGTGAGCCGGTCCGGGCGCTGAACATCGGCCATCGGCGCCGGGTGGAGATTGCCCGCGCGCTGCTGCACGAGCCGCGCTTGCTGTTGCTCGACGAGGCCAGCGTCGGCCTTGACCCGGCCAGCCGCCTGGCGCTCAACCAGCACCTGCGGCTGCTGTGCCGCGAGCAGCGCCTGAGTGTGCTGTGGACCACGCATCTGCTTGACGAAGTGCAGCCCAACGATGACTTGCTGATCCTGCATCAAGGGCGCCTGGTGGCCAGCGGCACGGCCGATGCCCTTAGCCTGGAGCATGGCGGCGACCTCGACCATGCCTTTGCCCGCCTGACCAGCGCCCCCTCAGGAGCCAACGCCCGATGAACGCTTACTGGCAGTGCTTCAATGGCATTCTCCTGCGCGAATGCCTACGTTTCGTCCTGCAGCGCACACGCTTTCTCAGCGCCCTGGTGCGCCCGTTGCTGTGGCTGCTGGTGTTCGCCGCCGGCTTTCGCGCGGCCTTGGGTATCGCGATCATCGAACCCTACGACACCTACATCCCCTACGAGGTGTACATCATCCCGGGCTTGGCCTGCATGATCCTGCTGTTCAACGGCATGCAGGGCTCGCTGTCGATGGTGTATGACCGGGAAATGGGCAGCATGCGCGTGCTGCTGACCAGCCCGTTGCCGCGGCCCTTCCTGCTCGGCAGCAAGCTGCTGGCAACCTCGTTGATTTCCCTGCTGCAGGTGTACGCGTTCCTCGCCATCGCCTGGCTGTATGGCGTGCAGCCACCGGCCGCAGGCTTGTTGCTGGCGCTGCCGGCGTTGTTGCTGGTGGCGCTGATGCTCAGCGCCCTGGGGCTGTTGCTGTCGAACGCGATTCGCCAGCTGGAGAACTTTGCCGGGGTGATGAATTTCGTGATTTTCCCTCTGTTCTTCCTGTCCTCGGCGCTATACCCGTTGTGGAAAATGCGCGAAGCCAGCCAGTGGCTGTATTGGCTGTGCGCGGTCAACCCGTTCACCCATGCCGTGGAACTGGTGCGCTTTGCCTTGTATGAACGCTTCAACCCACTGGCGCTGGTGGTATGCCTGGTGCTGACCGTGCTGTTCAGCCTGCTGGCGATCCTTACCTTCAACCCCCAGCATGCGGCGCTGCGCAAGCCGCGCTGACTGGCCGCAATCCAATTGTCCCACAGGGTTGCGCGCCCGGTTTTCTAATACTTTAGTACTGCCTTTGCTGTCTGATCGTCGCATTCACAATGCACCGCCACTGGCATGTAATGGGCCTATAACAAAAAGGATAAACCCCATGCCACGTGCCCTGCCCCGGCTGCCACGCCCCTTGCTGGCGGCGCTTTCCCTGAGCCTGTCGCTGGGCTTCGCCCAGGCCGACACCACGCCGCTGTTCTCCGCCGAGGGCTATCGCACCACCCTCTACCGCAGCCCGACCCCACAGCAGGTCGACGGCGGCCAGGTCATCGACACCACCAGGCTGCAAGGCCTGCTGGGGCACACCCCCAAGCCGGTGCTGATCGACGTTTACCGCCGCCAGTGGCTGCAAGGCCGCTTCATCGAAGATGAGCCCCACGCCAACATCCCCGGCAGCCGCTGGCTGGCCAACACCGGCGACGGCGAGCTGAGCCCGGCGTGGCACGATTACTTCGTGCGCAACCTGCAACAAGTCACCGCCGGGCGCATGGAGCAACCGCTGGTCTTTTACTGCCGCTCCGATTGCTGGTTAAGCTGGAACGCGGTAAAACGCGCCAAAGCCCTGGGCTATAAGAGTCTGTATTGGTACCGCGACGGCCTGGACGCCTGGCAGCAGGCCAACCTGCCACTGCAGCCGGCGCAGCCAGAACCCTTCCCCTGAATTCATCGCCTGCGAACGCGTGCCCCGCTCCATCCAATAAAAACGAGGTGAAAAGGCCATGTACAAAATTCTGATTGCCGACGATCACCCCCTGTTTCGCGAAGCCATCCACAACGTTATCAGCGATGGCTTCCAGGGCAGCGAAATCATCGAAACTGCCGACCTGGACAGCGCCCTGGCGCTGACCCACGAGCACGATGACCTCGACCTTATCCTGCTCGACCTGAACATGCCCGGCATGCATGGCCTCAATGGCCTGATCACCCTGCGCAACGAGGCACCGACCACGCCGGTAGTGATCGTCTCGGCCGAGCAGGAGAAGCAGATCGTGCTACAGGCCATCACTTATGGCGCGGTGGGTTTCATCACCAAGTCCTCGCCACGCTCGCAGATGATCGAAGCGATCGAGCAGATCCTCAACGGCAATGTCTACCTGCCGCCCGACATCATCCGCGCCCAGAAAAGCAGCAGCAGCCGGCGCCTGAACGATGCCCCGAGCTTCCCGCCAGAGATGCTCCAGGCCCTGACCCGCAAGCAGCTGCTGGTGCTCGAACGCATGACCAAAGGCGAATCGAACAAACAGATCGCCTACACCCTGGATATCGCCGAGACCACAGTGAAGGCCCACGTTTCGGCGATCCTGCGCAAACTCAACGTGCACAACCGGGTGCAGGCCATTCTCAGTGCCGGTGATATCGATTTCGCTGATTACCTGCGGCGTTGACCTGTTCCGGCCTCTTCGCGGGCTTGCCCGCTCCCACAGGTATTGCGCAACACTGAAACCTGCGGGAATCCTGTGGGAGCGGGCAAGCCCGCGAAGAGGCCGGCGGCTATGACACACTGCTGCCCAGCAAATGGCTCATCGCCGCCTTCAGCCTCATCGGCCGCACTGGCTTGTGCATCAAGGTGTGGCCCAGCTCGCGGATCTGTTGCTTGAGCTCGTTGCTGTAGTTGGCGGTGATCATCATCGCCGGCAAGGGCTGGGCGCGGCGGGCATTGATCCGCGCCACGGCATCGACACCATTGCAGTCGTTGTCCAGGTGGTAGTCGGCGATCAGCAGGTCGGCCTCGGCATGGTAGTTGTCCACCTGGCGCGCCAGGTCCTCCTCCGACAGCGCGGTGACTACTTGGCAGCCCCACCCCTCCAGCAGGGTGCGCATGCCGGCGCAAATCGCCGCATCGTTATCCAGCACCCATACCCGCGCCCCGCGCAGCCGTTCGAGCATCGGCTCGCTGATCGCCTGGCTCGGCTGGGCCTTGGGCGCGGTGGCACTCAGCGGCACCTCCACCGCGAATACCGAGCCTTTGCCAAGCCACGAGCGCACCCGAATCCGGTGGCCGAGGATGCCTGCGATCTTTTCCACGATCGCCAGGCCCAGGCCCAACCCACGGTCCTGGTCCGGGCGCTGCACATCGCCGCGCCTGAACTCCTGGAACATTTCTTCCAGGTGCTCCTCGGCAATACCAATTCCGCTGTCCCATACTTCGATCCGCAGACCGCCACGCAGGCGTCGACAACCCAGCACCACGCGGCCGCTGGGGGTGTAGCGAATGGCATTGGTGAGCAGGTTGCGCAGGATCCGCGCCAGCAGCTGGATGTCACTGCGCACCACGGCAGAGCAACCCACGAAATGCAGCTCCAGCCCTTCGCTGCGCGCCACCTGGGCGTATTCGGCAGCGAGGTTGTCCATCAGTTCGTGCAGGGCGAACGGGGCGACATCCGCCTTGATCACACCGGCATCAAGCTTGGAAATGTCCACCAGCGTACCTAGCAGGTTCTCCACATCCGCCAGGGAGTTGCTCACATTACGCACCAGGTGAGCACTGTTCTGCGGCTCGCGGTGCTCGAGCAAGGCACTGGTGAACAGCCGCGCCGCATTCAGCGGTTGCAGCAGGTCATGGCTGACGGCGGCAAGAAACTTGGTTTTCGACAGGTTGGCCTGCTCGGCCTCGCGCTTGGCCTCGCGCAGGCGCGATTCCACCCGGCTGCGCTCCTCGATTTCGCGCAGCAACTGCTCGTTGAGGCTGGTCAGCTCGGCGGTGCGCTCGCGTACCCGCTGCTCCAGGTGCTGATAGGCCTGGTGCAACGCCTGTGCGGTATTACGCCGTTCGGTGATGTCGCGGATCAACACGAAGATGCCCACCACTTCACCGTTGGCCAGGCGGTTCGGCACGTAGGAGCGCAGCATGTAACGTTCCTGGCCCTTGATATTGGTTTCGGCGAACTCGAAGGTTACGCTCTCCCCTGCCAGCGCCCGCGCCACGTAGGCCTCCAGGCGCTGGTAATGCTGCTCGCTGTGGGCCTCGCGCAGGCTCTGGCCCAGCATCACGCCGCGGGGCCAGCAGTACCATTCTTCATAGACCTTGTTGGTAAATTCGTAGACCAGGTCGGCATTCAGGTAGGCGATCAGCGCCGGCACATGGTCGGTGATCAGGCGAATCTGGTGCTGGTGGGCGGTCTCGGCCCGCTGCCGCGCCTCGCTGAGGAGGTGGTTGACGGCCTTGAGCTCGGCCATCGCCTGGTTCAGCGCTTCGGTACGCTCGCGCACCTGCTCGGCCAGCACCACCGAATGCTGGAACGCGGCATAAGGGTCGTTGCCCCGCGTCACGCCAGACTCGATACGCTCGATCAGCGCGCCGTTGATACGCTGCAGCTTGTGGTTATGGTGCTGCAGCCGGGCGACCTCAGCCTGCAGTTCAGCGACCGACAGGAGGCCGGTTGCGGGCAATGGCGACCCCGGTAAAGGTCTGGTTGATGTGCATGCCATTGAACTGTTCTCCGTAGGTGTTGAAACCGATCACCCGCTGCTCGCGCAGAAACGCGCCGATCGGCTCCAGGCCGTGCCGGGCTTCCAGCTCCAGCCGCCGCAGGAAGCAATCGCAGCCGATGGTCAGCAGCAGCGGGCCGAGGCGCTGCTGCAAGCCGTCGAACAACTGGTGCAGGTTGGGCAACAGCGGGCCTGGAGTCATGGCGGTAAGCACGATGCCGTTTTCCACCGCGCAGTAGAAACTCAGGCTCAGGTCCGGGTGCACTTGCTGGATCGCCCGCACGTAATACTGGTCATGGATGCGCACAGCCAGTGGATGAGCGGCGAAGACCCGATGATCGAGCTCGGCCACCGGCACGCCGATGTGCCTGGCGTATTCCTCGGCAGCAGGCTCGGCATTCAGCTCGATGACCCGGCGCTGGGCACTGTCGGCGCTGGTGACCACCAGCTTTTCCTGGCGCGGCAGGATGTGGTGGGTGGTAAACACTTCGAAGTCGAGCCAGGTATTGACCAGCACCACCACCGCCGCGCCGTGGCGGAACGCGCCGCCGTAATACACGTGGGTGCGGGTCAGGTAGTTGTCATCGCCGGCCGAACCGCCGAAATGCGGGATGTCACCCAGGGCCGCACTTAGGGCGGCGAGCACCATCTCCTCGCGGCTGGACAAGCCATCGAGCAGGGTCAGGGCAAAGCTGTGGCCCTTGATCGGCGCCAGGGTATTGCTGCGGCAGGTGCCGACCAGGCGCTCGACCATCTGCTGGGCGTCGATCAGGCTGAAGCGCTCCATTTCATCGATCAGCTCGGTGGCGATGGAAAAGTGCCGATGATCGAACCCGACTGCCGTTATGCAATTACGGCCATAGCCCTGCGGGGTGATTTCGCCGGCGCTGGTGCAGCCGACCAGGCGGATACCACCAAAACCCTGCTCCAGGGCCTCGCCCAGGGCCTGCAGGTCGTATTCGGCAGAGCAGAAGAACAGCACGAAGCCCAGGTGCGGGTGCAGCAACTGCGCCGCCAGCTCCTGGGCTGCCTGCCGGGCGTCGGTGGCCTGGGACATGGCGCTGACCACCCCGTCGTTGTGAGCCTGTTGCATCGTGGTCTCCGGCGCGGGTGGCTGAGTGATGAGTGTACGAAGGCGATCATCGAGGACGAATGCTACTTGGGTAGCGGGTGGGCGGTTCGATGGGTGTAAAAACCACCATCCGGGGCCGCCTTGCGGCCCATCGCCGGCAAGCCAGTTCCCACCTCGACCGCATCGACTTCAAGCCATGTGCAGTACCTGTGGGAGCTGGCTTGCCGGCGATGGGCTGCGCAGCAGCCCACGACCACGGTGCGATGCGCACACCGTGGCTGGAGGCAAGGTCACTACCAGGTCAACACCGCCCCCACCGCAAAGGTATCGGTGTCTTCGTTCTGGTCACTGGTTTCATGCCCATCGATGGAGAACTGGTTGTACTCGGCAACCAGCTTGAGGTTGTCGTTGACGTCATGGAACAGCGCCACGCCGCGGGTTTCGTAATCCGCACCACTGCCCACCGCGCCGTTGCCATCGTCCTTGGTCTTGCCATAGGACAGCGCCACGCGGTTCTTGCCGACCTTGTAGGAGCCCTGCAGCAGGTAGCCATCGCTGTCGACATTGCGCAAGGTCGGTTCGCCAGCGTTATTGGTGAAGAACGGGTTGATGCCCTTGGCCTGGAACCCCGAACCGGTCAGCGACAGCCCACCCATCTTCGCCTGCACACCGTAGCCGACACCTTTGGAGGTGACCGACTGCACCGCCGGGTCGGTGTTGTCGGAGGTCTGATAGCTGCCGTTGAGCCAGCTGTAGATCTGCGCCCCACCCAGGTCGAACTGGTAGGTGATCTCGCTCTCGGTACGCGGGTTCTCCTGGTAGGCCTTGCCGGTCGGGCTGCTGTCGTTGGTGTCTACCGGGTCCATGATGCCCACCGCTACCCGCAGGCCGTCCATCACTGGGGTGCGGTAGGTGATCTGCGAGGTGGGGAACGGGTACGGGTAGCCACTACCGATGTTGCCGAACGACACCCCGCCGCCATCCACCAGCCCCAGGGTGTCACTGACCTGGCCATAACCGGCCAGCAGCTCGTCGAGCAGAATGTTGGAACGGGCGAACAGCCCGAAGTCCTTGCCGATCAGCACCTCGCCCCACTCTGGGTTGGCCACGGTACCGTAGAACTGGCGCACGTCGATGGCGGTATCGGTGCCGTTGGTTTCGCTGTCGTTGATGGTCACCCAGAACGAGGCACGCGCTCCGAGCTTCAGGTCATCCACCTGCTTGCCCATGTTGAAGCCCAGGTAGTTGGGCAGAAAGCCCATCTTCACCCGGGACTGGCGGCGATCGAACTGCTCGCCCTGCCGATCAACATCGCTGTTGACGTAGAAGGCGTTGATGTAGCCGTCGGTGGAAAACGTCGTCTGGTCCTTGTCGTACAGCATGATCTCGGCCTGGGCGAGGCTGCTCAGGCAAAGGGTCGACAGGCTGACGGTAACAGCCGTCAGCAAACGTGAGGACAGGTTCTTATTGTTGTACATGGCGCGCTCCGAAACGGGGACGGGATGTCGGAGGCGATTATCAGAAGCTGGCAAACAGCCAGAAACACTGCCTTGGAAGGGCTTGGCAGGCGCTTTGGGCCGGCGCGCAGGGCGCGATGATTCAGACCCAGGACCGGGTTACGTCCAGAGGCAAGACTTCTGGCCTAACCCACAGGAGCAGGTAGGGATCAATACCGCAGGCCCCGGTCAGAGGTCCAGTGCACCCTTGAGCAACGCATTGAGCGTGCTTGCGGCGTCAGCGCGTTGCTCGTCCAGCAGACACAACGGCAGGCCTTGCCAGGCTGTTGGCGAATCGGCCAGCCCCTCGCCAATCAAGGCCAGCGGGCAAGCGATCTGCATTTGCAGCGATCGCAGGCGCCTGGCCAAGGCAGCGTCCACCGGCACCTGGACCTTGATCACCAGTGCTGCTGGCTGCATGGCCGCACACAGCATGGGGATTTCTTCCAGCGGCTGCCCGCACCCGAGTACTTCGACGCGTTGCTGCTCGTTGCTCAACAACAGCCCGGCGCACAATACCTGCAGTTCGGCTTGCCCCTCGGTGCCCACCAGCAGCACGTGCGGCGCATCGGCCTGGTTCATCTGCAGGCGCAGCAGCAGGCGGGCGCGCAAGAACATGTCAAGGAACAGCCATTGACTACGCTGCCCTGGCTCAAGGCCTGAAGCCAGGCCATGCCAGACCGGCATCAGCACCTCACACAGCACGGTGGCCTTCGGCAGGATGGTGAACAACTGCCCATGGATGGCTTCCAGCGCTTGTGTATCGAATGCCCTGGTTGCGCGCTCCACGGCGGCGCGCCAGTCGTCGAAGCCGGAGCGCTGGCGCACCGGCGCATCTGGCTGACCGGCGAGAATGTCGCCTACCTTGCTGATGGGCACGCCATTGCCGGTCCAGTGCAAGATGTCGCGTATGCGCTGGACATCCCGCGCCGTGTACAGGCGATGGCCGCCCTCGGTGCGCTGCGGGCTTATCAGTCCATGGCGCCGCTCCCAGGCCCGCAAGGTCACCGGATTGATGCCGGTCAGGCTGACCACATCGCGCATGGGTAGCAAATCGGCTGGGGTGGCGTCAGTCATGATGGGGGTTTATCTGGGGGGTGGCACATTCTAAACCCATATGCACCTTCTGCGGCGAGCCTCCTTGGTTCATCATGCAACAAACGGCGCCGAGGCCTTCTGCACGCAGGCCAGGCTGCGCACTTCGTATACGAAATGCCTGTAGGTGGGCCCCATGATCAACGCGAAACTCCTGCAACTGATGGTCGAGCATTCCAACGATGGCATCGTCGTCGCAGAGCAAGAAGGCGACGACAGCATCCTTATCTACGTCAACCCTGCCTTCGAACGCCTGACCGGCTATCGCGCCGACGAAATCCTGTATCAGGACTGCCGTTTTCTTCAGGGTAAAGATCATGACCAGGCGGCCCTCGCCAACATCCGCGAGGCAATCCGTGGAGGCCTCCCGTGCTGCCAGGTACTTCGCAATTACCGCAAGGACGGGAGCCTGTTCTGGAACGAATTATCCATCACGCCCGTGCACAACGAGGCGGATCAGTTGACGTACTACATAGGCATCCAGCGCGACGTCACAGCGCAGGTTTTCGCCGAGGAAAAGCTGCGCGAGCTAGAGGCCGAGGTAGCTGAATTGCGTCGGCAACTGGGCCAGGCGGAGCGCTGAGCAAACCTGTACAAGATCGTTGACTTGTATAGATTTACGCTTAGACTTCAGCTATACCTGTACAGCAAGCCATTTTTGTACAGGATTCCCTGGAGCCCAGCATGTCAGCGTATCTGCAGCAATTCGCCGAGCACTTCACCAGACTCGACGGGGGCAACCTCGACACCCTTGAAAAGCTGTACAGCGACGATGTGACTTTTCGGGATCCATTGCATCAGATCCAAGGGCTTCGGGCTCTGCAGGCATACCTGGCGCAGCAGTACGCCAACGCTCACGATATTCGCTATCACTTCTCCAGCATCGACGAGGTGACGCCTGGTCAAGGTTACCTGCGTTGGACCCTGCAGTTCCGCCATCCACGCCTGTCCCGTGGTCAGCAGATCAGCTTGCAGGGATGCAGTTACCTGCAATGGCATGACCGGGTGCATTTTCACCAGGACTATTTCGACGCTGCGGCCTTGCTGTACGAACATGTTCCGGTGATGGGCGGTGCGATTCGATGGCTCAAAGGCCGGATGGCATGAGCCGCTGCTGGCTGACTGGCGCAAGCAGCGGTATCGGAGCCGCACTTGCGCGTTGCCTGCTGGAACAAGGCCACCACGTTGCCTTGGGCGCACGCCATGCGGATCGTCTCGCGCCATTGGCTGAACGCTTCCCCGGGCAGGTGCTGCTGGCCACTGGCGACCTTGACGACCCTGTACAGGTAGCCGGGATGGCAACCCGTATCGAGCAGGCCTGGGGGGCGCTGGACCAGGTGATCCTCAATGCAGGCACCTGCGAATACCTGGAACCGGGCCGTTTCGACCCTGCCCTGGTCGAGCGCGTGCTGCGTACCAATTTCCTTGCTGTCAGCTACTGCCTGGCGGCGGCCTTGCCCCTGCTTCGCGCCGGTCAGCACCCTCACCTGGTGGTGATGGGCAGTTCGGTGACCTGGCTGGCCTTGCCCCGCGCCGGCGCCTATGGCGCGTCCAAGGCAGCCGTGCGCTATCTGGTGGAATCGCAGCGCATCGACCTGGCCCGCGAAGGCATCGCCGTCACCCTCGTCAGCCCAGGCTTTGTGGACACGCCATTGACCCGGCGCAACGACTTTCCCATGCCGCAGCTATGGTCGGCGCAGCGCGCAGCCAGCCATATTGCCAGACGCCTTCCCGAGCGCCCGCTGGAAATCAACTTCCCCTGGTTCTTCACCCTGGTGTTGCGCCTGCTTGGCGCACTGCCCGCACGCCTGCGCCTGGCGCTTGGGCAACGCCTCGCCCGTCATGAACAGGAAGATGATCCATGCGTATAGCAATCATTGGCAGCGGCATCGCAGGGCTGTCCTGCGCTCACCTGCTGTCACGCAGGCATGAGGTTACGGTTTTCGAAGCCGGGCAATGGATCGGGGGCCACACGCATACCCTCGACGTGATCTGGCAAGGTGAACGCCATGCGATAGATACCGGCTTCATTGTCTTCAATGACTGGACCTATCCGCACTTCATCCGCTTGCTCGAGCACTTGAAGGTGGCCTCACGGCCGACCGAAATGAGTTTCTCGGTGCATGATCCGCTCACCGGCCTGGAATACAACGGGCACGACCTGAACACCCTGTTTGCCCAGCGCCGCAACCTGCTGTCACCGGGCTTCTGGGGGATGCTACGGGATATTCTGCGTTTCAATCGTCAGGCGCTCGCCGACCTGGATAACCAGCGTATCGATACCAACGCTACCCTCGGCGCCTACCTCCAGGCGCAGCGGTATGGGCAGCGCTTCATCGATCATTACATCGTACCGATGGGGTCGGCGATCTGGTCGATGTCCCGCGCGGACATGCTCGGCTTCCCACTCGCGTTCTTTGTGCGGTTCTGTCGCAACCACGGCTTGTTGTCGGTCAACCAACGCCCACAGTGGCGTGTGGTCGAAGGGGGCTCGCGCAGCTATGTCGGTCCGCTGTGCCGGCCGTTTGCCGGGCGCATCCGCCTCAACTGCAAGGTTTACCGGGTCCGCCGCGACGAAGGTGGCGTCACCCTGATGAGCGCTGCCGGTACCGAGCGTTTCGACAATGTGGTGTTCGCCTGCCATAGCGACCAGGCCCTGGCGCTGCTGGAAGCGCCAAGCGTGCAGGAACGGGAAGTGCTCGGCGCCATCGGCTATGCCAGCAATGATGTGGTACTGCACACCGATACCCGTCTGCTACCCCGCCGCAAACGTGCATGGGCCAGCTGGAACTACCGTCTCGGCGGGCCACCGCAGGCCCCTGCCGCGCTGACCTACAACATGAACATTCTGCAAGGTATCCAGGCGCCGGTGACTTTCTGCGTGAGCCTGAACCAGACCGCACTGGTGGATCCGGCACAGGTCATCGCCCGCATCCGGTACGACCATCCGCAATACAGCCTTGCGGCGTGCGCCGCGCAGGCACGCCAGGCGCAGCTGCAGGGTCATCTCAACAGTTACTTCTGCGGCGCCTACTGGGGCAACGGCTTTCACGAAGATGGCGTAGTCAGTGCGCTGAAAGTGGCCGCGCATTTCGGAGAGCACCTGTGAACAGCAGCCTTTGCACGGGATGGGTCAGCCACCGGCGCCTGACGCCGCGGCCCCACGCGTTCCGCTACAGGATCGGCATGTTCTACCTGGACCTGGACGAGCAGGCCTGGCTGACAGGCCTGTCACGCTGGCTGTGGCGCTGGCGCCTGGCGCCGCTGAGCTGGCGCCAGGCAGATTACCTGCCAGCTCGGACCCGCCAGGGCGAGACGCTAGCCCAGGCTGCACGCTTGCTGGTGCAGAAGGCGACGGGAGACATGCCCGGAGGGCCGGTGCACCTGCTCACGCAATTGCGTTGCTGGGGGCTGTCGTTCAACCCGGTGAGCTTCTATTTCTGCCATGACCGCGACGGGCGGCTGACGGCGATCCTGCTGGAGGTGCGAAACACGCCATGGCACGAGCGCTTTCATTACGTGCTGCCGGTGCAAGAAAACCTTGCCAGGCCCTTCACCGTCGCCAAGGCCTTCCATGTGTCGCCATTCATGCCACTGCACATGGACTATCGCTTGCGCTTCACCCTGGACGCTGAACATGTACGCATCCACATGGAGAACTGGCAAGCGGATCGCAAGGTGTTCGAGGCCGACCTGGCCCTGCAGCGCCAGCCGCTGGATAAAGCCGCCGTGCACCGATACGTACTGGCCTTCCCATGGATGAGCCTGCGCACCGTCCTGGCCATCTACTGGCAGGCACTGCGCCTGTTGTTCAAACGCACGCCCATCCATGACCACACGCCCAGCCAGAGTGACCTGGCGCTCGGCCATTGCTGCGAGGACCCTGATGATGTCGAACCCCACCCTGAGCGTTAGCAAGTTCGCCGGCCTCGGGCCATTGTTCGGTGGCCTGGCACGAAACGCCGTGCTCACCCGTCTGGGCAGGCTGCGCCATGGCCACCTGCGCCTGCTCAGCCATGGGCAGCAATGGAGCTTCGGTGACGCCGACAGCCCATTGCAGGCCGAAGTGGAGATCCTTGATGACATCACCTGGAGCCTGATAGCCGGCAATGGCTCGATCGGTGCTGGCGAAGCCTACATCCACGGCTATTGGCGAAGCCCCGATCTGGCGCTGGTGACTCGCCTGTTCGTCGCAAACCTTGAGGTACTTGACGCACTCGAGGGCGGCCTGGCCCGCTTCGGCCGCCCGGCCCTGCGGTTGCAGCACAAACTCAACCGCAACAGCAGGCGCGGTGCCCGCCGCAATATTCTGGCGCACTACGATCTGGGCAATGCCCTGTTCGAGCGGCTGCTAGACCCCACCATGATGTATTCGGCAGCTCAATTCGAACACCCTGGGCAGACGCTTGAGCAAGCCCAGTTGCACAAGCTGGAGCGTATCTGCCAGAAGCTGGAACTATGCCCTGACGACCACCTGCTGGAGATCGGTTGCGGTTGGGGCAGCCTGGCGATCCATGCCGCCACCCGATATGGCTGCAGGGTCACCACAACGACGCTCTCCGAAGCGCAGTACAGTCACACCCTGCAGCGCGTTCAGGCCTTGGGGCTGGAGCAGCGCGTGAAGGTGCTTCGCGAAGACTACCGCGATCTTCAGGGCAGCTTCGACAAACTGGTCTCGATCGAGATGATCGAAGCCGTCGGACATCGTTACCTGCCGGTGTATTTCCGCCAGTGTGCCTCTTTACTCAAGCCCGACGGCCTGATGCTGTTGCAGGCAATCACGATCCGCGACCAGCGCTATGCGCAGGCGCGGCGGTCGGTCGATTTCATCCAGCGCTACATCTTCCCCGGCGGCGCCCTGCCTTCGTTGAGCGTGTTGCTGGAAACTGCCAGCCGGCACACCGCCCTCAACCTCCTGCACATGGAAGATTTCGGCCAGGACTATGCCCGCACCCTGCAGCATTGGCGAGAAAACCTGCGCCAGGCACGCACGGCATTGACTGAGCTGGGCTATGACGAGATGTTCCAGCGCCTGTGGGAGTTCTACCTGTGTTACTGCAAAGGCGGTTTCGAGGAGCGCACCATCGGTGTCGCGCATCTGCTCTGGGCAGCGCCCCAGGCACGGCGTGCACCCTTGCCTGGCAGTGCCTGATGAGCCGTCGCCAGCTGGTCGCCAATGCCCTGTGGTTACAGGCTGGCTGGTGGCTCTGCGTACTTGGCGCCGGAACCCCGCTGCTCGCGGTGCTGGTGATTGCCGGCCTGGCCATACACCTGAGCCTGTGCCCGGATCTCCACGCAGATCTAATGGCGCTGTTGCGCGTAACGCCGGTCGGGTGGGTACTGGATAGCGTGCTGGGCGCGCTGGGCGTGTTCGGCTTCGACACCTGGCCACTGCCGCTGTGGCTCGCGCTGCTGTGGCTGGTGCTGGCCAGCGGCATGCGTCACAGCCTGGCATGGGCGGGCAGGCACTGGCGGTGGGGTGCGCTGCTGGGTGCTCTTGGCGGCCCTCTGGCCTATGTAGGCGGAGCGAGGCTGGCCAATGTTGAGCTGCCCATGGGCCCACTGCAAACCGGCCTGCTACTGATGCCGATATGGGCCGTTACCCTGCCCCTGCTCGTGCGCCTCGCGGCGCGGTGCTGACTTGCGGCATCGTTCAGAGCAGTAGCGCACCTGCGCCCAGCAACGCGCCCAGCGCTTGCGCCAGTTGAACGGTAGTCCGCACACCACACAGACCTTGCTGGGCAAAAGACCCTTTTTCATATCGGCTGCGCTGCATCGAGTCGTGCCAGTAGTGCCTGCCCACGCTGCCAGATGGCATCGCGGCGCTCGGCCGACATGCCATCGAGGCTTCGATAGACCAGCGCCAGACGCGGGTTAGCCGAAAGCAGGGGGCAATGGCGAATCAGAAAATGCCAGTACAAGGCATTGAACGGGCAGGCATCCTCCCCGGTCGCCTGGCCAACCCTGTAACTGCACGCCTTGCAATGGTCGGACATGCGCTGGATGTAACGACCACTGGCGCAGTAGGGCTTGGAACCCAGGTAGCCGCCATCGGCGTACATCACCATACCCAGCGTGTTGGGCAGCTCGACCCAGTCGAAGGCATCCATGTAGACCGCCAGGTACCACTCACAGATCGCGGCTGGAGCAATACCGGCCAGCAAGGCAAAGTTGCCGGTGACCATAAGCCGCTGGATATGGTGAGCGTAGCCCAGGCGAAGGGTCTGGCCGATGGCCTGTTCCATGCAGCGCATGCGGGTGCGCCCGGTCCAGTAGAATTCCGGCAACGCTCGCTCGTTGCCCAGGTAGTTGAGCGCGGCATACTCCGGCATGCGCAGCCAATAGATGCCATGTACATATTCGCGCCAGCCGATCAGCTGGCGAATAAAACCCTCGGCTGCATTGACAGGCACCCGCCCCTCACGCCAGGCCTTGTCGACCTCATCGCACAGGCAACGTACGTCCAGAAGCCCGATGTTCAGCGCTGCGCTGATGCGCGCATGGAACAGGTACGGCTCGCCCTCGGCCATCGCGTCCTGGTAATCACCGAAAGCCGCCAGGCCGAACTCCAGAAAGTGTTGCCAGAGCTGCAGTGCCTCGGCATGGGTCACAGGGTAGTCGAAACCGTCGATGGCTCCGTAGTGGTCACTGAAGCGTTGACGTACCAGGGCAATGACCGCTGCCGTGATCTCATCCTGCTCGAAATGCGCGGCGAAGGGGCCACGTAGCTGGCGAGGCAGGGGTTTGCGATTGTCGCCATCGAGATTCCAGGTTCCACCTGCCGGGCTACCGTCAGGCTCCAGCAGCAGGCCGGTACGCTTGCGCATGCCACGGTAGAAGTGCTCCATGCGCAGTTGGCCGCGTTCCCGGGCCCAGCGCGCGAAGGCTTCGCGAGAGCAAAGAAATCGCGTGTCGCGATGCCACACAAGCGGCAGCGCAGCATTGCGCAACGCCTGCTCCAGGCGCCACTCACCGCACTCGGTCAGGTGAATGTGCGTGGCTCCCAGGGCTTTCTGCCAGCGCCGCAACTCGCCCACGATGGTACCGCTGTTGCCGTCATCGTCGAGCTGCACATAGTGCACTTGCCAACCGCGCTCACGCAGCGCCTGGGCGAAGTGCCGCATGGCACTGAAGATCAGAACGATCTTCAGCGGATGATGCGGCACGTAGCGGGCCTCCCCTTCCACCTCCGCCATCAGCAAAGCATCGCGGGCAGGATCGAGGGCTTTCAGGCTTGCCAGGTCGAACGACAGCTGGTCACCCAATACCAGGCCCAGGCGCATCGTTCAGGCTACTCCTGGCTGGTCAGCGTTACCGCTACGCAGATTCATGGCACGCCCTCCAGCAGACGCTGACGCAGTTGTTGATCCCTGGCCTGCGGATCGAGCCAGATGGCGAAGAACGCCCGGGCAAAGACCGGGTCGGCGATCGCCCGGCTGAGTTTGCCATCGACGTAGAAGCGGCAACCCTGCCCCGGCATGTACAAGCCGGTAATGCGCATCCCAGGGCGTACATCCACGAACGCCTGCTGCATTGCCCGGGTCCACGCCGCGCGCCGCTGCGGTGTCACGCTATCAGGACCCAGGCGGTACATCTCCTCGAGGCTGGCCTGTACCAGCATGTCTCTGGACAACCTTCGGTGATAGGCGAGCTCAAGGGCAAAAGGCCGGTTCCAGTCCTGAACCGGACCTGCTGCCCATAGCTGTGCGGTGTAAAGGCGCAGGCCGAACCAGGTGAACTCACCGGAGCCCAGCCGTTGTGCCGCCGGGAGCTCCGCTCGCCAGTCCGCCGCCTCGGACAGGGCTGTCAGTAGCAGGCAAAGCCAGGCCCAACGAGCAGTGCGCCCCATATTGACCTCGAGCACCCAGAAAATTGTACAACACAGGCAATTATGTACAGCTTTTAACCGAGTTGTACAATTTTTACCTGCCGACCCTGGCGCGACATGGCGGCGGAACGGGTGAAAGTGGCCGATGACCTATGTGGCACTGTCGGCGCAGATCGGGTCGATCAGCGACAATCATCTTGGCGAGTGGTACAGCTACGCGTCAGCTGAACACCCAGAGCACACGGGTGGGCTTGTCGGTGAGGTTGGCGTAACGAAAACTGGCGTGAGGTTGCAGCTGAAAACTGTCACTGGCGCGCAGCGTTACCGGCTCGCCGCCATCCAGCCAGACGGTCAGCTCGCCTTCGAGCACGAAGCAGCCCTGCTCCGAGCTGTCGTCCAGGTACTCCTCGCCACTGCTGGCGCCCGGCTCCAGGTGGCTGTCGAGCATGGAGAACGCACCCGTTATCGTCGGGGACGCCAGCACATCGGTGATGCCGCCGGCCAGGTGCAGCGTACGACGCTCGTGCGGGCGGGTAACCCAGTCGAGCTCGCGGGGCTTGTCCAGCTTGTAGAAATAGGCAGTGGAGACACCAAGCTCTTCGCTGATGGCCGTGAGGTCGGCCACGGTTGGCCGCGACACGCCCCGTTCTACCTGGGACAGAAAGCCCACCGAACGGCCGATGCGCTGGGCCAGTTCGCCCAGTGTCAGGCCCTTGAACTTGCGCAGGTCGCGAATCAGTACGGCCAGGCCTTCGATCTCTTCGTGCACTTTCATGGTTGAATCGCGACTTTCGGATGGGAAAATTGATGCCCTGAAAAGTACATGATTCATTTCACAAAGCAAGATGCTTCATGGCGATCTTGGGACTGCTTTGCATGCAGCCCTTCGCGGGCACGCCCGCTCCCACAGGGATCGCGCTTCTCCTGAAGCCGGCGCCGAACCTGTGGGAGCGGGCGTGCCCGCGAAGGGGCGCAAAGCGGCCCCAAACCATTCAACTGACTGGCGCCAGCCCCAGGGCTCGCCCCTTACCGGACAGCCTCGTACGTCAGGTCCAGGCACTTGCGGGCTTTTTCCACCAGTTCGTCGATCTCCTCGATGCTGATCACCAGCGGCGGCGCGATGATCATGGTGTCGCCCACGGCGCGCATGATCAGGCCGTTGTCGAAGCAGTGCTGGCGACAGATCATGCCGACACCTTTGCCCTCGTAGCGGGCGCGGGTGGCCTTGTCCTTCACCAGTTCGATCGCGCCGAGCATGCCCAGGCCGCGTACCTCGCCTACCAGCGGGTGGTCGGCCAGCTCGCGCAGGCGTTGTTGCAAGTAAGGAGCGGTCTTGCCGTGCACCTGCTCGATGATCTGTTCGTCACGCAGTATCCGCAGGTTCTCCAGGCCCACCGCCGCCGCAACCGGGTGGCCGGAATAGGTGAAACCGTGGTTGAAGTCGCCGCCTTCGCTGATGACTTTGGCCACTTCTTCACGCACGATCACGCCGCCCATGGGGATATAGCCGGAGGTCAGGCCCTTGGCGATGGTCATCAGGTCGGGCTTGAGGTCGTAGTAGTCGCTACCGAACCACTCGCCTGTACGGCCGAAACCGCAGATCACTTCGTCGGCGACGAACAGGATGTCGTACCTGGCCAGGATCTCCTTCACCTTCGGCCAGTAGGTCTGCGGCGGAATGATCACACCGCCGGCGCCCTGGATCGGTTCGGCGATGAAAGCAGCGACGTTGTCCACGCCAACTTCGAGGATCTTCTTCTCCAGCTGTTCGGCCGCCCACACGCCGAAGTCAGCCTCGGTCATGTTGCCGCCTTCGCCATACCAGTACGGCTGCGGGATATGCACGATATCCGGGATCAGCCCGCCCTGCTGGTGCATGCCGCTCATGCCGCCCAGGCCCGCGCCGGCCACGGTGGAGCCGTGGTAGCCGTTGATGCGGCCGATGATGACCTTCTTGTTCTTCTGGCCCTTGAGCGCCCAGTAATGGCGGACCATGCGCAGCACGGTGTCGTTGCCTTCGGACCCGGAACCGGTGAAGAACACATGGTCCATGCCTTGCGGGGCCACATCAGCGATGGCCTTGGCCAGTTCCAGCGCGGGTGGGTGCGCGGTCTGGAAGAACAGGTTGTAGTACGGCAGCTGCCTCATCTGGCGGCTGGCGACATCGGCCAGCTCATCGCGGCCATAGCCCACCGCCACGCACCACAGGCCGGCCATGCCATCGAGAATCTTGTGGCCTTCGCTGTCCCAGAGGTACACGCCCTTGGCCGAGGTGATGATGCGCGGGCCTTTCTCGGCCAGTTGTTTCACATCGCTGAACGGCGCCAGGTGGTGGTCGCGGCTCATCGCTTGCCAGGCAAGGGTCTGCGAATGCTGCTCACTCATTGACTTCACTCCATCAAATTGCGCAGCTGTGCTACGCGGGTACTTTTTTGTAATTGGGAAAGATCGCTGTCAGGCGGACTTCAACAGCATCTGGCGCAGTACCGAGCGATGCCGGCAAGCCTTGCCAAAGGACTGGAAGATGGTCAGGTAATGGGGGTTATCCATGACCTGGAACTCGGGGTGCCATTGCACGGCCAGGGCAAAGCCTTTGCCGTTCTCGACCGAAATCGCCTCCACCAGGCCGTCGGGTGCCAGCGCTTCCACCCTGAGCCCGGGGGCCAGAACATCGATGCCTTGGCCGTGGATGGAATTGACGTCGAAAATCGCCGGCAAGCCCATGCGATCAAGCAGCCCCCCTGGCTCTACATGCATGGTGTGGCGCGGGCCATACTGCTTTTCGATGGGCTCGCCTTTGCCTTCGCGGTGGTCCATGAACACGCCGGCCTCGTGGACCTTCTGGTGCAAGGTGCCGCCCAGTGCCACGTTCATTTCCTGGAAGCCACGGCAAATGCCCAGCACCGGTACACCGGCAGCGATGGCCGCGCGCATCAGCGGCAACGTGGTGGCATCACGCAGCGGGTCGTGCCGGGTGCCCTCGGCGCTGGCCTGGCCGTTGTAGTGGAACGGCTCGATATTGGACGGCGAACCGGTGAAGATCAGCCCGTCCACCACGTCGAGAATGTCGGCGCTGTCCATCAGCTCGCCAAGGCTGGGTATCACGATGGGTAAGCCACACGCTGCCTTGGCCGCCGCGCGTGCGTACTTCTCGGCGATGGTCTGGGTGGCATGCTGCTCAATCATGCTGGTGCATGCGGTAATGCCAATAACGGGCACACGTGGCATATCTTCCTCCGGCAAATCGGTATTGCGCGTGGTATTGAAACGTTGGAAAGGCGGCTGTTCGGGCAGCAGCAGCTACAGGAACCAGCGGTATTCGCGGGCATCGATGTGGCGCATGAAGTCCAGTTGCTCCTGGTATTTGTTCTCGCAATAAACCATGACGAACTCACTGCCCAGGCCTTCTTTGACCACTGGGTGGTGGCGCATGGCGGCCAGGGCGCTGAGGGCATCCTTGGGGAAGTCGATGCCGCTCTGGCGGTTGTCGTTCAGCGGGGCGATGGGCTCGATGCCACGATCCAGGCCATGCTCCATCCCGGTCAGGATGGCCGCCAGCACCAGGTACGGGTTGGCGTCGGCACCGGCAAGGCGGTGTTCGATGCGCAGGTTGCGCGGGTCGGACTCGGGGATGCGAATACACGCATCGCGGTCTTCGAAGCCCCAGCTGGCCTTGCTCGCCGCGTTGACCATGGCGCCGTAACGGCGGTAGGCATTGTGGTTGGGGGCGAAGATCGGCATGCAGTGGGGCAGCAGTTCCAGGCACCCTGCCACCGCATGGCGCAGCTTGCGCTGGTCATCGCCGGCGAGGATGTTGTTGCCAGCGTTGTCGTACAGGCTGACGTGCACATGCATGCCGCTGCCCGGTGCGTCGAGGTACGGCTTGCTCATGAAACTGGCACGGTAGCCATGCTTCATCGCGATGCCACGGGTACTGCGGCAGAACAGCGCCGACCAGTCCGCTGCGCTCAGGGGATCGTCGCTATGCGAGAAGTTGATCTCGAACTGGCCCGGGCCCAGCTCAGCGGTGATGACGTTCGCCGGCACGCCCTGCTCGTTGGCACCATCGACCATCTCGTGCAGCACCGGTGCGAACCGCGACAGCCGCTCGATGTGCATGTTCGGCTGGTCGTCCTGGTCATCGGTCGCCTTGTCGCGTGGGTACTGTGGCAGGCCGTTATCGAGCTTGCGGTCGAACAGGTAGAACTCCAGTTCGAAGGCCACCACCGGGCGAATGCCGCGCCTGGCCAGGCGCTGGATCACGCGGGCCAGCACCTCGCGGGGCTCGAACTCGATGGGCTTGGCGGTGCCGTCGGAGGTGATGAGCATCTGCGCGATCAGCTCTTTCTCCCAGCGCACGGGTTTGAGCGTCCCTGGCACCAGGCGGCGGGCAGCATCCGGGTCGCCGTCGGCAAAACAGTAGTCACCGATTGGGTAGAGGCCACCCTGGGTGCCCAGCAGTACGCAGTTCTGCGGCAATTTCAGCGGCGTGCCAGCTGCGACTTTTTCCAGCATGTCCATGGGGTAGCGCTTGCCGTAGAAGTGCCCGGGGATATCCAGCGCAATCAGGTCGACATAACGTATTTCTGGGTGCTGCGCCCGGAACGAGCGCACTTCAGTCAGCAGATCCGGAAAGACGACACTCATCTTCTTGTCCTTGTGAGGTGAACGAATTCAATTGAAAACCCAGAGCACGCGGGTGGTTTTCTCCGTCAGGTTGGCGTAACGGAACTGCGCGTGGGGGTGCAGCTGGAAGCAGTCGTTGGCCTGCAGGGTCACGGCGTCGCCATGGTCCAGCCATACCGTGAGTTCGCCTTCGAGCACGAAGCAGCCCTGCTCGGAGCGGTCGGTCAGGTACAGCTCGCCACTGCTGGCGCCTGGCTCGAGGTGGCTGTCGAGCATGGAGAACGCGCCGCCGATGGTGGGCGAAGCCAGCACATCGGTGATGCCCGACTCGAGGTACAGCGTGCGTCGCTCGTGGGGGCGCGTGACCCAGCTGATGCTGCGCGGTTTGCTCAGGTTGTAGAAATACGCGGTTGATACGCCGAGCGCTTCACTGATGGCAGTGAGGTCTGCCACGGTGGGGCGAGAAACTCCGCGTTCAACCTGGGACAGAAAGCCGACCGAGCGGTTGATGCGCTCGGCCAGTTCGCCCAGGGTCAGGTTCTTGAATTTGCGCAGGTCGTGAATAAGGATCGCGAGGGCTTCAACCTCTTCGTGCATCTTCATCGTTTGAAACTGCCGTGAAATTTTTAGAGTTATTTTTCATGAAAAATTACATGAAAAATTTCACGAGTCAAGCCAAACCCGAAAATGGGAAGCCGCGCATGGGGATGTGGGGGGTAACGAGTAGCGAAGAGGCGTAACGGGAAAAGGACCTTGAAGCCCTCAGGATGCGAGGGCCTGCGAACGCTGCCGTACCGGCATCTCGTAGCGGTGCGGTTGCTGCCAGGCCAGCTGTGCCTGGACATCAGTCGCGGCATCCATCACCTTCTGCGCCCAGTTCTCATCCTTGGGGCACACCACCACCACGCGAAAACCGTGGTCGACGCCTTCAAGCCGCACGCCTTCGGAATCATCGACATGCAAGTCGATATCGAAGGCCGACGGCAACTTGGAGGGCGCATTCTCAAGCCCGTTCACGGCCAGGATATGCTGGTGCCGGTCACTGTTGACCACGCCATCGACACGGATACCGTAGAGCATCAGCCAACGGCGGATGTAGGACGGCGTGCGCCCCGACGAGGTGTAGATCCAGATGCTGCAACCCTGGCGGCGCAGGTCGCGGATCAGCGAGCGCGTGCCACTGCGCAGGGGTTCACCCAACCAGCGGTGGACGAACGCCGGCAGCTTGCTGTCCTCGGCTGCGGCGTGGTCGGCCTGGCAGGCAAGCGTGTCGTCGATATCGAACGAAATGCGTACCTGCGGGCGATTGAACGTGCGCTCGATGGCTTGCCGCCCGCGCTGGAGCAGTGAAGGCGTTGGCATCAGCGGCACCTCTCGCGCGCCGGCACCGATGTGCAGCCCAGGAAGAACTTGCCGGGCTCCGGCGCCTTCGCTTCAAGGAAGGCTGCGTACTTTTTCTTGATCTTGGGTAGTTCGTACAAGGCCTTGACACCATGCTTGGCGGAGTTGCGTATGACCGAGGACGGGTTGAAGTAACCCTCGGCGTTGTCCAGCGACAGCACGAAGGGCGGTAGCCCCGCGCGCATCAGCAAGTAGCTGACAATGAGCGACCCCGTGCGGTTGTTGCCTTCGATGAACAGCTGCGGCTTGCTGAGAATGCGAACGTAGACACCTGCCGCGCGCTTCCAGATCGAGTCGCTGCCATACGAGCAGTACCAGTTGTAGAGGTCCTTGATGCCGCCCTCCACATTATTGAAAAAGTGCGCCTCGGTCGCCGCCAGGTGCGGGGCAAACTCCAGCCTGCGCGCCGGGTCGTTGCCGCACAGCACGGTGGCATTGATCTCCAGCATAAGGTTCAGTTGCTGAAGGTCGAAAAGGTCGACGCCCCGGGCGACATAGTCGTCAATCAGGGCATAGCCTTCAACCACATTCAGCAGCACCTCGTCGGTAAACGGATCCCGCGGTTCGGTGAAGTGCTGGCTGAGTTCGGCAAAGCGGGCCTGCACCTCACGCAGTGCGCGCTCTACCGCTGGCAGATCAAGACGACACGTCGCTCGCATTGGAAATCCCTGGTAACACTTGACGGAAGGTAATGCGGCCGGGTGTTGCTGCCTTCCTGGCTGCAACACCCGGCCACCTTGGCGCATGAGGCCTCAGCTGAATTTGCCGCTGATGTAGTCGGCGGTCAGCTGCTCACGCGGGTTCTGGAAAATCTGCGTGGTCGGGCCCATCTCGACCAGGTAACCGGTACGGGTGCCCTTGGAGATGTCGACCGAGAAGAACGCGGTGGTGTCGGCCACACGAATAGCCTGCTGCATGTTGTGGGTCACCAGGGCGATGGTGTAGTCCTTCTTCAACTCGACCATCAGCTCTTCTACCCGGCGGGTGGCAATCGGGTCGAGCGCCGAGCAGGGTTCGTCCAGCAGCAGCACTTCCGGCTCGGTAGCAATGGCGCGGGCAATGCACAGACGCTGCTGCTGGCCTCCGGACAGGGCCAGGCCGCTGACCTTGAGCTTGTCCTTCACTTCGTCCCACAGCGCGGCGCCCTGCAGGGCGTGCTTGACGCGGTCGCCGATGTCGCCCTTGTACCGGTTCAGGCGCAGGCCGAAGGCGACATTGTCGAAGATGCTCATCGAGAACGGGTTGGGCTGCTGGAACACCATGCCGATGTAGCGGCGTACCACCACAGGGTCAACGCCCTTGCCATAGACATCCTGGCCCAGGAAGTGCACATGGCCTTCGAAGCGGAAGCCCTTCACCAGGTCGTTCATGCGGTTCAAGCTACGCAGCACGGTACTCTTGCCGCAGCCGGACGGTCCGATGAAACCGGTGATCTCGTTTTTCCTGATCGGCACATGGCTGTCGCGAACGGCCATGAAATTGCCGTAGAAGATCTTGTCCAGCTTGCAGTCCATGACGATGGGGGCTTCGCTGACCATGGGAGCGGCTTTTGGCGCAGTGGAAACGTTCAAGGTCGGATGCTCCCTTTCTCAATACTTGGGCTTGCCGAATACTCGGCTCAGAATGTTGATTACCAGCACGATCATCACCAATACCAGCGAGGCCGCCCAGGCGAGCTCGAGCTGGTTGTCGAACGGCATGCCGGAGAAGTTGTAGATCAGTACGGCAAGCGAGGCCGTCGGGTTCATGACCGCGAGGTCGCCGTCATGCAGGATCCAGTAGTTGCTGAACAGCGCGGTGAACAGCAGCGGCGCGGTCTCGCCGGCGGCACGGGCCACGGCCAGCATCACGCCGGTCAGGATGGCCGGCAGGCCGGTGGGCAGGACGATTTTCCAGATCACCTGGGCACGGGTGCAGCCCATGCCGTAGGCGGCATCCTTCATGATCTTGGGCACCATCTTCATCGACTCTTCAGCGGTCAGCACGACGATGGGCAGCATCAGTACCGCCAAGGCCACACCACCTGCCGGTGCGGAGTAGGTGCCGGTAGTCATCACCACCAGGGCGTAGGCAAATACGCCGGCCAGGATCGACGGCAGGCCGGTGAGCATCTTGGCGGCGAAGCGCGCGGCGTTGGCCAGCTTGCTGTCCGGCCCGAGTTCGGCCAGGAACACCGCGGCCAGGATACCGACCGGCACAGCGATGGCCGCGGCAATGCCGACCATGACGAAGGTGCCGGCCATGGCGTTGCCGAAGCCCCCGCCCATCTCGAAACCGGTGGGTGGCAGCTCGGTGAACACCTCCAGGTTGAGCCGCGCACCGCCACGGGTGATCAGCATGTACAGCACGGAAATCAGCGGCACGCTGGCCACCAATGCCGCGAACCAGGCCAGCGTGGTCAATACCAGGCTGCGCAACGAACGGCCTTCCAGCTTGCGCTGCAGGCTGGGCAAAGCGTTTGCAGGGGTGCTGAGGTTGGTCATTATTTGTTACCCCGCTGGGCGTAGAGCATGATCATCGAACCGAGCACGTTCACCAACAGGGTGATGAACATCAGTACCAGTGCGGCATACATCAGCACCTCGACCTCGTTCGGGCCGGCCTCCGGGAAGTTCAGGGCCAGCAAGGCCGCCAGCGTGTTGGCCGGAGCGAACAAGGACAGGGAAATGGTGTTGGCATTGCCCACCAGCATGGCCAGCGCCATGGTTTCACCCAGCGCACGGCCCAGGCCGAGCACCAGCGAACCGAAGATGCCGGTGGCTGCCGATGGCACCATTACCTTGAGGATGGCTTCCCAGTGGGTGGCGCCCAGGCCGTAGGCGGCCTGCTTGGTCTTCATCGGCACGCTGGTCAAGGCATCCTGCGAAACGGCAGCGATGGTCGGCAGAATCATGATCGCCAGTACCAGCGCGGCAGGCAGCAGCCCGGGCCCGCTCAGCGAAGTGCCGAAAAAGGGAATCCAGCCCAGCTCGCTGTTCAGCCAGGTGGTCAGCGGGCGAATGGCCGGGATGACCACATAGATCCCCCACAGGCCGTAAACGACGCTGGGGATGGCAGCGAGCAGCTCGACGATGGTGCGAAACACCGACGCCAGCCTGGCCGGGAGAAAGTCCTGGGTCAGGAAAATGGCCATGCTGATGCCGAAGAAACCGGCTATCAACAGGGCGATCAGGGCGCTGTAAAGCGTGCCCCAGATCGCTGGCAGAATACCGTACTTGCCTTGGTTGACGTCCCAGACACTGCCGAACAGCACGTCAAAGCCATGCTTCTCGATACCAGGCAGTGCCTTGCGGCCCACTTCGTAGACCAGCGCGAAGACCAGCGCCAGCACCAGCACCACACCGATACGTGCAAGCGCACGGAAGGTGCGATCGACCAGGAAGTCTTTCGCGGACGGTGGCTGGCACGCGGAGTCGGGATTGGCCGGGATGGCAAAAGGTGTGTTCATTGGCAAGTTCCGGGACAGAGGGCAAACACACCCGGCATGGCCAAGGCCATACCGGGAGCGCCTGGGCGTGTTACTGGATGTTGGCGGACGCTTTGCGCACCTGATCGACAACCGACGGTGGCAGCGGGATGTAGCCCATCGAGTCGGCGATCTTCTGGCCTTCGGTCAGGCTGTACTCGACCATGTCGCGCATGGCCTTGGCCTTGGCCGGGTTACCGTTGTCCTTGCGGAAGATCATCCAGGTGTAGGAAGTGATCGGGTACGACTTGGCACCGTCCGGGTCAGGCAGCCAGGCCACCAGGTTTTCCGGCATGTTCACCGCTGCCAGTGCCTCGGCACCGCTCTCGGCGTTCGGCACGACGTATTGGCCGGCCTTGTTCTGCAGCTGGGCGAAGTCGACCTTGGCCAGCTTGGCGAAGCCGTATTCGATGTAGCCGATGGCGCCTGGCGTCTGGCGGACGGTGGCGGTTACGCCGTCGTTCTTCGGCGACTTGATGAACTTGTCGCTGGCCGGCCAGTTGACGGTGTTGCCTTCACCCAGCGCTTGCTGGAAGTCGGCGTTGATGGCCGACAGGTGCTTGGTGAATACCGCAGTGGTACCGCTGGAATCGGCACGCACGACCACGGTGATCGGCGTGGCTGGCAGTTTCAGCTCAGGGTTGGCCGCGACGATTTGCGGGTCGTTCCACTGGGTGATCTTGCCGAGGAAGATGTTGGAGTACACATCGCGTGGCAGCTTCAGCCCTTTCGGGTTGCCTGGCAGGTTGTAGGCCAGGACGATCTCGCCAGCGGTCATTGGCAGCAACTGGACGCCCTCGCCGACCTTGGCGATTTCTTCAGCTTTCATTGCCGAGTCGCTGGCGGCGAAGTCGACGGTTTTATTCAGAAAGTCCTGAACCCCCGCCCCACTGCCCTTGGACTGGTAGTCAACGGTGACACCGTCGGTTTCCTTGCTGAAGGCCTTGAACCAGGTCAGGTAGATGGGTGCAGGGAAACTGGCACCGGAACCGGTCAGGCGGACGTTCTCTGCGGCAAAGGATGCCGAAGTGGCGCAAAGAGAAACGGCAACGGCGAGTGCAGCAGACTTCATCAGGCGTATCATCGAAAAGCGCTCCGTGTGATGGCCGGCACACTTTGCAGCAGCAATGTTACAGCTTTGTGACCAATGAATTGCAGGCCGCACGGTAGAGCCTTCCTGGTGCGCCATCATGGCAGCACCAGAAGCTGGCTCAACCCTAAGGCCTCGATGTGTCGGTTGAATGACGGTTTCCAGCAGGCAACTGGCTTGGGCACCACTCGTCGATTGACGGGCACTCTGGCGTTGCCCCGGCATTCAACCGCTCATGCACACCAGACGGGAGTGAATGCCATGCCACGCGGCGACAAGGACAAATACACCGACAAGCAGAAGCGCAAGGCTGAACATATAGAGGAAAGCTACGAGCACAAAGGCGTGCCAAAAGACCAGGCCGAAGCGCGCGCCTGGGCCACCGTCAACAAGCAGTCCGGGGGAGGTGAGAAAAAAGGAGGCTCGGGGCAATCCACATCTTCCAGCGAAAAGAAAACTGCCCGCTCTGACTCCGCCAAACGTGCAGCGAAGTCACGCCAGGGTCATTCCCGCACATCGGACAGCTCGCTGGAAACCCAGAGCAAGCAAAGCCTGATGAAAGAAGCGCGCAGCAAAGACATCAAAGGGCGTTCCACCATGACCAAGGCAGAATTGGTGGAAGCGCTCAGACACGCATGACACAAAGCCCGGCAGGCGCGGTCCCTGAAGGAGCGGCTTTAGCCGCGAAGAATCCAGCGCGGTGCATGGCACCGGCTGTGTCGGTATTTGCGGTTCAAACCCAAAGCAATTCCTGCCGACCCGCTGACTCGGCAAAGAATGCTGGCGGCGTTCGAACAGGGCTATCCGCCGAATTCGCCTCTGCGCGGGTAAGCCTGCTCTACCTATAATGCGCAAAAGTGGTCAACCCGAGCTCGGGGCCTCACTCCATTGATGCACGTCAAGCCGCCGGGCCGGGTTCGCGCGACGATGGTTGTTAGCAAGGAACGTATCGACAACCGCCATGCACCGTGCTCAAGGCTATCGCCATCGATCACCGTGCGCGGCTTTGGACAAGGAGCCCCACATGAGCCAACTTAACCACGTACTGGTAGCCACCGACCTGTCCACCTCCGCCCGCAACGCGGCAGAACGCGCTGCATATCTGAGCAAGGCGCAACAGGCATCACTGGACCTGCTGTACGTTGCCAACCCGGCCCCCTTCGAGCGCCTGAAGCAGTTGGCGGCACCGGGTGACGATCTGCTGAAGCGGGTACTGGATACCGCAGGCGAAAAAATTCGTGCACTGGCTGCAATGCTGTTCCAGCGCTATGACATCGCCGCTGGTGTGCAAGTCGCGCACGGCTCGGTGACCACGGAAATCACTCGTGTGGTACAGGACAAATGCAGCAACCTGCTGGTGTGCGGGGCGAAGGGCCAGAGCGTGATGCGGCGCCTGCTGCTGGGCTCCACTGTGCAGAAAATGCTGAACCGCATGCCCTGCCCTTTGCTGGTGGTGAAGCAGGCCCCCCGCGATGCGTACCGCACTGTACTGGTTGCGGTGGATTTTTCTTCTTCGTCGCAGCGCGCCATCGCACTGGCAAAAGCCATTGCCCCACAGGCCGAGCTCATTCTGCTGCATGTGTACGAGGCGCCGTTCGAAAGCAGCATGCGCTTCGCCCACATCGATCACGACACCCTCACGCATTATCGCAATGTCATCCGCAAAGATGCGCTGAAGCAGCTTGCGGCGCTGAGCGAAAGCAGCGGCGTGGCCGATGCGCGGCAAATCGTCGTGCATGGTGACCCTGCCTGGCGAATTGCCGAGCAGGAGCAGGAGCTGGAATGCGACCTGATCGTGGTCGGCAAGCAAGGGGAAAGCGCCCTTGAAGAGCTGCTGATTGGCAGCGTCACCAAGCATGTGCTGAACGAATCCCAATGCGATGTGCTGGTGTCGCCATAGGGCCCACTGATGGGGAGGACGCTTGTGCGTCCTCCACCGAAGCCCGCACTATCCATGACGGCGCCTGCTTCGCGGGTAAACCCGCTCCCACAGCGGATCGCGCCAGCGTTCAGGTTGTGAGCAAGACCGCTGCGCCCCCAGGTCCTTTCTGGTCTCAAGCTGTACGCAAACCGGTGGGAGCGGGTTCACCCGCGAACACGGGCGAAGCCCGTGCCATCCTCCGCAGCACCTGCTTGCGGAACCTGTAGCATTACTCCCGGCCAACAGCGCGTGCCCTGCGCAAGGCGTTTCATCGATTGCGCTGATGATTATTATCGAGCGCCCCGCCTGTTGGCCTGGTAAAACGCCCCCTACAATCGCCAGCAAAATTTCCCCGCTCCTTGCGCCTGCCTCAGGCGCGATCCCCGTCTTGGAATCCAATACCATGCCAAGTGCCAGCCAGGCCCCTCGCGGCCGCCCCGAACATGATCAACAAAGCGTCAGCCAGCAGTGGCTGGCCATTCTCTCCGTCGCGGTCGGTGCCTTCGCCCTGGTGACCAGCGAGTTTCTGCCGGTGGGCGTACTCAACGATGTCGCCAGCGACCTCGGTATCAGCGCAGGCCAGGCCGGCCTGATGGTCACCCTGCCCGGCATCATGGCCGCCCTCGCCGCCCCGTTGCTGTCGGTAGGCATTGGCGCCCTGGACCGTCGCTACCTGCTGATCGGCCTGACGCTCATCATGATCATCGCCAACGCGGTGGTGGCCTACGCCAGCGACTTCGCCCTGCTGCTGTTCGGCCGCGTGCTGCTGGGCATCAGTATCGGCGGTTTCTGGGCAACGGCCATTGCCCTTAGCGGCCGCCTGGCGCCCAAAGGCGTGGGCGTGGCCCAGGCCACCTCGATCATCATGGTCGGCGTGACCCTGGCCACCGTGCTGGGCGTACCGGTAGGCACCTGGCTAAGCGGCCTGATGGGCTGGCGCATGACCTTCCTGGTAACCGCGCTACTGGGCGTACCGGTGCTGCTGGCTCAGGTCCTGTTGCTACCGCGGCTCAACCCGGACAAGGCCATTCGCATCAGCGACCTGCCGGCCCTGTTCATCAACCCACAAGCGCGGGTTGGCCTGATCGCCGTTTTGCTGATCGGCCTGGCGCACTTTGCCGCGTATACCTATGTCGCCCCGTTCTTCAAGCAAAGCTCCGGCTTCGATGGGCCGACCATTGGCTCGTTGCTGCTGCTCTATGGCGTGGCCGGGGTATTCGGCAATATCTTCGCCGGTTTCGCCGCCAATCGCAGCGTGCGCCATACCCTGCTGTTGGTGGCATTGATGATCGGCACCAGCACCGCCCTGTTCCCCCACTTCGCCACCGGCATGACCGGCGCCGCGATGCTGATCGGGCTGTGGGGTTTCGCCTTCGGCGCCTTCCCGGCCTGCGCCAGCATCTGGATGTTCGTCGTCGCGCCCAAGGATGTCGAACGCGGCATGCCGCTGTTCGTCGCCATGTTCCAGGTGATCATTGCGCTTGGCTCGTTCTTCGGCGGGCGGATCGTCGACCAGCTGGGCAGTTCGGTACTGTTGAGCCTGGCCACGGCCCTGGTGGGATGCGGTTTCGCTACCGTACTGGTGCTGGGCCGCAACGTCAGCAACAGCCTGGCGGCCCAACCTGGCTGACCACTTACATCAGCCATTCAACGGGACGTCTCCACTTTCAACACTTCGGTGTGTATTGCATCAACTGTCTGCCCCACCTGCAGTTGCGGGATCAACGCCTGCCCCTTGGGATCATTCACCGTGATGACTTGCTCGTTGCCATCCGGCTTGAGCACGGTCACCCGGTGGTTGGGCGCGTCGATGCTGGCGATTTTCGACGTCAGCGTGACGGTCCGGTACACCTCACCTGCCGGCAGGCTGCCGGGGTCGGCGCGGTTGATCCAGGCATCATTACTGACACTTGGCTCACCGCCGACGCTGGTTTCAAGAACATAATCGATCGAGCGGGTGATGCGCATGTCTACCTTGTCCCCGACCTGCAGGTTGCGCGCGGCCTTGGCCTGGTCGGTGAGCTGGATGGCAATCGGGCGCTTGTCGAGGCCCTCGATGGTGACCTGGTACTTGTCGGGGTCGACAGCCAATACCCGGGTTTCAAAGCGCTCGCTTACCGCGTCGCTGGCCAAGGGCATTTCGGCAGCATGTGCGGCCAGTCCCGCACTCACGAGCGACACGAAGGTAAAAGCGAACACATGGCGGTGCGATCGTTTCATGAACCAGCTTCTCCAGAAAGTGATAGCAGGCAGCACGAAGCCTCGCGCCGCCGCCCCGACAAGATTTCAGAACTGCCAGATAGGCCCGTGGGTGCCGAAGCAGGCATTTTCCAGCGTATCGCTGCGCACGCCATGCTGGGTGACCGTGCCCCACTCGTTGACTTCGAAGATGAGCTGTGGCTCGCGCGCCTTGCCATTGCGCACATGGACGCTGTCGTAGACCTTGATGCCCTTGCCCGCGCTGGCAACACGCGTCTCGACCCAGGCGTTCGGCTCGTTGGCATTCTCCAGGCGTGCCAGCAACGCGTTATGCAATGGCAGGTAACGGCCGTCCATGGCCCGGCAGTCGATATTGATGCCCCTGACCGTATGCTCGGCCTGCGCCGTGCTGAAATGCAGCCGCGCACCAAAATCACGCTGCAAGCGCTGCACATAGGTCAGGCCATCACCAGCTGCCGTCTTGGTCAGTGAAGTGATTTCGGGTTTTCTTCGCAGGTCCTGCCGGCAGAGTGCTTCGCGCAGGTAATAACGATGGGAAACATGCTCCCCGGACGGTTTGTGCTTCGCAGAAAGCACAAGCACATTGCCCTCTTCGAACAGCATCGAAGTTTCCGCGCCATAGTCGCTGGCAGGGTTCCAGACAGTTGCCGGCAGGCCCGAAGCCAATGCCACACATTGTGGCCCCGACGACGTGGCGCGAAGTTCGTAGAGCGGAGACTGGAGAAAGGCGCTTGGCGTATCGGCACACACCGAACCGGCCAGCGAAGCAAGTACCGAAAAACAGGTTCCGAGAATTGGGAAAGTTCGCTTCACGATGCGCTCATGCACGATTAAGTTGTCGAAAAGAGCATAGGATGCCTTTCTATCTTCTGTAACTTTTTCTTCACTCGACCCGGGCAGCGACTGGCCGCCATCGACCGAGGCGCCTGGGCATGGCGCATGACTATTTTTTTACGCATTTTTTACGACTGGCCCGACAGCCTGAAGCAATACTGGGCGCGCGATGCCCAGGGATGGCATGCACTTTTTACCCGCCCGTCCAGAGAAGCCCTTCGTGAGCCAGTCCACCGCCATCGCAAATCAATCCCTTCCCGGCAAGTCCAACTCCATCGGTATGCTCGTCGCCGCTGTCGGCGTGGTGTATGGCGACATTGGCACCAGCCCGCTGTACACCCTCAAGGAAGTATTCGCCGGGCACTACGGTGTGCAGGCCAACATTGCCGGTGTACTGGGCGTTTTGTCGCTGGTGTTCTGGTCGTTGCTGTGGGTGGTGTCGCTCAAGTACGTGCTGTTCATCCTGCGTGCCGACAACCAGGGCGAAGGCGGCATCATGGCCCTGACCGCCCTGGCCCATCGGGCGGCGGCGCCTTACCAGCGGCTGGGCAAGGTGCTGGTGCTGCTCGGCTTGTTCGGCGCTGCGCTGTTTTACGGCGACAGCATGATCACCCCGGCGATTTCCGTGCTGTCAGCCGTCGAGGGGCTGCAACTGGCCTTCGACGGAATCGAGCATTGGGTCGTGCCGCTGTCGGTGGTGGTGCTGGTGGCGCTGTTCGTGATCCAGAAGCACGGCACCGCGCGCATCGGCATCCTCTTCGGGCCGATCATGGTGCTGTGGTTCATCGTGCTGGGTGCGCTGGGGCTGCATGGCATCGTCCAGCGCCCGGAAGTACTGCAGGCGCTCAACCCGGTGTGGGCGGTGAAGTTCTTCCTGCTGCACCCGGGCATGGGCGTGGCGATTCTGGGCGCGGTGGTACTGGCCCTGACCGGCGCCGAAGCGCTGTACGCCGACATGGGGCACTTTGGCCGCAAGCCGATTGCCCGGGCCTGGTTCCTGCTGGTGCTGCCCGGCCTGGTGCTGAACTACTTCGGCCAGGGCGCGTTGATCCTCGGCGACCCTCAGGCAGTACGCAACCCGTTCTATCTACTGGCGCCCGAATGGGCACTGCTGCCCATGGTCGGGCTGGCCACCCTGGCCACCATCATCGCGTCCCAGGCTGTTATCTCAGGTGCCTTCTCGCTGACGCGCCAGGCCATCCAGCTAGGGTACGTACCGCGCATGTTCATCCAGCACACCTCCAGCGAGGAACAGGGGCAGATCTACATTGGCATGGTGAACTGGGCGCTGATGGTGGGCGTGGTGCTGCTGGTGGTCGGCTTCGAGTCGTCCGGGGCACTTGCGGCAGCCTATGGCGTAGCCGTGACCGGGACCATGCTGATTACCACGCTGCTGGCTTCGGCGGTGGTGCTGTTGCTGTGGAAGGCACCACGCTGGCTGGCTGTGCCGATGCTGCTGGCGTTCCTGCTGGTCGACAGCCTGTATTTTGCCGCCAATGCGCCAAAAATCCTCCAGGGCGGCGCATTCCCGGTGATTGCAGGCTTGGCACTGTTCGTGCTGATGACCACCTGGAAGCGCGGGCGCAGGATGATCGTGGAGCGGCTGGACGAGAGTTCGCTGCCGCTGGACCTGTTCATCGCCAGCCACAAGGCCCAGCCGCCTCACCGCGTGAGCGGTACTGCCGTGTTCCTGTCCGCCAGGCCCGAGGCGGTGCCCCACGCCCTGCTGCACAACCTGCTGCATAACCAGGTGCTGCATGAGCAGGTGGTGCTGCTGACCGTGGTGTTCGAGGATGAGCCACGGGTCAACGCCGGCAAGCGCTACGAGGTCGAGGCTTTTGGTGACGGGTTCTTCCGTATGAACCTGCATTTCGGCTTCATGGAAGAGCCCGACGTGCCGTTGGCATTGAGCCGCTGCCAGGGTTCGGACCTGGAGTTCGGCCCCATGCGCACCACCTATTTTCTCAGCCGGGAGACGGTCATTGCCGGCAAGCAGATGGGCATGGCCCGCTGGCGGGAGCACTTGTTTGCCTTCCTGCTGAAGAATGCCAACAGCAACCTGAAGTACTTCCAGCTGCCGCTGAACCGGGTGATCGAGCTGGGTACTCAGGTCGAGATCTGAGCAGGCATGATCCTTCTGTCAGGACAATAGAACTTGCACAGCCGCCGCATGTCTTATCAGCAGCTGAGCTCTACCTGCGCCGTTGGAGGCGAAACAACATGAAAAAAACCTTGGTAGCCGTGTTTGCGTGTGCTCTGGCATTCGGCGCAACGGCAATGTTACCTGCCGATATATCGCCGATGGGTTCCGCATATGCCAAAGGTGGCGGTGGCGGTGGCGGCCACGGTGGTGGTGGTGGCCACGGCGGCGGCAATGGCGGTGGACGTGGTGCCGGCATGGGTGGTGGGCACAACGGCACTGGCAATGGTGCAGGCCTGGCGGGTGATCATGCCGGCAAGGCTACGCGCGATCACGGCGTGAGCGGCAAACATTATGGAAGCTCACGCAACCAGGACAATGGCCACGGTACCACTACCTCAGGCATTGCCCAGTCCAAAGATACTCGCGGCTTGACGAAATCCACCGCTATCTCGGGTACTACACCCGGTGATCATAATGCCAAGGGGCTGAGCGGCGCGGTACAAAACTCTACGAAGAACGATCGATGAGTGAAGGCTGCCAGGCGCTTGAAGTGCCTGGCAGCCAACTGCATCGAACGGCTGCGCACTGCGGAACTTGGAAGGCAACCTTATGTCGTATCCGCACCCAAGCTCTCCCTGCGCCTTCTGGAGGCGAACAAACATGAAAAAAACCCTCGTAGCCGTCTTTACCTGTGCCCTGGCGTTCGGCGCAACTGCATTGTTGCCTGCTGATGTTTCGCCGATCGGCACCGCATATGCCAAAGGCGGTGGCAACGGCGGCGGACACGGTGGCGGCAGGGGTGGCTTCAACGGCAATGGCGCCGGCTACGAGAGTGACCATGCCGGCAAGGCCACCCGCAACCATGGCGAAAGCGGCAATCACTATGGAAGCTTGCGCAACGATGACAACGGCCGTGGTACCACCCGGTCAGCCATTGCCAATTCCAAGGAGCACAGCAAGCCAGGGCGCTCCTCTTCGAAGCATGGTTGGTAACTGAAAGCGCGCGCAGGCTTACTCCCACAGGTATGGCGCATTGCTTTGGCAAGACAGGTGCTCCCCTGCCCAAGCCCCGCGGAGGTCAGACACTGCGCGTCAGGCCACCATCAACCTTGATGTTCTGCCCGGTGATATAAGCCGCCCCGTCGCTGGCCAGGAATGCAATGGTGGCGGCAATTTCCTCGCTGGTGCCATAGCGCCTGAGCGGTACGCTGTCGCGCCGCTGCTCAGTGGCTGGCAGGCTGTCGATCCAGCCAGGCAGTACGTTGTTGATGCGCACGTTGTCCGCGGCATAGGTGTCGGCGAAGATCTTGCTGAACGCCGCCAGGCCCGAGCGGAACACCGCCGATGTGGGGAACATTTCGTTGGGTTCGAAGGCCCAGGCGGTAGAGATGTTGATGATCACTCCGGCCTTCTGCCGTTGCATGATTGGCGTGACCAGGCGCGCCGGGCGGATGACATTGAGCAGGTACGTGTCCATGCCCTTGTGCCAGTCTTCGTCGCTGATCTCCAGGATCGGCGCGCGCGGGCCGTGACCGGCGCTGTTGACCAGCACATCGACGCGCCCCCACTTCCCCACCACGGCATCCACCAGCCGCTGCAGGTCTTCGACCGACTGGTTGCTGCCGGTAACACCGATACCGCCCAGCTCGTTGGCCAGCGCTTCGCCCTTGCCAGAGGACGACAGAATGCCGACCTTGAAGCCGTCGGCGGCCAGGCGACGTGCTGCTGCTGCGCCCATGCCGCTGCCACCGGCGGTGATGATGGCTACTTTTTCCCCAGACATATTGCCTCCTTCGGCGATGGAACCCTGTGTTTGCAAGTGCATTCACACTAGCAGCCACACAGCTGTGGAGGGAGGCAGCCGGACTTCGTCTAGCCAGTAGATTTTCTTTCGTCAGCCTGGGCCTTGAGCCACGCCCTGACGATTTGCAGCGCTGCTGGCGACTGGCCCTTGCGCGGCCATACCAGGTAGAACGCCTTGTCCAGCCGCAATTGCTGAGGGAACACCTGCACCAATCGGCCCGCAGCGATGTCGTCGCTGACAAAGGCACGGCTGGCCAGCGTGATGCCCTGTCCGCCAATGGCAGCTTCGATGGCCAGCGAGGTCTGGTTGAAGCGCACGGTCTTCGCCGTGGGTGCCGGGTGGCCAGGGAACACCGCGGCGCAGAACTGCGGCCAGAAGTTGTGCGCATCGTGCAACGCCACATAGCGCTGCAAGGCGGCAAAACCCTCTGGCCAGCCCACTTCGGCCAACAGCGCCGGGCTTGCCACCGCGACCACCGGCTGCTCCATCAGCAACTCGGCGTTCAGCCCGGTACCGAACGGCGGCTGCCCATAACGCACGGCCAGGTCCACACCATCGGTATGAAAGTGCGAAAGCCGGTCGGTGGCCAGTACCCGCAGGTCAATCTCGGGGTTGCGCTCGGCAAAGTGCCCTAACTTGGGGATCAGCCATTTCGAAGCGAAGGTTGGCGTTACGCTGACCGTGAGATGGGAAGGTGCCGGGCGCAGCAGCCGCGTGGCTTCGTCGATCATCGCCAAGGCGCTGCGCACGCTGGTGCTATAGGCATGCCCGGCATCGGTCAGGCCAAGGCCGCGTGGCAAACGCTCGAACAGGCGCACCTCCAGGCCGGCCTCCAGCCCGCGAATCTGTTGGGCAACGGCGGCCTGGGTGACGCCGAGCTCCTCGGCAGCCAGGCGAAAGTTCAAGTGACGCGCTACCACTTCAAACACCCGTAGCGCATTGAGTGAGGGCAACCCGGGAAAACCTGCAGGCATGGCGATGATTTTTCTATTGGCTGATCAGCAGCTTTGCACCGAGGCTATCCTCATCGGCCGAGGAAGTCGATGCTTTGCAGTCGCTCGCATTACCCGGTAAAGTCAGCGCCAGGGCGCTGGCTGCGCCTGCGGTCCGCGCGAAGGGGTTGCCCGAGCCATGCGTCATCACATTTCCATACCAGCTCCCGGCTTGTCGGCGGACCGAGCCCCAAAGGAGTTGGCATGTCAACCATCAACGCATCCCGCCACCACGGCCTGCTCGACCTGCCCGCCTTGCGCAAACGCGCCAAGCGCTTGCTCAGCGCCCTGAAAAACCACGCAGCGGACGACACCCGCGAGCAGCTACGCGCGCTCGGTTTGCCTGGCCCTGACTACCGGCTTGCCGATACTCAATGGCTGGTGGCCCGCGAGGCCGGCTTTGCCAGCTGGCCCAAGCTCAAGGCGCATGCCGATGCCGTCGCTTTCGCGGCACGCCACCCGGGCTTCACCGCCGATGACGAGGCTGCCGTGCAGCATTGGCGCTGCGGCAACGACATCGCCCACAGTTTGCGCACGGCCGGTTTTGCCGGTGCCTTCCAGATGTTCGACGACCCCATGGTCATGGGGCCCGTGCCCGCATTGCCCGAGCAGCAGTATTGGCAGGTCCGCACCGCTTACCTACAGCAGGCGTTCAACCTGGGCGCCGAGGACATCGAGCAGCGCCAAGCGGCACAGCGCAGCGCCCTGGCCGGGTTGAACAGTGACAGCAAGCTCGTGCTGTGGTGCGAGGGTGACGCTTACGACCAGCTGTTCCTGATCCGCGTGCTTGCCAGCCTGCCCAGCCTGCCGCGCCGGTTGGAGCTGATCGAAATCAGCCAGGTACCTGGCGTCGAGCGCTTCATCGGTATCGGCCAGCTGGCCCCGGACCTGCTTGCCTGGCTATGGCCGCAACGTCGCGCGCTGGGTGAGGAGGCACTGGCCCTGGCCCGCCAGGCCTGGGCGGCCTATACCGCGCCTGACCCGAGGGGCTGGGCTGCCCTGGCGGGCCTCCAGCATGCGGCGTTGCCGTTGCTGGGCCGGGCCCTGGCGCGGCAACTGCAGGAACTGCCGGGGGCGAACGACGGTTTGAGTCTCACGGAGCGCCTGCTGTTGCGCGTTCTGGCGTCACGCGGCGAGCTGCCGGCCGGACGTGTGTTTGCCCAGTTGATGATGGAGGATGAACCGCTGCCTTACCTGGGCGACCTGATGTTCCATGTTCTGCTGCAGCCTCTGATCCATGCGCCGCACCCGCTGCTGCTGGAGGGCCCGGGCGAGTCCTGGGCACAACGGCCGTTGCGGCTGACCGCGCTTGCCGAACAGGTGCTCGCCGGGCAGGCGCACTGGCTTGACCACAGCCCTGCGCCGCGCTGGGTGGGCGGAGTGCTTGTCGATGCCGCGGACAGGCCCTGGGTGGTCAGCGAACAAGGCGAAGTGTGGCAGCGCAAATAGCCCGCTCAAGCCTGATCAGGCAACGCGGGGGATGGCACCGGCGTTGCCGGTGTTCGCGGGCATGCCCGCTCCCACAGAACAACACATGACTCATTGGTTTAGTGAGGTTCTGTGGGAGCAGCCTAGTGCTGCTCCTGCAAAGGGATTGCGCCAGCTTTCAATGTTTGAGCAAGACCGTTGCACTACAGGACCGATGTTGCAATCGCCTTCGCCGCTTGCGCCAAACGTTGCACAGCCAGCCGGATTTCATCCATGTCCAGTGAGGCGAACCCGAGGCGCAAGGCATTTTCCGCCTGACCGAACGGCGAAAACTGCCGGCCGCTGCGTACCACCAGGTCCAACTCCAACGCCTTGCCAACCAACTGATCCACATCGATCCCGTCAGCAAACCTCACCCACAGCGCCAGCCCACCTTCCGGTTCGCGCACGGTTACCTGCTCGCCAAAGGCATCACGCAAGCAAGCCAACAGAGCCTCCCGACGCCGGCGATACTCCCGGGCAACCCTTCGCAAGTGCTTCTTCAGTTCACCATCATTGATCAGGTCCGCCAGCATCTGCTGCATCACCGCATCGCCTTGCCCCAGGGTCAGCGTCGCCCTGCGCTCGAGCACCGCGATCACCTCTGCCGGTGCCACGATGAAACTGCAACGGAACGTACTGCCCAAGGACTTGGACAGTGAACCCATGTAGATCACGTGCCGCTGCTGACGGTCGCTGGCCAACGGCAGGTAAGGCCGCCCGGCAAAGTGGTACTCATGGTCGTAGTCTTCCTCGACCACGCAAAAGTCGTGCTGCCGCGCCAGTTCCAGCAATTGCTGCCGGCGCCCGGCAGGCAGGCTGACCGTGGTGGGGAACTGGTGATGGGGAGTGATGTACAGCATGCGTACCCTGTGCAGCCGGCACAGTGCATCGATCTGCTCGACCCGGCAGCCCTCGTCATCCAGGTCCACGGTGACCAGCCGGGCCCCCAGCTGGCGGAAGATCTCCCACGCGGGCGGATAGCTCAGCCGCTCGACCAGCACAACGTCACCGGGCTTGAGCAGCACGCTAGCCACCAGGTACAGCGACATCTGCACGCCCTGGGTCAGGCAGATATGCTCGGCGCCAACGTTCAGGCTGCGATTGTGCCGCAGCATGTCGGCCAGGGCGCTGCGCAGGTTATGGCTGCTGCACGCGCTGCCATGGCGCACGGTGTTGGCGGTGAAGCTGTTGCGCAAGGCATTACGGTAATAGCGGTGCAGGACGGTCTGCGGCAGCAGGCGGTGGTCACAGGCACCGTTGTCGAAGAACAGCGCCCCCGGCCGATCCTGCTGTGCGGCAGCCTGTTCGTTGGCCGTGAAGTAGGCAACGGCAGGCTCCTCTGGCAGCACCAGGGCGAAGGGCCGCGCGGCATCGGGCTCGGGCAGGGTGCCGATCGCCAGTTGCCGACTGACGAAGGTGCCGCGGCGTTGCACGCTTTCCAGCCAGCCTTTGGTCTCGGCTTCCTCGTAGGCGAGGATCACTGTCTTGCGATTGACGTTCAGCAGTTGCGCCATTTCCCGCGTTCCGGGTAACGGCGTGCCGGGGCGCAGGCGGCCCTCGGTGATCGCGGCGACCAGGCCCTCGACAATCTGCCTGTACGAAGCCTGCGGCTGCGCCCCGTCGAGCTTGAGCAGCGGCTGCCATTTTCGAAGCTGGACCATGTGAATTAACCAAAACTGGAGGTTCTACTGGTCCTGGACTATAGCAACAATCGAACCTCCATTTGCCCCGAGGTGCTCATGCAAAACCGCCATGTCATTGAAGTGTCGCCCTCGGGCAAAACCTTCGACGCCAGCCAGGAACTGCTGCTCGATGCCATGCTCGCCAGCGGCCTGCCGGTACCCTTCTCCTGCCGCCGCGGCGCCTGCGGGTCGTGCAAGGTCAAGGTGGTGTCAGGGCAGTACCGGGACACGCAGCGGGCGGCAGACACGCCCGCGCCCTGCTACCCTCTGGCAGCTGACGAAATGTTGCTGTGCCAGAGCCATGCCTGCACTGACATGTGCCTGGAAATTCCCGGCTGGTCCCTGGACACGCCGGCACTGGAAATCCACGCACAGGTTCGTGGCAAACGCGACCTTAGCGCCGATATCGTCGAACTGGTGCTGCAGCCTGCACAACCATTGGCGGTACGGGCGGGCCAATACGTACGCTTCCGGCTCGACAACGGTGACAGCCGCTGTTTTTCGATCGCCAACCTGCCCGCCCAAGACCAGGGGCAACTGGTGTTTCACATCCGCAAGGTCAGGGGCGGCCTGTTTACCGAACACCTGCTACCAAGCCTGCAGGCAGGTGACACCTTGAAGCTCGAAGGGCCGGTGGGTGCCTGCACCTGGCAGCACGAGGGCCAGCGCCCACTGGTGCTGTTCGCCACCGGTACGGGTTACGCCGGCATCAAGCCATTGCTGTTGACCGCCCTGGCAGGCGATGCCGAGGTCACGTTGTACTGGGGTGGCAGATCGAACGCGGACTTCTATGACCGTGAGTTTCTCGACCAGGCCAGCCGTGCACACGCTCACTTTCACTGGCACCCGGTGCTGTCGGACCAGGCGCGGGTGCAGCAGCTGGCGCTGGCCCAGGCCCATCGCTGGGCCGACACCCAGGTCTATGCCTGCGGCAATGCCGCGATGATCCGCCAGGCGCGCGAACAGTGCCTCGCGGCGGGCCTGCAGCCCCATCACTTTGTCGCCGAGGCTTTCGTTGCCAGCGGCGCACTGGCGCCCGAAGCGTCAACAGCCAGGCCATTGCACCCGGCGCTGGAAAAGGTCGGCCCGCGCTACTCGCCGGACGGCATGCTCGCGGCGCGCGAGCAGTCGGTAAGGGCCGTGGCGGCGATCGCCAGCCAGCTACAAGTCGGCATGACCACCGCCCAGGCGCTGGAGATGGCCGGGCAAACCTTGCAGGCGATGGGCGCATCGCACACCTGGCACCCCACCTACATCCGTTTTGGCGACGACACCATACGCACGCCGCGCCAAGGCATCGATCTGCAACGTACATTACGGCCCACGGATATCGTCGTGGTCGATGTCGGCCCGGTGTGGGATGGTTATGAGGGCGACTATGGCGACACCTTCGTGTTTGGCCAGCATGAGCTGCACCACGCCTGCGTCAAGGCGCTGCATGAAGTGTTCGAGGAAACCCGCCAGGCCTGGGGCCGTGGCCTGACCGGGCGCGAACTGTATGATTTCGCCGAGCGCAGTGCCCAGGCAAAAGGCTGGCAGCTGGAGCGCAACCTGGCCGGGCATCGCATCGCCGACTTCCCGCATGTTCTGTATGGGCAAGACAAACTGGCCGAGGTCGAAATCGTCCCGAGCGAGGTGGTGTGGGTGCTGGAGATTCAGTTGTGCCACCCTACCGAACCGGTCGGGGCATTTTTCGAGGATATCCTGGTCGGTGAAGTCGCCCTGGCGCGCTCCTTGACCCAGTAACAGGTTAAAGTTGGCAACAGGACAATGCCAGACACGGACGACTACCATGCACATACGCAAACTCACCCCGGACGACCTCCCTTACGCCAGCACCATGTGCCTGGACGCCTTCATGCAGGCGGTCGCGCCCGCGCTGTCGGCACAAGGCATCGAAACCTTCACCAAGGTGGCCGCGCCCCTGGCGTTTGCCGAGCGCATGCAGGGCGACAACCTGATACTGGTCTGCGTCGTGGAGGGTGTCATCGCGGGGTTGATCGAACTCAAGGAAGGCCGCCACGTGGCGATGCTGTTCATTGCACCAGGCAGGCAACGGCAAGGCATCGGCGCGCGCCTCATGAGCGCCGCGCTCGAGCATGCCAGGGCTGAAATCGTGACGGTCAGGGCATCGTTGTCTTCCGTGCCGGCCTACCAGCGCTACGGTTTCAACCTGGCAGGTCAAGTTGGCGAGTTCGCCGGACTGACCTACCAGCCGATGGAAATGCCCCTGCGGCCACGTGCTGCCGCCGTCTCAGGCGCCGAGTGAGTCCAGCACGCCTTGCAACTTGCCACGGGTGGTTTCCGTGCAGGCCTGCATGGGCTCACGCAGCTCGTCAGCAATCAGGTCTTGCGCCTGCAATGCCGCTTTGATCACGGCCGGGTTAGGCTCGGCAAAGGCCATTTTCATCCACGGCAGCAACTGGTAGAACGTGCCGCGTGCGGCTACCCAATCACCATGGTCGACCTGCTGCAACATCCGCACGTACAGGTCGGCCCGCACATGCGCCGAAGCCGAAATGGCCCCCGCACCGCCCAGGCACAGGTTGTTGAAGATCTGAATGTCTTCACCCGCCAAAACCTGGGCGTGGCCGTCCTGGATCAGCGCCATGGTGGTCTCGCTGTCACCGCTGCAGTCCTTGACCGCTGCGATGCGCGGGTGGCGCACGATGCGGCGCAGGGTTTCCCGCTCGATGCGCACCCCGGTACGGTAGGGAATGTCGTAGACGATCACCGGCACGCTGGCGGCATCCGCCACAGTATTGAAGAACGCCTCGATGCCGGCCTGCGAAGGCCGGATGTAGCAAGGTGCCGGGACCAGAAGCCCGCCAATGTCACGCCGCTGGATTTCAGCCTGGAAGGCCAGCAATTCGCGCAGGTTGTAACCCGACAGGCCCATCACCACCCTGCCCGGCTCCACCCAGGCCAGTACAGCATCCAGCACGGCCAGTTGCTCGGCCTTGGACAGCGCCGCCGCTTCGCCCGTGGTGCCGCACACCACAAACCCGGCCACCCCTTCTTCGAGCAGCTTCTTCACCAGTTTTTCCAGGCCGGCGAAGTCGATTTCATTGGCGCGCAATGGCGTGACAAGGGCGATCCAGATACCACGGAAATTCGACATGCAAAACTCCTGATGTTGACCGAAAGTCAGCGTCAGCAGGGCGGAGAGTCGAAGTGGTCTGGCAGGAATACCTGGCGCCTTCTGTCTCGTCAGCCCACCTGACGAGACAGCGCGCCTCGGTCAGATGAGCGGCTGTTTCTTGGATTTCTTGGATTTCTTGGCAACGGCAACGCACGCGCCTGCCTGGGCAATAAAGCCCGAAGCGGAAATGGCGTGGTTGGAGATGGACATGCTGGAAAGCCCGTTGCGTGGATATGGCTGGATAATGGTGTGGCGGCGTAGCTTGTGTCAACACTGAATTGGCAAGCGCTTTGCCCCTGAGGGTGCAACTGTCTTGCTCAAAATCCAATGGCTTGCTCAACACCTGTGGGCAAGCCCGCGAACACCGGCGCAGCCGGTGCCATCCACCGCGTCGCCTGCTTCGCGGGCACGCCCGCTCCCACAGGGATGGCGCTTGGCACGAGGTGGCCCCATGCCTGTAGCGGCAATAGCCTTGCTCCAGGACCTTGAAGCCTGCGCGGTCGGTGTGGGAGCGGGCAAGCCCGCGAACATCGGCGCAGCCGGTGCCATCCACCGCGGTGCCACAGGGCTGCATCTGCAATCAACGCCACTCGCTATAGGGCTCCAGCGGTGTGACCGGCAGCGCCAGGTTGCCACGCCATGGCTCGAACAGGTAGCGCAGGTAGAGCATGCCATGGCTAGGCGCATAGTCATCGCTGTGCTGCCAGTCGAAACCGCCACCCAATACCCAATGGTCGCTCAGGCGCCGCTCGAACAGCCCGCGCAGGCGGTAGCCTAGCCCGCTGCTGTCGCTGGCGTCGTTCATGGCGTCGATGTTGGAATCGACGTCATATAGCGCCAGCACCTTGCGGTTGAGGTGCGCATCCGGGTACAGGCGGCTGCGGCCGCTGTGGGCCTGGGACCAGCTGACGGAACCTTCCAGCAGCACCGACCAGTCGTAGTTGCGCCAGGCATAACTGACCGGCACGCCCACCGATGTGTAGCGCTGCGGGCTGTAGTAGCCGCCCTGGCCCAGGCTGTAACCACCCAGGTCCTTGCCGTGACGCCAGTGCATCAGTGTCAGGCCCACGCGCACGCGCTCGTCGGCTTTTTCCACCACCCGGTGGTACCAGCCGGCCATGGCCCGGGTGCGCTGGTTGTCGGCGACGTTCTCGCCATACAGCCAGTGGTGCCCCAGGCTGGCCCAGACCCCGTTGTCACCGCCCTGGTCCCAGCTCAGGCCGAGCGTGGCGCCATTGGCCGTGACCCCACCCCAGCGCACGCCCGTCGGGCGGTCACGTGCCCCCGCAAACGATAACAGCGAGTTGCTCATCGGCCGCCGTGAAGCGGTCAGCGACCAGCCGACCTGACCGAGGTCGCCATTGACCGTTGCGCCACCCAACCAGTTGTCGATGGCATACCCCTGAGTGGCTCCCAGATCAAAGGCCCAGCGGCTGCCCTGCCAGCCCAGCGCCAGCACGCTACCGTCCGCCGTTTGCGAACCGCCCCGGCACGCGGGGAGCGACTTGCCGTCGGCGGTGCGGCCAACAAACTGGCAGCTACCGAAATCCGGGGTATAACCCCCTTGGTCGTTCTGTTCGAACGAGCCCGCATCCATGCCGATGCGCTCGACCCGCGCAAAGGCGGTGCCGTCCTGCCAAGGGGTATCGACATGCAGCAGGGTTGACTGGGTACTCAGTTCGGACGTGCCGGGTGTACCGTCGTCCTCGCGCCAGCCGTAGTCGTGCATCAGCGTCACATGAGTATTGCGCTGGCGATACAGTGCATCGACGTCGCTGCGCAGGCTGCGTGCCAGCCAGTAGTCGTCATCCTGCTCACGGCTGGCCAGCGTCAGTGCACGGTCGTCCCGTGGCGACACGGCGGCATGTTCGAGCAACTGCGCGTCGGCCATCGCTGCGGCGTAAAGGTCCAGCGCCCGTTGCGGGTCATCCTGCGCCACCAGGCGAGCAGCGTCGCGTCGCAACAAGGGATCGGGGCGAGGCTGCTGTGCTGCGATCTGCTCGAGCATTCCGGCCGCCTGATCGTGTTCGCCCAAGGCGACCCAGACCGCTGCCAGGCGCCGCTGGGCGTTGCTGTCATCGGCAGCCAGTTGTGGCACCTGCACCGCCAGCATGTGCCGGGCCTGTGCCAGGTTGCCTTCAGCCACCGCACTTTCGATCACGCCAAGGCGCGCCTTGGGTTGCCCAGGTTGCACGGCAAGCACGCGCTGGTAATAGCCGCGCGCTTTGCCCGGCTCACCGTTCGCCGCCGCCCAGTCAGCCAACAGCATCAGGTCGTCGATGCTGCCTTCGCCACGCGCCAGGCTGGCCTCAAGCAGGCTGCTCGCTTCAGCCGTGCGGCCTTGCGCTTGCAGTTGCTGCGCCGAAGCCAGGGTCATGCGACGGTGGATCCGCTGCTGCAACGCATGCATGTCAGCGTTCCAGGCCGTCTGCGGCACAGCACCGAGGCTATCCAGGGCCAGCGCATCGCGGTCACTGGACTCCAGGAACAGTCCGTGGGCATAGCGGGTGGCGGGATCGCCCGGCTGGCGCTGCACGATCCTGGCAAATGCCGCGTCGGCCTCGGCGGTGCGCCCCAGGTGGCGCAGGCTGTTGGCCAACTGGTAGACCAGCCAGGGCTCATCGGGGGCCAAGGCCGTGGCCTGGCCCAGCGCCTGGCTGGCCGCCGCCCAATCCTGACGCTGCAGGGCCTGGTCACCTTGCTGGCGCAGGCGGGCGAGCTCCAGGCTACGGCGCAGGCTGGCGAACTGCGCTTGCTGGCGGGGCGGCAGGCTGTCCAGGTAGGCCTGCGCCTTGTCGGGCGACTGCGCCTGGTACACACGCATCAGGCCGCGCACGGCACTTTCGTTTTCCGGTGCCATGCGCCGAACCTGCAGGAATTGCCGCTCGGCGGCCGCTGTATCACCCTCGGCCAGCGAGACATCCGCCAGGCCAAGCAAGGCGTATTCCTCCTTCGGGCGCTGCTGGCGTGCCTGCTGGTAATAGGCACGGGCTGCGCGCATGTCTTTCGCCTGTAGTGCCCGCTCCCCTTTGCTGAGCAGAGCCCAATACTGGCTGGACGACTCCAGGTCCTTCCACTGGCTGATCCAGTAGGTGTCCTGCTCCTTGGCACTTGCCGCCCGGAACGCCGTATTGGCCTCTTCATAGCGGCTTTGCCGCATCAGTGCATACCCCAGGGAGCCGTGCAAACTGGCATCGTCCGGATACTGGCGCAATGCCCGGCGCAACTGCGTCTCGGCTTCAGCGTTACGGCCTTTGTCGAGCAATGCCAAGCCCCGCTGGCCAGCCTGCCAGGACGGGTCGGCCAGCAGTTTGCGCTGCTGTTGCAGGGTCTCGCTGGCCTGCGCCAACAATGGTGAGGCCGGGTAGCGCTGGAGAAAAGCTTGCCAGGCCGCGGCGCTGGCGGTACTAACCGCTTGCCCGGACAGGTAGTCGAACTCACGCTGGGCAGCGGCATCCCGTGCGCCAGGGTCGCGCGACAACTGGTCGAGCAAGGCCAAGGCTTCGCGGTCGCGCTTTTCGGCAAATAGCCAGCCGGCCAGGGTCTGGCGCAACCCGGCACTGCCTGGGTACTGCCGGTCCAGTTGCTGCAGCTGCCTGATTGCCTCGGGGCGCTGGCCGGGAAGGTTGCCGCGCACGCGCCAGTAATCCAGGGCCAGTTCCAGGCTTGGCGGTTCACCAGCAAACAACTGTTCATAGGCCGCCAGCGCCTCTTCATTACGCCCGGTGACAGCCAGCAGGCGAGCCTGCTGCAATTGCCGCGCGCGCTCAGGTTGCTGCAGCTCGAGCAGGCGCCTGGCCTGGCGGGCCTGCACGCTGCCGGGCGCAATGGCACTGATCCGGGCACTCAACTGCTCGGCCTGGGTGCTGTTCTTTTCGCGCAATGCCAGGCTCAAGGCCGCCAGCAACACGTCCGGGTTGCGCGGCTCGAGCAATTGCAACCGCCCCAGTGCATCGCGCACCAGGTCGTCACGATGCAGCGCCTCGCCGCGACGCACCTGGTCCAGCAGCCATTGGCGCTGTTCGTCGGCATCCTTGGGTTGCGCGGTGGCCTGGCAGGTCACCGCCGCCAGCATCAGTACGCCAATCATTCGCTGCATGGCGTGCTCCAGGCCGGCAACAGGCGGCCGTGCGGGTCAAAACGGTAACGGCCTTGGTCCCAGCCCTGGCCAAACAGCGCCAATACCTGGCTGTAATAGGCCTTGGCTTCAACTGGCTGCTCGTGCAAACGCTGTCGCTGGGCCGCCAGGCCTGCGACGTGCTCCGGCGACGCCGCCAGCAACGGCAGCAACGCCGCAGAGAAACCTGCCGGGCCATGGCCACTGGTAACACCGCTGTGCGCATCCACCTGCTCTGGCGGCAGGCCCTGGCGCGCGGTCAACGCCGCCATCGGCGCGTAGTGGGCCACCAGCTCGGCACGCTGCGGCGCGTCCTTGGCCAGCATGCCGACCCACAGGTAGACGCGGATGGCATCGTAGTCACCCTCACTGCCATGCTGCGGGTCCGCCGCCAGTTCACCGGCTGGCGTCCACAGCAGCCAGTCCGGGGCAAAGCCCTTTGGCGACGAAGCAAGCCACAAACGCCGCGTGTTGGCTGCCAGTTCGCCCCACAACGGGTCGACCAGGTTGAAGCGATCGAACAACTGCAGCGGCAAATAGCTGGGGTTCAAGCGGGTACCGCGGGCATCTTCGAAGCCGTAGTCCCCAGGCAGCAGCATCAGCCCAAGGCCCGGCAGCTTGCGTACGGTCTGCGCGGCGATACGCCACAGCAGGCGCTGACCCAGCTGCGCGTAGGCCGGCTCGTCCCACAGCCGCCCGGCTTCCAGCAGGCTGTAGGCAATCCACAGGTCGGCATCGCTGGCGTTGTTGGCATCCAGCACCTGCCACTGCTGCTGGCCGTTGCGGCCCCACAGCCAGGCGGGCAGATGCCGGGCCAGGTCACCCTGCGCCAGGTTGTTGCCGGTCCAGCGCAGCAACTGCGCGAAAGCTTGCCGGTCATTGCCCACCAGGGCGAAGAACAGCGCATAGCTCTGCCCTTCCGAAGTGGTGATCAGGCGCTCGTCGCTCGGGTCGATGACCCGACCGTCGACACTCACCAGTTCGGCCTTGAAGCGGTCCCAGGCGGGCCATGGGCAAGCCGGTGCGGCACTCGTGATAACGGGCAGGCCCAAGGCGACCAGCCCTACCAGCCACTGACGCATCATCACACCGCCTCACCCAGGCGACGCTTGCCTGCCCAGCGCAGTGCCCGCCACAACAGGAAGGCGAACAGCACCACGCAAATGGCCGCGATCGCCGCCAGCAGCACCGGGTGCTCGGACAGGTGGAACCACAGCAGCAGCCACCATGGCAGCGCGCCAACGAAGTAGTGCTCGCCGACGAACTGGCTGCTGACGCCGCTGCTACGCACCAGCGTCACCGAACCGGCCACCGCATCGAGCTTGCCGACATCGCCGAGCACATCGCGCAGCAGCGCGTAGTCGCTATCGCTGTTGGCCAGCAGGGCGACGACGCTGCGCTGCTCGTGGAACGGCGACTTCAGCCCGGTGATGGCCGCAATCGGTGCCTGCGCGCTGACGGCCACACGGCTGCTCGCGGCCACCGGCGCGGTATCGAAGCGGTGACTGCCCGGCAGCCCCGCGCTACGGCCCTGCAGCAGCCAGTCGCGCTGGGCGCTGAGCAGCAGGCCAAGGTCGGGTGCATCCGCCAGGGCCTCTGGCAGGCTGCCGAGCAGCAGCAAGTCGGCATCGGCCGCTGCGGCCTGCTTCCAGTCGTCGACCAGCTGCAGGCCGAGCGCCGGGTAACCGATCTGCCCGGCCAGCCCACCGACCGCATCGAGCAAGGTGCCCACCTGCATCGCCGTGGGCTTGGCCGGCATGACGACCAGCGTTTCGGAAAGGTCGGCCATGCGGCTGAACGGGAAGCCGCTGCGGGCGAACGCGCGCAGGTCGGGCATGGCGATGTAGTGGTGGTAACCGGACAAGTCGATGGTCGAGTTGTCGTCGATCGCTGCCCGCACGTCCACCGGCAACGAGGTCTGGCAGCGGTCGCGCTGGGCGCTGCCCAGGGTGCTGGCAAAACTGAAGTCGAAGCGCAGGCGGTTGCGGTCACCGATCTTCAATGCCGGTACCAGCGACTTCTCGGACAATGCGCTGTTGTCACCGGACAGCACTGCCAGGCGCATTTCTTCCAGTGTGCCGCCACGCCGGTCATTGCCCACCAGCGGCATGCTGGTGATGTACTGGTCGTTGACGCTGATGCTCAGGCGCGATTCGTCGCTTACTGCCGGGGCCGTGTAGCGGTACAGCGTACGCAGCGGAATGCCCTGGTTGCGCCAGACGAACAGGTCGGGGGGCAGGTTCAGTTCCAGCGTCACCGGCCGCGGTTGCAGGCCGCTGACCTGCAACTGCTCGGGGTAATCGAGCAACTCGGCGAAGCGTACCGGGCGGTCGGTGCGCGTCCAGTTCGGCGCATCGTAGGGCTGGCGCGGTTGCAGCGCCGTCATTTGCTCGATCTTCACCCGGGCGCCGCGGAACAGGTTGTTGCCAACTGCCAGCGCCGAGGCGGCCTTGACCAGATCATCGTCGTTGCGGCCGAGCACCAGCAGCACCTTGCTGAAGCGGTCGCCCGGGTGGTCGATCATCTGCAGTACCGGGCCGTCGACCAGCGGGAACTGCTGCAGGTCGGCGAGGAAGCCCGGGCGACGGTCGTTGCTGGCAAACACGATGCTCGGCGTGGGTTCATCGCCACGGGCCGGCAGGCGGTCGTACAGCACCGGGAAACTCGCCTTGCGCCAACCGGCCTGGCTGCCGAAGTAGGACGCCAGGATCGCCGCCGCACGCTGCTCGCCCAGGCTCGGCACGCCGCTGAACACCACCGGCAGCGTTACCTTGCCGGTATCGCGCACATCAAAGAACGGCAGCGGGAAGTACGCCAGGTCGTTGTCCAGGGCCAGGGCCTGCTCATGCAGCTGTACCTGGCTCTTGCGGTTCAGGTTCAGCCACAGGCCGCTGTGCGCCGGGTCTTCGCAGATGTCGGTGTAATGCCCGACGAACTCCAGGCGAACCCGGTTGAAGTCGCTGAGCAGCTTGGGGTCCAGCGGCAGCTGGCGGCGCACGCGCTGGCCAAGCTGGTCTTTTTCCACCGGCACCACACCCATCAACTCGTCATTGAGGTACACACGCAGATGCGACAGGTTCGGCAACAGGGCGGGCGAAGGGGTGTAGTCCAGCTGCAGGCTGGCCTCGGTGGCCAGGCGGTCGCGCCGCAGGCCGAATTCGATATGCTCGCTGTTGCGTACCCCCAGCAGCAGGCTGTCGGACGCATGCCCGAGCTGCTCGAAGGTTTTCGCAACCGGCCAGTTCGGTACCGTGGGTACGGCTGGCTCGGCAAGCGGAGCTACAGAGGTGGCAGCGGCGCTCTGCGACAAGGCAGCAAACAGTGCCATCGCCAGGCCCCAGGTACGCGCGGGATAACCAGTCATCATGCGTCTCGATCAACAAGGTTCAAGGAAGGGACAGGCAGCGGCGTGCGGGGCCTGTAGCTGGCCAGCCAGTTCGCCAGCACCTGCAGTGGGCGCAGCCATGCCCGCAGCCATGGCGGCAAGTGCTCGACCAGCCGCAGGTAACCGACACCGCCCAGCTTCAGCACGTCGACCAGGCTGCGCAGCGGGCGATCGTCCTCGTGCTGCGCATTCCAGCCAAGCCAGGCATCGGCGCGGGCAAAGGTGCAATGGACCAGGTCGATACGTTGTTGCTGGCTGAGGTCGTGGAACACCAGGCCCACGTGCTGCCCGACGGTACGGGTGACGCAAGCCTGGAAGGCGAACTCGCGCTGGCCACGGTTGAGCAGCAGGCGAACCTGTTCACCTGCCTGCAACTCAAGGCCCTGGTGCAGCTGCAGGCCGACACCGCCGTCGGAGTAGTCAACCAGGGTGCAGGGGTAAGCGTGACCGCTGGCCAGCACCAGCCCCGCCGGCAAGCGCATCTGCACCCGGTGGGCGCGGCGCACCTGGCGCACCTCGGCGGCCACGGCGACGGCGGCGCCGATGATCAGAAGGTTGTAGATCACCCACAGCGAGCTGACGATCACCGTGCCGATTTCCGCCGCCGGGCCGGTGAACAGGCGCCACACGGCAAAGCCCAGGCCTGCCACGTTGAGCGCCGCCAGCCACAGGTAGGGTTGGGCGATACGCCAGTCGAACTGCTCCTGCGCCATCAGGCCGCCCTTGGCGGTGACGTTGAACTTGCCCTTCTTCGGCGCGAACAGCGCAACCGTGGTCGGACGGGCGATGTACCAGGCCAGCACGGTCTCGTACACCTCGCCCCAGAAGGTCTGTCGGTACTTGCCCTGCATGCGCGAGTTGGTCAGGCTGGCGTGGATCATGTGCGGCAGCACGTACAGCAAAATCATCAACGCCGGCGCGTAGATGATGTAGGCATGCAGCAACAGGAACGCCAACGGCGCGGTCAGGAATACCAGCCTTGGCAGGCCGGCCAGGAAGTGCAGCATCGCGTTGGCATAGCACACCCGCTGGAACAGGCTCAGCCCACGGCCGAACAGCGGGTTGTCGGTGCGGAAGATCTGCACCATGCCACGGGCCCAGCGAATGCGCTGGCCAATGTGCGCCGACAGGCTCTCGGTGGCCAGGCCGGCTGCCTGCGGAATGCTCAGGTAGGCCGATGACCAACCTTGGCGGTGCATGCGCAAGGCGGTATGGGCATCTTCGGTCACGGTTTCGACGGCAAAGCCGCCGATGCTCTCCAGCGCGGTACGGCGCAGCACGGCACATGAGCCGCAGAAGAACGCCGCGTTCCACATGTCGTTGCCGTCCTGGATCAGGCCGTAGAACAGCTCGCCTTCATTGGGGCGACGGCGGAACGAGCCCAGGTTGCGCTCGAACGGGTCGGGCGAGAAGAAATGGTGCGGCGTCTGCACCAGCGCCAGCTTCGGGTCCTTGAGGAACCAGCCCACGGTCAATTGCAGGAAGGAACGTACCGGCACGTGGTCACAGTCGAAAATGGCGATCAACTCGCTGTCGGTCACCCCCAGCGCATGGTTGAGGTTACCGGCCTTGGCGTGCTTGTTGTCCGGCCGCACGATGTAGCCCACCCCGACTTCGTCGGCGAACGCACGGAACGCCTCGCGCCGGCCGTCGTCGAGGATATAGATGCGCAGGCACTCGCGCGGCCAGTCCAGGCCAAGGGCCGCCAGCACCGTGGTGCGCACCACCGACAAGTCTTCGTTGTAGGTGGGGATCATCAGGTCGACGGTCGGCCAGTGCGAAGGGTTTGTCGGCAGGTTCGCCGGCTTGCGCTGCAACGGCCAGCTGGTCTGGATGTAGCCCAGGATCAGCACGAACCACGAATAGGTTTCTGCCGCCAGCAGGATCACCCCGCACACAAGGCCCGTGGTGTCGTTCCAGTTCAGGGTCGAGGTATACCGCCACCACAGGTAGCGGCAGGAAATGAGGGTCGACAGCACGATCAGCATCAGGGTCGGGAAGCGGCCCGGAATGTGCCGCACCAGCATGGCGATGCCCAGTAGCAGGAAGATGAACACCAATTGCGCCAGGTAGCCGAACGGTTCGGTCACGCACAGCACGGCCAGGCCGATGGCGCCCACGGTCAGCACGCTGTAGAACGCCCAGCGGGCAAACACGCTCAAGCCGCGCAAGCGTGCCGAGGCTTGCTGCTTGAAAGCGCTGGCTTTGTAGCGCGCAGGCAGCTGCTGCAGGCGCTCGATCAGCAGGCCACGGTAGTAGCGCAGTACCTGCAGCATGCCGCGCAGCTGCGCACGCACTGCGCCCCAGGTGCGGCGGGCAAACCCCGGTTCGCGTGGCAGCGGTTGGCGCCGGACCAGCAGCCACAGGCTCTGGATCAACAGGCGTAAGGGGTCGCCCAGGCTTGGGCGCTTGCCCGCCAGTTGCGGGTACAGGCGCTGTCGCTCGGCCAGCAGGGCCTGCCAGGCGGGCGACTCCAGGCGCAGGAACAGGAAGGCCAGCCACACGCCAAGGGTAAACAGCCAGGCGACCGGCTGCCGCGCGCCACGTGCGCTGAACCAGCCATAGGCAGACAAGGGGTTCAGGGTCACGTCCGGCGCCTCGTCAGGCAGCGCACCGCCAGGCTCTGCACGTCCCGGCAAGCCAGGCTCTGCGGCGCGTAATGGCCAAGCGGTGCCTTGCACGCCAGGGCCTCGAGGAAGGCCTCGTCGCGGTGCACCACCTGAATCGGCAGGCGATCACGGAACAGGTCGCGCCACACCATCAGCAGGTCGCTCTGCAAGCGGCTGGCCGGGTCGTAGCGGTTGACCAACAGCAGGTCGTACTGCTCGACCGGGCGGCGACCGAGCAGCAGATGGCTGGCCATTTCGGCCTCGGCCACCAATACCCGCACATCGGTCTGGACATGCTGGCCAGCGGCATCGGCCGGCAGCTGCGGCAGGTCGAACAGCAACCAGTCGAAGTGTTCGCCCAGCTCGGCCTGGCGAGCGCGCCAGGCTTCAGCGTCGGGCAACGGCGGCCGCATACCAGCAGGCAAATTGCCGAACGGCATCAGGCTCAGGCCATCGAGCACCTCGTACAAGGCATCGCTGAACGGCCGCCCTTCCCGCTCGGCATGCGCCCAGCCCTCGCGCGTGTCGAGCGGCAGGTTGAAGTGCAGCCCGAGCAGGTTGCTTGGGCACAGGTCGACCAGCAGCACCCGCTCCCCTGCCCCCTGCAACGCATAGCCCAGCGCGGCCAGCAAGGCACTGCGCCCCAGGCCACCGCGTACCCCATGCAACGCCAGGCTGGTCATGGCGACAGCACCTCGCGCTGTGGCGCCGTCGCGTACAACGTGCCCTGGGCGCTGGCCCGGCAGCTTTCGCCCAGCAGCGGCCAGCGCTGCAGAGCCTGCTGGACGCCCACCAGCAAGGAGATGTCCTGATAGTTCAGGTCCGGCATGTCCAGGTGCTGGCGCAACTGGGCGATATCGTCGCTGCGGTCGGCAGGGTCTGCCTTGCCAGTGATCATGGTCGCTCCTTCGGGATCGGCTGCCAGTCGGGCTGGCCTTGCAGGCGCATGTAGGCGCGCCCCTGGTAGTTCAACACCTGTGCACCTGCGGTTTCCGCGACCGGTTCGGTGGTTGGCAGGTCGCTCAACAGGCTCGGCACATCCAGCACCTGTTGCTGGCCCAGGCCCGCATACACACGCGAGATCAGCTCGGACAGCGCCAGGTAGCTGGTGGGTGCCGAGACGTGCAGCGGTTCGCTGCGGGCAGGCTGGCCCATGCCGATGAACTTCAGGCCCACCGGCACATGGGTAATCGACGGTGTGGGGATTTCACGCATGCCCGCCAGCTGCATGCGGTCACCATGCAGCGCGGCGCCGTGTTCCGGGACAATGGCCACGACCACGCGGCGGCCGCTGCGCTCCAGTTCATCGAGGAAGCTGCCCAGCTCGCCGAACAGACGGGTGGCGCGGGTAGCGTAATCGGCCACACGGGTACCGCCGTCAGCGGTGACGATACGGTTGCCGTCATGCAGGCTGATGCTGTTGTAGAACAGCGACACATGCTCGGCCGACGCGCCTTGGCGCTGCCCCCACCAGCGGCGCAGCACCTCCAGGTCGCTGGCGATCGGCGAGCCGTCGAAGCCGACCAGCGCCCGCGGGAAGTCGGTGCTGCGCAGGCCGGGTTGGGGCATGTGCTGTTGGGTGATGTCGCCGATGAAGTTGTCGAAGCGGCCGCTGTGGTTGAGCAAGGTATTGCTCTGGAAACCGAGCCTGGCCAGGTTCTGGAACAACAGGCACTGCTCCGGGGCGGGCTGGTACAGGCCGGCGTGGGACGCCTGCCCGCAGCTGGCACGCAGCACGCGGATGGCGGCCGGGCCGCTATAGGAGGTGGCGGAATTGAACTGGTCGAAGACCACGTCCAGGCGCGAGAACAGCGGGTTGTCCCGCAGCCCGACGGCGGACAGGTCATCCCAGGCCAGCGAGCAGATGTTGATCACCAGCAGGTCGAACGGCTGCTCATCGGCTTGCATGGCCGGGAATGCGGTCACCCGTTCACGCTCACTGGCGAAGAACCGCTCGAGCCAGCTGTCGAGCGTGGCATTGTCGGCAACCGCAGTGGCCTGCGCCTGCTCGGCGGGGCTGGCAGCTGCAGCGCCAGGCGCCTGGCCCGCGCTGAACCCCAGCGATGGCAGGCCGCCAACGGCCAGCCACACCAGCCCCAGCAGGCTCAGGGTGCTCAGCCGCAGCCAATGGCGCAGGTACAGGTAACCCACCAGCAACAGTGCCAGCGCCCCCAGCAGGTTCCAGTTGATGAAGCGGCCGAGCAGTTCGAGCAAGTAATCCCACGAAAAATCGAACACCCCCGGCTGCGCCAGCAGGCGGCTGAAGGGCGGCAGCCAGGTGTCCTGGTAGAACAACGCGATGCCGATCGGTACTGCCGCCAGTTGCCGCGCAATACGCAGCCACTTGCCCGGCAACGGAACCAGCAGAAACGCGGCGAACAGCAGGTTCGGCAGCGCCTGGAAGTCGAGCATGCCAAGGGCGACCAGCAGGAACTTGGCGAGGAAATAGAGGTTCCACCCTCCCAGCCCAGGCCAACGGGCCAGTGCCGGGAGGGTTGTGGAGGTATTAGTCATTACGGGGGTCCTGGCGAGCAGCGCGGTGGCGTACACCCCGCGGTTTCAGGTAACGGGGTGGCAGGCGGCGGCGCAACTTGTCACGCAGCGTGGCACGCAGGCGCGACAGCAGCAGGGCAAGCGCCAAGGTGACCAGCGCCGTGATGCCGATCACTTGCAGCAGTTGCACGAAGTTCATGCGCTCCCCCGCTTGCCCAGGGCAACCCGGCGCGGCGCCAGGGCCGGCCGAGCCTGGGCGGACAGATGCGCCGCCGCGTCGAGCCGCGGTGGCCGTGGCACGCTGTCGTCGAGGAAGGCCGGGGTGCCCAGGCTATCGACACCGGCAAGCACCTCCTGGCTGATGAACAGCTCTTTCCACGACAACTGGAAGATATGGTCAAGGGCTTGCTCGACACCTTCGGAGCGGCAGGCGAACAGGAACAGGAACAGCACATCGCCGACCACGCAGGCGATGTCACCGTCGCGGCGGAACACCGTGCGCGAGCAGGCTTGCAGCGGGGTCAGGCCAGGGGCCGGGCGCAACACCAGCAACTGGTGGACAATTTCGCCGTTGCGCATGCCGTGCCACATGGTCTGCACGGCTTCGGCGAACGCGCGCGGCGCCACCAGCCCACAGATGGCCAGCGGCCGCAGGCGTGTGAGCAAGGCATCGAAATCGCCTGGCAGGTGCCGGCGCCAGAGGTAACCCTGGATGCTCTCGACCATGGTCAGGAAGCGTGACAGGCTGGCGCCGAACGGCACGATCTGGCTGGCCCCGCAGGCCAGCAACAACTGTTCATCCTGATAGCGCAGGGTCGGCGCCATCTCGCGCACCACCAGCTTCAGGGCACTGCCACGCAACTGGCGCAAGCGGTGCAGCTGGCGCGCCAGGTTATCCAGGCGCTGCCCGCCGTCCATGGCGAAGATGACGGTGGCGGAAACCGCCAGGCTGGCTTTGGCACCCAGTTCTTCAAGGCTCTCGCAGACCTGCCAGTGCTCGGAGAAGGCTGGCGCGCCTTCCAGCACCGGGCGCTGGGCCAGGCACAGCAGCTCGTCGCCACCGGTGTCGGCGGGGGCCTGTGGCGCCCCGGCAGCAGCAAAGCCCGTTTCAAGACGCGCCAGTTCCACGTCACGTGTGCCGGTTTTGCCGAGCGGGTTGCTCCAGAAATGCTGCAGGTAGCGGACCCCGCCTTTGCCGCGGTACACCTGGGCCAGGCCATCGACGCCCTGGTTGAAGGCGCGCAGGCGCTCAACCAGCCCGGCGCTCTGGCCGCTGCTGATGACCAGCAATAGCGCGGCCTCGGCCAACAACACCGGGCGCAGCGTATTGCACCAGCGTTCAACGTTGCCGCTACCCCAGGCTTCGGCGGGCGCCAGCAGCACCAGCACGCGCCCGGCCGCGTCGATACGCGGCAGGTCATCGACCAGATGCAGCACGGCTTGCGGGGTGGCTTCGTACAGCGCCAGTTCGGCAGGGCCCTGCGCGGCATCGAGCGCACCAAGCACGTCAGCCATGGCTTGCGCATCGGCGACCAAGGCTCCCCGAACAGGCTCGGGCAGGCCCCCGACCACTTGGCGGCAGAGCAAGGTGGCGTCTTCTGCGTTGTCACAGGCCAACCAATACAGTCCTTGTACATGAAGCTGACTGCTTTCGGCGCCTACGCCGGAAATAGCCAACCACGGCATTCCATTCGTCAAAACACTGGCTCTGCAAAATGAGGTTGAACGGTTTGAGAAACGACAGTAACTGATCTGCCGCTGACGTTTGATGACGTGCGTCAAAAAAACGGCAAAATGATAATTTTTTTGTAACAGCGTCAATTGTACAGCACTAAGGCAAAATGAGATCAAGGGGAAATGTAATAAATTGCAAAGTTTTGTTAACAACCGCCGTAGGGTCAGTGTCAGTCAGTTAAGGTTTGCCGGTTTGCGCAGGGCTGCATTGCAGCCCACGCCCGGCTTGTCGACAGGCGCATACCTCGCTGTGCTTTATGGCCACGGGCCAGGCAAGCATTGATTTTCCGGAGACACGCATGCTTCGCATCTTTGAGCGCAGGCTCGACCCCTTCCCCCCTGACGAGGTGCCACCGCCCCCGATGGGCCTGTTGCGCTTCATGTGGGCCTGTACCCGCGGCGCCCGTGGCTACATCCTGGCACTGGCATTGCTCAGTGCCGGCGTATCGATCTACGAAGCCTGGCTGTTCGCCTTCCTTGGCCAGGTAGTCGACCTGCTCTCGGCCTGGCAGGCCGGCGGCACCGTTGGCCCAGAAGAAACCCGTGTGCTGTGGGGTATCGGCATCGTCCTGCTGGTCAGCATCGGGCTGGTGGCGCTACGTACCATGGTTCAGCATCAGGTACTGGCGATCAACTTGCCGCTGCGGCTGCGCTGGGACTTCCACCGGCTGATGCTGCGCCAGAGCTTGTCGTTCTTCTCTGACGAGTTTTCCGGCCGGGTGACCACCAAGGTGATGCAGACGGCGCTGGCAGTACGTGATGTGTTGTTCACCCTCATCGAAATCCTGCCCGGGATCGGCGTGTACTTCATCGCGATCATTGCCTTGGCCGGTGGCTTTGCCCTGAACCTGATGTTGCCGTTCATTGCCTGGGTCGTGCTGTTCGGCCTGGCCATGCTGTATTTCGTACCGCGCCTGGGCAAAGTCGGCCAGGAGCAGGCCAATGCCCGCTCGTCGATGACCGGGCGAGTTTCCGACGCCTACACCAACATCACCACGGTGAAACTGTTCTCGCACGCCAATCGCGAAGCGCATTTTGCGCGCGCCGCCATGGAGGACTTCAAGCAGACCGGCTTTCGCCAGATGCGCCTGGTCAGCCAGTTCGAAATCGTCAACCAGGCGCTGGTGGTGGGCTTGATCATTGCGGCTGGCGGCTATGCACTGTGGTTGTGGCACCAAGGCCAGGTCGGCACCGGGGCGGTGGCGGCGATCACCGCCATGGCCTTGCGTATCAACGGCATGTCGCACTGGATCATGTGGGAAATCACCTCGCTGTTCGAAAACATCGGCACCGTGCAGGACGGCATGGCCACCCTCACCCGCGGCCCCAAGGTGAAGGATGCGCCGGATGCCGTTGAGCTGGTAACCACGGGGGGCGCGGTGAGCTTCGACAAGGTCAGCTTCAACTACAACGGCGAGCGCCAGGTGCTAGACGGCCTGAGCCTGCACATCCGCGCGGGCGAAAAAGTCGGCCTGGTCGGCCGCTCCGGCGCCGGCAAGTCTACCTTGATCAACCTGCTGCTGCGCTTCTATGACGTGGACCGTGGTGAAATCCGCATCGACGGGCAGAACGTGGCCAAGGTCACCCAGGACAGCCTGCGTGGCGCCATCGGCATGGTCACTCAGGACACTTCGCTGCTGCACCGCTCGATTCGCGACAACATCGCCTATGGCCGCCCCGATGCGACCGAGGCGCAGATCCGCGCCGCTGCGGCCAATGCCCAGGCCGATGGCTTCATCAGCCAGCTTAGCGACCGCCAGGGCAACACCGGTTACGACACCTTGGTGGGCGAGCGCGGCATCAAGCTGTCTGGCGGCCAGCGCCAACGCATCGCCATTGCCCGGGTGATGCTGAAGAACGCACCGATCCTGCTGCTGGACGAAGCCACCAGTGCGCTGGACTCGGAAGTGGAGGTGGCCATTCAGGAGAGCCTGGATGAAATGATGAAGGGCAAGACCGTTATCGCCATCGCCCACCGGTTGTCGACGATTGCGGCCATGGACCGGCTGATCGTGATGGATGAAGGGCGCATCATCGAGCAAGGCACCCATGCGGAACTGCTGGCGAAAAAGGGTACTTATGCGCGCTTGTGGCAGCACCAGAGTGGTGGGTTCCTGGGTGAGGACCAAGGTGTGGCCGAGGTGATGGAGTAGCTGTACTGCCTCACGCCTCTGGCCCGCGCGGTTCCTTGTGGAAGCACCGACTTCCAGGCATGCACGGGATCAGCAGGAGCAGCCTTGTGCTGCGAAGACGCCGGAACTCCCACGGGAATGGCTCAACCAAACACATGCGAAGGCCGGCGCAGCACCGGGTCGAACGGGTTGACCCGCTCGCCGATCGCAGCCGCCTCGCGCTTGAGCAGCGCCACCACGGTCGGCATGCGGTTGGGCCCCAGGCGGTCGCTTATGGTCGCCACGCTCAGGGCCGCCACCGCATGGCCGTTACGATCGAGAATCGGCACCGCCAGGCCGGCCATGCCATCGAGCACGCCGGTGTTACGCCCGGCGTAGCCGAGGCTGCGCACATTGTCGATTTCGGCGCGCAGCATGACTTCGTCGTAATGGTGAAAATCCTTCAGCCGCGGCAGGTTGTAACGGATCACCTCGTCACGCTCCTCCTCCGGCAGGAAGGCCAGTATGGCAAGGCTGCCCTGCCCCACCCCCAAGGCTACACGGCCGCCAATATCACCTGTGAAGGTACGGATCGGGTATGGCCCTTCGCTGCGGTCCAGGCATACCGCATCGAACCCCGAACGCGCCAGCAGGAACAGCGAATCGCCCAGCGACGCCGATAGCCGCAGCAGGCTGGGGCGTACCACATCGCGCAGGTTGCCAACTTGGCCGGCCTTGGCCGCCAGGGCAAAAAAATCCAGGCTCAGCCGGTAACGCTTGGTGGTAGCACACTGGTCGACCATGCCCTCTTCAATCAGGCTGCGCAGCAGGCGGTGGGTGGTGGGTTGTGCCAGGCCCACCCGCTGTGCCAGCTGGCTGACCTTCTCACCCTCACCGCCGCATTCACCCAGCGCCCGCAATACGGCAAACAAACGGGACACCGCACTGACACCCACTTCCCTGGCTTGCTCGTTTCGTTTATCGGAATCCATTTTTCGCTAAACCCTGTGAAATTCCAGTCAGCGGAATAATTTCAAATTAGCTGTCACTCAGTGAAATTACCCTTTGTCGTCATCCTAATCATTGCCCTACTCTCCGGTCCATAGGGCGATATCACAACATCGGCCGCCGCCACAGCGCGAGCGCCAACGTCCGTAAAGCGTTGCTTTTCGCCGCTGGCGCTCTGCCCACCCTGAAACTGCCGGTTGACCCCGGTTCCGTTTGCGATGGAGCACAGCCATGACCTTTCTGTTGATCGACAAGCTTTGCAAGCGCTATGGCGCCACGGAGGCAGTGGCTAGCTCGTCACTGGCCATCGAAAAAGGCGAGTTCGTCTCTCTGCTGGGCCCTTCGGGCTGCGGCAAGACCACCACCCTGCAAATGATTGCCGGCTTCGTCGAGGTCACCAGCGGCCGCATTGTCCTCGACGGCCGCGACATCACCCACGCCAAGCCGGCCAGCCGAGGCCTGGGCGTGGTGTTTCAGAGCTACGCACTGTTCCCGCACATGACCGTGCGCGACAACGTCGCCTTCGGCCTGCGCATGCGCAAGGTGGCCAACGCCGACATCGCCCGTCGGGTCGACCAGGCCCTGGCGCTGGTGCGCCTGGACAAGCATGCCGAGCGCTACCCACGCGAGCTCTCCGGCGGCCAGCGCCAGCGTGTGGCCCTGGCCCGCGCGCTGGTGATCGAACCGCCGGTGCTGCTGCTGGACGAACCGCTGTCCAACCTGGATGCCCACCTGCGTGAAGAAATGCAGTTCGAGATCTGCCGCATCCAGAACGAGGTCGGAATTACGACCTTGATGGTCACCCACGACCAGGCCGAGGCCTTGTCGATCAGCGACCGGGTGGTAGTGATGGAAGCCGGGCGCATCACCCAGGTCGATGACCCCTACCGCCTCTACGAACACCCGGGTACACCTTTCATTTCCGACTTTGTGGGCAAGGCCAACCGCCTGCGCGGCGTAACCGGCCCCGGTGGGCAACCACAGGCCAATGCCCAGGGCCCACTGACCCTCAGCCTGCGCCCGGAGAAGATCAGCCTGGGCCCGGCCGGCAGCGGCAAGCTGGCAGGCCGCATCAGCTGCCGCTACTTCCTCGGCAGCCAATGGCTGTACCGGGTCGACACCGCCCTGGGCAACCTGGCCGTGGTTAGTGCCAACGACGGCAGCACACCGCTGGATGAAGGCGCCCAGGTCGGCCTGGACTGGAACGATGCCCTGCTGCGGGTGCTGAACGCTGGCGAGGTGGCGGCATGAGCGCGGCAAAGCTGCACAGCAGCGCCTGGGGCTACGGCCTGAGCAGCCCGGCCCTGCTGTTGTTCCTGGCCTTGCTGGTGCTGCCACTGGGGCTGACCGTGCTGCTGTCGTTCAACGCCTTCGACTACGGCAGCGGCATCCAGGCCGGCCAGTACACGCTTAACCATTATCTGAGCCTGGTGACCGACACCTACTACTACGAGATCTTCTTCCGCACCTTCTGGATCAGCGCGCTGGTTACCTTGCTGTGCGTGCTGATCGGCATTCCCGAGGCCTTGGTGCTCAGCCGCATGGGCGCGCCGTGGCGCTCGATCTTCCTGATCCTGGTGCTGACACCACTGCTGATTTCGGTGGTGGTGCGAGCCTTCGGCTGGAGTTTGCTGCTGGGCGCCGACGGCCTGGTCAACCAGGGCATAACTGCCCTCGGCGGGCAGCCGGTGAAGCTGCTGTATACGCCATTTGCAGTGATCATCGGCCTGGTCCACGTGATGCTGCCGTTCATGATCATCCCGGTATGGACCTCGCTGCAGAAGCTCGACCCGGCCGCCGAACAGGCCGCACTGTCATTGGGCGCCAGCCAATGGACGGTGTTCCGCCGCATCGTGCTGCCACAGATCATGCCCGGCGTGCTGTCGGGCACGCTGATCGTGTTCGGCCTGGCCGCCAGCTCGTTCGCCATCCCCGGCCTGCTGGGTGGGCGCCGGCTGAAGATGGTCGCCACCATGATCTACGACCAGTACCTGGCCGAACTGAACTGGCCGATGGGCGCCACCATCGCCGTGGCCTTGCTGCTGATCAACCTGCTGGTGATGCTCAGCTGGAACCGGCTGGTCGAACGCCGCTACAAACGCGCACTTGGAGTCTGAACCGATGACCCGTAATGGCCCGATGGCCCTGTCCTTTCACGCCCTGGTGATGCTGTTCATGCTCGCCCCGCTGGTGGTGGTGTGCCTGGTGGCATTCACCCCGGAAAACACCCTGAGCCTGCCCACGGCCGGTTTCTCGCTGCGCTGGTTCAGCGCCGTTTTCGAACGTGCCGATTTCCTCGATGCGTTCTACAACAGCCTGCAACTCGCGGCCCTGGCTGCCTCGCTGGCAACCTTGATCGCCGTGCCGGCGGGCCTGGCGATCACCCGCTACAGCTTCCCCGGCCAAGGTTTCCTCAACGGCCTGCTGCTGTCGCCGATCATCATCCCGCACCTGGTGCTGGGTGTGGCCCTGCTGCGGCTGTTCGCCCTGCTGGGCGTCAATGGCAGCTTCGCCTGGCTGGTGTTCGCCCATGTGGTGGTGATCACCCCCTACGTGCTGCGCCTGGTACTGGCTGCAGCCATCGGCATCGACCGCAGCGCCGAACAGGCCGCGCAAAGCCTGGGGGCTGGCCGGGTCACGCTGTTCTGCAAGGTCACCCTGCCGATGATCCTGCCCGGTGTGGCCGGCGGCTGGCTGCTGGCGTTCATCAACAGCTTCGACGAAGTGACCCTGTCGATCTTCGTCACCTCGCCCGCCACGCAGACCCTGCCAGTGCGCATGTACGTATACGCCACCGAATCCATCGACCCGATGATGGCCGCCGTATCGGCGCTGGTGATCGCCGTCACGGCCCTGACCATGGTCGCCCTGGACCGGGTATATGGCCTGGACCGCGTACTGGTAGGCAAGCAATGACAAGGAATGCGCCTATGCCTCTGTTCAAGCGCGTGGCCGAACACGACCGTGAGCCGCTGCCCTTTCTGCTCGACGGCCAACCGGCCAACGGCATGCGCGGCGATACCCTGTTGACCGCCATCCTGACCAATGCCGGGCACCTGCGCGGCAGCGATTTCAGCGCCGAGCCACGCGCCGGCTTCTGCCTGATGGGCGCTTGCCAGGACTGCTGGGTACGCCTGCAGGATGGCCGTCGGGTACGCGCCTGCTCGACGCTCCTGGAACCGGGCCAGTGCGTGACCCGCGACCCGGGGCGCCAGCCATGAGTGCAATCGTGATCATCGGCGCCGGCCCGGCCGGCATCCGCGCCGCGCAAACCCTGGTGGCCCACGGAGTACGCCCGGTACTGCTGGACGAGGCCAGCCGTGGCGGCGGGCAGATCTATCGCCAGCAGCCAGCCAACTTTCACCGCCCGGCCAAAGCCTTGTATGGCTTCGAGGCCGACAAGGCCCAGGCCCTGCACAGCACCCTTGAACAGTTGCGCAAGCAGATCGACTACCGCCCCGAAACCCTGGTGTGGAACGCCGAGGAGCAGGTGCTGGATACCCTGCAGCAGGGGCAGCTGGCCGACCGCCTGGCGTTCGACCGGGTGATCGTCGCCACCGGTGCCACCGACCGGGTGTTGCCGATACCCGGCTGGACCCTGCCCGGCGTCTATACCTTGGGCGCTGCACAAATCGCCCTGAAATTCCAGGGCTGCGCGATCGGTGAACGGGTGGTGCTGGCTGGCAGCGGGCCGCTGCTGTACTTGGTGGCGTACCAGTACGCCAAGGCCGGCGCTATGGTCAGCGCGGTGCTCGACACGTCGCCGTTCAGCGCCCAGGTACGTGCCCTGCCACGCCTGCTGCTGCAACCGGGCACCTTTGCCAAGGGCCTTTACTATCGCGCCTGGCTGGCCCGCAAGGGTGTACCGGTGCACCAGGGCGTGGTCCTGCTGGGTATCGACGGCGAGCAACGCGCCAGCGGGATACGCTGGTCGCACAATGGCCAGCAATATGAACTGGCGTGCGACGCCGTGGCATTCGCCCACGCCCTGCGCAGTGAAACCCAACTGGCCGACCTGCTGGGGTGCCAGTTCGCCTGGAGCGCGCTCAACCGCGCCTGGCTGCCAGTACGTGATGCCCAGGGCCGGGCCAGTAGCCCCGGGGTGTACCTGGCGGGCGACGGTGCTGGCATTCTCGGTGCCGACGGTGCCGAGATGAGCGGCGAACTGGCCGCCCTGACACTGCTGGCCGACCTCGGCAAGCCCGGTAACCTGCAACGCCAGCAGCAACTGGAAAAGCGCCTGGCCACCCTGCAGCGCTTCCGCCAGGGGCTGGAGCAGGCATTTCCATTTCCCGAGCAGTGGGCCAGGCAAGCCCCGGACCAGCTCACCGTGTGCCGCTGCGAGCAGATCAGCGCCGGGGAAATCCGCGCCACGGTGCGTGCCGGGCACTGGGAGATAAACCGGGTCAAAGCCATGTGCCGCGTCGGCATGGGCCGCTGCCAGGGCCGCGTGTGTGGTGCCGCTGCCGCCGAGCTGATCGCCTGCGAAAGCGGTCGGGCCATTGACCAGGTCGGGCGCCTGCGCGGTCAGGCGCCGGTCAAGCCCCTGCCCTTCGGCCTGGAGATAAAACCATGAAGCTGATCGAAGTGGACGCCATCGTCGTCGGCGGCGGCATCATCGGCAGCAGCGCTGCCCTGACCCTGGCCCGCGCGGGCCAGCAGGTGGCATTGCTGGAACGCGACTTCTGCGGCTCACACTCCAGCGGGGTGAACTATGGCGGCGTGCGCCGCCAGGGCCGCTCGTTGGCCCAGCTGCCATTGTCGATCCGCGCCCATGCCATCTGGGGCAATCTGCGCGAATGGATCGGCATCGATGGCGAATACGCGCGCAGCGGCCACCTGAAGCTGGCACGCAGTGAAACCGACTTCGATGCCTTGAAGGCCTATGCCCGGCGCACCGAGGCTTTTGACTTGCGCCTGCAACTGCTTGAACGACGCGAACTGCGCCAGCGCTTCCCCTGGGTAGGCGATATCGCCGTCGGCGCCTCGTACTGCCCCGAGGACGGCCACGCCAACCCACGGCTGGTGTCACCGGCCTTCGCCCAGGCGGCCAGACGCAGCGGCGCCCAGGTGCAGGAGCAGTGCACGGTACTGGAGGTGGGCCACGACGGCCACCGCTTCAGCGTGCACACCAGCAGCGGCCAATGTTTCAAGGCAGCCTGGCTGTTGAATTGCGCCGGCGCCTGGTCGGCGCAACTGGCCGAGCAATTCGGCGAACCAGTGCCGCTGACCGCCGCCCACCCGGCCATGCTGGTCACCGAGCCGCTGCCGCTGTTCATGACCGCCAGCACCGGGGTCGAAGGCGGCGGCATCTACGCCCGCCAGGTGGCGCGTGGCAACTGCGTGCTGGGCGGCGGGCGCGGTTTTGCCCTGACCCCGACCACCGCACGCCCGGGCCAGGCCGCAGTGCTGGATATCCTGCGCAACGCCACCGAACTGTACCCGGCACTGGCCGGCGCCCAGGCCATTCGCACCTGGAGCGGTACCGAGGGCTATCTGCCCGACGACGAACCGGTGCTGGGCCCCAGCCTGTACCAGCCTGGCCTGCTGCATGGCTTCGGCTTTGCCGGTGCCGGCTTCCAGATTGGCCCGGCCGCCGGAGAAGCATTGGCGCAATGCATCCTGCACGGCGCGCCGGCAATCAGCCTGGCGGCCTTTTCCATCAACCGCTTTCAGCCCAACCACCACAAGGAAAACCTGTCATGACGCACAAGCAACGTTTGCTCGCCCTGTTCTGCACCGTGCCCGGCCTGTTCACCTGCCTGCCCGCCATGGCACAACCCACGCTGTACCTGGGCATGAACGGCGGCACCATGGAACGGCTGTTCAGCGACAACATTCTGCCCAGGTTCGAGCAGGCCAACGGGGTGAAGGTGGTGATCGTCCCCGGCACCTCGGCCGACATCCTGGCCAAGGTCCAGGCCACCCCGAAAAAGCCGTCGATCCATGTGATGGTGCTGGATGACGGCATCATGTACCGCGCCATCGGCATGGGCCTGTGCAGCACGCTCAAGCCCAACCCGACCTTGGCCCAGTTGCCGGAAAAGGCCCTGATCAAGGACAAGGCCGCCGCAGTCAGCCTGGGTGTGACCGGGCTTGCCTATAACAGCCGCCTGTTCAAGGCCAATGGCTGGGCAGCGCCCACCTCGTGGAACGACCTGGCCGACCCGCGCTTCAAGGACAAGGTGGTGTTCCAGTCGATGGCATCGTCCACCTTCGGCCTGCATGGTTTCCTGATGTACAACCGCCTGCACGGCGGCAGCGATACCGACGTCAACCCGGGCTTCACGGCCTGGCAGAAGAACGTGGGGCCGAACGTGCTGGAGTACATCCCCAACTCGGCCAAGCTCTCGGAAATGGTACAGACCGACGAAGCCGCGCTATTCCCGCTCACCCCCACCCAGGTAACAGCGCTGAAGCTCAAAGGCATCCCGGTAGAGTACGCCGCGCCCAAGGAAGGTGCCGTGGTGCTCAACCAGGCCGAATGTGTCACGGCCAACAACGACCAGCCGGAGCTTGCGCAAAAGCTCGCCGAGTTCCTGCTCAGCCCCGAGGCGCAGTCGCCGGCCCTGGAGCTGGGTGACCAGATCCCGTCCAACCCCAACACCCCAACCAGCGACAAGACCCGTGGCCAGGTCGCAGCCATGCAGACCTACCTGCAGACTGCCGTGACCATCGACTGGGACCAGGTCAACACCCAGCGCCCGGAATGGAACGCCCGCTGGAATCGCCAGATCGAGAGATAAACCAAGGGCCTGGCCCGCTACCACAGGTACAGCGCGCATCCAGACCAAAGCGCTGTCCCTGTGGGAGATCCCCCAGCCCTTTTGGGCTTCGCTGTCGCGCAGGTAACTCCGCCGGCAAGCGCGGCGCATTTAGTGTGGGAGCCGAGCTTGCCGGCGATGGGCTGCGCAGCGGCCCCAAACCCAAGTCAACACAATCCGTCAGAATGGAGTCGCCTGCATTGGGGCTGCTTCGCAGCCCATCGCCGGCAAGCGCGGCTCCCACAAAGACCTGTGCTGGACCACGCGATGCAGCCGATTCCGGGGCTGCATGCGGTGGGCAATGACATGCACAGTGTGATGGGTGGGTATTACCCGAGTGGCGGGATTACCCTGGGGCCGGGGATGACGTTTGGTTACCTGGCTGGTAGAGCGTTGAGTTTGTACCGGCCCTGATCTTCATAACAGCGGCTCATCCGACTGCCTCCCCTGCGCCACCTTGGGTGGCTGTTGCAACAAACCTCGTGGCAATCGGAAGCCCTTGAAAGGCTCCTGGGTAATCGGGTTGAAGGCTTTCTCGGCATTCAACCGGTAGCGCATCACCCCGTCGCCCGCCCTGAAGCTCAAATCCACACTGGTTGCCGTCCTCCCATTGAGCGAGCCACGGCTGAGCAGGCGGAACATCGACCAAGGGCCGCGGTACTCCAGGCTGCTGCTATTTCCGTTCTGCCTGAGCAAGGTGAGGTTGCTGCGCACTTGCTGCCCTTGGGTATTGGGCCAGACGATACCGGCGATCTGGCTTGGGCCATGAGTGTAGGAAATCAACTGGCCATCCAGATCCAGCAAGCTGGTACGTTGATTCGCACTCAGCCCCAACGGCTCAATACTGAACTGCACACTCAGATTGCCACGCTGATCGAAGAAGGTTTCACGGATGCGTTCAGCCAGCTCCAACTGCTCGATCACATCGTCGCGAATCAGCGACTGCCCGTGCTGACCGGACTGCAGGGCTTCGAGGTTTTCCTTCAGGAAGATCTTCAGGTACTGATCATTGAACTGTTGCAGACGCCCCTTTGGTCCGAAGAATGCCTCAAAGTCATCCAGGGAGGCATCGGGCGCCCTCACCACAAAGGGGTAGCGGCCTGCCAGGCGCTGCTGGAAGAAACTGTAAACCTCAGCATCCCAGCGGCGCTCCAACTCGCGCAGCGCTTCAACGTTCAGCACTTGCGCTGTCTGATCTGCCACCTTTCGGACTTGGTGATTGACGGGTTCCGGCAAGCCCGTTGCCACTCGTTGCAAGGTACTGATCGGGTCGTGCCCTGTCATCGAGAAGCGCTGATGCACGGCTTGCAGAGCGGCCTTGCCTCGGTCCGGGCTGTCCTGCACTGCCTTGGCATAGTCATGTACGGCCGCAATGGCGGCGAGGGTCTCATCGTAGTAGCTCGGTTTTTCACCTGCTGCCTGCAACATGGCACTCAGGCCCGAAAATGCCCGCTGGATGGCCAACGCTTGCTGCATCTCGGGCTTGCTGCTTGCTGGTCGACGCGCTTCTGCCTCGCTCGGTATATCAAGCCCCGCTGGCAATGAAAGCACAGTGTTGTCCCTCACCGTATCCAGCAGCCGATGCAGCGGAGCAGCGGGCCCGGTCAATTGCTCCAGGATGGCGACACCATGGTCCAGATCTCGGAAATCAGCCACCGAAAAGGCATTCAAGGCACGCCGCCAGCTATCAATGTAATCGGTGCTGTACAGGCTGCGCAGGCGTTCTGTCAGCACATCACGATCGGTGTCCGAGTAATCGAGCTGACTTCGCTCGCCCAACGCCCACTGGTCGATCATCGCCATGTCGGCGAACCGCTGGCTACGCGGTTCAAAGTACTCCTTGAAGCCTCTGGCGGTGAGCATAGGCGCAAGCAAGACACCGTCATTGCCCAGCCTGGAGCCAGAAGCCGACTGATAGACCACATCGAACGCTGGCCCCACCTGATGACGCAGGTCCAAGCCTGTGTGCAGCTGCTCCTGGGCCTGTTGTTTGAGGCTTGCATAGACCCGCTCCGGCAGCGGCACCTTTCGCAAGGTCTGCTGCACCTCGGCGACACGCTGGCGGTAATGTTGCAGATCGGTATCGGCATAGGCCAAGGCGTATTTCAGATGCTGCATGAGGTTGCGCTGCAGTTGCCCCTGGCCCGGGAAAGCCTGTTGCCACTGGCGGGCCATCCAGTCCTCAACCCAACCTGGCCGGCGGTTCTGGCGATCCTCGAGCATCCGGTACACCCTGAGCGAGGCCATCTGCTGCTCACTGCCTGGGGAAGCCGCGCTCATGGCGTCGATCACGCCACTGGCCAAGGCCGGCAAGAAGCGCTTGGAGAGCAAGCTCAGGTAGGCCTCATCAATCGAGGGGCCAATGGTGCGCCCCTGGTACAGGCCAAATTCAGCAACACCCGGCCAGGCCGCTCGATAATCGCCAAATACCACTACTGCATCACGGATCTGGTCCAGTGGCTCCAGCAAGTTGCGCCCGGTCGGGTCCAGGCGCTGGTCCACCTGGTGACGGCTGTACTCCCGGCTCTTGGCAAGCACGCTGGCTGCCTTGGTGCCGTTGATATCGAAATAGCGCTGCCAGGTGGCGATGACGACACAGAACGCCAGGATACCTACGCCGAAACCCATCCATGACAACTGGCGCTTGTTACGTGCCACCCTGACATTGTCGCCGGCGAGGCCGGCCTCCTGGTAGATGACTCTCCGGAAGGCCTGCTGAATGAAGTAGACCAATGACTTTCCTTGCGCCTTGCCTTCACGCAGGGGGAGCTTTGTCTCGTAGGGTTGAGCCGCCTCACGAACGAATGCATTGAGCATGTCACCTTGCTGCACCACCGACGAAAAATAGACGCCACGTACCAGTGCTGGTGTGGTAAACCGATCGCTCGCCAACGTTTCACGCAGGAAACCCAGCAATATCGGGCGCAGGCCAACCAGTTGCGCATACAAGGAGAACAGCCGCGCCCGGGGCGGCGCACTGCCCAGCCCGTCAAGTTGGTCAAATACCTGCTCGAACAGCCCCCTGATCAAGCGACCGTAGCATTCATCGTATTCGTCCAACCAGGCGTCGAACGAATCGACCGCATCCAGTTTGAAGGTGAACCCTAGCAGTTTCTCCCGCCGGGAGGCCGAGAGCTTGCTGTAGAGCTGGTCGAAGCCATCCAGCAGATCGAATTTGGATAGCACCACATACAACGGCAGGCGCGAACCAAGCTGGCTACTCACCTCGTACAGACGCGTGCGCAGGACGTGAGCCAAAGCGATACGTTGCTCGGACGTACCATGAACCAGTGCCGGCAGGTCGATGATCAGTACTAATCCATTGAGGGCTCTCTGACTGCGATTGTGCAGTAGCCATTCCAGCAGGTGGTTCCACAACCTGGCTGGAGTTCCGGACGGCAAAGATTCAGGGGCTTTCAAGTGCTCGGATAACGAGCCTGCCGATGCTTCCTGGCGGATGAAAACACCAGGTGGGTCGATGATCACCGCGTCATTGCTGACCCACCAGCCTACCGGGTAGGCAAGCACTTCAACCTGGTAGCCGCGCGCCTGGGCGCGGTCGATGCGGGTCAGGGAAAAATTCTGGTCGGTACGTTCAACGAAGCTGCTCTTGCCGGAATGTTCATCACCCAACACCAGGTACCACGGCAGCCGGTACAAGGCTCTGCGCCCGCCGGCACTGTCGAGATATCGCGCAAGCCCCTGGTTCAATGCCTTCTCTTGGGCGTGGACAAGCGGTAACGCGCGATCCAGTTCGACGGCCACTGCCTCCTTGCGTTGCGCTTGCAGATGGCGAAAGCGCGTGCTCAATACAATAAGCCCGCAAAGTAGCGGTACCACCACGAGCACCAGGCTTGCCACCATGCGATGAGCCACCTCGGCTAGCGGTTGTTGCTCACGCCACGTCCATTGCGGCCCGAGCCACCAGATGGCGATCAGCATCAGCACGGCGCCAAGCCCGAGCAGCAACGGCATCGCCAGGCCAATGCGGGTAACCAGGGGCAAGCCCCAGCGTTTGAGTGGTTTCCATAGTGGATTCATGAGGGCTCTGGATCCTTGTTCTGATCTGCCAATGCTGAAGATGTCGCATAGTGCTGAAGCCCCTGGAAAACCTCGGGTTCCCAGGCAGCAGCAGTGGTTTGCTGCATCGTCCTGGCTACGCCGGCGCACAATTCCCGGGCCAGCCAGGAAACACCTCGGGTCGTCAGCAAATCGGCGGCGATGAGCGTGGTGTGGGAGCGTTCACGAGGGGAATGGAGATCTGCTTGCATCCCTTGCAGCCTCAAGAGAACCTGCTCTACACCAATACCCTCCAGCTGAGAGACGAGCTCCTCCCGCAGACTGCGGAACTCCTGAAAAGCAGCGCCTTGGTCAGCCACTCTGGCTCTGCCTTTGAGCCAGGCCAGACATTGGCCATCGACGAACACCGTGCCATCGCTGAAGCACAGTTGCTGTAACGAAGGAAGGCGCTGTACAAACCGCGCGGTCGTACTGCGAATGGCCTCGCTGACCTCGGTCATCGCCAACTGCGACGCTACAGTCGCAGCCAGGAAGCTGCCGCGGATCCAATAAGGGGCTGCCGTGATGCTTTTCTCGATCCGATGCAGTAACGCCACATCAATCGAAGTACTGGTTGCAGCATTTTCGTAAGCAGCGACAACTTCCGGCGGTACCGCTATCAGTCCCGTGCAGTGCCGCTGTTTGACGGCAGGTGCGGTCTGGATATGGGCCCATAAGCCGAAGCGACGTAGCTGGTAGCCAACCGGGTCGTAGGGATCCTGTTGATTGATGAGTTCGGCCAAATTCAACACGGCACGGCGCGTTTCGCGCTCGTTGCCAATTGAAGGCCGGGGCACTGGCCTTGCAATGACGTCAGCCAGTGACGCTGGTTGGCTGCTTGCAATCGGGGAGATGGGCGCAGCAGCCTCGCCGACACCATTGGCAAGGTCCGTGTGTTCAAGTAACAGCCGCTCCAGCTCACTCAGAACAGCCGCATCCAGTTGTGCGGCGTCTTGTTGCTGGATCAAACGCGTCAACGCATCCCGCGCGGCCACTGCATGAGCAGGGGTGTACGTGAAACGGTCAAGACGCGGTAGCGCTTCGATCAAGCGATTAAGCACAAGGCCAACCAGTTTGCGCTTGCCCAGGAAGCCTTTGGGCCCCGGTTTTGGATGAGCGGCTTCCCAATAGCGTTCCACCATGCCGGCAAGCAACGCCAAAGTGACGCTCCAGCGCTCCCAGCAACCGCTGCGCAGCCACACGACACTCAGGTGTGCGACGATCCGCACGTGCTTGCACTGCTGGCCCAGATACTGACAAGACGCCTCTTCGATGTAGCTCCAGTCGATTGAAGCCTCCTGTAGCCCGCCCAGCTTGACCATCTCTTGGTCAATGGCCTGGTAGGTTTCGTCCTCCATGTCGAACAGGCCAGCCGGTACTGCCGGATCGATCGGCATAAGCAACCGGGTGAGTTGCTTTTCCCCCCACCCAGTTACCAGCGACATGTGCTACGCGCCTTGCTGATCAATGGGTCCAGCCCCTGGGCATCGAACACAAGGCCATCAACCTCGGGGTTGTCACTGAGCAGCCGTATGCGTTGAGCCCCGATCAACTTCTTGATCTGCTCGATGGCTGGCAGGCCCCGCCCCGCATCCAGCACCTGGCCGTTCTCCATCACCTGCCAGGGCCTTGCAACCGTTGATCCACGCATGCCCTGCAACTGCACCTTCACCCATCTCGCGTCCAGGGGCCGCGCGGTGATCAACTGCAGCCTGGAGATGCCCTCCACGCAACTGATGGCCAGGTACGGGCGCAGGGCGGCCGATGCAATTGCCGGTGCTGAAATCACCAGCCCATGCAACCGCCAATCCCCCTCACCCGTACTTGCGAGAAAGGTCAGGTCATCTGGCCCTCGCGCGGTTTCGTTTGCCATTACTCGTAGCACACTGGGTGCCTCTTGCTCGGCTGCAGACCACTGCCGCTTTGTTACATATGCGGGTGTATTCGCGGCTTCATCAAAACAAGCCAGACGCTCCACGTTAGACACAATTCGAGGGCAGTCCCGCACTGGGCTCGCAAACGCCGGCGGCAGGCCAAATATCAACGAGAGAACAATGCCACAGGAATAGCGGGCAATCATCTTAAGTCCACTCTCTTTGAAATAGTAAATACGTCCTACATGATAAGTAGCGCTTTCCTACAAGATCAGCCAAGCACCCTGAACAAAGTACGAAACACCAAACCTAACGAAATCGACCGGAGCCTAGTACATTACCAACAAACAATACAAACAAATATTTTCTTACATCTTTTCACTCGACTCTCACCACTTTTCGAGCGCATGGTTTTTATGCGCAAAAACTTGAGCACAGACACACGTTTATTATTAAACATGAACTTGTAGGAAACTTCCTACATAAAAGGCGAAACAAGAAAAGGATATCAGGCAATGAGCAAGCCCTCCGGTTCCGTTGCGCCCAAAGAGCGCATCAATATCAAATACGTACCGGCCACCAGTGGCGAACAAGCCGAAGTAGAGCTACCTCACAAAATGCTTGTTTTAGGCGACTTCGGCCTGGGTGACAACCGCGCCCTGGAAGACCGTACGGTCATGCGCATTGACAAACACACCTTCAACAATGTGCTGAGCGATGCCGAGGTGCGCCTGGATATGTCGGTGCCATCCATGCTCAGCGCGGTCCCGGATGCGGAACTGGCAGTCAATCTGCGGTTCAAGTCGATCAACGACTTCGGCCCCGATGGCATCGCCCGTCAGGTACCGGAGCTGAACAAACTGCTTCAACTGCGCGAAGCGTTAGTCGCCCTGAAAGGCCCGCTGGGCAACGTGCCAACTTTCCGCAAGCAACTGCAACATCTGTTGAACGATGAGCACGCCCGCAAACAACTCGCGAAAGAACTCGACCTGGTGCTCGAGGCGCCAAAAGCAGACTGAGACAACGGAGCGTCCCAATGCCGAAGCCAAGCAATACTACCGTCGCCGCTGAAGTAACTACCGACACATTGAGCAACACCACCTTGCTCGACCAGCTGATGGCAGAAACCAAGTTGGTGCCTGCTCAAGAGGGCTATCAGGTTGCTCGCCAGGGTGTATCTGCGTTCATCGCCGAAATCCTCAAAAGCAATGACCCGGATCAACTGATCAACAAGCATCGCGTCGACCAGATGATTGCAGAGCTGGATCGGGTACTCAGCAAACAGATGGATGCCATTCTTCATCAGCCCGAATTTCAACAGCTTGAATCCTCGTGGCGTAGCCTCAAGCTTCTGGTGGACCGCACGGACTTCCGCGAGAATATAAAGCTCGAAGTGTTGCATGTGTGCAAGGAAGACTTGCTCGATGACTTCGAGAACGCGGCCGACATCACCTGCAGTGGCGTTTACAAACACGTCTATACCGCAGGCTACGGCCAATTTGGCGGTGAACCAGTTGCCGCCATGGTCGGTAACTACAGCTTCGGCCCCTCCTCCCCGGACATCAAGCTACTGAGCTATATGGCCTCTGTCGGGGCCATGTCGCATGCGCCATTCCTGGCGGCGCCTTCTCCGGAGTTCTTCAACCTCAGCAGCTTTGAGGAATTGCCGAACCTCAAGGAGATCAAGGACATCTTCGCCGGCCCACGGCATGCCAAATGGCGTGCTTTCCGCGAAAGTGAAGATGCCCGTTACACCGCACTGACACGCTACGCCGAGCACTAGGTACTGTCCTGCAACCGCGCGCCGTGTCGTTACCACTGCAGACACTGGACTACGGCGTGATGACGACCACGCTGGAGGACCGCCGGCTGATCGATGAGGCTGATTTTATCCTTGCGGTGCGCGCCCACCTGCCCCCTCAGGTGCTGCGCCAGATGTTCGTGCAGAAAGTCAAAGTCACTTCACTCGAATCACTGAACGAGCTGGTGCCATTGCAACTACCAGGTATCCCGTTGACCCCGTTACCGGTGGCGCCTCGCGACCTTCCTTTCCATGCAGGCTTCAACTACTTCGAACTGGATCGGCGTGACCCGGCGTGGGCACGCATGAAGACCGCGAGCGGCTTCGGTATCCACATTGCGGGCGACTTCCCCGGCCTTGAGCTGCAACTTTGGGCAATCAGGAGTGAATGAGATGGAAGAGAAAAGCAATGCCCCTATCGATACCACAAATGTCGAAGGCACGCGGCTGCACTCGAAGCTCAGGACGCCATTACCCGGTAACCCACCCACTTCGACAACGTCTGAAGCCCAGGAGCAGAAGCCAAAGCCAGAACCCGCTCACGAAGGCTACCCGGCTGATCCAGACTTCCAGCTACGGGGCGGCTACGACAATCTGATGGTGGATGCGGCTGCACCGCTGTTCGGCCTGGCCATACGCCTGCGCACCCTGGACGAATTGCCAAACATCAAAGATGTACACCAGAAAGTGCGCAAGCAGATCGAGAACATTCAGGAAGAAATAAGCCAACACGGCTACGAACCCGCTCAAGCGCTGGCGTATTCGTACGCTCTATGTCTGTACATCGATGAAGCGGTGATGGAACGACCCTGGGGCAAGAACAGCTGCTGGAGCCAGGAACCACTGCTCAGCATCTTCCACGATGAAACCTGGGGCGGGGAGAAATTTTTTACGGTGCTGTCCCGCCTGATGCAGGAGCCCGCTCGCTATCAGGACGTATTGGAATTCATGTACTTCGTGTTGTGCCTTGGCCTGAGGGGCAAGTACGCCATTGCGCCAAAGGGCGAAGAAACGCTGAACGCACTCATCCACCAACTTCACGGGATGCTACGTGAACTGCGCGGCCCTACCCCGGAAGACGTATGTGACCCCTACACCCATGTGGCTCCGCGCAATTTCCGTATGAACCGGCAATTGCCGTGGTGGAGCCCTTTGGTGATTTCCGTACTTGCCATGGCCGTGGCCTATGGAATCTATAGCTATCGCCTGCACCTGATTACTACCGAGGTGCTGGAATCACTCAACGGAATTTTACAGCAATAAGTAGCTGAAGTTCGGCACCCATAACTTCAACGAATTGGCGAGGCTCCGTCTCGTTAACAAGTCCATCGTTTCCGATGGCCACGCCTTTACAAATATTGGCGTGTACACCTACTGAAATCAGGAGCACATCATGGCATCACCAGCCTATTTAAAAATCACCGGCAAGGTACAAGGCAACATCAGTGAGGGCGCCAGCACTTCCGAGTCGATTGGCAACATTTATCAATCGGAGTTCGCCGATGAAATCATGGTGCAAAAAATCGAGCACGAGATAAACACCCCGATCGACCCACAGAACGGCCAGCCCTCGGGAAAGCGCGTGCACGGCCCTTACAAAGTCACCTTCACCACCAACAAATCAAAGCCCTTGCTGCTGGAATCGATCTGCAAGGCAGAGTTGCTCCCAGAGGTTGTAATCACGCAATACAGAGCCACCAGCGAAGATCCAAACGAGTTGTATTACAGAACCACGCTTACGGACGCGACCATCATCAAACTTAGAACCGAGCAACCCCACGCACAAGAAGACACACCCACGCCCCGACACCAAGAGGTTGAAGTCTGGTTCTCCTACCGGAAAATTACTGAATGCCACGAGGTCTGCGGCACCGAAGGATCCGATGACTGGCAAAAGACTTGAAACACCAGCACTCCACTGAGGCATTGAGTGTTCCGGGCAGATCTACTGCCTGGACACCCTTAAACTATCAGACGGCAGACAAGGAATTCTTATGCCTAGCCAATCTGACCTGCATTACAGCTTTCGACCTCTCGCTAGCCGGTTAGAGTTCGAGGTGGTTTCCTTTACCCTCAAGGAAGGTATCAGCACTAATTTCCAATTAGAGCTGGAATTGATCAGCCATGAAAACGATTTAGACTTCGGTCAATTGCTCGATAAACCTGCACTGTTCACCATCTCCCGTGCAAACTGCCCTTTGCGACATGTCCATGGTCTGATCAGCACGTTCAGAAGCATTTGAGGAAGCCCCAGCGCATTCAACCAAAAGGAAACGTACATGAACGACGCCTCCGTCAACTGGATCCTCTCGAGCTCAACTTGCTCAATACACACTACAAAACAACGCCATTTCGCGATTCACCCTGCCTACGGTACCAATCACGGGTTGGACAAAGTCAATGACATCCATTTAACTTTCCGTTTTGAGCGCTGATCATGGCTACCATCTGGCTATTCAATACGACATCCGACTCAGGTCATAAACCTGCTATCGGCGGACAGCTATTAAGCTGTTCCGAAAATACTTTATCCCTACGAAATCCTTGGGTAACAGACTCTGTTTTCATGGGAAAGTTGTACTGCGCACTGATTATAGCGCTAATGATCGGATTTTACCCTGCCCTACTATCCGACAAAGCCTGGAAGCCATCTACCTTCAACCTCATCTTAATTACCGGAACAACGCTTGGACCGTTTATCTTCCTTCCATTCCTAGCATATCGAATATATTTCATAAGACGACTATCAAGTTTCTGTCTTAACCGGAAAACTAAAAAAATCTACTATCAACGCTTGAGTAAAGTACTAGTCTTTGATTGGGATAATACCGGAGGGGGGATTTTCAAGCGCACTGAGTTTGGCGGTTCATCGTTCAGCACCAGCTATGCCCTCGCCTTCGCCCCTCGCCGGGCGGACGGCAGCCTCCACCAAAAGGATTGCCTCTGGGTCGACAGCAACGAACCCACCGAACCCGGCGTCAAGCACGTTGCCGAAGTCTGGGAATACCTCCGCCACTTCATGGATCACGGCCCGGACAAGCTCCCCCCGCCCGGCGAACCCAACTGGTGGCACAAGCCGCTGCATGCCATCTGCCTGACCCCGGCAGAGGCCTGGCGCCACTACGCCCCCTGGCGAACCGGCGAACCCGGTGAAATGCAAGGCAAGAAGAACTGGCAACTGCCGTTCTGGGCCGTACTGTTCCCCTACAACATCACGCTGGCGATCTGCTGGTACGGCATCTGTCGCCTGTTCAATGTCCGAGCAGCCCCACCGCCCCCAGAAGCATTTGAGGAAGCCCCAGCGCATTCAACCAAAAGGAAACGTACATGAACGACGCCTCCGTCAACTGGATCCTCTCGAGCTCAACTTGCTCAATACACACTACAAAACAACGCCATTTCGCGATTCACCCTGCCTACGGTACCAATCACGGGTTGGAAAAAGTCAATGACATCCATTCAATTTTCCGTTTTGAGCGCTGATCATGGCTACCATCTGGCTATTCAATACGACATCCGACTCAGGTCATAAACCTGCTATCGGCGGACAGCTATTAAGCTGTTCCGAAAATACTTTATCCCTACGAAATCCTTGGGTAACAGACTCTGTTTTCATGGGAAAGCTGTACTGCGCATTGATTATCACACTCATGATTGGCCTATACCCTTTCCTGCTATCCAGCGAAGCATGGGCCCCTTATACGTTCAATCCCGTTTTGATCATCGTAATTATGCTTGGACCTTTAATTTTCCTTCCATTCTTGGTTTATCGAATATACTTCATAAAAGGTCTATCAAGTATCTACCTCAACCGAACCTCCAAAAAAATCTACTATCAACGATTGAGCAAGGTATTAGTCTTTGATTGGAATAATACCGGAGGGGGGATTTTCAAGCGCACTGAGTTTGGCGGTTCATCGTTCAGCACCAGCTACGCCCTCGCCTTCGCCCCTCGTCGAGCGGACGGCAGCCTTCACCAAAAGGATTGTCTCTGGGTCGACAGCAACGAACCCACCGAACCCGGCGTCAAGCACGTTGCCGAAGTCTGGGAATACCTCCGCCACTTCATGGATCACGGCCCGGACAAGCTCCCCTCGCCCGGCGAACCCAACTGGTGGCACAAGCCACTGCATGCCATCTGCCTGACCCCGGCAGAAGCCTGGCGCCACTACGCCCCCTGGCGAACCGGCGAACCCGGTGAAATGCAGGGCAAGAAGAACTGGCAATTGCCGTTCTGGGCCGTACTGTTTCCTTACAACCTGACCGTCGCCATCGCTTGGTACTTCGTCTGCAAGCTTTTCAATGTCCGGGCAGCGCCACCACCGGCAGAGGCCTTCGAAGGAGCACCTGCTAACCCCGAATGACCACCACCTCAAGGTATTCACTCGGCACCACCAATGACCCAGAGCCCCCCACATTACTTTCATTCAGCAACTGGGTCAGATCCCGCTCCAGCGCCCCGGCCGCCTCCGGCTCCAGCGAGGCAAACGCCTTGTGCACCGGCCCGTACCACGTGCGGAACACTTCGATGAAATGCGCCGCCGAGCGATAGCGGAAGTTGAAGTGCTGGCGGCTGACCCTCAATTCGCCTAGCGCCGCCTCGAACATAACGCGCAACTGTTCTTCATCACCCCAGCGTGAAGGCGGCAGAGCCCCGGCTGGTGGCGGCACATGCCGCCCGAGGGTCTTGAACATCTGCCCGACGAAGCCTTGCGGGGTCCAGTTGGCCAGCCCGATCCGGCCACCGGGCCGGCACACTCGAGCCAACTCGCGCGCGGCCTGGGCCTGGTCGGGGGCGAACATCACGCCGAAGGTGGAAAGCACGGCATCGAAGGTGCCGTCGGCAAATGGCAGCGCTTCGGCATCGGCGGTCTGGAACACCACGTTGAGGTGCTCGGCCCGCGCCCGTTCTTCGCCGCGCTTGAGCAATTCGGGCACATAGTCGGTGGAGGTGACACGGCAACCGCGCCGGGCGGCGGCCAGGGTGGCATTGCCGTTGCCGGCGGCGACATCCAGCACCTGCTCGTCCCAGCGAAGGTCACAGGCTTCGGCCAGGCGCTCGCCAACCAGTTGCAGGGTGGTGCCGATTACCGCGTAGTCGCCACTGGCCCACGCGGCTTGCTGGCGGGCTTTGAGGGCATTGGTATCCAAAGGGGTGCTCATGGTCTGCGCCTTTTGTCGTGCGCGGCCGAGGTCCTTCTGGCGGTCAACGCGCCATGGATTCAGGGGATAGGAGCAAAACGCTACGCGCCTGGCAGGCGAAACGGCAAGACAGATTGGGGATAGCGGCAAGAACAAAGCGCTATATGAAGGCTACCGGGCCCAATCGCCAGCAAGCCACCACCCCTTCAAGTATCACCATACAAGCGGCTTTAGCCGCGAAGAATCCAACGCGGTGCATGGCACCGGCTGCGCCGGTGTTCGCGGCTAAAGCCGCTCCCACAGTGTCCCTGCCCATTCAATGAGTTATGTGCAGTTCTATGAGAGCTGGCTTGCCGGCGATGAGGCCAGAACAGGCAGTACAAGATAGCGATTGGAGCACTGCGGCTATCAGGCGAACTTGGCCCGGGCCGCGTGCAGCTTCTTGTAGCTTTCAACAAGGCGCAGGTGGCGATCGAGGCCTTCGAGCTTCATGCTGGTCGGCGTCAGGCCATGGAAGCGCACGCTGCCGTCCACCGAACCCAGCACCGCGTCCATGCGCGGGTTACCGAACATACGGCGGAAGTTGGCTTCGTAGTCGTCCATTTCCAGCTCGTCGTCCAGCAGCACTTCCAGCACCACGTTCAGCGCCTGGTAGAACAGCCCGCGCTCGACGGTGTTGTCGTTGAACTGCAGGAACGCTTCGACCAGCTCCTTGGCATCCTCGAAGCGCTGCACCGCCAGGCAGATCAGCAACTTCAATTCGAGAATGGTCAGCTGGCCCCACACCGTGTTCTCGTCGAACTCCACGCCAATCAGCGTGGTAATGGTGGTGTAGTCATCCACATCGCAGTTGTCCAGGCGCTTGAGCAGCAGCTTGAGGGAACGGTTGTCGAGGCTGTGCAGGTTGAGGATGTCGGCGCGGAACGACAAGGCGCGGTTGGTGTTGTCCCAGATCAGGTCCTCGACCGGGTAGATCTCCGAATAACCCGGCACCAGGATACGGCAGGCGGTAGCGCCAAGGTTGTCGTACACCGCCATGTACACTTCCTTGCCCAGGTCTTCGAGGATGCCGAACAGGGTCGCGGCTTCCTGCACGTTGGAATCCTCGCCGTGACCGGAGAAGTCCCACTCGACGAATTCGAAGTCGGCCTTGGCACTGAAGAAGCGCCACGACACCACGCCGCTGGAGTCGATGAAGTGCTCCACGAAGTTGTTCGGCTCGGTCAGCGCGTGGCTTTCGAAGGTCGGTTGCGGCAGGTCGTTCAAGCCTTCGAAGCTACGCCCCTGCAGCAGTTCGGTGAGGCTGCGCTCCAGCGCCACCTCCAGGCTCGGGTGGGCGCCGAACGAAGCGAACACGCCACCGGTGCGCGGGTTCATCAAGGTCACGCACATCACCGGGAACTCGCCCCCCAGCGACGCATCCTTGACCAGCACGGGGAAGCCCTGCTCTTCCAGGCCCTGGATGCCGGCGACGATGGCCGGGTACTTGGCCAGCACCTCCTGCGGCACATCCGGCAGGCACAGCTCGCCTTCGAGGATTTCGCGCTTCACCGCGCGCTCGAAGATTTCCGACAGGCACTGCACCTGCGCCTCGGCCAAGGTGTTGCCGGCGCTCATGCCGTTGCTGAGGAACAGGTTTTCGATCAGGTTGGACGGGAAGTACACCACCTGCTGGTCGGACTGGCGCACGAACGGCAACGAGCAGATGCCGCGCGCGGTGTTGCCCGAGTTGGTGTCGTACAGGTGCGAGCCACGCAATTCACCGTCCGGGTTGTAGATGGCCAGGCAGTGCTCATCGAGAATTTCGGCCGGCAGCGCATCGCGCGGGCCGGGTTTGAACCACTGCTCGTTCGGGTAGTGCACGAACGGCGCGTTGGCCAGGTCCTCGCCCCAGAACTGGTCGTTATAGAAGAAGTTGCAGTTCAACCGCTCGATGAACTCGCCCAGCGCCGAGGCCAGCGCTGCCTCCTTTGTCGCGCCCTTGCCGTTGGTGAAGCACATCGGCGACTGGGCGTCGCGCACGTGCAGCGACCACACGTTAGGCACGATGTTGCGCCACGAGGCGATTTCGATCTTCATCCCCAAGCCGGCGAGGATGCCCGACATGTTGGCGATGGTCTGCTCAAGCGGCAGGTCCTTGCCGGGGATGTAGGTGCTGGTGTCCGCCACCGGCATCAGCAGGCCCTGGGCATCGGCATCGAGGTTGTCGACCACTTCGATAACGAACTCGGGGCCGGTCTGCACGACCTTCTTCACCGTGCAGCGGTCGATGGAGCGCAGGATGCCCTGGCGGTCCTTCTCGGAAATGTCCTCGGGCAGTTCGACCTGGATCTTGAAGACCTGGTTGTAGCGGTTTTCCGGGTCGACGATGTTGTTCTGCGACAGGCGAATGTTCTCGGTAGGGATGTCGCGGGTCTGGCAGTACAGCTTGACAAAGTAAGCCGCGCACAAGGCCGAAGACGCCAGGAAATAGTCGAACGGCCCCGGGGCCGAGCCATCCCCCTTGTAGCGGATCGGTTGGTCGGCGATCACCGTGAAGTCGTCGAACTTGGCTTCGAGACGGAGATTGTCGAGAAAATTGACCTTGATTTCCATGCGGGATTACCGTGATTTAAGCGTGCAAAACGAAATTGGCCGGCATTATCCGGGTTTTTCTGCCGGAAGTCCTGTTTGCCTGACCGGCCCTATCGCCGGCAGGCCGGCTCCCACAGGGATCGCGCCAGCTTTTAGAAATTGAGCAAGACAGTTGCTACCACAGGGAACGCTGCTACAAAACCAGGCGCAACCCGATGACCACCTGGGCAAAGCCGAAGGTGCCGATAGCGACTGCGGACATTGCTGAGATGACCCGCATGAACGAGACGGACATCTTCTTGCGCAATGCCGCCGTCAGCCCACTCAGGCACAGCCACCAGGCAGCAGAGCCCAAGAAGACTCCAGCCAGCATCGAGCAAGTGCCAAGCCACATTGCTTCACCCGCCTGCGGCTCGCCGGACAGCGGGTCGAGTGCCGCAAAAATGGCAATGAAGGCCAATATTGTCATGGGGTTGGACAGGGTTAACCCGAACGCTGTCAGGAAGTCGCGAGTGAGTTCCGTAGAGGCTACCGCCTCTGCTGCATGCTTGGGGTTCAGCGCGTCGCGGGCAATGCCCCAGGCCAGCCACACCAGGAACGCACCACCCACCACCTTCAGAAATATTGCCAGCGACGGTGCAGACAGGGCGACCCCGGTAATGCCAATTGCCCCAAGCAACCCATAAAGGGTATCGGCGCTTGCAGCCCCTAGCCCTGTCGCAAGCCCTGAGCGAAAGCCACGCTTCAGGCTCCGCTGGACGCAGAGCAGGCCAATCGGGCCGACCGGTGCAGCGATTGAAAAGCCAATAACAAACGCCTTGATGAACAACATGAGCCCCTCCATACGGTGCGCTTCGGTCATGGAGGCATGGTAGGCATAGCTCGGGTGGGGCAGAATGGGTTTTCCAAGGAAAATTCTTCTTTTGCCTAAGGAATTAAGCCACATGGATGATATTGACTGGAAAATCCTTGAGCGCCTTCAGGGCAACGGTCGCATGACCTATACAGAGCTTGCACGGCATGTCCACCTCTCAGTGCCTGCCGTCACCGAGCGTGTCAGGCGCCTTGAGGAAGACGGCGTGATCGAGGGCTATGTGGCGCGGGTCAACCCGATAAAAGCGGGTTATCTGGTTGGGGCAATGCTGGCCATGACAGTACCCCAACCGGCTAAAGCAAAATTCCTCAAGCTGTTAGGTTCGATTCCGGAAGTGCTGGAGTGTCATCACATAACAGGCGCAGATTCCTACATCTTCCGTGTAGTCGCCGCCAGCATGACCGATCTGGAGCGACTAATCGAAAAGATCAACATCTATGGAGAAACGCGAACGTCCATCGTGATGTCTACCCCGATCCCCGCACGGGCACTTGAACGCCCCACTCGATCGTGACCCGGAATGGTTCGAAGGGATATGCCGGGCACAGCCTCAAGCGTTGGCCGACAGCTGACGCGGAGCACGCACACCCCACAACCAGTAACCCAGGGATAGCAGCAGCAACCAGCCGACCCCGACATACATGGCTGTGCGGCTGGCCGGGAACCAACCGAGCACACCAAAAATGAATACCATGAAAGCGATGGCGCAGGCTGGCCCTACCGGCCACAGTGGCACACGATAATCCAGTGCAGCCGCCTGCTCCTTGCTCATGCCGCGCCGCATGGCCACTTGAGAAAGCAGGATCATCAACCAGACCCAGACAATGGAGAACGTGACCACCGCAGCGAGCACCAGGAACAAGTCTTCTGGTACCAGGTAGTTCAATACCACGCCCAGAAGCAGCGCTACGCCCATCACTGCAACCGTCATCCACGGCACACCGAAACGCGACAACGATGCGAAACCGGCTGGTGCCTGGCCGTCCTGAGCCATACCGTACATCATGCGCCCAGCGCTGAAGATATCGCTATTGATGGCTGAAACAGCTGCTGAAATAACCACGATGTTCAACACGGTTGCCGCTGAACTGATACCAAGACCACTGAAGATCTGCACGAACGGGCTACCGTGGCTGCCAATGCTGGTCCAAGGGTAAATGGCCATGAGCACCAACAGGGTAAGAATGTAGAACAGCAGTATGCGCAAAGGCACCGAGTTGATAGCCTTCGGCAATACGCGCTTCGGGTCCCTTGCCTCGCCTGCGGTGATGCCGATCATTTCGACCCCGCCAAAGGCGAACATCACGACAGTGAAGGAAGCGATCATTCCGCTGACGCCATTAGGGAAGAACCCGCCGTGGTTCCACAGGTTCGAGATTCCGGCAACCGTGCCTGCCTCGTCATTCAACTGGATGCCCAGTAGCAGCACAGCGGCGCCTGCCACAATCATGGCAACGATCGCAGTCACCTTCAGCAACGACAACCAGAACTCCATCTCCCCGAACACTTTCACGCTGCACAGGTTCAGCGCCCCGATAAAGAACACGATCCCAAGCACCCAGATCCACGCCGGTGTTACAGGGAACCACAGCCCCATGTAAACGCCAAAGGCCGTCACGTCTGCCAGGCATACCACCAACATCGAGAACGCGTAGCTCCAACCTGTCAGAAAGCCAAAGTAACGACCGAGGTACTGGCTGGCATAGTGGCCGAAAGAGCCTGACACCGGGTTATGAACCGCCATTTCGCCAAGGGCGCGCATCATCATGTAAATGGCTGCGCCACCGATCAGATAGGCCAGCAGAACTGAGGGCCCGGCCAACTTGATTGCCGATGCCGAGCCATAAAACAGCCCCGTACCGATAGCCGAGCCTAACGCCATGAAACGAATATGCCGGGTAGAAAGACCCCGCTTCAACTGGTGTGAAGATTGAGCGCTCATAGGTACCTTCTTGGTTTTATTATCAGGTCCGCACAACGTTAATGCCGTGCGGTTTTATCAGGCACGCATTATTCCAATCATCAAGCCCTTGGCCACAGCACCGGAAACAGTTCGTGGTTCATTTCGGCGCCGCTGGCCAGTTGCGTTTCGAGGCCGGGGAACGGTGGCGAGGTTTTCCACTGGCGCGGTGCGTGAGTAATGTCGTCGCCGAGGAAACGCACCGAGAAGGCTCGACGCCGACGATTGCCCCCGACACCGCCAGAAGCGTGCAAGGTGAGCATGTGGAAGAACACCGCGTCGCCTGGGGAGAGCGCCCAACCGAGGATGTTCCAGGCGCTGCGATCGGCCTCGATATCCGGCAGGTCCGCAAGGCTGCCTTCCGGGAACCATTGCGCCTGGCTGTCGAGGAAGCTGCGTGGCATCAGCCAGGGCCCGAGGTGCGAGCCCCCCACGAATTCAAGGGTGGATTCTCTCGAGACCGGGTCGACTGGCATCCACATGCTGCAGTTCTGGCGCCCGTCGATGTTGTAATAGGGCTGGTCCTGATGCCAGGGCGTTCGCTGGCGCGTGTTTGGCTCCTTGACCAGCAGGTGATCGTGATAAAGCCGGGCTGTCTCGCTGTTCATGAGTTGCGCTGCAACACTACCCACCCGGCTTTCAAAGATGAACTGGCGATAGGCCGGAATATCACCCCAGTTGCAGAAGTCTTCGAAGAACCAACCCGGGTCGTCAGGGCGGCTGGCCACTTTGGCGCGCTCGCTCGGGGCCTTCAGGTTCTGTTCAATACCGGTTTCGAGCAGTGCAACTTCTTCCGGCGTGAACAAGTTACGTACGCAGACGGCACCATCGCGCTGGAATGCCGCGATGGTTTCTTCACTTAGTTGAAATTCGGTGGACTGTTTCATAAAGCACCCTTTGGTCTTTTTATTGGGCAACAGCACCACTGCCAAGTATCAAGCGGAACAAGCAAGGTGCACCGCGAGTATTGCTTTTCAGCTACGATAGGAAAAGAATATATTTCCTAATTCCGAGTATAGGAAAAGATGATAGGGTTCTCGTTCAGGCAGCTCGAGTACTTCGTCGCCGTGGCCGAACACGGCAGTATCAGCGCCGCGGCGAGAGCCCGGCACGTTTCGCAGCCATCGGTTTCGGTTGCTATCGCCCAGCTCGAAGAGGCGCTGAACGAGCGGCTGTTCCGGCGCCAGGTAAGCCGCGGGCTGGAGCTGACGTCAGCAGGCACGCGCTTACTGGCCCAGGCACGCGATATCATCGGCATGGCCATTGCCATGAATCAGAACGCGGATACCACCCAAGGCTCGCTGCGCGGCAACCTGTCGCTGATCTGTTTTCAAGACTTGGGCCCCTACTACGCGCCGCGCCTTCTATCGAGCTTTCGCAAGCAGTATCCCGATGTCGAGGTCACGCTGTTCGAGACTGACCTGGCAGACGTACACCGCCACCTGAGCGCCGGTAAAGCCGAGCTCGCACTGACTTACGACATAGGCCTCGACCCCTCGCTGCCACGCCAGGTGCTGGCTGAGCTGAAACCCTACGCACTCATCGCCACTGACCATCGCCTGGCCCAGTTGGCAGCGATACCGCTGCATGAGCTGGCGCAAGAGTGTTTGATTCTTGAGGACATTGCACAAACGCGTGAGTATTTTCTTTCGCTGTTCTGGGCGCATAACCTGCAACCGCGCACCCAGCAATTTACCCAGACCTTCGAGATGCAACGGGGGCTCGTCGCGCATGGCTACGGGGTTGCCCTGTCATGCACCCGGCCCGCCGGGGACCACTGCTATGACGGTACACCGCTGTTGTGCCGGCCTTTGCTGGAAGAGGTATCACCACAAAAAGTCGTGCTGGCGCAATCAGGCGCGATGCACCCATCACCGGTGGCGGAGGCGTTCCAGAGTTGGGTTGCTCGGGAGATAGCCAGTGGCGGTACCTGAGGTCGCTCACTCAAGAAAGCGCCCCTGTGAGAGCGGGTTCACCCGCGAACACCGGCGAAGCCGGTGCCAGCCATGCCTGCCGTAAGCCGCCAGGCTGGGCCTGGCGGGAGTAACCTGACAGCGCTTGCGTCAGGCCAGCGCCTCGCGGCTGTGCTGGCCATCGACCAGGCGCTGCAGGCCCAGCGGGTTGCCGTTTTTCAGGGCATCGGGCAATAGTGCGTCCGGGTAGTCCTGGTAGCAAACCGGTCGCAAGAAGCGGTCGATGGCCAAGGTGCCGACCGAGGTGCCACGAGCATCGGAGGTGGCCGGGTATGGCCCGCCATGCACCATCGCATCGCACACTTCAACGCCGGTCGGGTAGCCGTTGACCAACAATCGCCCGGCCTTGCGCTGCAGCACCGGCACCAGCGCGGCGAAACGCTGGAAGTCTTCCGGCTCGGCAATCAGGGTTGCGGTCAGTTGCCCATGCAGGGCTTGCACGGCGCGGCGCAGTTCGGCTTCGTCGGCTACTGCGACAGCCACCGTGGCAGGCCCGAAGACCTCTTCCTGAAGCAGTGCGTCACCGTTCAGCAGCAAGCTCACATCGGCCTGGAACAGCTGCGCCTGGGCCTGGTCACCCGCCTGCTCGGCACCGGCCAGATGGCGCACGCCCGGGTGCTGGTGCAGGCGTTGCACACCTTGGCTATAGCTGCGCAAGGTGCCGGCATTGAGCATGGTCTGCCCGGGCTGATCGGCCAGTTGCGCGCCGAGGGCCGTGAGGAAGGTGCTGAACGCTTCGCCGGCAATACCAATGACCAGCCCGGGGTTGGTGCAGAACTGCCCGCAGCCCAGCACCACCGAACCGGCCAGTTCCCTGGCCACCTGCTCGCCACGGGCCTGCAAGGCCGCCGGCAAGACCAGCACCGGGTTGATGCTGCTCATTTCGGCGAATACCGGGATCGGCTGTGGGCGCGCCGCAGCCAGCTCGCACAGGGCACGGCCGCCCTTGAGCGAGCCGGTAAAGCCCACCGCCTGAATCGCCGGGTGACGGACCAGCGCTTCGCCGACACCGGCACCGTAGATCATGTTGAACACGCCGGCGGGCATGCCGGTGGCGAGCACTGCGCGCTCGATCGCCTCGGCCACCTGCTCGGCCGTGGCCATGTGGCCGCTATGCGCCTTGACCACCACCGGGCAGCCGGCGGCCAGCGCTGCGGCGGTGTCACCGCCGGCGGTAGAGAAGGCCAGCGGGAAATTGCTGGCGCCGAACACGGCTACCGGACCGACCCCGGTGCGGTACTGGCGCAGGTCGGGACGCGGCAGCGGCTGGCGCTGTGGCTGGGCGCGGTCGATGCGCGCGCCGAGGAAGTCGCCGCGGCGCAGCACCGTGGCGAACAGGCGCATCTGGTTGCTGGTACGCGCCCGTTCGCCCTGGATGCGCCCGGCCGGCAGCGCGGTTTCGCGGCACACGGTGGCAATGAAGGTGTCGTCCAGCGCATCCAGCTGGTCGGCAATGGCATCGAGGAACTGCGCACGGCGCTGCGGCGCCATGGCGTTGTATTCGGCAAAGGCCGCTTCGGCTGCCTGCGCGGCGGCGTCCACTTCTTCAGGTGTGGCCTGGGCAAAGGCCAGTGGCAAGGCTTCGCCGGTACGCGCATCGAGGCTGTGCAGGCGCACGCTGCCGGCGGCGCTGCGCTGGCCGCCAATGAAGTTGCTTCCGGTCATGGTTGACTCCTGTAAATGAGAAGGAAGGTTCAGATGCTTGTGTCAGGCAGTTGGCCCTAAGGGGCTGCTGCGCAGCCCATCGCAGGCAAGCCAGCTCCCACAGGGACCGCGCAATTCCGGAGGCCGCGCTGTACCTGTGGGAGCGGGCGAGCCCGCGAAGGGCCGCAAAGCGGCCCCGATTCATCAACCGGCTGGCAGCGAGCTCAAAGGCTTTTCACCACCCCGGGGCGTACCTGCGCAGGTGCTGATGCAATGCCGTTGCGCAGCGGCTGGCCAAAGGCATCGAGGCTGACCTCGAAGGTATCGCCCGGGCGCGCCTGGATGCCGTCGGCGAATGACAGCGTGGCGGTACCGAAGTAATGCACGTGAATATCGCCAGCGCGCAGGAACTGCGGGTACTTGAAGTGGTGGAACTCGAGGTTCTCGAAGCTGTGGCACATGTTCTGCTCGCCCGACAGGAACGGCTTGCGCCACAGTTCCTGGCCGTCGCGCAGGATGCGGCTGGTGCCTTCCAGGTGGGCCGGCAGCGCGCCCAGGCGCAGCTCGGGGCCGAAGCTGCAGGCGCGCAGCTTGGAGTGGGCCAGGTACAGGTAATTGCGCCGCTCCATCACATGGTCGGAAAACTCGTTGCCCAGCGCGTAACCGAGGCGATACGGCGTGCCATCGGCACCGATCAGGTACAGCCCGACCAGCTCCGGCTCCTCGCCGGCATCTTCGGCAAATGCCGGCAGCGGCAGGTCGGCGCCAGGGCGCACGACGATGCCGCCGTCGCCCTTGTAGAACCATTCCGGCTGCGCGCCCTCCTCGCCTGCCGACGGCCGACCGCCATCGAGCCCCCACTGGAACATGCGCATGCTGTCGGTCACGGCGCCTTCGGCCTGCTGCTGGTGCATCTTGTCGCGGGTGGCGGCACTGCCCAGGTGGGTAAGCCCGGTGCCGGTGACCAGGCAATGCGCCGGGTCCGGATGATCCAGCGGTGGCAATACGCGGCCTTCGGCCAGCAGGGCCAGGTAGTCGTGACGCTCGCCCAGGCCTGCAGCCTGCACTTCGCTGGCCAGGTCACGGCCGGCGGCAATGGCTTGCAGGGCCAGCTCGCGGGTACTGCCGGCGCCACGTACTTCCAGGGCGTACTCGCCTTCCACCACGCCCACCCGGCGCTCGCCGGTGGCGGTTTCGAATTGAATCAATCGCATGCTTGTGCTCGCTTTTCGGTTGCGAAAGTTAGCGGGGGGCCGGGGCTACCCGCGTAGAAGCCAGGCGCTGACGGCGCTCGAGGCGGTTGTAGACCACACCAGTGAGCAGCAAGCCGAACAGCATCACCGCTGCCAGGAAATACAGGCCCGACGACAACTGCCCGGTGTGCTCCTTGAGCGCGCCGATGCCGAACGGGCCGAGATAGCCGCCAAGGTTGCCGATGGAGTTGATGAGCGCGATGCCCGCAGCGGCACTGGCACCGGAGAAGAACCGGCCTGGCAAGGTCCAGAAAATGGCCGTGCAGGAGAACAGCGCAAACGCCACCAGGCACAGCGCCGCCAGTTGCAGGCCGGGCACGCTCAGCCAGGCACTGAGGAACAGGCCGATCGCACCCAAGGCGTACAACAGGCCAAGGTGGCCGTAGCGGTCGTTCAACCGGTCAGAGCTGCGCGGCACGATCAGCAGGCCGATGATGCCGAACAGGTAAGGCACGGCCGAAACGAAACCGGTCACCAGGTCACTGCCGCCAAACTGGTGGATGAGTGTCGGCAGCCACAGGCCCAGGCCGTAGATGCTCAGGGTCACCGGCAGGTAGAACAGCGCCAGCAAAAGCACCCGGCTGTCCTTCAGGGCATGCAGCGGATTGCCATGGCGGGTCTGGCCGAACTCGCGCAGGTCATTGGCCAGCTGTTCCTGCAGCCAGCTGCGTTGCTCGTCGCTGAGCCAGCGCACCTTGGCCGGGCTGTCTGGCAGCAGCCGCAAGGTGGGCCAGGCCAGCAGCACCGCCGGTGTACCGATGCAGATGAACAGCCATTGCCAGCCATGCAGGCCGTATGTGCCATCAAGCCCCAGCAGCGCGCCCGAAAGCGGCCCGGTGATCAGCATTGCCAGCGGCTGGGAGAGGATGAAGAAGCCGAGGATCTTGCCCCGATGGCGCACCGGGTACCACTGGGTGATGTAGTACAGCACGCCGGGGAAGAAGCCCGCCTCGGCCGCCCCCAGCAGGAAGCGCATCACGTAGAACCCGTTGGGCCCGGTGACGAAGGCCATGCCGACGGTGATCGCGCCCCAGGTGACCAGGATGCGGGCGAACCAGCGGCGCGCGCCAAAGCGGTCGAGCAACAGGTTGCTCGGCACCTCGAACAGGAAGTAACCAATGAAGAAGAGCCCGGCACCAAGGCCATAGGCCGCGTCACCCAGGCCGATGTCGGCGCCCATGTGCAGCTTGGCGAAGCCCACCGCGGAACGGTCGACATAGGCCACCAGGTACAGCAGGACCAGAAAAGGGATGAGTTTCAGTGTGATCAGGCGGACGAGCCGCTGCTCCTGAATCATGGCGATGTCTCCAATTGTTCTTGTAATGGGTACAACACCTGGCCGGGGACTTTTTGGCAGACCTCTGACCTGGGAGAATGATCTTATAGTATTACTAATTGCGCCAACAAGCCTTCACAGAGACCATTTTTATCAGTACAGTCGATCGCACAACGACAAATAGTAATACTAATTAGGTGTCCCCATGTCTGATCCCAAACGCCCACTGCGCTCCGCCCAATGGTTCGGAACCGCTGACAAGAACGGTTTCATGTACCGCAGCTGGATGAAGAACCAGGGCATCCCGGACCATGAATTCCAGGGCAAGCCGATCATCGGTATCTGCAACACCTGGTCGGAGCTGACCCCGTGCAACGCGCACTTCCGCAAGATTGCCGAGCACGTCAAGAAGGGTGTGCTGGAGGCTGGCGGCTTCCCGGTGGAGTTCCCGGTGTTCTCCAGCGGCGAATCCAACCTGCGCCCCACCGCCATGCTTACCCGCAACCTGGCCAGTATGGATGTGGAAGAAGCGATCCGTGGCAACCCGGTGGACGCGGTGGTGCTGCTGACCGGCTGTGACAAGACCACACCGGCGTTGCTGATGGGCGCGGCGAGCTGTGACGTGCCGGCGATCGTGGTTACCGGTGGGCCGATGCTGAACGGTAAGCACAAAGGCAAGGACATTGGTGCCGGCACCATCGTCTGGCAGATGCACGAGGCCTACAAGGCCGGCCAGATCGACCTCAACGAGTTCCTCTCGGCCGAAGCCGGCATGTCGCGCTCGGCGGGTACCTGCAACACCATGGGCACCGCCTCGACCATGGCCTGCATGGCCGAGGCGCTGGGCACCTCGCTGCCGCACAACGCCGCCATCCCGGCGGTGGATGCACGCCGTTACGTGCTGGCCCACCTGTCGGGCATGCGCATTGTCGACATGGTGCGCGAAGACCTGCGCCTGTCGAAAATCCTCACCCGCGAAGCCTTCGAGAACGCCATCCGCGTCAACGCCGCCATCGGCGGCTCGACCAACGCGGTGATTCACCTCAAGGCCATTGCCGGGCGCATCGGCGTGGACCTGCAGCTGGAAGACTGGACCCGCATCGGCCGTGGTACGCCAACCCTGGTGGACCTGCAGCCCTCGGGCCGTTTCCTGATGGAAGAGTTCTACTATGCCGGCGGCCTGCCTGCGGTCATCCGCCGCCTGGGCGAAAACGGCCTGCTGCCCAACCCTGCCGCGCTGACTGCCAACGGCAAGAGCCTGTGGGACAACTGCCAGGCCGCACCACTGTATGACGAAGAGGTGATCCGCCCGATCGACAAGCCGCTGGTTGCCGATGGCGGCATCTGCATCCTGCGTGGCAACCTGGCGCCCAAGGGTGCGGTGCTCAAGCCATCGGCCGCCACCCCGGCTCTGATGCAGCATCGTGGCCGTGCGGTGGTGTTCGAGAATTTCGACGACTACAAGGCACGCATCAACGACCCCGAGCTGGATGTGGACGCCAGTTCCGTGCTGGTGATGAAGCACTGCGGGCCCAAGGGCTACCCGGGCATGGCCGAGGTCGGCAACATGGGCCTGCCGGCCAAGCTGCTGGCCCAAGGGGTGACCGACATGGTGCGCATTTCCGATGCCCGCATGAGCGGCACCGCCTACGGCACCGTGGTACTGCATGTGGCGCCGGAAGCGGCCGCAGGCGGGCCATTGGCTGCCGTGCGTGAGGGTGACTGGATCGAACTGGATTGCAAGGAAGGCCGCCTGCACCTGGACATCTCTGACCAGGAGCTGGCCGGCCGCCTGGCCGACCTGCAAGCCCCGCCGCAGTTGATCAGTGGTGGTTACGCCAGGCTGTACCTGGACCATGTGATGCAGGCTGACGAAGGTTGCGACTTCGACTTCCTGGTCGGTTGCCGAGGGGCGGCGGTGCCCAAGCACTCGCACTAAGGCCTGACGTCATTGGGGCTGCTGCGCAGCCCATCGCCGGCAAGCCAGGCTCCCACAGGGACCGCGAAAGCCTTGAGGCTTGCGCCGTACCTGTGGGAGCCTGGCTTGCCAGCGATGGGCTGCGCAGCAGCCCCAAATCGCTTGACTGACTGGCATCAGGGCATGCGCGCGAACACCGGCAAAGCCGGTGCCATCCATAGCGTCGCCTGCTTCGCGGGCACGCCCGCTCCCACAGGTACTGCGCCGGCTTCGAGCTAACTCTACACCTGTGGGAGCGGCCGCGGCCGCGAACACCGGCAAAGCCGGTGCCATCCTCCGCGTCGCCTGCTTCGCGGGCATACCCGCTCCCACAGGCACTGCGCTGGCTTCGAGTTAACACTACACCTGTGGGAGCGGCCGCGGCCGCGAACACCGGCAAAGCCGGTGCCATCCATAGCGTCGCCTGCTTCGCGGGCACGCCCGCTCCCACAGGTACTGCGCTGGCTTCGAACTGACACTACACCTGTGGGAGCGGCCGCGGCCGCGAACACCGGCAAAGCCGGTGCCATCCTCCGCGTCGCCTGCTTCGCGGGCATGCCCGCTCCCACAGGTACTGCGCTGGCTTCGAGCTGACGCTACACCTGTGGGAGCGGCTTCAGCCGCGAACACCGGCGCAGCCGGTGCCATGCCCCGCGTTGACGCGCTAATGCTATGATGCTGCCCCCGCCCGAAGGATCCGCCGCGCCCCACATGAACTACCGCCAGCCCACCACGCGCAAGAGCATGCACGCCACCCTGGTCCAGGACCTTGGCGTCCAGATCGTCTCCGGCCAACTCGCACCCGGGCAGAAGCTGCCTTCCGAGGCCAGCCTGTGCGAAGCCTACGCAATCAGCCGGCCGGTATTCCGCGAGGCCATGCGCGCCCTTACCGCCAAGGGCCTGATCGAAGCACGCCCACGGGTAGGCACCCTGGTCCGGCCGCGCCACGACTGGCACATGCTCGACCCCGACGTGCTGCACTGGCTGATGCAGGCCACGCCACAGCAGGAATTCTTCAACATGCTGAGCAGCGTACGCTGGGTCATCGAGCCGGCTGCCGCCGCGCTGGCCGCCACCAACGCCAGCGCCGAGGATGTCGATTCGATCGCCGAGGCCTACCAGCGCATGGAAGCCGCACGCAACCACGAAGAACGCCTGCAACCGGACCTGGACTTCCACGCCCGCATCGCCGACGCCACCCACAACGACCTGCTGGCCTACCTGTGCAACATGCTGTCGATGGCGCTGCGCGAGTCGGTGCGCTACTCCAACCAGCGCGCGAACTTCGACCAGCTCGCCCTGCCCCGGCACAAGGCGATTCTGACCGCTATCCAGAACGGCGACGCATTGGGCGCGCGGCATGCTTCACTGGTACAGCTTGAAGACGCCCGCGTGGCCCTGGCCAAGGTACTGGGACAGGACCCAACGAGCTGAGGTGTCAACCGGGCCTACCTCAGCCACCGAGCCCGCCGATCAGAACACCGACCAGCCGATACGCGAACTGAGCAGTTCGAGCGCCGCCATCCCAGCCAGGGAGTTACCCGCAGCATTCAGCTCCGGCGACCACACGCACACCGTGAACTGCCCCGGCACGATCGCCACAATCCCGCCCCCTACACCACTCTTGCCCGGCAACCCCACTCGATAGGCGAAATTCCCTGCTTCGTCATACAGCCCGCTGGTAGCCATGATCGAGTTCACCTGCTGGGTCTGGCGGCGGGTCAGAATCTGCTCACCGCTGTGCTTGCAGAACCCATCGTTGGCCAGGAAACAGAACGCCCGAGCCAGATCAAGGCAGTTCATCTGCAGCGCGCAGTAACTGAAATAGCTACGCAGCACCGCCTCCACCTCGTTATGGAAGTTGCCGAACGACTGCATCAGGTAAGCCATGGCCGCGTTACGCGCGCGGAATTGATACTCCGAATCGGCGACGCGGGCATCGATCGAGATGTGCGGATTGCCCGACAACCGCCGCACGAAATCACGCATCGACAACGTGGGTGCTGCAAAGCGCGACTGGTTGATATCGCAGATCACCAACGCACCCGCATTGATAAAGGGATTGCGCGGCCGCCCACGCTCGAACTCCAGCTGCACCAGCGAGTTGAACGGCTGGCCGGAAGGCTCATGGCCAAGCCGCTGCCAAATGGCTTCCCCCGAGTGCCCAATCGCCTGCACCAGGCTGAACACCTTGGAAATGCTCTGCACCGAAAACGGCACCAGCGCGTCGCCTGCGCAGTGATAGCTGCCATCGTTGCCATAGACTGCGATACCCAACTGGTTCGCAGGCACATCGGCCAACGCAGGAATGTAGTCAGCCACTTTGCCCTTGCCGATCAAGGGACGTACTTCTTCGAGAATCTCGTTCAACAGCGTTTGCATGGAAGGCCCTGTATCAGTCCCCCAGGCGACGGCTAAGGGGGTAGCATTCTTGACGAAGGTTGAGCGGAAGAAATCACACACTCGGCAAGAAATGCCCAGCCACCCCTGTAGCGCGTGGCTTCTCGCCATCACCTATGCTGTGCTTGTTTTGACAGATAGAGTACATGCACCCGCCAGGTGCAGAAGCAACCAACCAAGGACTGGAGAACCAAGAATGCCAGCTTGCCCGTTACCCGCTGACGAAGCGCTTCGCCAGCGCACGCTCGATGACATGAACCTGGTCGATACACCGGCCGAGCATTACCTCGATACCCTGGTGCGGCTCACCCAGGACCTTGCCCATGTGGACACTGTGCTTATCAGCCTCATCGACCAGGACCGCCAGTGGTTCAAGGCCCGAATAGGGCTTGAGGCAAGCGAGACGACGCGCAGTATTTCCTTCTGCGGCTACGCCATTCTCGGCGAGGGTACCCTGATGGTCCCCGACGCTACGTGCGACGGGCGATTCGTCGACAACCCGCTCGTGCTCAACGAGCCCTATATCCGCTTTTACGCCGGCCACCCCTTGCGCGCCGGGAACGGCAAAGCCATTGGTACGCTGTGCATGTTCGACCCGCGCCCGCGCGTGCTCAGCGAGGCGCAGCAAGCGAACTTCAGGGACCTGGCCACACTTGCCGAGGGATACTTGCAACTGCGCACCTTGGCACAGGTGAACCGCGATCTGCGGCTTGAAATGGATCGCGAGCAGCGCAAGGCCCTGCTCGACCCTTTGACACAACTGTGGAACCGCGGCGCGCTGACGGCGTTTGAGGAGCATGAACGGCGATTGGCAGAGGTGAACGGCCTGCAGCTGGGTGCGGTGTATGCCGACCTGGATCACTTCAAAGCCATCAACGACAAGTACGGCCATGGCGGCGGTGACAAAGTGCTTTGCGAAACTGCCCGTCGCCTGCGTGCTGCCCTTCGCCCTGATGACCTGCTGGTGCGCCATGGGGGTGAGGAGTTCGTCGCAGTTTTGCATGTTAAAGACAGCGAAGAGCTGACACGGATTGCTGAGCGGATTCGCGAACAGGTGGGTGCCAGCCCGATGCAGTTGCCCTGTGGTCAGTTGAACGTAACCTTGAGCATAGGGTGCACCCTGTTCGCCAATGGGGAAACGCTGGATGACGCACTAGACCGCGCCGACAAGGGGCTCTATACCGCCAAACAGAACGGGCGTGATCGGGTTGTCTATGTAGCGCCGCCGCTCTGAGACAGACACGATCCGGGCTGTACGGTATTGCTTCTGCACATCAGCCCGAAACTAGCGGGAGGTTTTGTGGCGAACGTAAAGTGCGGCCGTGCCCCCGGAAACCGGCCGCGCCTGCAGCTCGAATACATGTGGATGCCCCTTTATCAAATCGCTCAGCTTCTTGAAACCATGCGTGCGCGAATCGAACTCAGGTCGGAGCTTGGTCATGTTGGCACCCAACGCCCCCAGGTTCGCCCAGCCCTCCTCGTCAGCGAGATCGTCCAGAATCTTGCTGATAAAGCTAACTGGAGCTTTGGGCTTTTTAGGAGCGACTACTTCTGTATTCGGCTTACCAGCCCCTGCAGTAGCATCAACCTCCCCTGCCACCTCCTCGCTGCCAGAAGGCAAAACCTCCTCCCGCAAAAGCTCGGTGTAGATAAACTTGTCGCAGGCAGCCACGAATGGTTTCGGTGTTTTTTCCTCCCCAAACCCATAAACGGTCAGACCTTCCTCACGCATGCGCGAAGCTAGCCGAGTGAAGTCGCTGTCGCTCGAAACCAGGCAAAAACCGTCAAAGCGTCGGGTGTAGAGCAGGTCCATCGCATCGATGATCAACGAGCTGTCGGTTGCGTTCTTCCCTTTTGTGTAGGCGAATTGCTGTATGGGTTGAATGGAGTGATCGAGAAGTACCTTTTTCCAGCCACCCAGTTGGGGGCCGGTCCAGTCGCCATAGATGCGTTTCACGCTCGCCACACCGTACTTGGCAATTTCCTCGAACAGCCCCTCAACGATGGCGGCCGGGGCATTGTCGGCATCAATCAGTACAGCGAGGTGTTTCTGTGAGTGGTTCGCGCTATAAGTGGCCATGATCCGTCCTTGAAAAGAACCAACCATATCGTCAACGGTTCCAGAAATCTCCTCCTTTTCAATATTCAATCGGATCGGCTTGCGGGGTCTTCTGAGCCTGTATTACCTGGCGCGGTCAGCAGTAATCGGCGGAAAAGCAGCCACAGACCAATCGCATTCTTGAACTGTTAAAGGGTTTGGGTTCACGCGCTTCAGCCTGCACCGCAGGCTCCGATCTCATCCAGGAAATCCGCAAGAAACACTTCAAGCCGAGCATGACGTTCAGCAGCCAGCCGAGCCCCTTCAGCAGTTTTAAAACCTGACGCAAGCTTGAGCAGCTTGGTATGAAAGTGCTCGATCGCATACGCCTTGTCCTGATACTCCCTCCCCCACGCAGCGGGGTTCTTGAAATCGTACAGCGCCGACCCCATTCGCCCGGAAACGTAAAAACACCGGGCGATACCCACTGCACCAATGGCGTCCAGGCGATCGCTGTCCTGAAGAATCCTGGCCTCAAGGGTGAGTGGTTCGAAGCCTGCCGAGTAGCTGTGGGTTTTGACTGCATGCGCCACCTGCTCGATGCGCTGCAAGGGCCAGCCCATATCAGCCAGGATTGACGCCGCCTTTTGCGCGGACAGCGTTGACGCCTGCCCACGTAAGGGCGAGTTCTTTTCTACCGCAACACAATCATGCAGCACAGTCGCGGCAAGTAGCACTTCCAGGTCGCCGCCTTCTACGAGCTGTATCCGTTGCGCGTTGACCCATACGCGATGGATGTGGGACAGGTCGTGGGAGCCATCCTGCTGGTCGGCTGGCAAGTACTTCAGTAGGTCAGCGGCAAAGCGCTGGAAAGGGGCAAAAGCTTCGATAGTCATCTTCGGTGCATTCCATAGGCTGTCTCTTGGCGTCCGTTGTCAGGGGATAAGCACATGACCTGCCTTGGGCCAGATGAGCGAGTCAGTTTCAAGGCATGAGCGGCGAAAGTCCATGCCGAACCGTTTGTTGGCATGGCGACATAACTGGATACAGGGATGCGTGAGTGGGAAGCTTTTTGAGATCCACAAACCGTTAACAGAGCAGCCGGCGTTGCATGCTGTGAAGGTGAATGGGCAAAAAAAGTCAGAATTAACCCCTTCCTTGTAGGCCATTTCCCAAAGATACTCCCTGCGCCTGTTTTTCGTTGCACATGACCAACGTGGATTTTAGTCTCGGCTCGTCGCTGCCAATTCAGCGACCGGTTTTGACGGACCGATGACGCTGTCCTCATGTGCACACTTTTATGGTGGCTGTACGTGCGGGCACCCTGTGGTGCGCCGAGTGCCAACGTCTCGGTCCGTCAACCCGCGTACAGCTACCACCCATTGCTTGACGGCATGGCCGTGGTAGTTCTTCCTTCTACGTTGGAGCTTCACCATGCTCAAGATCGTTCCCGATCCGCCTCACAAAACTCTTTGCCTTGAAGACACCCTGATCCAAGCCACGGACTACGCACTATGCGCGGCGACCGTCGTGCATCAGGCAATGCTGCTGCAGCCCAAGTCGCCGGCGTCGATTCTGATGATGGCTTCGATGCATGAGCTGGAGACGCTGCGAGCTTTGCTTGAGTCCGCAATAGTCCAGGTGCAGATGCCCACTGAGCCTCGGACTGCGCACTAAGGCTTCATGGATGTGTCGCTTGGGCTGCCCTTATCGCCCGCAATCCCAGGTCCCACATAGATATGAGCTGCACCACAGATCTCGAGACCTGCGCAGCACCTGTGGGAGCTGGCTTGCCGGCGATTAGGCCAGACCAGGCACTAGAGATTTCGGGAAAATAGAACGATGTCCACAGAAGAAACCAAATTCACCGTCGGCAAAACCACCTTCTACCAAGGTGAAAACCAGACCCATCCCCTCTTTCGCATTGAAGCCGGCATCCCTTGCCAGAGTGCCCGCGAACAGGCCTCGGAGCTTATGGGCTACGCACGGGATATGACCTTGGACGGCTTGATGGAAGACAAACCCCAGCTGATCTGGGCTTCACATTACCTCTGCGCATTGGCCAAGGCACTGATGGATGATGCCGAGCTGGGCATGATGCGCTGAAGCGCCAACATTCCTACCTAGGGATGTCTTCTGAAGCTGGATCGATGTCCACCTTTCTGAAGGCATTCCGTCGGTCTGCACCACTCCACTTTAAACAGCTCGCTGCTAGCCGCGGACAGGCCTCTATCCGCTATCACGCCCCCAAAAATCATTATCGTAACGCTGCCCGTCACCTCCAACGGCGCAGACATACTCGCCATGCTTTCGATTCGGTGGGCGCGCTTACATCCGCAACCAATCCTTTCGGACCGCCTACTGCAACCCCTTAGGCCGCTCAGGTCTGAAAGGAAAGCAAATCACGAAGACGGCTCAGTCCAGCACCAAAGCAGGCAAAGTGCCGCTGCGGCTGACCACAATCATCCTGAGACAAAAAAGCAGCTGATCACTATACTGGCTGCATATACAGTAAAAATAGACCGAGCTATGCCCGCTGACGTGGCAAATGGGCGGTTTACAAAAATCTGATAAGGAATAAAATGGTGACATTTCATCACACGTTTGACCCAGAGGAATACGGACTCATGAATCTTTTCGAACCTCACGCTCTCGAGTCCGCAGAGACCGAATTACAAGGCTCTCAGGAGCTACAGCCGCAGCAAGACCTAGCGTTGCTTCGCCAGTTGCTAGAGATCTACGATCAAAAGCAAATCGCGTCAAAGTTGAATGAAATTGGCTCCACTCATTGCCGAGAAACCGTGAACCGGTGGGTGAAGGGCAAAGCTGTCCCTAGGCTTAACCACCGGGAATTCGTCCATCTACAGTCCTTGCTACCCAAGCGACCCGAAGGTAAGACTTCTTTCCGCTTCATCGATCTCTTTGCGGGTATTGGAGGCATTCGCAAAGGCTTTGAGGCGATCGGTGGTGAGTGTGTGTTCACATCCGAATGGAACGAGCATGCTGTCCGCACCTACAAAGCCAACCACTACTGTGATCCCACCCGCCATCGCTTCAATCAGGACATCCGCACTGCAACTCTTTCCGATCAGCCGGATATAAGCGAAGAAGAGGCTTACCGCCACATCGATCAAGTTATCCCAGATCACGATGTGCTCCTCGCAGGTTTTCCCTGCCAGCCTTTTTCGCTGGCTGGTGTGTCCAAGAAAAACTCCTTGGGGCGCAAGCATGGCTTTGAGTGCGAGACACAAGGCACACTTTTCTTCGATGTCGCACGGATTCTAGCAGCGAAAAAACCCGCAGCATTTCTCCTTGAAAATGTAAAAAATCTCAAGAGTCATGACAAAGGTAAGACTTTCCGCATTATTTGCGAGACATTGAATGAGCTGGGTTACGAGGTGGCAGATGTCGACGCCCCTAAAGGCCAAGACCCTAAAGTAATTGATGCCCGACACTTCGTTCCCCAGCATCGGGAGCGAATTGTGCTCGTAGGATTCCGAAGGGATCTTAACGTTCACGGCGGCTTCACCCTTAAAGACATCGAAAAACTGTATCCGACGGAACGGCCGACATTCGGCGAACTTCTTGACGAGAACGTTGACGCCAAATACATCCTGACGCCGAAGCTTTGGGAATACCTTTATAAGTACGCTGAAAAACATCGCCAGAAAGGCAATGGATTCGGATTTGGCCTCACTCGATCAAATGATGTAGCCCGCACATTGTCTGCCCGATATCATAAGGACGGCTCTGAGATTCTCGTTGATCGTGGCTTCAATGAAAAACTGGATTTCTACGGAGAACTGAATCAAATTAATCGCCCTCGCCGACTAACGCCACATGAATGCGCCAGGTTGATGGGGTTCGACAAACCCGGTCAAAGCAGCTTCGTTATCCCAGTTTCTGATACGCAGGCCTATCGACAATTCGGAAACTCCGTCGCTGTCCCGGTATTTGAGGCAGTTGCCAAACTTATGCAAAGTCGTATTTTGGCCGCAAAATCCAAAACAGACCAGAACCAACCACAGATGGAGTTCACACTCCCAGTATAGTTAATTATAACACTAGGGCGCACAGCGCCCTTACTGGAGTAAAACGTGATAGACATCGTAAACTCGGCAACACGCTCACGCATGATGTCGGGCATTAGAGGGAAAAATACTTCACCTGAGCTTTTGATACGAAAAGCACTACATTCGCGAGGCTTTCGCTACCGCATCCACCCGTCCGAGCTTCCGGGAAAACCGGACTTATTACTACCAAAGTTCAACGCAGCAATTTTTATTCATGGGTGCTTCTGGCATGGCCACGATTGCAGATATTTCAAGACACCCAAAACAAGAACAGAGTTCTGGCTAAACAAAATCGAAAGCAATAAGATTAGAGACCAAAAGCAAATAAAAGCACTTAGCAGCTTAGGATGGCGAGTACTAGTAGTGTGGGAGTGCGCGATACGCCAAATGAAATCAAACAACAACACAGCTTTAATTGAGCTTATCAGCGAATGGATTCTATCCGACTCAACAAATCAAACCATAGCCGAGAACCACTAACAGCCCGCAAAATTTAAGAATCTCGAGATGACAGATGGAGCCCAAACTCAAGCTAGCGACTCCACCTTCAGCTCAGAAACCGCTTTCTGCAACTAGTAGATCAAGGTAGATCGCTTGCTTTTTATTTCATGGCTGAAAAAATCAGAAAACGTAATCACGTTCCCACAGTCATAATATACAGATTCGTTACCCTTCTTCTTTAATGATTCGGGAACGACTAGCGTTATAGAGTTCCGCTCCATTTCCTCTACTGCCTCAACGGACACGCGATCATCAACCGTTGCCAAGAAAATAGCCCCCAATGGCTTTTCTAACGCCAACTGTTTCCAGCGCTCACGCAATGTGGTTTTTAGAGACAGGATAACCGCCTCGCCTTCAGTGTTAAGTTCTTTAACGTTCGGCAAAACGAAATCCGGGCGTCGCCCTCCAAAGACCACTTGAGGCTGATAGTGTATACGACCATCACGCAGTAAGCGCTCGACATGTCGCTCAAATGAAAGACCTGCACGACTTTTCCTTGTTTGCGCCGCACTTAAAAAAATTGAGTCAAGCAGATGAAATTCTCGTACCAGATTAGCCAAAGGATGACCATCGGCGCGCATGATTATTTTTGCAACTTGCGCTGCCCTAAACCTCAGCTCAGCTCTTTTATATAACGAATATTCAATATCCCGACTAATCCGCATGACGGCGTCACCAGGGTTTTTGATACGATAGGGATCCATATTAGCTTTACGTGACTCTTCAAGCCAAACGGACTGTGCTTCCTTGGCAAGGATATCAGGCGAAGGGAGCTTCTGATCAGCGATAAACTTCTCTAACTCCCCCAAACTGACAGCCTGCATCAAATCAGCTACAAGCCTGTCAACATCAGACACAGGCTTGATCAACAATGCCGGATCAAAAAAACCATAATGAAAACTAGAGTTTAACTTGAACTCAGTTTCAATGATCTCTGCCTCGTCACTGACTGAATCCACCACCATACACCAATACTCAACTCCCGAAGAGGCGAACGTGAGCTTCCCAACGATCAATAGAGAAGCGGGGGAAACCTCTCTAAACTGCTCCTTGGGCACTCCGGTATGGTGCCACTCATATCGTGGCTTTTCTTTACCCGCCACGCCTGGGTTTCGTAAAGAATAGTGTTTTATCGTAGATGCTCTGATCTCGGCAGAAGCTGGCCACAAGGTATCATATTCGACCTCAAAAATATGCGGCTTATCAGGGTTTATATTTTTCAACTTCGGAAAAAAATCTGACTCCGCAATTTCCTTAGGAATATAAAATCCGTTTTGATGACCATTTTCAGAGGTGTCCGCCCACGAGGTATCATTACGCGAAAGCTTTTTTATGAAAACTCGCTGACTTTTTGCAACCCATTCAAAGATTTCGTTCCAACCCAAATGACATCCCACAAAGACCTCCGACACTCAACAACCAAATACCAAACTTCTCGAATACGCGCACGCAAAATAATATGCATACAACCTCAGCATATCATGCTAAAACATTACACAAACGATAAATACGTTTAACCTACTTACAGAAACCGGCAAGCGCACCAGCCACACCAAGCCTTGATTAGCCCTCGTTTCCCGCAAGGATTTCACCAATATCAACAACCCACTTTTTTAATAAACCAACCTCATCAGATGCTTCGCTAACTAACAATAACGGCTATATTATAGTGCGGACTCCCTGGATCCCGCCGCAATATAAAAACATCACCTTCTCTAGCACCAACCTCCTGCAAATACGTCATAATGCATGTGATACGGTATTCATCACGAGTACCATTCTCATCATGAAGCTTATTATTGTAGTAAACAAATCGAAGATCGTGTCGCCTGCCACGTTCATCTACACAAATCAAACAAGCATCGGGGTTTTTAACGTTGAAATCGAGAGCCGGTAGCAAAGCATGCCTTGCATCGCTTTTCTGAATGAGAATACCGCCCTGATGAGTTCCAGTGGCACCGACATCATTTGAGCTGAGAGTCTTTCTAAGCACGTCCATATTTAGAGACCTCAAAATAGCAACAAGGCAAGGCGATCTACAGTCTAAGACTTAAGAACCGCAGAATCAGCGCTCTGCTATATTAGTGCAGTGCAGGAGATCAAGTCCAGGGAGTCGCTTTTATATAAGCCCAACCTTGCCTGATCGGTACGTTCCTCGCTCAAAGACTTGCACACCGTTGACCCTCCGCAGGACCCACCCCAAAATGCTTTTGTACAATATTTTGAGCTTTGCTACAACTCTAATTCGACGTAACATTTTATGTTCAACACTTCGAAGAACTAGATGCTACCTTAAGGACGACTACCACCCACGACAGCTAACTTTTCAGCCATACTAATTGATAAAACCCCATTCGCATTTAGTCTTTCCAGAAGCGCAAGTACATATTTTGACTGTTTTTCGGTAGGAATTTGACGCGGCATTGAAACGCAGACCCTAAGAACTTGCTCGTCCTTCGCGGTCAGACTTCCCGACGCTCTCCCTTGCTCCCAGACTCCTTGCCAGAAGTCCGCTCCTAATTTCACCGTCACTGATTGAGCTTCAATCCCAGCGATCTCGCGCTGCAGTTCCTTCGCGTCGTGTTCGTTTTTTCGCACGTTTTCCTTGAATGCCAAGCAACGATCAAATCCGCGACCGTAGTTAATCTTCCTAGACTGCAGCACACTCCAACAAGCCTGTTGCTTAGCCCATTCTGAGAAATTTCGCATACCTGCAGCAGGCTGAGTAATGACATTATTAGCTTCTTCAGCGGCAAGAAGAAGAGCCTTAGCAAGTTCGTCGGAAACCATTTGTCGTTTAACGACCGTGTCGAGGTCAAGGACCTCATCAGCTCTGTTCGCATCATGGAAAATTTTTGCCATGGCATATGTTACGATGTTTGCACGGTAGCCTCCCTCGTACCAGGCCTGCTTCGGAATTTCGCTTTCTAGAGTTCGGAAAATAATCGCCTTAGCGATCAACCTTCTATACCAGAGCTCATCATATCTAGACTCGCTCTTTGACCATTTTTCACCTATTTCACTGGCAAATAGTGAGAAATTCTTTTGAGCACCACGCGAAACAATATGCGGCAACCCGGCCGCCGAATTCTCATATTTAGCCAAGTCAGTCTTACTAAAAAGCTGCGCTTTTGGAAACTCAAGGTCAAATTTCCTCTGATCACTACCATTACGCCGGCCGCGCTCATTGATATACTGCCCGCGAGAGCGCTCATAAAACCATTTACTATCGTGCCGTTCCCCCTCACGCGCAGCAAAAATCACTTTGCGAGAAAAGGTTTCTATTCGGATATGGAACGGATGGTTCGAGAAGAAATCTGCAGCGTTAACCTTGTTTTGGGTGTTCGCATACTCCGATATTTTCGGTACGACTTCCTCCGACTGCTCCGCAGCTACAACTGTCAGCTTCATCTGTACGAAAACACGTTCCAACTGCTCACGGCAGGCCCTAAGGGCGGCATGAATCGAGCCTGTTGTCTGTGCACCATTTACTATTTGGAGATTACTAATCGAAGAAATTGCCAAGCCTGAGTCTGTCAAAACACATTGCACGCCATCTGCCGTTGCCGATAACCCGTTATTATAGGGAAAGAATAGCTCCGGCTCTTCCTTGATAGTTTTCTGAATCCCCTTGTTAGTTTTTGCCCTAGCCTGAAGGAAGGTACGAACATTAGCCTCAAGAAGGCGAGCCCCCCATACATCATAGATGGCGGCAAGCAACTGCCCGGGGATAATCAGCAGATAACTTTCTAAAGCAGCACCAGTCTGCGAAGCTTTGAGTGCTGGAATCGGAGTTCCGAACTCACGCGAAAAGTCAATGACCAGATCTTCGCGCGCTTGGCCGGAACGATCGAATCGCTCAATTCGGGCCAAATCCCAAACGGACCAAGTTACCGGAACACCATCCAGGTCCTGTAACTTTACTGAGTCATCACGACTGACATACCTACGGTTTGAGATAAGAATCAGCTTGACCTTAGTGATCTGCGACCACGTCGCAATTATCAAATCGGAGACTTGAAATGCAGGGCTCACCTCATTCAGAGCATCACGAAATGCCTCAGTTCTAGCCTGCTTGAGGAAACGGATGAGCGGGTTAAGAATGGGTGGGATGTCAGCCTTACCGAATGTTGAAAGTTCCTCACTATCAGCGAAATCACAAACGACAAGACCAAGAATTCCTTCGCTGTCTCGCGGGTCGCCCGCATACCCGTCGATCCTGATCCTCTGCGTGCCCTCTCCTCTTTCATAGAAAGCACGGTCAGCCGTCTCGAGCTCACCGGCTTCTGTCAGCCGGGCGACCATCTGATCGAAGAATGCCTCGACCATCATTATTCCAGTTGCATCTGCTTCGCGGCGGACATCCGCCATAAGGCTCTGGTGATACTCGTGTATACCATTCATCGCTATTCTTCCTTGATAAGAGTCGAACACACGCTCATCCAGTCAGTCAGGAAGGGGCTGCAGGCAGAAAGTGCGAGCGCATAAGTCACACCTGAAACGCCAAGCGGAGCAGGAGCGGTAATACGGGGGAACCCTTCCGCGACTGCATAAAAATCAGGAAGCGAGACGATCCAGCGCCAGCTCGAGTAATCGTGCAGGACATCATAACCCGCATCGGCCAGGTGCAGATCCCAGTCTAGTATCGCTGATGGCTCCGCTCGCTCGAGAAACTCCTCCACCTCGGTCACATACTCCGTCAGCGTCCGACCATGGGGTGACTGCACTTTGTCGACAGCAAGGACACCCAGCCAGAGATGACGACTTGGGACATCAGCAAGCTGATGCTCATTGGTGATCTTCACGAACGGTTGAGAGGCGCCGCGCCGCGCCTTCACCTCGATGCATCCCGACTTTAATTCGAAGTCTTTCGGTGCACCTGCTGGCCCCGTCCATGTAGCAAGAGCCGCTTTGGCACCCAAGGTAGCAATGAGGAGTTTCAGAACCTCAATTTCACCAATCAGACCTTTTTGCGCCTCTTCCGGTAGCGCGTCAGTTCTCCCCCCTCTAAGCAGATAATGCCAACGGAAGGTTCTCCGGATGGCACGCTCAAGCGCCTCGGCCTCTGTGTTCGCAAGCTCGCCCGCCGCCATGACATCTCGACAGAGTGTCTCAAAGAGTTCGAGCTGCGCACTGTCCTTAAGGCGTATGTAGAGGATCGGGCCACCCGGTAGCATCTGAAACTGAACCTCAAGACTTCTGAGCTTTGGGAGGTCCGGAGCCGGTTTAGGCAGATCTCTCAATTGCAGAACAAGCGCGACATCAGTTCGCGGCATCACAGCCCAGAACCAATCCCACCGAGCTGAAGCTGAAACCCGTCGCGTATCAACCCGGCCTGCCTCGAGCCCGGACCATGGCGTCTCATTCAACATCACCGCACGCCTCCTCTTCTATTTCCTCCTCGCCAAACATTTCGCGCATACGAATGGTATTTACTATGTAGTCCACGGTGCCACCCTGAACGTCAGATGGCGGGAAACAGATGCTCCAAGCAAGGACGATAGGCGGCAGCTTTTCGGATGAGACGGTGGGAGCCACGAATCGAAGGATGATTAGAGGGTGACGCCCAGGCACCTCGCAAAAAATGCGAGGCGGAAGCGTCTTAGGGGGCTCCTTGCCTTGTCGGTCGCATTCCTCGCGAAAGGCTTGTGTAGCGGTCTGGATCTGCGTTGCCGTCAGGCCGATGCGCTCGTCACCAGGAGAACCAACCCTCCTGCTAGAGCCACTGATCGCAAGCACTCCTTGCCGCATATCGGGCTCGCCAACCGACCTGGAGAATGGGATCATTGTGAGGCCGGGCGCCAGCTCCTCCTCCTCCGCATCTGCCTTTTGGGCACTGGCGAACAAGACGTCCCACTCCTTCATTTCGGAGTCGGAGCGAGCATCGATGTAATCCCCCATTAGCCGTGGATCTGTCAATGGGTCGGCCGCATCGGCACGAAATGCCCGAAGGAAATCCCGTATTAGATGGACGGGAACCGATTGGTAAAGCCTGCCTTTTGAAACAGGATCCACGGGCCCCCTGCAAGCCATGATGGCTGTAGCCAGATCCTGCCCAGCCTTCCGGTTACGATCCAACTGGACAGAATCCATGCGAATTCGAGTGGTCTCGATCAGCTTACCAGCCAGACCGACCTTCATAGGAAACTCACGGCCAGTCCCCATCTTGTTTCGTGCAGTCACGATCAGGGACTCCGGATGGCTGCGAACTGCCAGTCCGAACTGTTCCGGTGTAGCCTTCGCCAGCTCCATTCGTTTCAACTGAACCTGCAGATCGTCCATGGCCTCGTGGATATGGGAATACCAGCCCACACCATCAGCGGGGATCCACACGCGACAAAGATCTTCATATCCAGGTCGATAGCCGAACCAACGCCCCATTTGCATGAGTGTGTCGTACATCATCGAGTTTCGTAGGAAGTAACTGATCATCAGCCCCTCCAGAGTCAACCCACGTGACAAAGAGAAGCCGCCGACGGCTATGACCGTCACGCCATGTTCGTCCCCCTGATCATAGTCAAGTGGCTGAGACCGCTTTGAAGCATTGACCTCGACGACCTTTACTGCAACCAAAACCTGGTGCAGCCGAGCTTGAACCTCAGGCCATCCGGCACTCTCTGCGTCTGCGTACTCTGCCTTCCAAACCGCGTGGAGCGCTGCGATCTCCGCGTTTTGCAATGCGGCTCGGCCCTTGCCGCCGTCGACTGCAACCGCGTCTCTGATCTGGCCGACAATATCAGCGACCCTTGATCGCAAACGTCCTTGGACATCTGTGAAACGAGAAGCATTAATCAGCATCGAAGCATGAGACGCTTGCTGCCCCCGTACATTGCGAACTGCCCGGGCGACGATGAAAGTTTGCACGGCACGAATAAGGCTATCTGGCAACACATCGACAGGATGGTCGATCTTGTGCTTCATTGCGAGGATATCTTCGTTGTCATCGATTAGACGAACGTGCCGATCTCGGGCGTCGAGAAATACCTTTTGTGCGCCGAAATAGTTCGACGGTGCGTCTAGACCTATTATGAAATGACGCGGGAATAGGTCCTGCTTAAGAGCGTCGTCGTCGGTGTCCGGATCAATAAAGATGTTAGCAAACGGTGTGGCTGTGTAACCAACATAACAGCTGCGATGAAACAGCGAGAGCAGTTCTCGAATCTGTCCATTGATTCGGGTGACCTCATCGCGGGAATAGGCGGTATTGATCGACGCGTTGTCAGCTTCGTCGTCAATCAGAAGCATCGATTGACTAACCATCTGACTACCCTGATGAACGGAGTGCTCCTTGAGCCATTCCAACAGGTTCCTCAGAGTGCTGGAGTTCTTTTTAATTACCAGTACGACGGGAACGTTGTATTGCCCGATCTGGCTGGTGTTAGTGGTCGCCGTTGCCTTGTTAAAATCGCGCAGGGTATTAGTAAGCGAAACCGGAAATTCGCGCTGGTCGAATTGACCAACGCCTATGATTTTCTGCCGCTGTGCCTTATTGGTGTGAGCCAGCCGCCCTGTGTCACGACCAATAAACCCTTCGTCAATTCGGGCTTGGGTCTGGTTGCGCAGATTGTTATGAATACCGGCGATAACAACGATAAGGCGATAACCTGCGTCGGCCGCCTTACATATCAGACCAGTGTAGTTCGCCGTCTTGCCACTCTGCACGTGCCCGACTACCATGCCGCGGCGACTCCACGGATTCGTGTTCGCCGGATCACCGAGGCGATCAAGCACTCGATCAGTCACCTCATCGGTTGCCTCAATCACCGCTTTTGGCATCCCCTTGAGGTTCAACAGCTGCCGGTAACGACTCCAGTAGAAATCCCCAACTTCCCCTTTGATCCGCGCATCGTGCAGCCAAGGACGAAACTCCTTGGCATCAACGACTGCACCGAACCCCATGCTGATGCCCTCCTTCTCCTCGATGAGCCGAGCGAGCTGCTCTGCCTCATCGTCATCAATCTTTCCCACAAATATCTCCATGCCGCGTATTTCGCGGATGGTGTCCCGGATTGATTGGGCAGTCAGAGGCCCTTTTTGCTTTATCGGCACCAAGTACATCGCTGCCATGCCTTCAAGACTGCTCAGGAGGGGATTCATTTTATTTCCTTCATCTCTATAGTTGTCGAGATAATTCGCTGAGTATCGGACCAAGCCGAACGGAAGGGGTCTACATCTTTCATCAGCGACATGATTTCCTTGATGTCCTTCTTGGCTTCTGTAAGAACTGATAGCGTCGCCTTCACGGCCTGGGTCAACGCGTCTTCATCGACACGGTCAGGAACAATTTGCTCCGCGGTGCCTGCCATGTCGGCATGCAGCGCTTCAAGGGGTAACGAAGCGCCCACAAGGGCGATACAGTTGAAAAATCCACGCCGTAGTTCAAGTGGCAAATTTTCAGCAAATCCAGAGAATGCAGGATGATCGATGTTCGGCCGATACCGAATCTGTCCATCGGCCAACACTCGATTCCACATCGGGAGCCGCTCGTGGTCAACAAGCTTCTGCCCGCGCTTCATGTACGTCCGCTTCGAGCCACTCTGAATGCGCTCGATCACTTTCTGGAGGCGGTCACGGACGGCTGGAGGAAGTTGGGCAGACGACTTCTTGACGTCGATCTTCCAGTCGGCATCCATGCTGTTGGGAATATCGATCCTGACCCGGGAAAGTTTGGTTAGCTCGGACTGTCGGCAGAGTCCAAACCAGGTACCGAAGAGAATAAGACGCTTTCCTCGGTACAGGTAGAAACCCTGTGACTTTAGATGCCCTTCCGGGCCAGCAACATCCTCCCATTCAGACTTGCTCATCTGCTTATGGTGAGGAAGTGTAAAACTCTGGACTTCCACTTCACCATGACTTAGAGCAATTTTTTCTTCTGGATCCGCTATAGTAGCTGGATTGTTTTTCACGAAGGGATCAAGCGGCTGCAGCTGACGGCCGTTCAAGAAAATCCCCAGTGACTTCGTGCCCTGCATGAACCGGTGAAAAACCAAGCGCAGATGTCGTTCGGTTTCGGCAATTCTTCGATTGATGATTTGTGCCCGCTTGTCAATGTTATGCGAGACCCCTCCAGTCAATCGGTCCAGCTTCTGCCAGAGAACCAGCGTGCCCGTATTACCAATCTGGTCCACACCCGGGATTTCCGCAACGTCATCCGGCAGCTGCACAGCCCATTCGTTCCACTCAGCAACGTCATCGAGATCCCAAATCGCAGCAGAAATCTCCCCATTTTTTCGAGAGACTACTGTTAGTCGTCGGCATTGCGAAAAGCTAGCACTCTTCAAACCAAGCCCGAACCTCCCGAGGTCCGGCTCATCACGTGCTGCAAGAGGGTTCTTGCTCCCAGGGCGCATCGCAGCAATAAGCTCATCTTCGGTCATCCCTCCACCGTCATCCACAACGGCGATCAAGGGGGCCTCGCTACATGCTTCAGTGATAATTCGAACATGCTTCGCCCCCGCCGTAATGGAGTTGTCGATAATGTCGGATATCGCAGTCTCTAACGAGTACCCTATATCCCTCAATCCCTCGACAAGAGAAGCTGCATGAGGTGTTGCGTCTGCTCGTCTTGAGGTCGCCTTTCGATGCATTTCCTTAACAATATCCATTTATCAAGTAGAATTACTGAGCGCAGATCACTCGCCGAATTTGATCCTACTAGAAAAAAACCTATGAATCCATAAGCATTAACTTGAATACTCATGCACTACAATTGTAGCCCTCCGCAAACTTAACGAAGCGCGTCAACATTTTACGGTCCTCTTTAAGCAGGCCAAACATGCGCTCGACAATGCCACGCTCTCGCATTTTTGCCAATCAACAACCTCGACAAGCTAGGCGCAAGCCAGAACCTCATTGAGCGCAGCGGGATAACAAGCCGCATTCGGTGTCGGCGATAGTAGCGACCTTGCGTCACAAGCTTTGCCGTCGACTAACCACTTGCAGAGCTTGCGCGAACGGGCACACTGACTAGATGAAGAAATCGGCAACCACATCTTCGGCCTCGCGCCCAGAAGCCAGAACGCTTTGCGACCCGCTACCCAACTACTAAGACCCAAGCCTAAAATCAATAGACAAAAAAAATCCAGTCACCGCTAAGTGACTGGATTTTTAGGGATTTTTGGTCGGGACGGAGTGATTCGAACACTCGACCCCTTGCACCCCATGCAAGTGCGCTACCGGGCTGCGCTACGCCCCGACTACATTCTCATAACCTCTGAGAACGCTGAAGAATTTACCCTAACCTCCTGATAAATGGAAGCTTTTTCTCAAAAAATTTTCACTCATCACCAACAGGTCACTTCTTCAACACCACCAACACATCTTCCAATTCAACAATCATCTGCCGAATCAGCTGCTTGTACTGGCTAGACTCATCCTTGGCCTCATCACTGGAAAGCCTCAACCGAGCCCCGCCAATGGTGAATCCCTGGTCATAAAGCAGCGCACGAATCTGGCGAATCATCAGCACATCCTGCCGCTGATAATACCGCCGGTTCCCCCGCCGCTTCACGGGATTGAGCTGATCGAACTCCTGCTCCCAATACCGCAGCACGTGCGGTTTTACCGCACAAAGCTCACTCACCTCACCAATGGTGAAGTACCTTTTGCCCGGTATGGGGGGCAGTTCGTCGTTATGGCTTGGTTCCAGCATAGGCCTCAACCCGGGCCTTCAACTTCTGCCCTGGACGAAAGGTGACGACGCGCCGTGCGGTGATCGGGATTTCTTCCCCTGTCTTGGGGTTGCGGCCCGGCCGCTGGCGTTTGTCGCGAAGGTCGAAGTTGCCGAAACCGGACAGCTTGACCTGCTCGTTCTCTTCAAGTGCGTGCCGAATTTCTTCAAAAAACAGCTCGACCAGCTCCTTGGCCTCACGCTTGTTAAGCCCCAGCTCCTCGTACAGCCTTTCGGCCATCTCAGCTTTCGTCAGAGCACCCATGCCGTTATTTCCTTAACGTGGTGTTCAACCTTTGTTCGAGCGAGGTGAGGATGTTTTGCAGGGTAGTGTTCACCTCATCGTCGTTAAGAGTGCGCGATGGATGCTGCCAGGTCAAGCCAACGGCAAGGCTTTTTCTATCAGGATCAATGCCTTTACCTTGGTAGACGTCAAACAGCCTGAGGTCTGTAAGCCATTCGCCTGCATTGTCACGAATTACTTCAAGCACCGCGCTAGAAGCTACATCACGTCCTGCGATCAAAGCCAGGTCACGACGGGTTTCCGGGAACTTGGACAGCTCGCTGAATTTCGGCAGGCGGCCTTCGACCACGTCGCCCAGCACCAGCTCGAACAGGAACACCGGGCGGTCCAGGTCCAGGGCTTTGGCCAGCTCTGGGTGGATGGCGCCGAGGTAGCCGACCAGCTTGCCGTCACGCTCGATGGCGGCGGTCTGGCCTGGGTGCAGGGCTGGGTGCTTGCCGGCGCTGAAGGTGAAGTCGCTCAGGGCGCCGGAGTAGCCCAGCAGGGCTTCCACGTCGGCTTTAACGTCGAAGAAGTCGACGCTGTCGCGGCCGTTGGCCCAGCCTTCTGGCAGGCGGCTACCGGTGACAACGCCGGCGATCATCGGCTGCTGTTGCAGGTCGCCGAGCTGGCCGACGAAGCGCAGGCCGCTTTCGAACAGGCGCACGCGGTCTTGCTGGCGGTTCAGGTTGTGTTGCAGTGCCTTGACCAGGCCCGGCCACAGGGACGCACGCATGGCGGCCATGTCGCTGGAGATGGGGTTGGCCAGCAGCAGCGGCTCTACGCCCGGGCTGAACAGTTCGAACAGTTTCGGGTCGATGAAGCTGTAGGTGATGGCTTCCTGGTAGCCGCGGGCAACCAGCAGGCGGCGCAGGGTCGGCAGGTCACCGCGGGTTTCCGGCTTGCCTTTCGGCGCCAGGCGGGCTTGCGGGTAGCGAACCGGCAGGTTGTTGTAACCATACAGGCGGGCCAGCTCTTCGATCAGGTCCACTTCCAGGCTGATGTCGAAGCGGTGGCTTGGGACGTTGACGGTCCACTGCCCTTCCCCGTTACGAGTCGTGGTCAGTTCCAGGGCGTTAAGCAGTTGCTCGACCTGGGCTGAGTCCATTTCCATGCCGAGCATCTGGGTGATGCGTTCGGCGCGCAGGGTGACCGGGGCCACTTGCGGCAGGTGCTGTTCGCTGACGGCTTCGACCACCGGGCCGGCTTCGCCGCCGACGATGTCCAGCAGCAGCTGGGTGGCGCGCTCCATGGCTTCGCGGGCCAGTTGCGAGTCCACGCCGCGCTCGTAGCGGTGCGAGGCATCGGTGTGCAGGCCGTAGGAACGGGCTTTACCGGCAACGGAAATCGGCTCGAAGAAGGCGCTTTCCAGGAACAGGTCGCGGGTTTTCTCGGTGTTCACACCGCTGTGCTCGCCACCCATGACGCCGGCGATGGCCAGGGCGCGGGTGTGGTCGGCGATGACCAGGGTGTCGGCGCGCAGGGCCACTTCCTGGCCGTCGAGCAGGACGAGCTTCTCGCCCTCTTCAGCCATGCGTACGCGGATGCCGCCGTTGATTTCTGCCAGGTCGAAGGCGTGCATCGGCTGGCCGAGTTCGAGCATCACGTAGTTGGTGATGTCGACGGCTGCGTCGATGCTGCGCACGTCGCTGCGGCGCAGGCGCTCGACCATCCACAGCGGGGTCGGCTTGCTGAGGTCGACGTTGCGGATGACACGGCCCAGGTAGCGTGGGCAGGCAGCCGGGGCGCTGACTTCGACCGGGCGCACTTCGTCGTGGGCAGCCGCTACGGCTGGCACTACCGGGCGGGTGACCGGGGTGTCGTACAGGGCGCTGACGTCGCGGGCCAGGCCTGCGATGGACAGGCAGTCGCCGCGGTTGGGGGTGAGGCCGATTTCGATGCTGGCGTCGTCCAGGCTCAGGTATTGGCGAATGTCTTCGCCAACCGGGGCGTCGGCAGCCAGTTCCAGCAGGCCGTCGTTCTCTTCGCTGATCTGCAGCTCGGCAGCCGAGCACAGCATGCCGAAGGACTCGACACCGCGCAGCTTGGCCTTCTTGATCTTGAAGTCGCCTGGCAGTTCGGCGCCGATCATGGCGAACGGAATCTTGATGCCTGGGCGGGCGTTAGGGGCGCCGCACACGACCTGGAAGGTTTCCTGGCCGTTGCTTACCTGGCACACGCGCAGCTTGTCGGCGTCCGGGTGTTGTTCGGTGGCGAGGATCTCGCCGACGACGATGCCGCTGAACTGGCCGGCAGCGGGGGTAACGCTGTCGACTTCCAGGCCGGCCATGGACAGGCGGGCGACCAGTTCATCACGGGAGACTTGCGGGTTTACCCAACCGCGCAGCCACTGTTCACTGAATTTCATGCTGTTCTCCTAGAATGTGCGTCGATTGGGCCTAGCGGAATTGGGCAAGGAACCGCAGGTCGTTATCGAAGAACAGACGCAAATCGTTGACGCCGTAGCGCAGCATGGCCAGGCGCTCGGCGCCCATGCCGAAGGCGAAGCCCTGGAACTCTTCAGGGTCGATGCCGGACATGCGCAGTACGTTCGGGTGCACCATGCCGCAGCCCATCACTTCCAGCCAGCCGGTCTGCTTGCACACGCGACAGCCGTTGCCGGAACACATCACGCACTGGATGTCGACTTCGGCGGACGGCTCGGTGAAGGGGAAGAACGATGGGCGGAAACGTACCGCCAGTTCTTTTTCGAAGAACACGCGCAGGAATTCTTCGATGGTGCCCTTGAGGTCGGCGAAGTTGATATCGCGATCGATCAGCAGGCCTTCGACCTGGTGGAACATCGGCGAGTGGGTAATGTCCGAGTCGCAGCGGTACACGCGGCCCGGGCAGACAATGCGGATTGGCGGCTGGCTGGACTCCATGGTCCGCACCTGCACCGGCGAGGTGTGGGTGCGCAGCAGCATGTTGGCATTGAAGTAGAAGGTGTCGTGCATCGCGCGGGCCGGGTGGTGGCCGGGGATGTTGAGCGCTTCGAAGTTGTGATAGTCGTCTTCCACCTCTGGGCCTTCGGCAATGCCGTAGCCGATGTGGGTGAAGAACTGCTCGATGCGCTCGAGTGTACGGGTGATCGGGTGCAGGCCACCGGTGGCCTGGCCGCGGCCTGGCAGGGTGACGTCAATGCATTCCGCAGCCAGGCGAGCGCTAAGCTCGGCTTCTTCGAAGGCGGCCTTGCGGGCATTGAGCACAACGGTGACGCGCTCTTTGGCGTCGTTGATCAGCGCGCCGACTTTCGGCCGCTCTTCGGCTGGCAGGTTGCCCAGGGTCTTCATCACCTGGGTCAGCTCGCCTTTCTTGCCGAGATAGTTAACCCGGATCTGTTCCAGGGTATTGATGTCTTCAGCGCGCTCCACAGCCTCCAGGGCTTGGGAGACCAACGCATCCAGGTTTTCCATGTACAGACTCCAGATACGAAAATAGGGGAAGAGCTTTGAAGGCTCTTCCCCTATCGATGACGTTCAATGCCCGACGGCGCTAGCGCCGCCGGGTGATTGTCGCGGGTACTTAAGCCAGAACGGCTTTAGCTTTCTCGACAATCGCAGCAAACGCCGCTTTTTCGTTCACTGCCAGATCGGCCAGAACCTTACGGTCGATTTCGATCGAAGCCTTTTTCAGGCCAGCAATCAGACGGCTGTAGGACAGACCGTTGGTGCGGGCACCGGCGTTGATACGAGCGATCCACAGTGCGCGGAACTGACGCTTCTTCTGACGACGGTCACGGTAGGCATATTGACCAGCCTTGATGACAGCCTGCTTGGCAACGCGGAATACGCGCGAGCGTGCACCGTAGTAGCCTTTAGCCAGTTTCAGAATTTTCTTGTGACGCTTACGAGCGATGACGCCACGCTTAACACGAGCCATGAGTAACTTCCTCTATCTAAACCAGAATTAACGTACGCGCAGCATGCGCTCGACTTTTGCCACGTCAGACGGGTGCAGCAGGCTGGCACCGCGCAGTTGACGCTTACGCTTGGTCGACATTTTGGTCAGGATGTGGCTCTTGAAAGCGTGCTTGTGCTTGAAGCCGGAAGCGGTCTTCAGGAAGCGCTTCGCAGCACCGCTCTTGGTTTTCATTTTTGGCATGTTGGAACTCCGCATTCGATAAAATTACACAATAATCATCAGGCCTGCCGTGCCCGGGAGATTACTTCTTCTTTTTGGGGGCGATGACCATCATAAGCTGGCGTCCTTCCATCTTCGGATGCTGCTCAACGGAGCCGTATTCGGCGAGGTCGGCTTCGACCCGCTTCAACAGCTCCATGCCCAGCTCCTGGTGGGCCATCTCACGGCCGCGGAATCTCAGAGAGATCTTGGCTTTGTCCCCATCGGTAAGGAAACGTACCAGGTTGCGTAGTTTTACCTGGTAATCCCCTTCTTCCGTCCCTGGACGAAACTTGATTTCTTTAATCTGGATCTGCTTCTGGTTCTTCTTGGCTTCGTTGGCCTGCTTCTTCTTCTCGAAGAGGTGCTTGCCGTAGTCCATCACCTTGCAGACAGGCGGTACCGCGTCTGCAGAGATCTCCACCAGATCCAGCTTCGCTTCTTCAGCGATACGAAGCGCTTCATCAATCGAGACGATGCCAACCTGCTCGCCATCAGCGCCAATTAACCGAACCTCGCGGGCCGAGATATTCTCGTTGATCGGGGCCTTCGGTACAGCACGCTTATCGTTTCTCATTTCACGCTTAATAGTCATTACTCCGATTCTTGGCGTCCACGCCGGGAAACCGCTTGTGTCAGGAGCTCAGCGAACTGGGCGACGGGCATGGAGCCCAGGTCTGCGCCTTCGCGAGTACGCACAGCGACGGTTCGTGTTTCGACTTCGCGATCCCCTATAACCAAAAGGTACGGGACCTTGAGCAAAGTATGCTCGCGGATTTTAAAGCCGATCTTCTCATTTCTCAAGTCCGACTTGGCACGGAAACCGCTACCGTTCAGGGTATTTTCCACCTCGAGGGCGAAATCGGCCTGCTTGTCGGTGATGTTCATGATCACGGCCTGGGTTGGTGCCAGCCAGGCCGGGAACACGCCAGCGTAGTGCTCGATCAGCATGCCGATGAAGCGTTCGAACGAGCCGAGGATGGCGCGGTGCAGCATGACCGGGCGCACTCGGCTGTTATCTTCGGCGATATAGCTGGCATCCAGGCGTTCTGGCAGGTTCGGGTCGTACTGCAGGGTACCGCACTGCCAGTTGCGGCCGAGGCAGTCGCGCAGGGTGAACTCGATCTTCGGGCCGTAGAAGGCGCCCTCGCCCGGCTGGTATTCCCACTCCAGGCCCGACTCGTTCAGGGCGTCGGCCAGTGCGCCTTCGGCACGGTCCCACAGCTCTTCGGAACCCACGCGCTTGGCCGGGCGGGTCGACAGCTTCATGGCGATGTCGGTGAAGCCGAAGTCCTTGTACACGTCCAGGGTCAGCTTGATGAAGTCGGCGGCCTCTTTCTTCACCTGTTCTTCGGTGCAGAAGATGTGCGCGTCGTCCTGCACGAAGCCACGCACGCGCATGATGCCGTGCAGGGCGCCGGACGGCTCGTTACGGTGGCAGGCACCGAACTCGGCCAGGCGCAGCGGCAGGTCGCGGTAGCTCTTCAGGCCCTGGTTGAACACTTGCACGTGGCACGGGCAGTTCATCGGTTTTACCGCGTAGTCACGGCTTTCCGACGAAGTGGTGAACATGTTCTCGGCGTAGTTGGACCAGTGGCCGGAACGCTCCCAGAGGATGCGGTCGACAACCTGCGGGGTCTTGATTTCCTGGTAGCCGTTGACGCGCTGGACCTGGCGCATGTACTGCTCGAGTACCTGGTACACGGTCCAGCCGTTGGCGTGCCAGAACACCATGCCCGGGGCTTCTTCCTGCAGGTGGAACAGGTCGAGCTGCTTGCCGATCTTGCGGTGGTCGCGTTTTTCGGCTTCTTCGATGCGCTGGATATACGCAGCCAGCTGCTTCTTGTCGGCCCAGGCGGTGCCGTACACGCGTTGCAGCTGTTCGTTCTTGGCATCACCGCGCCAGTAGGCACCGGACAGCTTGGTCAGCTTGAATGCCTTGAGGAAGCGGGTGTTCGGCACGTGCGGGCCACGGCACATGTCGACGTATTCTTCGTGGTAGTACAGGCCCATGGCCTGCTCGTCCGGCATGTCTTCGACCAGGCGCAGCTTGTAGTCTTCGCCACGGGCCTTGAACACGTCGATGACTTCGGCACGCGGGGTCACCTTCTTGATGACGTCGTAGTCCTTGTCGATCAGCTCCATCATGCGCTTTTCGATGGCGGCCATGTCTTCAGGGGTGAAGGGGCGCTCGTAGGCGATGTCGTAGTAGAAGCCTTCGTCGATGACCGGGCCGATGACCATCTTGGCGGTCGGGTACAGCTGCTTCACGGCGTGGCCGACCAGGTGGGCGCACGAGTGACGGATGATCTCCAGTCCCTCTTCATCTTTAGGGGTGATGATCTGCAGGGTGGCGTCGTTGCTGATCAGGTCGCAGGCATCGACCAGCTTGCCGTCGACCTTGCCGGCCACGGTGGCCTTGGCCAGGCCGGCGCCGATGGAAGCGGCGACTTCGGCTACGGATACGGCGTGATCGAACGAACGTTGACTGCCATCGGGAAGAGTAATAACGGGCATGGCGCCTCCTCTCCTAGTGGTGACCCCTACCAAAGGTCACGTGGGTTGGGATGAGCCAGTACAAGATCCGACCTGCCTTCCCGCAAAGGAAGCCTGCCTCACAGTGGCAGAAGCCTTTCGGCTTGCAAGGGACGAACCAGAGTGACTGGAAAGAAAAAAGATAGCTGCAAGCTGCACGTTGTCAGCTGCAAGCCGGGCATGCTAGCACGCGGGTTGCGTGCCAGGCAGAAATATTTGGAAATTACAGACTTCGGCTGAACTTACACGGAAAAATTCCTATCAGACCTTGGGAAGCAACCTACTCTTGATGAGACCTTAACCCAAGGAGTAACTGGTTATGCGAGTTCCGTCTCTTCTGGCCCTGGCGGCCGCTGGGGCCCTGCTGCTGCCCATGGCTGCGAACGCCGGCAACTTCCCGGCCGGGAAGGAGGCCGCCTACATGACCCAGTGCACGCAAGTGGCACAAGGCCAAGGCGTTGATGCTGCGACCGCGAAAAAACACTGCGACTGTGGCGCGCAAACCATCAAAAAGAATTTCACCGACGCGGAAATTGCCGACCTGGACAGCAACGATGGCGTGGACGCCAAGCTGATGCAGAAGGCGCAGAAGGTCGTGAAACAGGCCTGCGCACCGAAGAGCTGAAACCTTAAAGCCAGAGCAGACCAGCCATTCTTTGAGCTGGATCAAGATCCGGCGAAGGTAAAAGGCGCTAGATGCGCAGAATTAGACTATGATGTGTTCCGTGCTCCGTAGCCTCGGCCGCATTGCACCACTGAAAAAACTAAATGTTCTGGAGATTCACCCATGTCCAATCGCCAACAAGGCACCGTCAAATGGTTCAATGATGAGAAAGGCTACGGCTTCATCACCCCAGCAGGCGGCGGCGACGACCTGTTCGTTCACTTCAAGGCCATCGAATCTGACGGCTTCAAGAGCCTGAAAGAAGGCCAGACTGTTTCCTTCGTCGCCGAGCGCGGCCAGAAGGGCATGCAGGCTGCACAGGTTCGTCCGGAGTAATTCGGATAGCTGTAAAAAAACCCGCCCTTGTGGCGGGTTTTTTTATGGGTATCTGCCAGGCTGCACGCACTCGCTTTCCTGTAGAAGCGGCCTTGTGTCGCGATGGGGCGCGCAGCGGCCCCAGGGTTTCAGCTTCGCAGCGTCAATTGCCGGGGCCGCTTTGCGGCCCTGTCGCGACACAAGGCCGCTCCTACAGGGGCCGCGCAGCCCACATAATCGGTCAACCGCAATTGACGCGAATCACCTTGCCCTGCTCGTCCACATTCAGGTTCAGGCGCTCGGAGCGGTACTCCAGGGTGACCACGTCGTGCGGCTTGAGAATGCGGGCCATCTGCGAGCCACTGGCCTTGCGTGCCTGCTCCAGCAGCTCGGCGCTAGCAGGCTTGCCAATGGCAAAATCGGCGCCGCTGGCTTCGCAGCGGCCATCGTTGCCTGCCGGTGCAGCGCCACCAGCAGAACTGCCACCAGCGCTGCAACCAGCCAGCACAGCAGCCACCGCCAGGGTTGCCAGGTAAGCACGGGTACGGAACATGAAGCCTCCTAAATCGGTCCGGGAACTGTCTGATCCGACCGTTCCACTCATCATTTGTTGCAAAACCGGTCAAGTCTGCCTGAACTCGCTGGTAGAGGCGAAAGCGCAATCGTGACCGGATTTTGCACAACCCGCTGCGTTTGCCATATGCTTAAGCCACAAGGTCACTGACGCAAAGTCATGATTTAGTGCAAGAAGTGGAGCGCACCCGGCCTCCATCGAACACCAGGGTCAGGTGTTCGCCCCTTCGTCCTGGGCCCCAAGCGAGAGCCTTTCATGAGCAGCCACAGCATCGATGCCGATATCAAGGTCAAATGGGCCGAGGGCCAGAGCGCGTACAGCCCTGGCACACCGGAAGAGTTGCTGTTGATTGCCATCGACCTGCTGGTGCGCGATCGCGGCGCCGAGGCGGCGCGCAGCTTTATCGACCAGGTGTTCGAGCGCTTCGCGCCGAACACGGCTATTCCAATCGCGCCAAACGGGCGCTGAGCAGGTCGAACAGGCCCTGAGCATCGCCCTGCTCTACCCACATCACATTGGCTGGCTGCTTTAACACGCCATACCAGTCGGCCAGGGTCTGGCCGAAGCTGGGGCCTTCGCGGCTGTCGATGCTCATGTGGATGCGCCGGCCGCTGAACAGCTCGGGCTTGAGCAGGTAGGCGATGACACTGGCGTCGTGCACCGGGCCGCCGGGCATGCCGTACAGGTCCATGTCGTGGGTTATGTAGGCGTTGAGGATATCCACCACCCGTTTGCTGGCCTTGTTGTTCACCGCTGCCAGCTGCTTGAGGCGGGCGTCGCTGGTCAGCAGCTTGTGGGTGACGTCCAGCGGCAGGTAGGTCAGTTGCACGCCGCTGGCCAGCACCACTTCGGCGGCATGCGGGTCGGCATAGAGGTTGAATTCTGCCGCCGGGGTGATGTTGCCGCCGTTGAAATGCGCACCGCCCATTACCACCACTTGCTTGATGCCTTTGGCGATGTCCGGGCGCTGGATCAGCGCCAGGGCCAGGTTGGTCTGCGGGCCGAGCATGGCGATGGTGATGCTGTGCGGTTTGGCGGCGCCCAGTGTGTCGACCAGATATTGCACGGCATTGCCCTGGGCCAGTGGCGCTTTCGGTTCGTGGACCTGGACGCCGGTGAGGCCTTCTTCGCCGTGCACTTCGGCGGCGTAGACCGGCTTGCGCACCAGCGGGCGCGCGGCGCCGGCGTATACGGGGATGTCTTCGCGACCGGCCCATTCGCGGGCCAGGCGGGCGTTGCGCGAGGTGTTTTCCAGGCGCACATTGCCGGCCACGGTGGTGATGGCGCGGATGTTGAGCTCGTCGGGCGAGGCCATGGCCAGGAACAGCGCGACCACATCGTCGGCGCCGGGGTCGGTGTCGATGATCAGGTCGATGGGGGCGGCCTGGAGGGTGGTTGCTGCGGCCATGAGGGCGATTCCTTGTAGCAGGGGTTTGAGCATGGGTGGCACTCCTGTTGCCTGGGTTGGTATTCCTGAAACACCGCAAATCCCTGTGGGAGCGGGTTTACCCGCGAAGAAAGCAACGCGGTGAATGGCACCGGCTTCGCCGGTGTTCGCGGGTGAACCCGCTCCCACACGGGGCCTGCGGTAAATGGCACCGGCGTTGCCGGTGTTCGCGGGCATGCCCGCTCCCACAGGGATCTGCGTTGGGCAAGACGACGAGTTAGAAGGTTACGCCGGAGATCAGCGCGATGTTGCTGTAGGGTTGGCATTCGCCAGTACGCACGACCGCACGGGCACTGCGCGACAGCACTTTGAAATCTTCATGGCTCAGCCATTCGCGCTTGCCCAGCTTGCCCTTGAGCCGCTCGATCTCGACCAGCGCCGGCGGCACCACTTTGTGCATCTCTTCGGCCAGCACATGGCGCTCCACCTGCAACTCGCTCAGCACAACCCGCAACACGCTGGCGAAATCCGGCAGACCAGGCGTGACGGCCAGGTCGATCAGTTCGACGCCCGGCGGCACCGGCAACCCGGCATCGCCGATTACCAGAATGTCGCCATGCCCCATGCCGGCAATGGTCCGCGACAGGGCGATGTTCAGCAGCGGGGTTTTCTTCATGGCGCAAGCTCCGCCAGGTAAGGAATCGACGGCTGGGCGCCGGCGCGGGTAACCGACAGGGCCGCGGCGCGCTGGCCGAAAGCGATGGCTTCGCCCTCCTCCAGGCCGCGTACCAGGCCAGCGGCAAAGCCACCAATGAAGGTGTCGCCGGCGGCAGTGGTGTCCAGCGGCTGCACCACCGGTGCGGGGAAGTGCTGATGGCCCTTGGGGGTGACCAGCAAGGCACCTTGCGCGCCCAGGGTGATGATCACTTTGCCCGCGCCCAGTTGCAGCAAGCGCTCGCCGGCACGCCGGGCACTGTCCAGGTCAGTCACCGCCACGCCGGTCAGGGCTTCGGCCTCGCTTTCGTTGGGCGTCAGGTAGTCGATGTGGGCGAACCAGTCCGCCGGCAAGGGGCCGGTCGCCGGTGCCGGGTTCAGGATCACCTGCTTGCCCAGTGCACGCCCCCTGGCCAGGGTCCAGGCCACGGTGTCGGCCGGCACTTCCAACTGGCAGATGATCACCTCGGCCGCCTGCAGCAGCGCATCGAACCGCTGCACCGACTGCGGCGTCAGCAGGCCGTTGCCACCGGGAATGATGACAATGCAGTTCTGGCTGGCGGCATCCACGGTGATAAGCGCCACACCGCTGGACACGCCCTGGCAGGTGATGACGCCCTGGCTGTCGATGCCTTCCACATACAAGGCCCGGTGCAGTTGCCGGCCATAATCATCATCGCCGACGTTGCCGATCATCGCCACGCTGCCACCCAGGCGCGCAACGGCCACCGCCTGGTTGGCCCCCTTGCCGCCCGGCGCGGTGAAAAAGCTTTCGCCGGGGAGTGTTTCGCCGGCCCGGGGTAGGCGTTGGGCGCGGACCACCAGGTCCATGTTGAGGCTACCGACTACCACGACCTTGGCATTCATGACATTTCCTTAGCATCAGCGGCAAGCGTTGAACAGGTCCGGGCGCGGCCCGGTGGACTCGCGCAGCACGATGCGCGGGGCGACGATACGTTGCTCTGCCGCGCCCTGCCGCGGTGTGCCGATACGTGCCAGCAACAGCGACGCGGCGCTCTCGCCCAACGCGCGGATCGACTGGCCCACCGTGGTCAACGGCGGGTACACATAGCGGCTGAGTTCGATGTCGTCAAAGCCGATCACCGACAGCTCGCCGGGCACGTTGATATTGCGTTCGGCTGCGGCGCGCAGCACGCCGAAACCGATCATGTCGTTGCCGGCGAAAATCGCCGTGGGCCGCTTGCCCTCCAGCAACCGGGCTGCCGCTGCATGGCCACCCGGGCTGGTGAAGTCGCAGTGCAGCACGCGGTTGGCCAGCACCGGTACGCCGGCCTCGGCCATGGCGCGGCGGAAGCCGCTCAGGCGCAGCTGGGTCACCCCGGTCTCGGCAGGGCCACCAATGTAGGCGATGTCGCGGTGGCCAAGCTCCAGCAGGTGCCGGGTGGCCAGGTAGGCGCCCTGCTCGTGGTCGATGCGCACCAGGTCGGCATCGACGCCATCCAGTTCGCGGTCGACGATCACCATGGGCGTGCGCACGCCAGCCAGGCTTTGCAGCAGGTCGCCGTCCTGGCCGACCGAAGCCACCACCAGGCCGTCGATGCGTTTTTCCAGCAGCACGCGCAGGTAGCTGCGCTGCTTCTGCGGGTTGTCGTCAGAGTTGCACAGAATCACGCAGTAGCCGTTGCGTTCGCAGGCGTCTTCGATACCCCGTGCCAGCTCGGCGAAGTACGGGTTGACGCTGTTGGGCACCAGCAAGCCGATGGTGGCCGTGCTGCGCGCCTTCAGCGAGCGGGCCACGGCGCTGGGCACGTAGTCGAGTTCGGCGATGGCGGCTTCGACTTTCAGCCGCACCTGCTCGCTTACCGGCCGGGTCTTGTTCAGCACATGGGACACAGTGGTGTAGGAAATACCCGCCAGTGCCGCGACGTCTTTGATGGTTGCCATGTTCTCAGTTCCGCCGGCCTGCGCGCCGGCTACGGTAAGTGTCGAGCACCACGGCGATGACAATCACCGCCCCGGTGATGATGCGTTTGGTCGGTTCGCTGGCCCCGATCTGCGCCAGCCCTGCAGCCAGCACCGAAATGATCAGCACGCCAAAGAAGGTACTGATGACCGAGCCACGGCCGCCCATCAGGCTGGTGCCACCAATTACCACGGCGGCGATCACCTGCAGCTCCAGGCCGGAACCGGCATTGGGGTCGGCCGCTTCCAGGCGCGAGATCTGGAACAGCGCAGCCAGGCCGGCAAGCAGGCCCATCAGGGCGAACACCAGCACCTTGTAGGGGCGCGGGTCGATGCCGGCCAGGCGCACGGCCTCTTCGTTGGTGCCGATGCCGATCAGGTAGCGGCCGAACACCGTGCGGGTCAGCACCAGCTGGGCCAGCACGATCACCAGCAAGGCGATGATGAAGGCCGGCGAGATGCCGAACGCGATGGGGTTGGAGAACCAGGCATAGGCATCGCCGATATAGGCGGTACGCGAGTCGGTGAACTGGTAGGCCAGGCCACGGGCCATTTCCAGCACGCCGAGCGAGACGATGAACGACGGAATGCGCCAGGCCACGGTGACGCCGCCGGTAATGCTGCCGGCCAGCGCGGCCACGGCCATGCCCAGCAGGGCCGAGGGCAGCACGCCCCAGCCCCAGCCGAGGATCGCCACGCTAACCGTCGAGGCCGCCAGCGCCAGTACCGAGCCCACCGACAGGTCGATGCCGCCGATGATCAGCACGAAGGTCATCCCCACTGCCAGTACCATCAGGTCGGGGATCTGGTTGGCCAGGGTACTGAAGGTGTTGTACGACCAGAAGTGGCTGCTGAGGAACGAGAACAGCACGATCATCGCCAGCAAGGCGCCGGCCAGGCCCAGGTATGTACCCAGGCCAAGATAGGTGCCACTGCGGCGCACCGGTGCGGTGCCTTGGCTGTCGAGCGGGGTGGTTTTCATGCATCCATCCTGGGAGCTGCTTCATGCAGCAGTGCGTCACGTTTCTGATAACCGGCAAAGGCCGCAGCCAGCAGCTGGTCCTGGCTCCAATGGTCACGCTCGAAGGTTTCGATCAGGCGGCCAGCCGACAGCACGGCGATGCGGTCGCAGATCAGCATCAGCTCGCGCAGGTCGCTGGATACCACCACCAGGGCCTTGCCCTGGCGCGCAAGTTCGGCCAGCAGGCCATAGATGTCGAACTTGGCGCCGACGTCGATACCACGGGTGGGCTCGTCGAACAGCAACACCTGGCAGTCGCGCTCCAGCCACCGGCCTATCACCACCTTTTGCTGGTTGCCGCCAGACAGCTCGCCTACCACCTGCTGCGGGCCGGCGCTGCGAATGCGCATGGCCTGGATCTGGCGCTCGGCCAATGCCGCTTCGGCCTCGCCATCGAGCACCCCGGCCCGTGATACCGCGCCGAGGTTGCCCAGGGCGATATTGGCGCTGATCGACTGCGTCAGCAGCAGGCCTTCGCCTTTGCGGTCTTCGGTGATCAGCGCGATACCGGCCTGCACGGCAGCCTTGGGCGAGTCGATGGTGACCGCCTGCGGTGGCTGGCCGAGGGCGATGCTGCCGCTGTCGGCACGGTCGGCGCCGTAGATCAGGCGCAACAGCTCGGTACGGCCGGCCCCGATCAGGCCGGAGATGCCGAAGATCTCCCCTGCCCTGACCTCGAACGACACTCCACGCACCTTGTCGCCACGGCTGAGCTTGTCGACCTTGAGCAGCGGCGCGCCGATCTGCCGGCGGCCCAGGTCGATATGCTCGCCCAGCTCGCGGCCGACCATCAGGTTGACCAGTTCGGCGCTGCTGTAGCGCTGGATCGGCTCGTCGCACACCAGCTTGCCGTCACGCAGCACGACGATGCGCTGGGCCACACGCTGCAGTTCTTCCAGGCGATGGGAAATGTAGACGATGGCCACGCCACGTTGGCGCAGGCGCTCGATCTGGGTGAACAGCAGCTCCACCTCGCGCGCGGTGAGCATGGCGGTGGGTTCGTCGAAGATCAGCACATGGCAATCGCCGATCAGGTTGCGGGCGATCTCGACCATTTGCTGGTGGCCGATGCCCAGCTCGCCGACCGGGGTATCCGGGTCGATGGCGTCGAGGCCGACCTGGGCCATGGCGGCCGTGGCCAGTTGGCGCAGGCGCTTCTGGCTGATCCAGCCGAAGCGGCCGGGCAGGTTGTCGAGGAACAGGTTTTCCGCCACGGTCAGCGTGGGCAGCAGGTTCAGCTCCTGCATGACCATGCGCACGCCGAGGCGCTCGGCCTCGCTGCGGCTGCCAGGCGCGTAGGCCTGGCCGCGGTAGTGCATATGCCCGGTGGTAGGGGTTTCCAGGCCACTGATGAGCTTGGACAGGGTGCTTTTGCCAGCGCCGTTCTCACCTGTCAGCGCCAGCACTTCGCCGGCCCGCAGGCTCAGGCTGACCTCGCTGAGCACGGGTTGGGCGTAGGTCTTGCCCAGGCCGCTGGCGGCGAGTACCACTTCATTGGCCGATGCAGGCATGGCCGTATCTCCTGCCAGCGATCAGGGCTTGGTGATGAGTTGGACCGGGGTCTGGATGACGTTGTCGGCATCCACGTCGGGTTTCTCGCCCTTGACCATTTTCAGCGCCGCCTGGATGCCGTACACCGCCTGCTGGCTGGCCGCCTGGTCGAGGGTGGCAAGTACACGGCCATCGGCGAGCATCGGCTTGATGGCGTTGATGTTGTCGTAGCCCACCACTTGCACCTGCCCGGTCTTGCCAGCGGCACGCACGGCCGACACGGCGCCCAGGGCCATGCTGTCGTTACCGGCCAGCAGGGCTTTCAGGTCGGGGTATTCGTTGAGCATGGAGGCGGCGACGGCGTTGCCTTTGTCGATTTCCCAATTGCCGCTCTGCACCGAGACGATCTTGACTTGCGCGGCCTCCATGGCGTCCTTGAAACCGGCGGTACGCTGCTGGGCGTTGGTGGTGGTCGGCACGCCTTCGATAATGCCGACCTGGTCGCCGGCCTTGAGCTTCTCGTTGGCCAGAAAATCGCCGACCAGGCGCGCGCCCTTGCGGTTGTCGGGACCCACGAAGGGTACGCTGATGCCTTTGCTCTTGAGCAGCGCCGGGTCCAGGCGGTTGTCGATGTTGATCACCACCACGCCTTGGTCCATGGCCTTCTTCACCGCCGAAACCAGCGCCTTGGAGTCGGCCGGGGCAATGACCAGGGCCTTGGCGCCTGCGTTGACCATTTGCTCGACGATGCGGATCTGCTCGCCGGTGTCGGTCTCGTTCTTGATGCCGTTGGCGATCAGCTCGAATTCATCGGCGTGGGCTTTCTGGTAGTCCTTGGCGCCGTCTTCCATGGTGCGGAAGAACTCATTGGCCAGCGACTTCATGACCAGGGCGACCTTGGGCTTGTCTTCGGCGTGGGCGGCGGAAAATGGCAGGGCCAGGGACAGCGAGGAAATGACTGCGAGGGCCAGCAGACGACCGGGGAACGGCAGTTTCATGGACGAGGACTCCGGATCTTGTGTTTTTTGTCGGATCGCAAACGTTTGCGTTGACTCACTATGGAAACAGGACCGGGGTTTGTCAAATCCGTTTGGCTGTCGGAGGTCAAGTCGAGCCAGGGGCAGTTTATCCGGAATTTTTCCGAAAAGACGATCGTCTTTTCCCCGCTTGCCCGGAATCCCGCGGCTCAGCGTAAAGCGCAGTTTTTGGCCTGACAGGCTGTTGCGAAATTACTTACGGTGAAATACTGTATGTGCATACAGCAAAACAAGGAAACGCCTGTGTCCAGCACCGCCTCCGCCACCCCGAGCAGCTATGAACAACTGGGTGTGCGCATCCAGAAGATCATCAACAGCCCCACTGCCCAGCGCAGCCGCGCAGCGCTGATCTTCCGCCTGGAACAGGAAACCCCGGAAGACTGGGAAACCCTGCTCGAGGAAATCGCCGAGAACGATAACGTCACCCTCGCCCACCGCGACGATGGCGGCGTGCAGATTTTCTGGACAGTACCGAAGGAAGACTGACCGCGCATCAACCTCAAGTCAGTGCCTGCAGGTAGGCGCTGGCTTCACGATAACGCGCCAGCCGCGCCAGGTCGGCGGGGCCCGGGCAGGGGATGCGCGAAAGGTCACTGTTGTCGGCCAGGTCGGCCAGCTTGACGGTGCGCGCCAGCGGGTCATCGCCCAGGCGCACCACGAAGTCCTGGTAGGCCTCGCCCTCACGGCGGCTGAGCGCCAGCAAGGCGGCAAGGATTTTCAGCGCGAACCCCTCGCGCGCCAGGTCGGACAGCGTCAGCGAGGTGTCTTCGATCACATCGTGAAGCACCGCGACAATCCGTTGTTCAGGTGTGGAAACCCGCATCATCACGCGTAGCGGGTGGAGGATATAAGCTGCCCCACCCTTGTCGTATTGCCCTTCATGCGCCCTGGCGGCCACGGCAATGGCCCGCTCCAGTGTAGACATGAGGCCCTCCCCGTTCGGCTTCTTCCTGCCAAGCATAGCCAAAACTGTGCGGACAGTGTCTAGCGCAGGTGTGGCTGTGCCGCTCAAAGCTTGCGCGCGCCACCCTGTAGGAGCGTTTTTAGCGCGTGGCGCCGTGCTGGATGACCACCGAATCGGTACCCAGCTTGGCCATTACCTCGGCCTTGCGTGCTTCAGCCTCCTCACGGCTCGGGAACGGCCCCATCAGCACCACCGGCTTGCCGTCGCGGTACTCCACCGAGGAGGGAATGCCCTTTTCGATCAGGCGTGCGGTCATGTCGCTGAGCGCACCCATGTTGGCACCCTGGATCACCTCCACGTCCCAGCCCTGCGGGGCCGGCTGGCCAGCCAGGGCTTCGGCGCGGCGCTGCAGCTCGGCGCCGCCGCACATCTCGCGGATGCGCAGGTTGTTACCGCTGTCGTCGACGATGATTTCGTACTGGCCATCGCGCTTGATCGCCACGTAGCTGCGGTAGGCCTCGTACTGCCCGGCATCATCCTTGCCACGAACCTGGCCGCAGATGGTGCCCTGAGTGTCGATCCGCACGTTGCCGAACTTGGCGGTTTTAGGGTTGTGCAGGTGTTCGGCCACCTGTTTGTGCACGCCTTCGACCTCGTTCTCACAGCCCGCCAGGGCCAGCACTGCCATTACCACAGCCAGTTTGCGCACGCGTGTACCTCCAGTTTCGAAGGGGCGGATTCTAGCATGCCGGGCAATGCCCCGAACCGCGACCAAACGTTACACGCTGCTTCGCGCGCATAGCAAAAAGGGCGATCATTGCTGATCGCCCTTTTTCGATTTGGTAGGCACAATTGGACTCGAACCAACGACCCCCACCATGTCAAGGTGGTGCTCTAACCAACTGAGCTATGTGCCTGTCGTGTGGTGCGCATATTAGTGACCGAATGCGTACCTGTAAAGCGTTTTTTTGAGAAAAATCAAAAACTTTCGAATCTGAGCGCATCGCGCTGCCCACAAAAATCGGGCAATGAAAAAAGGGGTGACCCTTGCGGATCACCCCTTCTTCGATTTGGTAGGCACAATTGGACTCGAACCAACGACCCCCACCATGTCAAGGTGGTGCTCTAACCAACTGAGCTATGTGCCTGTCGTGTGGTGCGCATTCTACTCATTCCAAAAACCCTGTCAACACTTTTTTTTGCGCTAACCTACTGAATCTTAAACTCTTTATAGAAAGGCGCGCTGACAGGTACCGAGTAAAGGATTTTCAACGGACGACTAGCGGGTGTTTATTATTATTGATAGCATCGGTACATTCGTTAAAAATATAAAACACGAGGTTCCTGCAGCATGGCTAACACCCCCTACCCCCAGTCCTACTACGCCGCCTCGGCCAACCCGGTGCCGCCACGTCCGGCGCTGCAGGGTGAGGTGGAAACCGATGTGTGCATCATCGGTGCCGGCTACACCGGCCTGTCCAGCGCCCTGTTCCTGCTGGAGAACGGCTTCAAGGTGAGCATCGTCGAAGCAGCCAAGGTCGGCTTCGGCGCGTCGGGCCGCAACGGCGGCCAGATCGTCAACAGCTACAGCCGCGACATCGACGTCATCGAACGCACCGTCGGCCCACGGGAGGCCCAACTGCTGGGCCAGATGGCTTTCGAAGGCGGGCGCATCATTCGTGAGCGCGTGGCCAAGTACAACATCCAGTGCGACCTGAAGGACGGTGGCGTGTTCGCTGCCCTCACCAGCAAGCAGATGGGCCACCTGGAGTCGCAAAAGCGCCTGTGGGAACGCTTTGGCCACAACCAGCTGGAGCTGATGGACCAGAAGCGCATCCGCGAAGTGGTGGCCTGCGACAACTATGTGGGCGGCATGCTGGACATGAGCGGCGGCCACATCCACCCGCTGAACCTGGCCCTGGGCGAAGCCGCCGCGGTCGAGTCGCTGGGCGGCATCATCTATGAGCAAACCCCGGCCATCCGCATCGAGCGTGGCGCCAACCCGGTGGTACACACCCCACAGGGCAAGGTCCGCGCCAAGTTCATCATCGTCGCCGGCAACGCCTACCTGGGCAACCTGGTGCCTGAGCTGGCCAGCAAGTCCATGCCATGCGGCACCCAGGTGATCACCACCGAGCCACTGGGCGACGAACTGGCGCGCACCCTGCTGCCGCAGGACTACTGCGTCGAGGACTGCAACTACCTGCTCGACTACTACCGCCTGACCAGCGACAAGCGCCTGATCTTCGGCGGTGGCGTGGTGTACGGCGCGCGTGACCCGGCCAACATCGAGGCGATCATCCGGCCGAAGATGCTCAAGGCCTTCCCGCAGCTGAAGAACGTGAAGATCGACTACGCCTGGACCGGCAACTTCCTGCTGACCCTGTCGCGCCTGCCGCAGGTTGGCCGTATCGGTGACAACATCTACTACTCGCAGGGCTGCTCGGGTCACGGCGTGACCTACACCCACCTGGCGGGCAAGGTGCTGGCCGAGGCCATGCGTGGCCAGGCCGAGCGCTTCGACGCCTTCGCCGGCCTGCCGCACTACCCGTTCCCGGGTGGCCAGATGCTGCGCGTACCGTTCAGCGCCCTTGGCGCCTGGTACTACAGCCTGCGCGATCGCCTGGGCTTCTGATGTAGGCAGGCCTGGCCTCTTCGCGGGCACGCCCGCTCCCACAGGGACCGTGCAAGCAGCACAAATCCTGTGGGAGCGGGCGTGCCCGCGAAAGGGCCGGTACAGACAAAAGCTATTTGTTCAGGCTACTCACAGCCTGCTTCGCCGCAATTTCCTGCCCCGCCCGGGCCAGTTCATCCGCAGCCTGCAACCAGCGCTGGCGGTCCACCTGGGCCGGCAGTTGCCGTGGTGGCTGCACCAGCACCGCCCAACTGCCAAGTTTCGCCCACGCCGAGGCGAAGGCATCGAACCCCATCACCTGCCGCCGGTGCATGCCCGAGCGCAACAGCACCCGCTGCTTGTAGCGGTCGTAGCCGATCAGCACGGCATACCGTGGCTCGCTCCACCAGGCCGAACCCTCCTCGTAACGCAGCAGCACCGGGTTGCCCGCCGCCACCTGGGTCAACAGTGCGTCCAGTTGCTTGTCCAGCGGATACACCACCATGCCGTAGTCGCGCGCCACCCGGGGGATGCCCGTGTCCAGCGCCTCGGCGCCCTGAGGCAGGTCCAGCGGTTTGTCCAGCAGCCCCGGCGTGATCGGTGCCCCTTGTTGCGACAGCACCGCCGCCAACGCCATGGCCCCGCTGTGGTTGGCGTTGCCACGGTAGAACGGCACGCTGCTGATCTCGACCCGCTGCGGCAGGCCCTTGAGGTTGTTGGAGGGTGCGCTGGCACAACCGGCCAGGCTGGCCGCTACCAGGCAGGCCGCCAGCAGCCGACGGGGGGTGGTCTTGAAGGAATGTTGCTGCATGGACACTCGCTTGCTCCAACGCCAGGCAGGCAGCGCCCGGCTCTGGCCACCGATCATAGGTCGGACAGCGGCGCGGGTATAGTCCGACACCGGTTAGGAGCGAATCGGACCAAGCAATAGACCTTTGGTCAATGGAACGTCACAGGCGAAAGGCTAGACTAAAGCAGTGTCTGGAAGGCCAGCGCCGGCTGACCGAGCGTGGCCTGTAGAGATGGAGGCACAGATGAGCCTGACCCTGGCAATCCTCATGCTGTTGGGCATGTGGCTGAGCGTCGCAGCCGCCATGCTGTGGGGTGTACTGCGTATCGTGCGGCGTCATTCTCACCACCACCTGCCACCGCAGGTCCCCGCCAAGCCACAGCCTGTGCGCCGGGAGCGGCGGCATGCCGGGGTGCACTGACTCCAGGTTTCCTTGACCCCGTTCGCGGGCTTGCCCGCTCCCACAGGGACCGCGTCAGCCAGATAGCTACGCGGTCCCTGTGGGAGCGGGCAAGCCCGCGAACGGGGCGCAAGCGCCCCGCTGTTTCACATCAACCTTCAGCCGCCTCACGCTTCAACCGCGCCCGACGAGCGAGGATGTTGAGGATTTCGATCGCCGTCGAGAAGGCCATGGCCGCGTACACATAACCCTTCGGTACATGGGCGCCAAAACCTTCGGCAATCAGCGTCATGCCGATCATGATCAGGAAGCCCAGGGCCAGCATCACCACGGTCGGGTTGTCGTTGATGAAGTTGGCCAGCGGGTCGGCGGCCACCATCATGACGATCACTGCGGTGATCACGGCAATGATCATGATCGGCAGGTGCTCGGTCATGCCCACGGCGGTGATGATGCTGTCGACCGAGAAGACGATGTCCAGCAACAGAATCTGGAAGATCGCTGCGGCAAAGCCCAGGGTAACCGTCGACGACACCTTGGCTTCTTCCTTGGCGCCGTGCGGGTCGACGTTTTCGTGGATTTCCTTGGTCGCCTTCCACAGCAGGAACAGGCCACCGGCAATCAGGATCACATCCTTCCACGAGAAGGCGTTGCCGAACACTTCGAACACCGGGTCGGTCAACTGGACGATCCAGGCCACCGTGCTGAGCAAGGCCAGGCGCATGACCAAGGCCATGCTGATACCGATACGGCGCGCCTTGGAGCGGTACTCCACCGGCAGTTTGTTGGTCAGGATCGAGATGAAGATCAGGTTGTCGATACCCAGTACAACTTCCATGGCCACCAGGGTAGCCAGGGCAACCCAGGCGGTGGGGCTAGCGGCGAGTTCCAGCAAGTATTCCATTGGTCAAATCCTGCAGCAGCGGTTGGGGGTCAGATTTCCTGGGTTTCTTCTTTCTTGTCGGCGTCCTTGGGCTTGTGCCCTTCGCTGCCGATGGCCTCGCTCAACGCCTGCTGCGCGGCCTTGTTGGTGTCGTCGATGGCCTGCTTGGCCGACTGTGCGGCCTGGTCGAGCATCTGCTGGGCAGATTTCTCGGCCTGTTCGCAACCGGCCAGGGTGAACAGGGCCAAGGCCAGCACCAGCGGCGTGCCGATGGATTTGAGTTGCAGCATGGGTTCCTCGCTTGTCGATAGTCCGGCGGCGCACAGGGCGCCTGATGGAGCCGCATTCTAAAGAGCGTAATACATCAGGAAAATTCGTTTTTTCAGCGGTTATACTTCGGTTTTTACGAATCCGGAAAACCCGATGCTCAACTATCGGCAATTGCACTACTTCTGGGCCGTGGCCAAGACCGGCAGCATCGCCCGCGCCAGCGAACAGTTGAACCTGACGCCGCAAACCATCAGTGGGCAGATCAGCCTGTTCGAACAGACCTACGGCCTGGACCTGTTCCAGCGCGTCGGGCGACAGCTGGAACTGACCGAAACAGGGCGACAGACGCTGAGCTATGCCGAGCAGATGTTCCAGCTGGGTGGCGAACTCGAAGCCATGCTGCGGGCCGGCCCGCAGGAGCAGATCCTGTTCCGCGTGGGCGTGGCGGACGTGGTGCCCAAGTCCATCGTCTACCGCCTGCTGGCGCCGACCATGGAGCTGGACGATGTTCTGCGCATCAACTGCCGCGAAGACAAGCTCGAACGGCTGCTGGCCGACCTGGCGATCCAGCGCCTGGACCTGGTGATTTCCGACAGCCCCATGCCCAGCCATCTGGACATCAAGGGCTATAGCCAGAAGCTGGGCGAGTGCGGGTTGAGCTTCTTTGCCACCCCGGCGCTGGCGCAACGCCTGGAAGGCCCCTTCCCCGCCTGCCTGCAGGATGCGCCATTGCTCATTCCCGGGCAGGAAACCGTGGTCCGCAGCCGCCTGCTGCGCTGGCTGGCCGAGCAGCAGGTGCAGCCGCGGATCGTGGGCGAGTTCGATGACAGCGCCTTGATGCAGGCATTCGGGCAGTCGGGCAGCGGCATCTTCGTCGCGCCCAGCGTGATCGCCGAGGAAGTGTGCCGCCAGTACGGCGTGGCGCTGATCGGGCAGACCGAGGCCGTGCACGAGTCGTTCTATGCCATTTCGGTGGAGCGCAAGGTCAAGCACCCGGGGATCGTGGCGATTACCGAGGGCGCGCGGCGGGAGTTGTTTCACTGGTGACCGAGATGGCCTCTTCGCGGGTAAACCCGCTCCCACAAGATCTCCACAGGTTTCGAATACCGCGATGAACCTGTGGGAGCGGGTTTACCCGCGAAGAGGCCGGAACAGTCCTGCAAGGCTCTATGGTAAAGTCCCGAACTTTCCAGATTCCGAGACCCCGCTGCACATGACCCCCGTCCTTCGCTTCCTCAATCGCACCAGCCTGGTGACGCAGATCGTCATCGGGCTGATCGCCGGCATCGCCCTGGCCCTGCTTGCGCCCGCCATCGCCCGGGACATGGCCTTCCTCGGGAAAGTGTTCGTCAGCGCCCTCAAGGCGGTGGCACCCGTGCTGGTGTTCATCCTGGTAATGGCCTCGATCGCCAACCACCGCCACGGCCAGGAAACGCACATTCGCCCGATCCTCTGGCTGTATCTGCTGGGTACCTTTGGCGCCGCGGTAGTCGCCGTGGTCGCCAGCATGCTGTTCCCGTCCAACCTGGTGCTGAGCACCGGCGACGCTACGCTGAGCGCGCCGGGCGGTATCACCGAGGTGCTGCAGAACCTGCTGCTGAGTGCGGTCGACAACCCGATCAACGCCCTGCTCAACGCCAACTTCATCGGCATACTGACCTGGGCCATCGGCCTGGGCGTGGCCCTGCGCCATGCTGGCGAAACCACCCGCACCGTGGTCGAGGACCTGTCCAACGGCGTGACCCTGATCGTGCGCGTGATCATCCGCTTCGCCCCGCTGGGCATCTTTGGCCTGGTCAGCGCCACCCTGGCCCAGTCGGGCCTGGACGCCCTGCTCGGCTACCTGCACCTGTTGGCGGTGCTGATCGGCTGCATGCTGTTCGTGGCGCTGGTGATGAACCCGCTGATCGTATACTGGAAAATCCGCCGCAACCCGTACCCGCTGACCCTGCTGTGCCTGCGTGAAAGCGGTATCACCGCATTCTTCACCCGCAGCTCGGCGGCCAATATTCCGGTGAACCTGGCCCTGTCGGAGCGCCTTGGCCTGCATGAGGACACTTATTCGGTATCGATCCCGCTGGGTGCGACCATCAACATGGCCGGCGCCGCCATCACCATTACCGTGCTGACCCTGGCGGCGGTGCATACCCTGGGTATTCCGGTAGACATGCCAACCGCTGTGCTGCTCAGCGTGGTGGCGGCGGTGTGTGCCTGCGGCGCGTCGGGTGTGGCCGGCGGCTCGTTGCTGCTGATTCCGCTGGCGTGCAGCCTGTTTGGCATCCCGAGCGAAATTGCCATGCAGGTGGTGGCGGTGGGCTTCATCATCGGCGTGCTGCAGGACTCGGCCGAAACGGCGCTGAATTCCTCGACCGATGTGCTGTTTACTGCAGCTGCGTGCCAGGCCGAAGAGCAGCGCACCGCTTGAGATTGCCGGGGCCGCTTTGCGGCCCTTTCGCCGGCAAGCCAGCTCCCACAGGTACAGCGCCGGCCTGTGGCATTGTGCAGTACCTGTGGGAGCTGGCTTGCCGGCGATGATGCCAGTGATTGCTTAAGCCAGGCGCTTTACCTAGGCTAGTGGCCTTTCCCCAGCAATGAGACAGGGCCATGTCAGAACACGAAACTGCCGGCGAAGGCCGCTTCAACAGCATCGAGATCCGTATTCTCGGCGCGCTGATCGAGAAGCAGGCCACCAGCCCGGAAAGCTACCCGCTGACCCTCAATGCCCTGGTCCTGGCCTGCAACCAGAAGACCAGCCGCGAGCCGGTGATGAACCTCACCCAAGGCCAGGTCGGCCAGGCCCTGCGCGCCCTCGAAGGGCAAGACATGACCCGCCTGCAGATGGGCAGCCGCGCCGACCGCTGGGAACACCGGGTGGACAAGGCGCTGGAGCTGGTGCCCGCGCAACTGGTACTGATGGGCCTGATGTTCCTGCGCGGGCCGCAAACCCTCAATGAGCTGCTGACCCGCAGCAACCGCCTGCACGACTTCGACGACACCGAGCAGATCCAGCACCAACTGGAGCGCCTGGTGTCGCGCGGCCTGGCCTTGCACCTGCCACGCCAGGCCGGCCAGCGCGAAGACCGTTACACACATGCCTTGGGTGACCCGGCGGAAATCGAGGCGATCCTGGCTGCACGGCAGCAGGAAGGTGGTGCACGCAGCAGCGGCGGCACTGTGTCGGAAGAACGCATCGAAGCCCTCGAAGCCCGCATCGCGGCGCTGGAGGCACGCCTGGCAGAGCTGGAAGGCTGAGCCGTCACGGCTCGGGGTCGGGGAAGTTGCGGCAGCTCTTGCGCTCGGCCAGCTCCCGGTCACTGGGGCGCTGGTCAACGAACACGGTACGGCCGTCGGCATAGATTTCCAGGTAGCCCCAGTGCAGGTCCTGCTCTTGCTGCCCGGGCTTTGGGGGGACTAGCCACCAGGGTTCGCGGCTTATCAGGGTCATGGGTGGGATTCCTGAGGGTGTCTGCAGTAATCATAGACATCCTCGGGTTCACCTTTGTCAGTTCTGACGCATTCGCGGGCATGCCCGCTCCCACAGGATTCTTCACAAATCTCAAGACCTGTGCAGTACCTGTGGGAGCGGGCATGCCCGCGAAAGGGCCGGTACAGGCTTACGCCGGTGCCGAAGTGCGGATCAGGTGGTCGAAGGCCGCCAGCGATGCCTTGGCCCCCTCACCCACCGCAATCACGATCTGCTTGTACGGCACAGTCGTCACGTCACCCGCCGCAAACACACCGTGGATGCTGGTCTGGCCCTTGGCATCGACGATGATCTCGCCACGCGGCGACAGCTCGACGGTGCCTTTGAGCCAGTCGGTGTTCGGCAGCAGGCCGATCTGCACGAAGATGCCTTCCAACGCCACTTCATGCTGTTGGTCGGTGGTGCGGTCCTTGTAGCGCAGGCCGGTCACTTTCTCGCCATTGCCCAGCACTTCGGTGGTCAGCGCACTGGTGATCACCTTCACGTTCGGCAGGCTGTGCAACTTGCGTTGCAGTACCGCATCGGCACGCAGCTGGCTGTCGAACTCGATCAGCGTTACCTGGGCGACGATACCGGCCAGGTCGATGGCCGCTTCCACACCCGAGTTGCCACCACCGATCACTGCCACGCGCTTGCCCTTGAACAGGGGGCCGTCACAGTGCGGGCAGTAGGCCACGCCACGGGCGCGGTATTCCTGCTCGCCCGGCACGTTCATTTCGCGCCAGCGGGCACCGGTGGCCAGGATCACGGTCTTGGCTTTGAGCGAGGCGCCGCCGGCCAGACGTACTTCGTGCAGGCCGCCATCAGTGGCCGGGATCAGCGCTTCACCGCGCTGCAGGTTCATGATGTCCACGTCGTACTGCTTGACATGCTCTTCCAGCGCCGTGGCCAGCTTCGGCCCTTCGGTTTCCTGTACCGAGATGAAGTTCTCGATGGCCAGGGTGTCGAGCACCTGGCCGCCGAAACGCTCGGCCGCAATACCGGTGCGGATGCCTTTACGTGCGGCATAGATGGCTGCCGAGGCGCCGGCCGGGCCACCGCCGACCACCAGCACATCGAAGGCGTCCTTGGCGTTGATCTTCTCGGCCTGACGAGCACCGGCGTTCGTGTCGATCTTGCCGAGGATTTCTTCCAGGCCCATGCGGCCTTGGCCGAACACTTCGCCGTTCAGGTAGATGCTCGGTACCGCCATGATCTTGCGCGACTCGACTTCACCCTGGAACAGCGCGCCGTCGATAGCCACGTGGCGCACGTTGGGGTTGAGCACCGCCATCAGATTCAGCGCCTGGACTACATCCGGGCAGTTCTGGCACGACAGGGAGAAGTAGGTTTCGAAGGTGAATTCGCCTTCCAGTGCCTGGATCTGCTCGATCACTTCGGCACTGGCCTTGGACGGGTGGCCGCCGACTTGCAGCAATGCCAGCACCAGCGAGGTGAATTCGTGGCCCATGGGGATGCCGGCGAAGCGCAGGTTTATGTCGGCTCCCGGGCGGTTCAGCGAGAACGAGGGACGACGGGCATCGCTGCCGTCCGCGCTGAGGGTAATCAGGTTCGACAGGCTGGCAATTTCCACCAGCAGGTCGTGCAATTCGCGGGACTTCGCGCCGTCGTCGAGGGAAGCAACGATCTCGATCGGCTGGGTGACCCGCTCCAGGTAGGTTTTCAGTTGCGATTTAAGCGTGGCGTCCAACATACGGGCGATTCCTTTTTCAAAACTCGGATACAAAAACGCCCAGGCGAGGTCGCCCGGGCGTTTGACGGGGCGGTGAGTACTTCAGCTTTGGCGGCTGCTTACCGCCCGCGACTGGTGCACAGTCTTAGATCTTGCCGACCAGATCCAGGGATGGGGCGAGAGTGGCTTCGCCTTCTTTCCACTTGGCTGGGCAAACTTCGCCCGGGTGAGCGGCAACGTACTGGGCAGCCTTCACTTTGCGCAGCAGTTCGGCAGCATCGCGGCCTACACCACCGTCGTTCAGCTCGACGATCTTGATCTGGCCTTCCGGGTTGATCACGAAGGTACCGCGATCGGCCAGGCCGGCTTCTTCGATCAGCACGTCGAAGTTGCGCGAGATGACGTGGGTCGGGTCACCGATCAGCGGGTACTGGATCTTGCCGATGGTGTCCGAAGTGTCGTGCCAGGCTTTGTGGGTGAAGTGGGTGTCGGTGGACACGCCGTAGATTTCCACGCCCAGCTTCTGGAACTCGGCGTAGTTGTCAGCAAGGTCGCCCAGCTCGGTCGGGCAGACGAAGGTGAAGTCGGCCGGGTAGAAGAACACGACAGACCACTTGCCTTTCAGGTCGGCTTCGCTGACCTGAACGAACTCGCCCTTGTGGTAGGCGGTGGCGTTGAACGGTTTGACCTGGCTGTTGATGATTGGCATGAGAGACGCTCCTTCATGGGGTTGGAAACAGTTGACGGAGAGAATCCTAACCGCTGGTCCCGATAAAGGCTCATTGGCAAAGCTCATGCTTTTGATTGGTTTTGGCTATAACCGGGGTTTATTAATAGAAGGGAATGGGCTGAGCAAAGGATTGCGCAGGTATTCAAGGGCTTCATCGCCAGCAAGCCAGCTCCCACAGGTACAGCATAGGCCTTGAGACTTATGCAATACCTGGGGGAGCTGGCTTGCCGGCGATGAGGCCAGTGGCATCAGCGGGTGGCTGTGCGCATGGTCACGAACTCTTCGGCCGCGGTCGGGTGCACGCCAATGGTTTCGTCGAACTGTTGCTTGGTTGCACCGGCCTTCAGGGCGACGCCCAGGCCCTGGATGATCTCGCCGGCGTCGGGGCCAACCATGTGACAGCCCAGCACCTTGTCGGTCTCGGCATCGACCACCAGCTTCATCAGGGTCTTTTCCTGGATATCGGTCAGGGTCAGTTTCATCGCACGGAAACGGCTTTCGAACACCTGCACCTTGTGCCCGGCCTCCAGCGCCTGCTCCTCGGTCAGGCCCACGGTGCCGATGGGCGGCTGGCTGAAGACGGCGGTAGGGATGTTCTGGTAGTCCACCGGGCGGTATTGCTCGGGCTTGAACAGGCGCCGGGCCACGGCCATGCCTTCGGCCAGCGCCACCGGGGTAAGCTGCACGCGGCCGATCACGTCACCGATGGCCAGGATCGACGGTGCGGTGGTCTGGTACTGGTCGTCAACGCGAATGAAACCGCGCGCGTCCAGTTCCACGCCGGTGTTTTCCAGGCCCAGGTTGTCGAGCATCGGGCGGCGGCCGGTGGCGTAAAACACACAATCGGCGACCAGCTCGCGGCCGTCGTTTAGCGTGGCCTTGAGGCTGCCGTCCTCGAGCTTGTCGATGCGCTGGATGTCGGCGTTGAACTGCAGGTCGAGGCCGCGCTTTTCCAGCTCTTCCTTCAGGTGCGTGCGTACCGAACCGTCGAAGCCGCGCAGGAACAGGTCGCCACGGTACAGCAGCGTGGTAGCCGCCCCCAGGCCCTGGAAGATGCCGGCGAACTCGACGGCGATGTAGCCACCGCCCACCACCAGCACCCGGCGTGGCAGGTCCTTGAGGTAGAAGGCTTCATTTGAGGTAATGGCCAGTTCCTTGCCCGGGATGTCCGGCACCTGTGGCCAGCCGCCGGTGGCGATGAGGATGTGCTCGGCGGTGTAGCGCTGGCCTTCCACTTCCACTTCATTGGCACCGGTCAGGCGCGCATGGCCCTGCAGCAGGGTGACCCCGCTGTTGAGCAGCAGATTGCGGTAGATGCCGTTAAGGCGCTCGATTTCCCGGTTCTTGTTGGCGATCAGGGTGCCCCAGTCGAAATGCCCTTCTTCGAGGGTCCAGCCGAAACCGGCAGCCTGCTCCAGTTCGTCGGCAACGTGCGCGCCGTACACCAGCAGTTTTTTCGGCACGCAGCCCACGTTGACGCAGGTACCGCCCAGGTAGCGGCTCTCGGCCACTGCCACCTTTGCGCCGAAGCCGGCGGCAAACCGCGCCGCACGCACACCGCCGGACCCGGCGCCAATCACGAACAGATCAAAATCGTAGGCCATGTATTCACTCTCCTAGGCAGGCGCCCAGCATAACGCCGTTAGCCGCCGCAAACAAAAAAGCCACCCCGAAGGGTGGCTTTCAGGCCAGCAGGACTTATCAGTAAGCCTTGCCAGTCTTGTAGTAGTTCTCGAAGCAGAAGTTGGTCGCGTCGATGTAGCCTTCAGCGCCACCGCAGTCGAAACGCTTGCCCTTGAACTTGTAGGCGATCACGCAGCCGTCCTTGGCCTGTTGCAGCAGGGCGTCGGTGATCTGGATCTCGCCGCCCTTGCCAGGCTCGGTATTGGCGATGATGTCGAAGATGTCCGGGGTCAGGATGTAGCGGCCGATGATCGCCAGGTTCGACGGGGCGTCTTCGGGCTTGGGCTTCTCGACCATATTGGTCACGCGGTAAATGTCGTCACGGATCATTTCGCCGGCGATCACACCGTACTTGTTGGTTTCCTGCGGGTCGACTTCCTGGATGGCAACGATCGAGCAGCGGTACTGTTTGAACAGCTTGACCATCTGGGTCAGTACGCCGTCACCTTCCGGGTTCACGCACAGGTCGTCCGCCAGCACCACGGCGAACGGCTCATCGCCGATCAGCGGGCGGCCAGTGAGGATGGCGTGGCCCAGGCCTTTCATTTCGGTCTGGCGGGTGTAGGAGAACGAGCACTCGTCGAGCAGGCGACGGATACCGACCAGGTATTTTTCCTTGTCGGTGCCCTTGATCTGGTTTTCCAGCTCGTAGCTGATGTCGAAGTGGTCTTCCAGAGCACGCTTGCCGCGCCCGGTGACGATGGAGATCTCGTTCAGACCGGCATCCAGTGCCTCCTCAACGCCATACTGGATCAGTGGCTTGTTGACCACCGGCAGCATTTCCTTTGGCATGGCTTTGGTAGCAGGCAGGAAGCGGGTGCCGTAACCGGCTGCCGGGAACAAGCATTTTTTGATCATATACGTCCTTACAAAAGGCTAGGCCTGTGGAATTCGGCGCAGTCTAATCAGGCGGCAGTCACCTTACAATGCCCCCACCCGTGCCGACCGATTGCATGATAGAGATAACCCAGTGTAGATAGTTCCGGGGGATCGTAAATATTGCTGTCATCAATGACCATTGGATGACAGGGATGCGCTTGCCTGTGCCGGCCTCTTCGCGGGCTTGCCCGCTCCCACAGGTACTGCACAGTATCAAGACCTGTGGCGATCCTGTGGGAGCGGGCAAGCCCGCGAAGAGGCCGGCACAGGCCATAGATCAACTACCAGTGCCCTGCCCGATCAGCACCCCATCGACCTTCTGCCCATACAGGTTAACGCCGTCATTGGCATGGAACTTCACCCGCGTCTTCTCGATGGAGCCTTCCACCAGCCGCGGATCCTGGGGCCGTTCATGGCGGTTGATCCAGGCCGCCACATCCCAGGCCTGCTGATCACTCAGGCTGCCCGGCTTGCCCAGTGGCATGTTGTACTTGATGAACGACGCCGCGGTGTTGATACGGTGCATGCCGGCGCCCCAGTTATAGGAATCCTTACCCCACAGCGGCGGCATCACATACTCGCCCGCCACCTTCTGCCCTTCACCATTGTCGCCGTGGCAAATCGCACACTGCTCGCGATAAACCTGCTGGCCGCGTTTGAAGTCGTACCCGCCCTTGGGCTGCGGCACCTCGGGGTATCCGCGCCCGGCAATCTCCACACCGGTAGGGGCCTTGGTCGACAGCCAGTACGAATACACCGCCAGCGCGGTCATCTGCGGGCTATCGGCAGCAGGTGGCTTGCCGTTCATGCTGAACTGGAAGCAGCCCTGGATACGCTCGGCGTAGGTGTTGACCTTGTCGTTTTTCTTGCGGTACGCAGGGTACATCGGGTACGCCCCCCACATCGGCGCGGAATGCGCCAGCCGCCCCTGGTCAAGGTGGCAGTTGCTGCAGTTCATGCCGTTGCCGACGGCCTCGGGCATCAGCCTGCGGGTGTCGACGAACAGGGCATGGCCCTCGCGCACCATCTTGCCAAAGGCATTGTCAGGCAACTCGCTTTCCGCTGGCGGCACGAACTGTGGCGCAGCCTGCACGCCAGGCACTTTCAACTGCGACTGGTCTTCCATGGCGATCTCGGCGGCCTGGGCGCTGCCCACGGCCAGCAGCAACAGGGCTGGAATCATCGGTTTCATGGCTTGACCTCCTGGCTGGCGGGGTGGGCGAAGAACTCGGCAACGGCCTTGATCTCGTCATCGGTCATGGCTTTGGCCACACCGACCATCAGCTGGTTGGGGTCATTGCTGCGGGTGCCGTCACGCCAGGCGTTGAGCTGCGCCACCAGGTAACTGGCGGGCTGGCCGGCCAAGGGCGGGAAGTGTTCGCCAACCCCGCCGCTGCCCGGGCCATGGCATTGCACACAGCCAGGAATCTGCCGGCTCCAGTCGCCGTACAGGGCCATGCGGGTGGTGGGGTCATCGGCAATCTGCTGGCGACGCAGGTCGCGTGCGGGGTCTGCCGGCAGGCTGGCCAGGTAGCTGCTGACCGCCTTGATCTCATCCTCGCTCAGGGCCTTGGCAAGCGGCTCCATCACTGCCTGCTTGCGGCTGCCACTGCGCCAGTCATGCAATTGCTTGCTGAGGTAGGCGGCCGGTAGCCCGGCCAGGCGCGGGAAGCCGGCAGCGGCAATGCCCTTGCCGTCCGGGCCATGGCAACCCAGGCAAGCCATGGCGGCGGGGTTGGCCCCGCCCTGGGTGAAGACTTTCTGGCCATCGGCGGCATGCGCCGTGGGCCAGGCCAGGATCAGCAGGCTGCCGATCACGGCGCGACTCAACGGTGTCATCACGAATCTCCTTTTCTATTGTTATAAGCTTAGGCTTAAAACATATAAGCAAAAGGAGCGCGATCAGTTGCCCTGGATCAACTCCCGGAGATGCATTGGGTGGCTGCGGTGCGCACGTCGCCCAGGCGCAACGGGAAGTTGTTCAGCCGCTCGTACAGTTTGATGCTGCTGCCGCTGCCCCGCTTGTCGATGTCCACCAGCGCCGCCGGGCCCACACCCGAGCTGATCTTCTGCGGCACGATCAGCCGCAGGCCATCGCCACGCGGCTCTTCCACCAGCGGGTCGCGGGTATCGGCCAGCTTCTGCTTGATGCAATCGGCATATGCGCGCGGGGACTTGCCGGAGATCACATCCAGCGTTTCACGCGATTGTTCCAGTTCCGTAACACTCACACAGCCACCCAGCGTCACCGCCAACGCCGCCACCATCCACTTCATTTGCAGCACCTCTGCCTTCAAGAATCCGCTTCGACCACGACCAGGCGGTTTTGCTCCCTGCTTTGGCAGATTTATCTGCGCCTGGCGGAACAGCGCGGCAGTCTAACCCGACATCGTGGTATCGTTTGCCTTTGCAGAACCAATCCTTGCGGAGCATCACATGAAATTCGTACACCAGCGCGAGCACCTGAACGAGGACGACATCGTCGTCATCGAGTGCTCCCAGCGCTGCAATATCCGCCTGATGAACGACGCCAACTTCCGCAGCTTCAAGAATGGCGGCCGTCACACCTATCACGGCGGCCATTTCGACAAGTTCCCGGCGAAGATCACCGTGCCCAGCACCGGTTTCTGGAACATCACCATCGACACCGTGACCACCCGCCCGATCTCGGTTACCCGCAAGCCGACGTTGACCCACAAGATCAAGATCATCCGTCGTTCGTCGTCGAAACTCAGGTAAGGCCCCATGACCCAGACCACCAAATACGTCATCAAGTACAAGCTCGACGGCCAGCGCCGCTGGGATTTCGCGCTAATGCCCGATGCTTCCCACGAACAAGCCCTGGAAGCGCTGCGCAAGATTCATGGTGAAGACGCCGAGAAGATCAGCGACATCCAGGTCAGCAAGGCCTTGTAGATACCCGCCCCCGCCGCACCACTCGCCCGCGCAAGGAGAACCGCATGAGCCACTGGCCCGACCGCCGCATCCTCGACCTGCTGGGCATCGAGTTGCCCATTCTGCAAGCGCCCATGGCCGGTGCGACGGGCTCGGGCATGGCCATCGCCGTGGGCCTGGCGGGCGGCCTGGGCGCCCTGCCCTGCGCCATGCTCACCGGCGACCAGGTGCGCGCCGAGATCGCCGCCTTCCGCGCCGGCTGCCCGGGCCGCCCGCTGAACCTGAACTTCTTCTGCCACCAGCCGCCAGCGCCCGACGCCGAGCGCGATGCACGCTGGAAGCAGGCGCTCGAGCCCTATTACAACGAAGTGGGTGCCGACTTCGCTGCTCCTACGCCGGTGTCCAACCGCGCGCCTTTCGACGAACAGAGCTGCCAGCTGGTCGAGCAACTGCGCCCGGAGGTGGTGAGTTTCCACTTCGGCCTGCCCCAGGCAGACCTGCTGCAACGGGTCAAGGCCAGCGGGGCCAAGGTACTGTCCAGCGCCACCACCGTCGAAGAAGCCGTGTGGCTGCAGCGCCACGGCTGTGATGCGATCATTGCCATGGGCTACGAAGCGGGCGGCCATCGCGGCATGTTCCTCAGCGACGACATCACCAGCCAGATAGGCACCTTCGCCCTGGTGCCGCAGGTGGCCGATGCGGTCAGCGTGCCGGTGATTGCCGCCGGCGGCATTGCGGACCACCGCGGCCTGTTGGCGGCGCTGGCCCTGGGTGCTTCGGCCGTGCAGATCGGAACGGCTTACCTGTTCTGCCCTGAAGCCAAGGTCTCGCCGGCGCATCGCCAGGCCCTGGACAGCGCGCCTGCCAGCGACACGGCGCTGACCAACCTGTTCACCGGCCGACCGGCGCGTGGCATCAACAACCGCATCATGCGCGAGCTGGGGCCGATGAGCGACCTGGCGCCGCGCTTCCCGCTGGCCGGGGGGGCATTGATGCCTTTGCGAGCGATTACGGATCCACAGGGCAAGAGCGATTTCAGCAACCTGTGGTCGGGGCAGGCGTTGCGGCTGGGCAGGCATATGCCGGCGGGTGCGTTGACCCGGGAGATTGCCGAAAAGGCGCTGGCAGTAGTCGGGCGCCAGGTATCTGCATAAGCAGGCTCGGCCTCTTCGCGGGCACAGGTTCACCACTGGTTTTGAATGCTGCGCAGTACTGTGGGAGCGGGCAAGCCCGCGAAGAGGCCTGACCTGCCCATGCATAATCCTGCCCCTTCCCGGCCCCTGGCCTATCGCTATATAGTTAAGGATATAACGATACCCCCAAGGAGCTGCTCGATGCGTATCCGCCCTTCCTGTCTGGCCGCCACCGCCCTGGCCAGCCTGCTCGCCTTCAACACTGCCTGGGCCGGGGAAGTCCAGGTCGCGGTCGCAGCGAACTTCACAGCCCCCATCCAGGCCATTGCCAAGGCCTTCGAAAAAGACACCGGCCACAAGCTGGTCGCGGCCTACGGCGCCACCGGCCAGTTCTACGCACAAATCATGAACGGCGCGCCTTTCGAGGTATTCCTCGCTGCCGACGACAGCACCCCGGCCAAGCTCGAGCAGGAAAAGGCCATTGTCCCGGGCTCGCGCTTCACCTACGCCATCGGCACCCTGGCCCTGTGGTCGGCCACACCCGGCTATGTCGACGCCAACGGCGAAGTGCTGAAGAACAACACATTCAGGCACCTGTCCATCGCCAACCCGAAAACCGCACCTTACGGCCTGGCCGCGACCCAGGTGCTGGACAAGCTGAACCTGACCGAAGCCACCAGGCCCAAGCTGGTCGAAGGGCAGAACATCACCCAGGCATTCCAGTTCGTCTCCACCGGCAACGCCGAACTGGGCTTTGTCGCCCTGTCGCAAATCTACAAGGACGGCAAGGTCGAGAGCGGTTCGGCCTGGATCGTCCCCTCGTCGCTGCACGCGCCTATCCGCCAGGACGCGGTGATCCTCGAAAAAGGCAAGGACAACCCCGCCGCCAAGGCCCTGGTCGACTACCTGAAAGGGCCGAAAGCCGCGGCGGTGATCAAATCCTACGGTTATGAAATCTGATGCCGCTGGACGCCAGTGACCTGGGCGCCATCTGGCTGACCGTGAAACTGGCCAGTCTGACCACCCTGATCCTGCTGATCGTCGGCACGCCCATTGCCTGGTGGCTGGCGCGCACGCGCTCGTGGTTGCGTGGGCCGGTGGGCGCGGTGGTGGCCTTGCCGCTGGTGTTGCCCCCCACGGTGATCGGCTTCTACCTGCTGATCGCCCTCGGCCCGCATGGCTGGCTGGGCCAGGCGACCCAGGCGCTGGGCCTGGGCAGCGTGGTGTTCAGTTTCACCGGGCTGGTGATCGGCTCGGTGATCTACTCCATGCCCTTCGTGGTCCAGCCGCTGCAGAACGCCTTCGGCGCCATTGGCCAGCGCCCGCTGGAAGTGGCCGCCACACTGCGCGCCAGCCCCTGGGACAGCTTCGTCCACGTGGTGCTGCCGCTGGCCCGGCCAGGCTTCATCACCGCCAGCATCCTCGGCTTCGCCCATACGGTGGGTGAGTTCGGCGTGGTGTTGATGATTGGCGGCAACATCCCCGACAAGACACGCGTGGTCTCGGTGCAGATCTTCGACCATGTAGAGGCCATGGCCTATTCGCAAGCACACTGGCTGGCCGGCGCCATGCTGGTGTTCTCGTTCCTGGTGCTGCTCCTGCTGTACGCTGGACGCCGCGGCAAAGCCGGTTGGAGCTGAAATGAGTGCATCGATTGTGGCGCGTCTGAAACTGGCGCGCGACGACTTCACCCTGGACGTCGACCTGCACCTGCCCGGGCACGGCATCAGCGCGCTGTTCGGCCACTCGGGGTCTGGCAAGACCAGCTGCCTGCGTTGCCTGGCCGGGCTGGAACGGGCCGCCAGCGCCTATATCGAAGTCAACGGCGAAGTCTGGGAGGACAGTGCCCGCGGCTACTTCCAGGCACCGCACCTGCGCCCGGTTGGCTACGTGTTCCAGGAGGCCAGCCTGTTCCCGCACCTGTCGGTACGCGGCAACCTGGAATTCGGCTGGCGGCGGGTGGCTGCGGCCGAGCGCAAGGTCAGCCTTGAACAGGCCTGCCAGTTACTGGGTATCGGCCACTTGCTGGCACGCCGCCCGGCAACCTTGTCCGGAGGCGAGGCGCAGCGGGTAGGCATTGCCCGCGCCCTGCTCAGCAGCCCGCGCCTGCTGTTGATGGACGAGCCGTTGGCGGCCCTCGACGGGCCGCGCAAGCGCGAGATCCTGCCCTACCTGGAGCGCCTGCACGACGAACTGGACATCCCGCTGGTGTATGTCAGCCATGCCCTGGAGGAAGTGGCGCGTCTGGCCGACCACCTGGTGTTGCTGGAGCAAGGCCAGACAGTGGCCAGCGGCCCGATCGGCGAAACCCTGGCCCGCCTCGACCTGTCGCTGGCCCAGGGCGAGGATGCCGGCGTGGTGTTCGAGGGCCTGGTGGTAGGCCATGACCCGTATTACGACCTGCTCGACCTGCGCCTGCCCGGCAAGGATGGGCCGCTGCTGCGCATTGCCCACCCGGCCCAGGTGATGGGCAGCTCACTGCGGGTCAAGGTGCAGGCCCGTGACGTCAGCCTGGCCCTGGCAGCCGATAGCACTTCGAGCATCCTCAACCGCTTGCCGGTGCGCGTGCGCGAAAGCCGCCCGGCTGCCAACCCGGCGCATGTGCTGGTCAGCCTGGATGCCGGCGGCATCGCCCTGCTCGCGCGCATCACCCGCTTCTCGGCAGACCAGCTCGGCCTGCACCCGGGCCAGGTGCTGTTTGCCCAGATCAAGTCGGTGGCGTTGCTGGGCTGAGCATCGGCCCTGCGGCTGCTGTCCATTGATCAGTGAACTGATCGAGGCCTGCCAACCATGCTCGACTGCCCCCTGCCGCCCAGCCTGCACTACGTCGACGACAGCCAGCCGGGCCTGACCCGGCGACGCTGGCGGGGCCGTTTCATCTACCTGGATGCAAACGGCCAGCGGGTGCGCGACAGCGATACCCTCGCCCGCATCGCCGCACTGGTTATCCCCCCGGCCTATACCGAGGTGTGGATTTGCGCCGACCCGCAGGGCCACCTGCAAGCGACGGGCCGCGATGCCCGTGGCCGCAAGCAATACCGCTACCATGCGCAGTGGCGCGAAGTACGCGACCAGCACAAGTACGGGCGCATGCTGGCGTTTGCCCAAGCCCTGCCGAAACTGCGCGCACAACTGCACGCCCACCTTGCCCGGCCGGGCCTGGACCGGGAAAAGGTGATGGCGCTGGTGATCAGCCTGTTGGACCACACCCTTATCCGTATCGGCAACCAGCGTTACCTGCGTGACAACCAGTCCTATGGGCTGACCACCCTGCGCAACCGTCATGTCCAGGTGAAGGGCAGCAGCATTCGCTTCCAGTTCCGCGGCAAGCGCGGCGTCGAACACAACGTCAGCCTGAACGATCGGCGCCTGGCCAATCTGCTCAAGCGCTGCATGGAGTTGCCCGGGCAAGCGTTGTTCCAGTACCTGGACGACGACGGCCGGCGCCACAGCGTCGGCTCCAGCGAGGTCAACCAGTTTCTGCAGCAGCTGACCGGTGCCGACTTCACCGCCAAGGATTACCGCACCTGGGCCGGTAGCAGCCTGGCCCTGGAGCTGCTCAGGCCCTTGGCCTGGGAGCCCGAGAGCGAAGCCAGGCGCCAGGTCGCCGCCATCGTCCGCCAGGTTGCCACACGCCTGGGCAATACGCCGGCGGTGTGCCGGCGTTGCTACATTCACCCGGCGGTACTTGAACACTACGCCCTGGGGCAGTTGGCCAACTTGCCGAAGAACCGTGTACGCAAGGGTCTGGACCGTGAAGAAGTAGCCTTGCTGTTGTTTCTTCAGGCACTCGAGGAACAGAACGACCATTGACCCGGTCTATTCAGCCCATGTTGCGAAGAAATTTCCCATTGGCCGCCAAGCCCCCTATTCTTGCCACCGAGCACCTTGGCCGACAAACCGCTGGCGGTTTGCGTCGGCACCTGCGACTGAAGACACGCAACAGAATTTGTCTGTCGGGGAATTACTATCCGCCGAAAGCGTCTTTAATGAGAAGGAAGAGGGACAAGCTCCCGCCGCCGTGGCAACTAGCCCGACGGACTTTTACATCACCAAGGAGAACTACATGCTGATACTCACCCGCAAGGTTGGCGAAAGCATCGTCATCAACGATGACATCAAAGTCACCATTCTGGGCGTCAAAGGGATGCAAGTGAGGATCGGTATCGATGCACCGAAAGACGTCCAGGTCCATCGCGAAGAGATCTTCAAGCGTATCCAGGCCGGCAGCCCGGCCCCGGAAAAGCACGACGACTCGCACTGAGCGACCTGCCTCAAGCCGCACGGACGCGCTTGATCGCCCCGCGCCTCAGGTGCCCAGCAGTTCGCGCACCTTGGCGATCATACAGTCCATGTCGAACGGTTTGTCGAACACCGCGGCGAACAGTTCCGGGCATCCCTGGTTGGCCTGCGCGCCACTCATGAGGATGACCGGCAACTCGCTCAAGGCCGGGTCTTCACGCATCGAGCGCACCAGTTCCTCACCGTTGAGCAGCGGCATCATGTAGTCGGTGATGACCAGCTGAACGCGCTTTTCCTTCAGTGCCTCCAGCGCCTTGCAGCCGTTGCTCGCCTTTTCCACGAGGAAACCTTCGTCCTCCAGGGCAAAACCGAGGATGTCGGCGATCAGGTACTCGTCATCGACAATCAGGATGGTGTTCATCGCCCGCACCGTCACCCGCTTGCCTGCGGCACCGGCGTTCCCGAAAGCACACCGCAGGCACCTTCGAACGCCTTGCGCAGGGTAATGCCCTGCGGCCCGATCAGCAGCTCGTGCAAGGCAGGGTCATGGTGGCTGTCACGCACCTTGAGGATCGACAGCATGCGCCGCAGTTGCGAATCCAGCTCGACGAAGCGCATCAGCATCAGGTTGTCGACGATACTCGACAGGTCCGGGGCCGGGGCGCTGATTTCCGCGCCGAAGATGTCGCGCATTTCCCAGGTCAGCATCACGCTGATATCGCGCGCGCGCAACTCGCCGACCAGTGCGCGGAAAAACGCATTGAGCCGCGCCGGGTCGGTGGCCAGGCGGCTGAACGCCCCCAGGCTGTCGATCAACACGCGCTTGCTGCCGTGCGCTGCGACCCGCTCGAGCAGGCGCGCACCGACCTGGTCCAGCAGGCCCTCGGTGGTCGGCTGCCAGCACAGCTGCAGGCTGCCGTCCTGCTCCATGGCGGCAAAATCGTAACCTAGCGACACGGCCTTGATACGCAGGCGCTCCGGCGTTTCGTAAAAGCCGAAATGCAGCCCCGGCGCCTGCGGGCTGCTGGCACCGAGAAAGGCCAGGCCCAAGGAAGTCTTGCCAATACCCGAAGGCCCGATCAGCAAGCTGACCGAACCTGTGGCCAAACCGCCACCGAGCATTTCATCCAGGCTTTCCACCCCGCTGCCGATACGCTCCAGGGTTGCACTACCCGCCTGGCTGGGGTGGCTGAACAGCGATTCCAGGCGTGGGTAGACGTGCATGCCGGCCTCATCGATCAGGCATTCATGGCGCCCCGACAACGCCGCACTGCCCCGCGTCTTGCGCAGCTGGACATGGCGCACGGCGCGGCTGCCGAACAATTGCTCGCCCAGTTCGATTACACCGTCGACCATGGTGTGCTCCGGGCTGCCCTCTTCCAGCCGGGCGCTGGTCAGCAGCAGCACGGTGCAACCGGCAAAGGCCGCATGGCCCTGCAGTTCGGAGACAAATTTCTTGGTGTCCAGCGCGGTTTCCGCGCGCACCCGGGCGTTGAGCACGCCATCGACGATCAACAGGCTGGCCTGTTGCCGGGCGATTTCCTGGCGCAGCAACCGTACCACCGCATCCAGGCCTTCCTGCTCCAGGGTGTCGAAGGCACTGACGAACTGGATCGAGTCGCCGACCAGCGCCGGGTCGAAGAACTCCAGGGTTGCCAGGTACTGGAACAGCCGCTCGTGCGACTCGCTCAGCAAGGTGGCTACCAGCACCCGGCCGCCGCCGCGCACATGCGCACAGGCCAGCTGGTTGGCGAGAATGGTCTTGCCGGCCCCTGGCGGGCCCTGGATGATGTAGGACGCGCCAGCCACCAGGCCACCCCGGAGCAACGCATCGAGCCCTTCGATTCCCGTCACCAGCCGCCTGAGTGCCTGTGCCATGGTATCTACCTGTCGAGTTGGCTGTCGGTCTGGAGCTGATAGATTGGCAAGTAAAGCTGCATGCAGGTTCCCCGGCCGGGCTCACTGTCGACGCAAATGGCGCCCCCCGTCTGCCTGGCAAACCCATACACCTGGCTAAGGCCCAGGCCGGTACCCTTGCCAAATGGCTTGGTGGTGAAAAACGGCTCGAAGATCCGCGGCAGTACCGCTGGCTCGATACCCTCGCCGCTGTCTTCCACCTCGAAACGCACAAACCCGCCGTGCAGCCCCTCTACCTCGCCGGCCAGTTCGACCACATCGACCGTCAGGACGATCCGGCCCTGCCCTGTGATGGCATCGCGGGCATTGAACAACAGATTGAGCAGCACCATCTGCAATTGCCCGGCATCCGCCTCGATCAGGGGCAGGTCCGGTTGCAACAGCACCTTCAGTTCAATTGAACCAGGCAGTGCAGGTTCCAGCAGACCACGGGTGGCGGCAATCAGGTTCGCCGGGGCGATGCAGGCCACATCAAGCTTGCGGTGACGGGCAAAGCTGAGCAACTGCTGGGTCAGTTCGGTGCCCCGCTGCCCGGCATCGAGAATATGCTGCAGCATGCGCTGGGCGCGTGCCGGGTCCTGGGTGGCCAGCGCCAGGCGCGCCGAACTGATGATGATGGTCAGCATGTTGTTGAAGTCATGCGCCAGGCCACCGGTCAACTGGCCGAGGGCCTCCAGTTTCTGTGCCTGGAACAGCTGGGCTCGCACCGCGTCCAGTTGCAGCGCCGACTCGCGACGGTCGGTGATGTCCCGGGTTACCTTGGCCAGACCGACGATCTGGCCATGGTCATCGCGGATGACATCCAGCGCGGCCAAGGCCCAGAACTGCGTGCCATCCTTGCGTACGCGCCAGCCTTCATCCTGCGCCACGCCATGCTCCAGCGCCTGACGCAGCAAGCGCTCCGGGCGGCCGTCAGTGCGATCCTGCGGGGTGAAGAACAACGAAAAATGCTGACCGATCACTTCATCGGCACGGTAACCCTTGATACGTTGCGCGCCCGCATTCCACGACACTACATGGCCAGACGGGTCGAGCATGTAGATAGCGTAATCCACCACCGACTGGACCAACTGCTCATAGCGGTGGGCGGGCATGACGGGGGGGTCGAGGCAGTCAGCTGAAACCATGCAAGCTCCACCGGCACAACAGCAGGAGAGGAAATAGGCCTGGTCGAACGCGCACGCGTGTGAGCGCCCACGTTGTTAGCCCTGCGTAATTGACCCCGCGCGGCTGGCGAGGTTCAGCGCTCAGGTTCAACCAGCACCGGGCTGATACGTCGCGGCATTGCCACCTTCAGCAGCCACAAGCCGACCAGCAGGATAAGCCCGCCACCGGCGAGGGCCATAAGCCGCTGTGGCTGAGGGTGTTCGGCATCGAACCCCAGCATCAGCAGGTAACCGCCCAGGCTGATCAGGCTGAGGTAGAGAAATGCGCCCAACACGACTACCTGCACGAACAGCAGTCGCCAGAACAGCCGTGGGCGCACGATACGCTCGGAAGCAGTGGATTGAGTCATCACCGCAATCGCCTTGGATCCAATAAAGGAGGGCAACAGTGGCGTAATGACAGCAAGGTGTCAATTGCCCTTTCGATCGACCCTTCACTCTGTTGATCATAGGTGCTGCGGTTGACTCAACTATAACAATGGGTTATAAAGCGCGCTTGATTGCAAAGCCCTTCTGCTTAGAAGCGAGCCGGTCGCTGCGACCCCTTCAAGCGTGCGAGTGTGGTGGAATTGGTATACACAGCAGACTTAAAATCTGTCGGCGTGAGCCTTGCGGGTTCGAGTCCCGCCACTCGCACCAAACTTCCTTGAAAAGGCGCCCCTGCGGCGCCTTTTTGCTGCCCGCCAGCAATCCTTGGCGCAACTGCTAGAGTGGAGCTTGTCCCCGTCCACTGGAACGCTGCCATGCGCTACTCCCTGTTCGATGGTCAACGCGACATCATTATCCTGATTGCCCGCGTGCTGCTGATGATCCTGTTCGTCTTGTCTGGCTGGGGCAAGCTGACCGGGTTCGAAGGCACGGTCGGCTACATGACCTCACTGGGCGCCCCTGCCCCGATGCTGGCAGCGGCAGTTGCCGTGCTCATGGAATTCGTCGTCGGCATCCTGCTGATCCTCGGTTTCTATACCCGGCCGCTGGCCTTCCTGTTTGCGCTGTTCGTGCTGGGCACGGCGCTGCTGGGCCACCCGTTCTGGAACATGGTCGACCCTGAGCGCAGCGCCAACATGACCCAGTTCCTGAAAAACCTCAGCATCATGGGCGGCCTGCTGTTGCTGGCAGTGAGCGGCCCCGGGCGTTTTTCGGTAGACGGGCGCTGAATCAGTCGTCTTCGCAGTCGTCGAACCAGGCTGGGTGATCGCGGTCCTCGTCATCGAGGTCATCCAGTGTTTCCTCGTCTTCCTCCACCTCGTCCTCGGCACCCTGGGCATCCGCTTCAGGCTCCACGTCGTCATAGAGGAATTCGTGGTCAAGCAGGTGATCGTGCTCGGGTTCGTGCAGGTCGTCTTCGTCGTGCATGCTGGCTCCTGGGCTGATGGCAGGCTTGTATAGGCTGATCGGCTGCGCAGGTCAATGCGTTACCACTTAATGCTCGGTTAACCGGCCAGGTCCAGTCTGCAGGCTCTCCCTTCAAACGTTGCTTGCCCGCCTTGCATGGCGGGCTTTTTTATCCCTTGGGTTTTCCCTTCGTCCAGCCTTGGCAAATCACAGTGAACTGCGCCCATGCTGGCCAGGCTCGCAAATGATGCAGGACCTGTCGTTTTTCAAGGAGAACGCCCATGACTGTTAATATCGACAACCTCATCATCACCACCCCCGTGCCGAAATCCGCGACCAACCCGGTAGCCCTGGAATTGACCGGCGCCCAGGCACTGGCGACCCTGCCTGAAGTCATCGCCCGCCTGAGCGACGGCTCCATCCGCATGACGGCCCCCACCAAAGGTGCCTCCAGCAAAAGTACCCACCGCACCCGCTGCGAGTGGAAGGAGCCCGCGTACTGGGCGCTGGACAGCGCCGCCCGGCACCGCAATTACCAGACCATGACACTGCAGAAAGTGAACCTTGCGCAAAAGGTGGTGATTGCCCAGCTGCACGTCAAGGACGACGACAGCCCGCCCATCAAGGTGTTCTGGAACAAGGGCAAGATCACCGTGGGCTTTCGAACCGACTTCAACCAGCTGACCACGAGCAGCAGCACGGTGCTGGCCGACGTACCGCTCGGTGCCCGTTTCGATGTCACTATCGACGTGACAAACAACGGTGCCTGCACTGTCAGTGCTAGCTGCAACGGCCGTATCGGCAGCACATCGTCGCTGCAACTGGGCGCGACCTGGGCGACGCGCACGCTCAATTTCCATGGCGGGGTATACAACCAGGTGGACTACACCGACGACACACCGGCCGAGGACGGCTCGGTATGCGTCATCAGCCAACTGGTACTGAGCCATGCATGACAAGCTCGTGACCTGACCTTCACGAAATACTGACATCCGGGTGGGCACACTGGCCCTGCTCCGTATGTTCTTGCAGCCCGCCGCATTATTGCCGCGGGCTTTTCTTTTTGTGGCGAGCCTTACACAGAACCCTGTGGGAGCGCGCCAGCTTTTGGAAATTGAGCAAGACAGTTGCCCCCACAAGTGGCTGCGCAAGGCAGGTAGATGTGTGCAAGCCGGTTGCCGCCCCAGACCATGACCTGAAGCAGTTTTGCCCCACCAGGCAAGGGCTATGCTAACCCCTGCGATAACTCAAGCTCACTCAGATAGACACGGAGGCTCATATGAAAGCTGCTGTTGTTGCGCCAGGCCGTCGCGTGGAGGTGGTGGAGAAAACCCTGCGCCCACTCGAGCACGGTGAAGCGCTGCTGAAGATGCAGTGCTGCGGTGTGTGCCACACCGACCTGCATGTGAAAAATGGCGATTTCGGCGACAAGACCGGTGTCGTGCTAGGCCATGAAGGCATCGGCGTGGTCCAGGAAGTCGGGCCAGGCGTCACCTCGCTCAAACCGGGCGACCGTGCCAGCGTGGCCTGGTTCTACCAAGGCTGTGGGCATTGCGAATATTGCAACAGCGGCAACGAAACCCTGTGCCGCGAAGTGAAGAACTCTGGCTACACCGTGGATGGCGGCATGGCCGAAGCCTGCATCGTCAAGGCCGACTACTCGGTCAAAGTGCCCGACGGGCTCGACTCCGCTGCCGCCAGCAGCATTACCTGCGCCGGCGTGACCACTTACAAGGCAGTGAAGATCTCCAACATCCGCCCCGGCCAATGGATCGCCATCTACGGCCTTGGCGGCCTGGGCAACCTGGCCCTGCAATATGCCAGGAACGTCTTCAACGCCAAAGTGATCGCCATCGATGTCAACGAAGAGCAACTGCGCTTCGCCAGCGAGATGGGCGCCGACCTGGTCATCAATTCGCGCACCGAGGATGCCGCCAAGGTTATCCAGGCCAAGACCGGTGGCGCCCATGCCGCCGTGGTTACCGCCGTTGCCAAGGCTGCGTTCAACTCGGCCGTCGACGCCCTGCGCGCGGGTGGCCGACTGGTTGCGGTCGGCCTGCCGTCGGAAGCCATGAACCTGAATATTCCTCGCCTGGTGCTGGACGGTATCGAAGTGATCGGCTCGCTGGTCGGCACTCGGCAGGATCTGCAGGAAGCTTTCCAGTTTGCAGCGGAAGGTAAAGTGGTGCCGAAGGTGACCCTGCGGCCGATCGAAGATATCAACCAGATCTTCGAGGAGATGCTGGAAGGCAAGATCAAAGGGCGGATGGTGATTCAGTTCGCTTCACAGCAGAACAATGACTAGCTCAGCGGGGTGAATGCATGAGCATCCGCAGCTTGGCGAAAAACCTGCCGCCCGATCCGGACAATGACGGTTGGGTACTCGGATGGGGCGTGCTGCGAGACCGGCACCCCTGGCATTTCGTCGATGTCTATGCCGACCAGAAGACCGCCAGGGTCGAGGCTCAGCGCCGCGGTGCTGGCTACGTGGTGGAGTTCGGTTCGCATCGCCTGGGATCGGATGAATTCATTTGCGGGATATCCCCGCCTGAAGGCTAGTGCTTGAATGGGCGCAGCGACGGGGACGCCAGGGCGCCCCCGCCTTTGATCCTATGCTTTCCGGCCCACTCACGGTGTAACAATGCCTCTACAGTTAAACGTCCGGCTCGCCACGAGCAGCGATATCGACAGGTTGGTTGATCTGGACGCCATCGCCAAGCGAAAACCAAGGCGCCGAGCGTTAATTGCGCAAGCCGTAACTGCCGGCCAATGCTGGATCGCCGTGGAAACTCGCGATGCATCGGGGGTGCTGGGGTATGGCGTACTTGACTTTTCGTTCTTTGAACACGCATTCATCCCGCTCATCATGGTGAGAGACTCACAGCGCCGTCACGGTGTCGGTTCCGCGATCCTCCGTACACTGGAATCCCAGTGCGGGGCCGTAAAGTTATTCACATCGACAAATGCTTCTAATGAGCCGATGCAAAAACTGCTCGGAAAGTTCGGTTTCATTGAGAGCGGTCATATCGAGAACCTGGATGAAGGTGATCCCGAGATTATTTTTGTGAAGTTCTACCCCTCAAGCCGTTGAAAGATCGTAGCGGAGCCCCTTCACAGACCCCGATCTTTCATTAGTCCTTGATCACTGCGCTTTCGAAATCAAGCTGCTCATGTATTGGTTGACATCTCGCAAATCCTGAACACTCCAAGCGTGAGGCGGGATCTTCACATTGTTTTCTTTCAATGTATCTGGAATCAGACTGCCATTTGGGCGAAGCACTATTGAAGATACAATCACGCCGGGATAATCGGCCAATCGTTTCCTGAAACTCAAGGTCGTGAGGTCTGGCGTTGGAGGGTTGCTTTTTCTTGCCAGCGGTCCTGTTCCTTTGATATCCGTGCCATGGCAAACCGAGCATCGCTGCAGGTAAAGTTTCTTGCCATTGATATTTTCTGCCAACGAATGCTGCGCGTGGGTTGCTGTGCACAATCCAAGCAAGGCGATGAATAATGTTCTGTTTTTCATGTTTTTTTGCGCCAAAACAATTTTAACCAAACGAACCTTACCCGATCACGGCCTCTCCAGTCAGGCGGCTCGGCTGCCGACATGAATACGCCGCTTTCCGAGGTGGCACAGCGTAGATGCGGCTCGGTCGTCTGTCGAACGGTAGCTTTGCCGACGGAGAAGGTGGCGGCCAGAAGCCAGCTGCCAGGGACCAGTTACACCACAAGGATGCGCTTCGAGGGCATGGAACATTCTTTCGAGGCTGGGGGAGATGATAGAAATCGTGACCAAAATACACATCGGTCACTTGTTGTCCATCATCCTGAGCCTCTGTAGGCTATACCCCATGAACAAGACCCCTTCCCCTAAAGTTGCAGCACGTGGCCCGGTGGATCACGAAGTGCGTGATCAGATCGTGACAGCGGCGATCGAGCATTTCCGCCTGTATGGCTACGAGAAGACCACGGTTTCCGACCTGGCCAAGGCCATCGGTTTTTCCAAGGCCTATATCTACAAGTTTTTCGAGTCCAAGCAGGCCATCGGCGAGATGATCTGTTCGAACTGCCTGCAGCAGATACAGACCGAGGTAACGGCCGCCATCGATGGGGTGGCCAGCCCGCCCGAGAAGCTGCGGCGCATGTTCAAGACGCTGGTGGACGCCTGTCTGGCATTATTCTTCCAGGACCGCAAGCTCTATGAAATCGCTGCCTCCGCCGCCTCCGGGCGCTGGCCGGCGACCCTCGCCTACGAGAACTTCATCGAGCAGACCCTTCGCGAGATCCTGCAACTGGGCCGGCAGAGCGGCGACTTCGAGCGCAAGACGCCGCTGGACGAAACCACCCGGGCGATCCACGTGATCATGCGCCCCTATTTCAACCCACTGCTGCTTCAGTACGGGCTCGACACCACCGATGAAGCGCCCGCCCTGCTGTCCAGCCTGATATTGCGCAGCCTGTCACCCTGAATAGTGACTATTGACTAAATTGGTCACAAGAATCAAAGTGAGGTTCCCTATGACTTCGCTATGGGCTCCTCATGCGCCGGCGCAACCTCCTCCTGTCCTCCCTGGTCGCCATCATGCCGTTCGCGTTGGCCGCCTGTACCGACCAGACGGCCTCCGATCCCCGCACCGATGCCCCCCTGGTTCGCATCACCACTATCCAGCCGGCAAGCGCTACTTCGCGGGCATTCACCGGTATCGTCGCGGCCAGAGTGCAGAGCGACCTGGGTTTCCGCGTATCCGGTAAAGTGTTGCAGCGCCTGGTCGATACCGGCCAGACCGTCAAGCGCGGCCAGGTACTGCTGCGTCTCGATCCGGTCGATCTGCAACTGGCCGCCCATGCTCAACGTGAGGCAGTGGCTGCGGCGCGGGCGAGGGCTCGGCAGGTGAGTGATGACGAGGCGCGCTACCGCGCCCTGCGTGGTACTGGCGCTGTCTCTGCGTCGGCCTACGACCAGTACAAGGCAGCAGCGGATGCAGCCCGAGCGCAACTCAGTGCAGCCGAGGCCCAGGCCAAGGTTGCCGGTAACGCCACCCGCTATGCCGAACTGCTCGCCGATGCCGATGGCATCGTCATGGAAACCCTGGCCGAGCCAGGACAGGTGGTCAGCGCCGGCCAGGCCGTAGTACGGCTTGCACATGCCGGCCCACGGGAAGCAGTGGTGCAGCTGCCGGAAACCCTGCGCCCGGCGGTCGGCTCCAGCGCCCAGGCCAAGCTTTTTGGCAGGCACGACGTCAGTGTCGTCACCCAGCTGCGCCAGCTGTCGGATGTCGCCGATCGTCTGACCCGCACCTTCGAGGCGCGCTATGTGCTCGACGGCGAGCTGGCCGACGCGCCGCTGGGCACCACCATTACCGTGCAAATCAGCGCCCCGCAAAACGCCCCGCAGAGCGAGGTGCAGGTACCCATTGCCGCGCTGTACGACACCGGCAAGGGGCCTGGCATCTGGATGATTCGCGGGGAGCCGGCGCAGGTGGCGTGGACGCCCGTCACCGTTCAGTCGCTGGATGACGAGACTGCCCGCATCAGCGGCGCAATCAAACCGGGCGACAAGATCGTCGCCCTGGGCGCCCACCTGCTGCGCGACGGCCAGCCCGTGCGCCTGGCCGGACCGGTCACAGTGGCGGCAGTCGAGGAAGGCAGACCATGAGCGAAGGTCGTTTCAACCTCTCCGCGCTCGCCGTACGCGAACGCTCCGTCACTCTGTTCCTGGTCTGCCTGATCTCCCTTGCAGGGCTGGTCGCCTTCCTCAAGCTCGGACGCGCCGAGGATCCGGCCTTCACCATCAAGGTGATGACCATCGTCACTGCCTGGCCGGGCGCCACCGCCCAGGAGATGCAGGATCAGGTCGCCGAGAAAATCGAGAAGCGCCTGCAGGAGCTGCGCTGGTACGACCGCAGCGAAACCTACACGCGCCCTGGCTTGGCCTTTACTACCCTGTCACTACTGGACACCACCCCACCCGCGCAGGTGCCTGAGGAGTTCTACCAGGCGCGCAAGAAAATCAGCGACGAAGCCAAGACGCTGCCTGCCGGGGTGGTCGGCCCACTGGTCAACGACGAGTACTCGGACGTTACCTTCGCCCTGTTCGCGCTCAAGGCCAGAGGCGAGCCGCAGCGCCGCCTGGTGCGTGACGCTGAGGCCCTGCGCCAGCGCCTGCTGCATGTACCCGGCGTGAAGAAGGTCAATATCATCGGCGAGCAGGCCGAGCGCATCTTCGTCGAGTTCTCCCACGAGCGCCTGGCCACCCTGGGTATCGGCCCGCAGGAAGTATTCGCCGCGCTCAACGCGCAGAACGTCCTGACCCCGGCCGGCGCCGTGGAAACCCGTGGCCCGGAGGTGTTTCTGCGTCTCGACGGGGCTTTCGATGAGCTGCAGAAGATCCGCGACACCCCGATCATCGCCCAGGGCCGCACCCTGAAGCTCTCCGATGTCGCCACGGTCAAGCGTGGCTACGAGGACCCCGCCACCTTCCTGATTCGCAACGGCGGCGAACCGGCCCTGCTGCTCGGCATCATCATGCGTGAAGGCTGGAACGGGCTCGACCTGGGCAAGGCCCTGAACGACGAGGTGCAGCGGATCAACGCCGAGCTGCCGCTGGGCATGAGCCTAAGCAAGGTCACCGACCAGGCCGTCAACATCAGCGCATCCGTCGACGAGTTCATGATCAAGTTCTTCGTCGCGCTGCTGGTGGTCATGCTGGTGTGCTTCGTCAGCATGGGCTGGCGCGTCGGCGTAGTGGTCGCAGTGGCGGTGCCGCTGACCCTGGCGATGGTCTTCGTGGTGATGGCCGCCACTGGCAAGAACTTCGACCGCATCACACTGGGCTCGCTGATCCTCGCCCTCGGCCTGCTGGTGGACGACGCCATCATTGCCATCGAGATGATGCTGGTGAAGATGGAGGAAGGTTACGACCGCGTGCGCGCCTGCGCCTATGCCTGGAGCCACACGGCGGCGCCGATGCTCTCCGGCACCCTGGTTACCGCCGTCGGGTTCATGCCCAATGGCTTCGCCCGCTCCACGGCCGGCGAATACACCAGCAACATGTTCTGGATCGTCGGCATCGCACTGATTGCCTCCTGGCTGGTCGCGGTGGTCTTCACGCCTTACTTTGGCGTCAAGCTGCTACCAGAGATCAAGAAGGTCGAAGGCGGCCATGATGCCATCTATGGCACCCCGCGCTACAACCGCTTTCGCCGGCTGCTGGGCTGGGTCATTGCCCACAAGTGGCTGGTCGCAGGTTCGGTGGTCGGGCTGTTCATGACCGCCGTGTTCGGCATGGCGCTGGTCAAGAAACAGTTCTTCCCCATCTCCGACCGCCCCGAAGTCTTGGTCGAGGTGCAGATGCCCTATGGTACCTCGATCGTCCAGACCAGCGCCGCTGCGGAAAAAGTCGAAGCCTGGCTGGCACAGCAGGCAGAGGCGAAGATCATCACGGCCTACATCGGCCAGGGCGCACCGCGCTTCTTCATGGCCATGAGCCCGGAATTGCCGGATCCGTCGTTTGCCAAGATTGTCGTACGTACCGACAACCCGGATGAGCGCGAGGCGTTGAAACAGCGCCTGCGCAAGGCAATTGCCGAGGGGCTGGCCAGCGAGGCGCAGGTGCGCGTCAGCCAATTGGTGTTCGGCCCGTACTCACCGTATCCGGTGGCCTACCGGGTCACAGGCCCGGATTCGCAACGCCTGCGCGAGATCGCCGCCCAGGTGCAGCGCGTGATGGATGCCAGCCCGCTGATGCGCACGGTCAATACCGACTGGGGCACCCGCGCGCCCACGCTGCACTTCAACCTGCTGCAGGATCGCCTGCAGGCGGTGGGGCTGACTTCCAGCGCCGTCGCGCAGCAACTGCAGTTTCTGCTCAGCGGCGCGCCTGTCACCGCGGTGCGCGAAGACATCCGCACGGTGCAGGTCATGGCCCGTGCTGCCGGAGATATCCGCCTCGACCCGGCGCGGGTGATGGACTTTACGCTGGCCGGCGCCAATGGCCAGCGTATTCCGCTGTCGCAGGTGGGCGAAGTGGAAGTACGCATGGAAGAGCCGATCATGCGTTGGCGCGACCGCCTGCCGACCCTCACCGTGCGCGGCGATATCGCCGACGGCCTGCAGCCGCCGGACGTATCGACTGCCATCAGCCAGCAGTTGCAACCCATCGTCGACTGGCTGCCGAGCGGCTATCGCATCGAGCAGGCGGGCTCCATCGAGGAGTCGGGCAAGGCCAGCAAAGCCATGCTGCCACTGTTCCCGATCATGCTGGCCGTCACGCTGATCATCATCATCGTGCAGGTACGTTCGATCGCGGCGATGGTCATGGTCTTTCTTACCAGCCCGCTGGGGCTGATCGGCGTGGTTCCGACGCTGATCCTGTTCCAGCAGCCATTCGGCATCAACGCGCTGGTGGGACTGATCGCACTGTCTGGCATCCTCATGCGCAACACGCTGATCCTGATCGGGCAGATCCGCCAGAACGAACAGGCCGGCCTCGACCCGTTCCACGCTGTGGTCGAGGCCACGGTGCAGCGCGCCAGGCCGGTGATTCTCACCGCGCTGGCGGCGATCCTGGCATTCATCCCGCTCACGCATTCGGTGTTCTGGGGCACGCTCGCCTACACCCTGATCGGCGGCACCTTAGCCGGCACGGTGCTAACCCTGGTGTTCCTGCCTGCGATGTACACCATCTGGTTCGGCATCCGCCCTGTTCACCATGATCGACTTGCGCAGGCACAGCCTGCATGAGCTGCCGCGCAGGCCATACTCGGCGCAGAGCTGGCCCACCTGGAAGCTCGCGACGAAGCTTCGATCGGCCAGGGTATCACCTGCCCGCCCGGATCAATCGCAAGCGCATGAACGTTACCCCTTGGCCAGATCAACCAATGGCGTTTGCCGCACTTCGGTTTCGCGCCCACCCTGAATCTCGCTCACCTGCTTCAGGGCCTTGTCCACCGCCGCCTTGTCCGGCAACAAGCTGTAGCTGATGCGGAACTGCCTGTGCTCCTTCGGCCCGATTGTCGGCACCAGGTTCAGTGGCCGCTGGTAACGGCGGTTGTAGGAAAAACTCGTCCCTGGCTCCAGCCCCGTGACATAGCCCTGGCCTTGGGTATCGGTGTTTTTCCACAGGGAGAATACGGGCAATGTCCCAGTATTGAACCCGACCGAAACGCCAAGGCTACCGGCCTTGTTATGCAATACGGCCAACGTATTGCCCTTGGCATCGGCATACGGCACCACGTTGTAAACCGTTTCGTCATAGTCCTTGGTGGGGCCGCGGTAGGTTTGCCAGTCAGGCAGATCTCCCTTGGCTTTGTCGTTGAACGGCGATACCTGTTTCACCGGCGCGGCAAAACGTGCGCCCTGCTCCAGGAACGGGGTGCTGAAGTTGCTGTGATACAGCGCCTGGTATTCCTTCGGATAGTCACCGTTGTTGGTCAGGATGTCGTTGAGGGCGAATGCCACGCTGCCGGATTCGGTGACCACTTCGGTCATGACGGAGAAGTCGACCTTCTTGAACGCCTGCTCTTTCAGTTCACCACGCAGGGTGATGGCGTACGGTGGCTTGTCATCGATGTGCAGGGTGACTTTGTTCGCAGGGGTGTTGGCAGCTCGACCATGCAGGGTCAGCAGTTCGCCGTTGTCGATGCCAGGGTGGCCGACCCATTCGTAACCGCAGCGGGTGACCAGTTCGTTGAAACCTTCCAGCCAGCCCAGACCATTGCGCCCGTTGAGCTCGATGAAGGACGGGTTGACAACTTCCTTGACTGGCGAATCCCAGCCCATGCGCACATTACCGACCGACGCCTGCAAGACGTTCATGCCGCGGGTCGGCACTACCGAAAGTTTCATCGTTCCGTTATCGATGTCGACAACGCTGACACCCTCTTGCCGACCTCCATGCAAGGTGCGCAAGGTAACGCTGAAGGGGTTGTCGGTTTGTACGCCTAGTTGCTGGCTGGTGATCTGCCAGTTCTGGGCGGCTTTGTCGGTGTCGAGTAGAACGTAATCCCAGGCCAGGGCGTGGGAAGTGGCGGACAGGGCGCCGAACGCAATGCAGAGCTTGAGGGAGGACATGGCAGTAGCCTTTCTTGGAGTTGTGCCTTTTTATAAACGCGAAGAATCGTTTCAGCAAGCGCGGTAAACGATGATTTCGGCCCGAGTGAGGGCAGCGGCTATCCTTAAGGTTTCGACAGGAGGGTGTATGTGCGGAAGGTTGAGCCAGTACCGAGGCATACACGACTTCGTTGAAACCTTGAGCCTGCCAGAGGCCTGGAGGAACAACGTCGGCGACCAGCCGCTTGGTCGGTACAATGTTGCGCCGACCACGCCGGTGGCCGTGCTGCGGGTGGATGACGCAGGCCCGAGGGCGGACCTGGTGCGGTGGGGCTGGCGGCCGCATTGGGCCACAGACCGGGCTGCGCCGATCAATGCCCGGGTTGAAAAGGTGGCGCATGGCCCGTTCTTCCGGGCGATCTGGCCGCACCGTGCCATCACGCCCATCGACGGCTGGTACGAATGGGTTGATGAGGGTGGGCTGAAGAAACAGCCGTATTACATTCGGCGCCGGGATGGGCGCCCTGCCCTGTGCGCCAGCATCGGCCAGTTCTCAGGCAATGAGCATGATGGGTTTGTCATCATCACCGCCGATGCCCAGGGCGGTATGGTCGACGTACACGATCGCCGGCCTGTCGTGTTGTCACCTGAACTGGCATACGAGTGGATCGCGACAGAAATACCAAGCGAGCATGCCGAGCAACTGGTACTCAAACTTGGCGAGCCGGCCGGTGCCTTTGAGTGGTACCGGGTAAGTACAGCAGTGGGGAATGTGCGCAACCAAGGCGCCGAGCTGATAAACCCGCTTCAGTGAAGAGTGGCAAATTCTTTCCGCCCTTTTGCCCGAAGCGCCCAAGTGATCGAGACGCTGCGCTCACGGTTCAACGCCACCGTGAGAGCGGGCCCCATTGAGCCCGCCGATAGCCTAAGAATGTCGACCGCCTCCGCCCCTTAGCCGACACTGAAAAATAATGGGTTTCGTGAGCGCGACGCGCACTCTGTGGGAGCGGGCGGGCCCGCGAACACCGGCGCAGCCGGTGCCAGGCTCCGCACTGGATTCTTCGCGGGCGCGCCCGCTCCCACAGGGTACGCGCAGCGCCCGGCACCCGTGCCCCACCAACATCGGATCTTGCAATCTTCCCACCCCATAGAGAGAATGCGAGCAATTACCATTTGCCTCTCGGATCCTGCTCAATGTCGACGCTCGACCATTCGGCGCTTCACCAGCTGTACAGCGAAAACAACGGCTGGTTGAAAAGCTGGTTGCGATCTCGCCTGGGCAATGCCTCTGATGCGTCCGATTTGGCACACGATACTTTCCTGCGGGTCATGACCGCCCGCAACCAGGCGCCCATACGCGAGCCGCGCAGTTATCTCAGCGCGATCGCCCGTGCACTATTGATTGACAAGGTTCGCCGCCGGGCAATCGAGCAAGCCTACCTGCAGGCTCTCGCCCTGCGCCCGGAGCCGGTCGATGTGTCGCCGGAGATTCGCCTGTCGATTCTCGAGATGCTGGTATCGATCGATGCGCTGCTCGACTAACTCGGGCCCAGGACTCGCGATATCTTCCTTGCGGTGCAACTGGAAGGGCTGACCTACGCGGCAGTCGCCGAACGCTTCGATGTATCGGTCACTACGGTCAAAAATCACCTGATCCGGGCCATGACCCACTGCCTGCTATTGGTCGAGAGCTGAGGGGCGCTTGCATTGGACCTGAAGATACTCGAAGAAGCCGCGACCTGGTACGTACAGTTCAATGAGGGTTATCCTGACGCGGCACAGACCCAGGCCTGGGAGGCATGGCTGGCCGCCAGCCCCGCGCATGCCGAAGCCTGGGCTCGGGTGGAAAGGCTCCAGCGGCAATGGTCGATGGTGCCGCGCCAGGCCGCGCTGTCGGGCCTGGGCGCAGCTCAGGCCCAGCGCCGCGAGGTGCTGAAGATACTAGGCATGCTGCTGGCCGTGGGCGGCGGCGCCTGGCTGGCCACCGGGCAGACATCCCACCGCGCCCTGCTTGCCCAGCAGCGCACCGGCACCAACGAACGACGCTCACTGCGCCTGGAGGACGGCTCGCATCTGGAGCTGAACATCGGCACTGCACTGGATGTGCGTTTCGATGCGCAAGTACGGGTGATCGAACTGTACCAAGGTGAGATCCTGATCAGCACCGCCAGCGACCCCGCCCGACGCCCATTCATCGTGCACACCCCCCACGGCAGCGTGCGTGCGCTGGGCACGCGATTCAGTGTACGGCAGTTGCCGGCGCAGACACGGGTCGGCGTCTTGCAGTCGGCCGTCGAGGTACGCCCCCGGCACCACCTTGACCGCTTACTGCGACTGGACGCCGGGCAACAGACGCACTTCGACAGCGATACGTTCGCCCGCGCCCAACCTTTGCCCGCCGACTCTACAGCTTGGGTCCAGGGCATGCTCAGCGTGAACGACTGGTGTCTGGGCGATTTCATTGATGAGTTGGGCCGCTACCGTCCGGGAGTGCTCCGCTGCGCGCCGGCTATTCGAGGCATGAGAATTTCCGGGGCGTTCCGAATCGACGACACCGACATCGCGCTAGCGAACCTGCCGAAAACCCTGCCGGTGAAAGTGCACTACCTGAGCCGCTAAGTATTTCTACTCCCGCGGTTTCAATCTGGATGGCCAGTACCAGTACGATGGTGTGCCGCTAGATGTGGGCGGCAACTACGTGCAGGCCAACAGTTTCTCAAGCGACATGGCCTTTTACGACCGAGTAGAGGTCCTCAAGGGCGCAGCCGGGATGATGAAGGGCTCCGGCTCATCAGCTGGCGGCGTCAACTTCGTGCGAAAGCGTGGCCAGAACAAGGGCCACACCAGCGTGACTCTTTCCGCTGGCAGCTGGGACAATTACCGCAGCCAGGTGGATGTGGGCGGGCCGCTGAATGACACGGGCACCGTGCGCGGCCGTGCCGTGGCGGCGCTACAGGACAAGCAGTATTTCTACGACAGTTCCGATCGCCAGGATCGTGTCGCCTACGGCGCCATCGATTGGGATGTGACGCCCGACACCACCTTGGGCTTCGGCATGGCCTACGAGGATGTCGACGCCTCACCTTGCTATCACGGCCTGCCGCGCTATGCCGATGGCAGCGACCTGAAGCTGTCCCGCTCAACATGCCTGGGCGCCAGCTGGAACGACCTGCAAAGCGAGCGCATCACCGGCTTCGCCGACCTCAAGCACCGCTTTAACGATGACTGGTCGCTGAACTTCGCGTCGGTCTTTACCCATAACAACCAGAACATCGAGTACGGATACTCCGAAGGTTCGGTACCGGTAGGGGCCACCAACGGAACGATGGGGCGTTATTCCGGGCGCTTCGATTACGACCAGACCGACTACGGCTTCGATAGTTACATCGATGGCAAGTTCGAGGCGTTCGGCCTTGAGCACGAACTGATCGTCGGAGCCAACGCCAGCCGCCAAAAGAACCATGACTACTTCGCGCTACTGGGCTTGAGCGGCACACAGAACCCCTTCGACCCTTCGGATAACTTCCCGCGCCCGACCAAGGCCGACTACCAGACCAGTACCATCCGCGGCGGCCCGTTTCCTACCGACTCCACCACTACCCAGTGGGGCACCTATGCCAACCTGCGCCTGAAACTGGCCGAGCCCCTCACCCTGGTGCTGGGTACCCGCGTCAGTTGGTACCGCAACGACCGCGACTCTTATACCCAGCGCTGGGATACCTGGGAGCATATCCGTAGTAAGGAAAACGGCGAAGTCACGCCGTTTGGCGCTGTGCTCTACGACCTGGACGACCAGTGGACCGCCTACGCCAGCTACGCGCAAATCTTCCAGCCGCAAGGCAACCTGACCACCGCCGATGGTACATCCCTGCAGCCCAAGACCGGCGGCAGTTATGAGCTGGGTATCAAGGGCGAACTGCTCGATGGCAACCTCAATACGTCGTTCAATCTGTTCCGTACCATTGAAGATCACCGTGCTGAAACCGACTATGAGAATGTCTGTGCCGGCTCCAGTGACGGCTATTGCTACACCGACAGCGGCAAGGTGCGTGCCCAGGGCTTTGAGGCCGAGATCAGCGGCTCGCCGATCGACCGTCTGCAAGTACTGGCCGGCTACACCTATACCCAGACCAAGTACCTCAAGACCATCAACGACACCGACCCGACCGAGCTGACGTTTACCTCCAGTTTCATCCCGCGGCACATGCTCAAGGTCTGGGGGTGACTACCAGCTCAATGGCGCGCTGGACCGCTGGACGCTTGGTGCCGGGGTGAGCAGCCAGAGCGACAACTTCCGCCGTCAGGGCGCCATCCGCATAGAGCAGCCGGGCTACACGCTGTTCAGCGGTCGTGTGCAATATCGTATCGACCAGCACTGGAGCGTTGCGGTCAATGGCAACAACCTGTTCGACAAGAAGTACTACAGCACCATCGGGGCTACCGGTTGGGGCAACTACTACGGCGAACCACGCAACTTTATGCTGACCCTCAACGGCAGTTTCTAACGGGTGAAGTCAGGCGCAGGTCTTGCGAGGTCTGCGCCTGACGCGCGCTTGTCAGCTCGCTGTGATATTGCTAGTGTCGATCCATGACTACCTATCTCTTCACCTCGACGACCACAACCACGACCGCTGAAAGCGGAGCGTGTGAGGTCTCGTGAGCCAGTAGCAGACGAACTTCATAGGCCCGCCAGCGATGGACAGGGCCTTTTTTTCGCCCTTGTGTCGCTTGTTGAAACGCAAGGAAATGCACGTATGTACGCTTTATTGATACTCGATGTCCAAGTCGGGCTTGTTCACGGCCCGGAAAAACCATGGCGCTGCGAAGCGTTGCTGGAAACGCTGAATACCTTGATGGACAAGGCACGCACAGCAGGCGCTCCGATTTTTCTCGCGCGCCACATCGGGCCTGCTGGATCGCCAATCGAACCAGGCAGCCCCCTCACGATGATTGCACAGGAACTGAAGCTGCTAGGTGGAGAAGTAGTGTTCGAAAAACGGCGGCCCAATGCCTTTGCAATGACTGACCTAGCCGACAGCTTGCGCGCTTGTGGCGCTACCGGTGTGGTAGTCACCGGGATGAAAACTCAATATTGCGTCGACAGCACCTGCCGTGCTGCGCGCGATCTTGGCTTCGATGCGGTACTCATCGCCGAAGGCCATACCTGCTCAGACACACCAGTGATGAAAGCCAAGGACATCGTCGCTCATCACAATGCAACGCTTGACGGGCCATTCTGCCAGCTAGTACGGGCTGAGGATTGGGGCTTCTAGCGGAGTCCGAAAGTGCGGGAATGCGCATGAATTATCCTAGGAACGCCACCCGTTCACCGGTCATCTCGCGCTGGGACAACTGTTGACTATTCGAGATGGACTCCGATGGCTTTCTGCCCCGCAAAGAAAAACCCCGCAGACGTTAATCTGCGGGGTTTTCGAATGGTGGAGGCCGAGGTCGGAATCGAACCGGCGTAGACGGATTTGCAATCCGACCCAAGAAACGCCGCCTCATGCGGACTGGACGAGAAAATCAGTTCCAAAACGAATCAAGATTTGCCGGGCTGTAACCCGCATTCTACAAGGGTCGCCGTTTCAGTTTTGGAACTGATTTTCAGGTTATTTCCCTACTCAGAGCCACCCCGACATCTACGACCACCAGCTGGTCCGAATCGTGCCCCATCTCTAAAACGGCTATCTTTCAACTCGTAGGCAGAACGCGCGCCAGATCAAGACCACACGCGAAAGGCTAACGCACAATTCCTGAGGCTAGGCAATCAACACACCGAGGAAAGCTGTACACATAGTGGAGTGTGCGCAATGGGTGGTTTTATGTGGTTCTTGCTGACCTTCATTCCTGGGCTCGCATTCGCAGTCCACTCCTATGAGGATTATAAAAAGGCCATAGGAAAACCCGTAGGCCAAGCTCTCGTATTTTTACGTAGGGGGCTGACCGCGCTGGTTTTACTTGAACTTGCTTTCTTTGCCTGGCTGTATGGCCACTCGTAAGAGACGATAACGATGCACCCCAGTTACCTTCGCGCCTAATTTACCAGTGACCAAGCAAAAAAATCATCAAGAGGAACGCAGCGGGCTACTTTCGAATCGTTTTGATAAAGGTTTTTAACCCACGGCCTGATAATTTTTGTCAGTCGTGCAGCGTCAGACTTCGTGAAATTATAACCAGCCACTTCTGAGATTTTTCCGACCATAACAAGCGTTGAATCAAAGCCTTCCGAATTTTTGAACTTGTCGTCCAGCTGCGGTATTCGGACGTACGCTCCACCAACCGAGACGCCTTTATTCGGCGACAGGTAGACAGAAATGATCGGTTTACCAATTGGTAATGGCTCATCATAGTCATCAGGCCAGTCCTCGTAGTAGTCGATTTGCTCATTCTTCGCCTCCACTACCCCATTACTCAGTGCTTTGCTGATAGCTTCGGCGGCAGCTCGCTCCGCCTCAGGACTGGCGTCTAAGCGGTGGACCTCTACGTAAATTTCTCGACCACTCAGCTCGCCAGCCTCCAAGGCTTGGTAGAAACCTGTGGATTGTTTGGGACGATTTGAACGATTGCGATCCCATTGAAGTTGAGCTGCCTCCAGCCGCGTGTCAGTAACTTCTGCTCCACGAGCCCATAGTTCATCGAACCATGCTTGAATCGCTGAGATCTCAGAGTTATTGCGGATCAGTACACCTGCCTCCTTCCAGCTAGCGCACTCAGCACCCTCTAAGCCAAGTCCGTTAACAGATACGTTGGCGGAGCCAATAATCGCGGCTGATTCACTGACGGCAACCTTAGCGTGTAAGTCGTCAGCTATAAGAAGCTCAACACCCGAAAGCTCCAGATCACGCAGATTTCGGATGACCTGGGGATTGGTGCCACCGTTGCCTAGGTTAAACAGGATCCGTAGGGATTGACCGGACCATGCGTTTTCAATCATCTCGGCCGCGCCGCGCCCCCAGAAGGCGACGGCTAGGGATACCCGTTCGCCGTTCTCAATCAAGCCCCGAAACTGCGGTAGGTAATTTTCGGTCGTAAGAAACATAGAAACTCCACAGCTGAATGGACCGTCAGCTTAACCTAACTTCGCGTACTGCAGCAGAAGCGGCAAAAATCGACCTCAGGCAGCGACCTATGTGGACTGAGAATCTAGCCTGTCCAATATGGTTCGGCCAGCTTCGGCGACTTTCGCCAGTAAAACCGAGGTGCTTTTGAGCGGTTTTAGACACCCAAAACCACACTCCTCCGGCGTTCTTCCGACTTACCCTCTCTCGGATTCATCAAGCGCCCACTAGTCGACTCGACGATCCCCAGCATGCCGACTAGGTCGCCGTCATCGACCTTTAGCCGCCGGCGCGCGGCATAGGCCTTCTCATTTAGCACTGCGCCGGTATAGGGCCGGCCATGATCGGTTGCCCGCATCACCAGTGACTGGTTTCATAATTGGTGCACCGCTGGAGGCCCGGCTACACCGAACATTCGCTTTGCAGAGGCCGCATTACGAAAATCCTGTATAACTGAACGGCCAAAACTGACCTTGACGTCCACATACGATGATCACCCAAGACCGTATCCAGCAGCTGTTCGACAAATACTTTGAACTGATTCGATTGGAGACGGTTGAATTCGGCGTGAGCGCTACGGAGGTACGCCATCTTTTAGGGCGGCTGGGCGAGTTCTACTGTGCGCTAGAGCTAGAAGGCACCCTCGCTCACCTAACCAACCAGCATGGCTTCGATGTGATCTGCAGGAGTGGTAGAAAGGTAAGCGTTAAGACGACGGCTCAGAAGAACGGATTTGTTCCTATCGGTAGGTCGACCATCGACAGAGTCGACGACCTAATGGTCATCCAATACCAAGACGGTGCGCTCTCCACTGTGTATTACGGACCTGTCGCGCAGGCAATCGCAGCAGCCCGCTACTACGCGCCAAGTGGAAACTATGAGCTCGATCTATCTAAGGCGCGCCGGCTGACGACCACTGCGAGCCCTTCTCTAAAAGATGCCCTAGCTGCTCCGCCAACTGGAGACCTATAAAAAGACAGCGGCTTTCAAGACCGTGGTACAAGCGCGCTATCCATGCCGCCCGCAACGCAAAATCGATTCCAAAACAACGATGAAACGGCACGACTACAGGCCGCATACTGCAAGGGTCGCCATTTCAGTTTTGGAATCGTTTTTCGCTCCCCTCAGGCTTTCTGCCGACCAATTACCGCCAGAAAAAATAAACCTGCCCCGCTCCCATAGGTCCAGATGTTCAGCGGCCTGGATTGACCAGGTCTCCTCAAAGGAGCCTAGAAATGGCTGATGATCTTTTGAACCGCAGTACACAGGATCGGGCTCGCATCAATGTCAGCGAAGACTGGGAGGTCCATTACTGGACACAAAAATTCGGCGTAACCGAGCAACAGCTCCGAGAAGCTGTGAAGGCCGTAGGCAATAGCACAGAAAACGTTCGGAAAAAGCTTGGTAAATAACATGTCCGGGAGGCGCCGTGTATGAGGTTGCGGTGGACGGTGAAGCCAGCGTGCTGCAATGCGAGGTAACTGATCTGGTGGATGAGCAGCCTCGGCCCGGCACCTGGTCGAGCGATTGGGACGCCCAAGGCTACCGGGAGCTGGAGTTTCGCGTCATATCCGGCCTGTGGCTCGATCCAGACGGAGGCCCACATGACCTTGGCAGGAACGGCTGCGCAGAGATGGCCGATCGCTACGCCGAGTTCATCGAAGAGGAACTATGGCACCAGATCGACGCCGAGCGGGCCGCCTGAATGGTCATGTTCGAGCGCCCATAACCTGGCTGCCTCCGCAAGTTCCAGCATGTCTACCAGTTCACCTTCATCGATTTCCCGCCGTCGGCGCGCGGCATACGCCATCTCGCTAAGTACGGCTGCGCGCCCATCAGGATCCGCTACCAGGGCAACCTGATCATCCAGCTCGGCCAGCCAGCCCTGCGGCAGCTTAGTTGCCATAATTACCCACCGCTCGGCACCACCATGACTGGGCGTAAAGAGCGCCGTCGATTTCCTCAACCCCGGTGATATTTAGGCCGAGCTGGGCCATGCCATTGAGCTTGGCGTCGTGCAGCCGAGGGATTATGTCGGGACCGGGCGACGGGTTAAACACCCAGGCCTGGGTCGAAACCCGGCCCAAAGGCTCACTGTGGTGGTCACCGATGTGGATGTCGGCCCGCATTGGCTGGACCTTCCTAAGCTGATCGGAGGGGATGGCCACGCCCTTCACGCGGCGGCGAAGTAGGAGGAAGTACACGCTGCACCCAATACTGTATATCGATACAGTATCGTATCCACCAAGGCAGCATCTGGGCAACTGCCGGGCAGCGGGTCGGCTTCATCCCATCGATCACCGCCTCACAGGCCAGCCCGGCTATTCGGCTTCGCTCAAGCGCTGCCGCGCAGCTTCCCGCCATTCGGTCAGCCTCTTCAAGCAATCCCCCGAGCACCACGACGGCAGAGGTTCCTGCCTGGCGCTGCTGGGCAGCAATGGCACTGCAGGTGGCTCTGTGGCCATCCAGCAGTCTGGCGATTTCCCCGCGCAGCCCACCAGCAGCAGACTCAGCAGCAGCGGCCCGGCCTTGAGCCAGTTCCAGTTGTTGTCGTGCACTCTCACCCTCCTTGTCCGCCACGGCCTGGCGGCGCTGTTCTTCAGTTCTGGCCTGGGCCGCGGCGCGCCGGTCACGCTCAGCCACCTGCAGGCGGTGGGCATCCTGGCCTCGCAGCGTGAACGTGCCCGCAGCGAAGTTGATTTCCAGCAGCGGCAGACCTTGGGCGTTCAGCGCAGCAGATCGAATCGTCAAGCTGGCAAGCCCAGTCGAGGAATATCGGCCGGTAACGCATGATCTTGGCCTGGCCAACCTTCACCCCACGGCAGTCGACGAAACGCGGATCCTCCCAGAGTGCCTCTGGAGTGCTAGGCCCATCGAATTCCAACGTGGCCCTGTCGGTCATCACCAGTGCGCCGCGCTTCCAGTGGGTGCCCAGCTTTTGCAACTTGGCGCCAGCAAGAAAGGTGGCGTCGAAATTAGCGCCTGGAACATGAATTCCCGACCGCTCGTCCAAGTAGACGCCCGCGACGAACTCGGACTTGGCGATAGCGACATGATCGTCATCGACTTTCTTGCGCTTGCTGGTGAGCTCGCGGTGCGCCTTCGTCGCCGGGTGCAGTGGGTTGGCCAGCTTGTCGCTGTGCATCATCAAAGGCGAGGTGCCTTTGATGCTCAGGGTTAGCAGCTCCATGCTCATTTCACCGCCCTCCGCGCCATGTACTCGAATCGACCACGAAGGTTCACCACTGCCGCCATCAAGAAATCGAACATGTCCGGTGTCGATACGGGAATATCGCCTGGTGACATGACCATCCCCTTGATGAGATCGCGCGTCGAAAGCACACAGGCATCGTCAGGCACCTCCTGGACTTGCTGCCCGCCCTTGTGATCGAACGAGACCAGATAGCGCTTCTGTGGTCCGCCAACGATCTGGACCTGATCGCGTCTCGGCAAAAACTCACCCTCAACCACCGCATAGGCGGCAATGAAGTTTCGAGCGCCATCCAGGTGCTCGGCCGGGATATCTGCGGCAGACCGGACCCCGAACGCCGCATGTACCTGAGACCAAATCTTGGCCGTCGCGCGCCTCTGAATGGGAACAGGCAGCGCCGTTACCTTGCCCTTAACAATTGCGCCGAGCATGTGAAATCCATCAGTGCCAATGGTCTGACCGAGGAGGGTCATTGATTGGTTTGTCTCCCGATGATTCACTGCGCGACCTTGATTCCAGTAGGACCACAGTGCGTCGTCGCATTCATTCTGGTAGTCGATCACGCCATCACGCAGTTCGGGTCGCACCTTGCTTGCATGAATCGACATCAACCAGCCCGCGAGCTTACGAAGAGGGAGACATGCCATTTCGTATTGCTTACCGTCGGCACCAGTTGTGGTGATCATCACCATAATTGCATTGAACCGGCTGCCTTGAAGCTTTGCATGCTGGCTCTTCCAATCCAGCCCCATGCCTTCGACCACTGGTTTCATTGGGATGAATGGTTGGCCGTCACGCTCAACGAGCAGAAGCTTTGCTGAGCGGAATGGGATGACACTGGATACAGCTTTGCTATTATCGCCCATGACGATTTCTTCTCCGAAGTTGATCTCGTTTCCCGAAGCCCTGACGACTCTCACCTCGTCGGGGCTTCTTCGTTTCAGGCTGCAGCCTGCTCTCGCCGCTTTTTCTCTTCCAACAATGCGAATACCACTTCCGCCGTCTGCGAGCGGCAGTTCCTCTGTGCCTCGGCTTCCACCCATTGCTTGAGCTCCTCTGGAAGTCTCACTTTCATTTGTGGGTCTGTACGCATACCTGCATTCTCGCGGGATCACCGTGATCCCATTCAATAGCACCACGGTGGTCCCATTGCTGTCAACACCACCGTGGTCCATTATCCGCTCCATGAGTAGAGAAGATTCCCAATTCAAGTTGCGCCTGCCCGCCGATCTACGGGAGCAAATTGAGCAAGCAGCTCAAGAATCTAAGCGTTCTCTGAATGCTGAAATCGTTGCTCGCCTGGAAGAAAGCCACTTCCGTACCGGCCAGGTTGATGCCATCCCCAGCGCTAAAAAAGCTCGGGAGATGGCGGCGCAGTCTCGAAAGCGCACGGCGATCGAGATCCGTAAAGAGGTTCTTTCAGAACTTCAAATTGCCATCAACAAGGGCGCCACAATGGCCCAAGTCGACCTCCGAGATATGGGGCTCGATGAAATGAGCGATGCGGAGCACGAGGAGACCACCGGCGACGTATGCAGGGAGCTGGAAGCTGCCGGATATACCCTTGATTGGGATGGCCCAGATCACTTGTCCGTTATTTTTGAACGGTAGTAGCACCCCAAGCCCGGCCAAGAGCGGACCGGACGATCGGTTGCAACCACTACAAGGAGTTCCACATGCTTGACGTACTAGTCAAAATTTTCAGTTCGCTATGGCAAATCTGGTCATCTCTATCCGACCAACAAAAAGACAGCATCTGCAAAACCTTCACCGATCTCTTTGAGGACCTATTTCGGGCGTACTACAAAGCGAATTCAGGAGGTGCACAATGAAATCGTTAGTCGAGATCCTGCGTCAAAACTCTGAGTCCGGATCGATAGCCAGCACTACAAAGACAGAGATGGGACTCGCAACGGTCGCTGTCCTCGGATCGGTGCTAGGTAAGTCCAAAGCGACTCAATTTGCCGACGATGCGTCCGACCTAATCACAAGCGATGATTTCCTGAACGAACTCGAATCTGAGCTTGGTCTGCCCCAGAAAGGCGAATCAGAAGACGAGTTTGTAGCTCGAGCGAAAGCGAGCATGTTCGAGATGCTGAAAGCCAAGCTCAAGTAACCAGACCACAACCCCGACCAAGCGGTACTCGGCCCCAACCTAGGAGCAATGTCGTTATGAGAGATGTGGCCGATTTAGAGCCTAACCCTGAAAAGCCTGGCTGGTACCGTGGCCTTGTCGTTGTCAACATAGCCACTGGCGACGTCCACGGCATCTACCGAGAGCCACTTGAAGCATACCAAGTGGCGAAGCGCCTCGGCCCGGAGTTCCAGGCACTCGGAGGTGGCTATTGCCCTGCAGCTGATCTGTTCGAGTACTTTGAATCACCGATTAAAAGATAATTTCACTCATGACGCGATCTGAAGCCAGTACAGGTGGTATGCAGCCATTTTGAGCGTCAGACACAAAAAGCCCAGCGCGGGGCTGGGCTTGTAGATTACTCGACCAAGCCGGTAACCATTATTTTGACTGGAGTAAGCTTTTTCGCTTTGCCTTTCGGCTCATAGATGACGATCACGTCGGCCCTAAGCTTAAATTTTCCAGCCACATCCTTAGGGTCAATGTCTTCGGCAAGCTCGATAGGGATTCGACGGTCAACAACGCCTGGAATAAGGCCGCCCCACCCAGTAGTTTTGCTATCTAAGTTTGTAGCTCGGATATGAAGGTCCACGTCCGGAAGTCGGTCCTCAATCTGGTCCCTGACGACATCGACGCTTGAAGGCGCTACCTGAACCGTCTCCTTGGGGATGACGATCTGCTCGTTCCCATCGAAAACAACCTGAGACTCTTTGTCTGTACGAGCAGGCGCCATGAATCTCACGCTGTCCTTGGCAAGCGCCTTCTTATCCCGGATGGCTGCGTGAACCACTGCAGTGAATTGCTCCGGTGTCATGTTGACCTCGCCGGCACCGATGTTGATGACCACGTTGTTGTTAGCCTGAATCGTGGCGGCGGCTTCCGGGCTGTTTACGATCTTCGCTGCTGCGAATAGGCCGTACCCTACCATTCCCGCGATTACGGCTGTCAGAAGCGTGTTTCGCACCACGGGATGCTCCTTGAGTTTTTCCCTAATCGAGCCGAGAAACTTCTCCAGCTCCTCCTCATCCTTGAAAAACAGCTTGAGCAGATACTTCGCATCCAAGCTGCCAGAGTGCAACTCTTCGACGAAAACTTCAATGTGGTCAATTTCTGCGCCGGTGAGAGCGGAAAGGACCTGCGGGCTTTGCTTGATGATCCTCTCGAAGGCAAGCAACGAGGTAACCACATCAGCGATAGGAATCTCGTTCTTTGTTGAGAAGTAAATCTCGTGGCTTGCTTCAAGCACCAACCCAGTCATCAACCCGGCTCCATGGTAAAAGGCGGCAGCATGGTAAAGGGTTGCCAACACCAATGCCACCATTCCGATGGCACCTGCTGGGTTGATGCGGATGAATGGTCACCCTGTCTACCCCTCCACCCTGGACGGAAAACCAGTAACCCGCCCAACCACCGCTGTAGTAGCGTTTGGCCTTCAAGACGATTAGAGATATTTGGAGGCAGAAGTGAAGATGCTCAAGAGAGCAGTCCAGTTGATCCGAAACGAAAGCAAGCGGCCTTGGTCGGAGGTCAGTAGCTGGGCCCTGGCTCCAATTGGCGGCGCAAGCAAATTTATCGCATGGGCTCTAACACTGGCTGTGTTGGGTGTAATGCCGGGCCTGATCCAAGCTACAAACGAGGTTGGCATCACCACTCTAGGTGTCGGAGCATACAGCGTAGTTGGTTTGATGGTATTGACCGCCGGCCACTTCAGGACTGTGGCCAAACGCTGCTTCGAGCTGCTCTACCAACGCCATTACAGATAATCCACTGACCGAATAACCAGCTTGGAAATGTAGCAGACACGCAAGAGCAAAAGCCCGGCGCAGGGCTGGGCTTAAGTTACTTGGCTATGATTAGGTCGATGTATCGTTCTCGGCCATCCCGCTTGGCTACAGGTGGAAGATCCATTCCGATCTGGTCCCGATGCGCACCTAGACTCGAAGTTCTCTCCGCATCGGATGCGATTTTAGTCAGACAACTTGCAAGCAATTTCATAGCGTGCTGAGGGAATGGGTTCTTCTCGTTCGTGCACCCAATTGACGTATAGAGCTGAGTAGCCTCGCGACCAAAGAAACGGCCTATCTTAAGCACTTCTCCATATTCGACGATGCTGTAGCGCTCATTTTCAAACGGGACTCCATCGGAGTGAAATACCGGACTGCCATTGAATGTGTAAGCCTTAACGTTTGCCCGATTGAGCGAAACGTGGATCGCGATCGCACCTCCAAGAGAATGGCCTACCACAGTTATTTCTTTTGGGGAGTACGAAGCTAGAACCTGATCGTAAACGGTCAGGGCATACTCGTTCTGCCCTTGGAAGAATGGGTTATTTCCCGCTTCAAAATCTGCCAATGAATCTGTACCGCGGAACGCGAGAATATAGTTTTCCTTGTCATTCTCCTTATAGAGAGATGCAAAGAAATCGATCTTCCGCTCCTCAAAATCTCTGATCAAATGATAACGGGCTGAGACGTCAAACTCTGGTTGCTCCTTGTAGACGTTGAAGGCTAGCTGTGCTGGTAGCCACGAGTGGCCAGCCAATTCCCGAATCTGATCAGACCAACCAGATGGGTGCTTACGACCAGTCAACGATACTTGCTGGGTGTCTACGCACCCGAATAGGGTAGCCATGGTGATCAATAGCCCGCTACCGACCAAAAATTTGAACATTGTCCTGCCCCTCCCTGAACAAAGTGCCATCTTTACTGACAATGAGCCTTGTATGCTAGCTGTCCGCCCATCCACCTTGGACGGAAAGCCAGTGAAGCACTGCCTAGGCTCTAGGCTCGGGACTCGAGGCTTCCTGCATTCGGCCCAGAATCTCCTCGTATCTTTTTGTCGAAACACCCTGGTTGCGCGCCAGCTTTTCGAGACTCGGCTCAATATACCGAAGATAAAGCCGGCATTTCTTCTCATTGAATGTATCCACGGTAGCATGGACATCCTCTGCTAGGGCAGCCGAATCTCGAAGACAACGCGCAAAGTGCTCACGTTGACCTATCAGGAAATCCAACAGAGCAGCCACCTCAGGCAACTCGGCAGAGAAACGATGCCTCACATCTCTGATCAGGGTCTCGTTTTCCCTATTGAGCTTGTGCCATTCCGATCGGGCTTGCTCCGCCTTTGTCACGATGCTTTGCCGCAGGGCAAAGAGCTCGGCCATTTTTGTTCTCCTGAGCGCCCACCAAGCTAGGAGGCTCAATAGAGCGATCAGCAATGTGATCACGTCGACCAGTGACACCTTCCCTGTTTCCATGCGCCTGATCCTAGAGAGAAAGATCTAGGATATCCGAACTACCATCCACAGTCTGGGCTGGATGGAAAGCCAGTACGTGGCCTGGGCGCTGGCGTAGTAGCGTTATGCCTCCAAAGGAATGAAGGAATCATTAAGTGAGCCATTACGCAGTGCCTGAAGGACGAAGGTATGTACAAATCCGATTCATGCATTCAGATGGGGAGGTAACCGATTTCCCTCCCGGCCGACCTGTTGTGGTTGCCGCTCTGCGACACGATCCCGATCATGGCAAAGGCCCGAGGGAGATCACTGGATTCCGATCTGTCTATGCTTTAGTTGACACGGGTGCGGACAACAATTACGCCACCCCCCAGCTACTTGCCGAAGCCGGGTGCCCTCAACTAGGTTTTACGAAGATACGCAGTGCGAATGGCTGGACAGATGCGACACACCATCTAGCTCATGTTTTTTTCCCTGAAATCGGATATCAGTATGAGACGGATATATTTTCCGCACCGCTGGTGGATGACCCCAGCAGTGGTCAAAGCCTGATTATCGGGGTTCTGGTCTTAAAAACAGGTAGGCTGGTTATGGACTTTCAGAGCAGCATTTTCAGGCTCTATGTCAACTGAGCCTACTCTCGCCCAAGCCTCATGGGTAACACGTGCATGCGAAATCCTGGGTGGTTCTGTGCTAGTCAGCTGTTGCTTTGGCAACCCAGCCATGCCTAACTCTGTTGTGATAGAGGTAGCTTGAGACAGTCTTTTCATTTTTAGTCGGCATCCTAATGACGCTACCTAAAGCGCGCCCGGTCGAACCATGGGCCGTCCGACACGATGATTTCTGATGGCCTGCCCTACTTTGCCGCCTCGGCCATTACTGCCAGCGCCTCGTTCTCCATGAGGCGGAGATCATGAAAGGCTTCCGACAACTCGCGTCGCTTCAGGCCAAGCATCTTGGCGGTCCCGGGGATAGCGGCGTAATCGAGCCCTGACGGCCCGCCCGGCCCCAAGCGCCATTGGGTGCCCAGCGCTTCAAATAGACAGAAGGCCGGCCATATATCTGGCCAGACCTCTACATCCTCGGTTTCAATGTCGTCCAGGGTGAGCCCCAGAAACGCTAGCTGCTCGGCGGAGGGACATTGCTCATACAAGGCCCGCGCCGCCGCCTTCAGTTTCCCAGGCGGGCCGGATTGTATGCTTCCTGGTAGGCGTCCAGAACGGCTTGCGGCGCACCGACGCAAGTGGTCACCAGGTCACGGATGGCTTCGTCGGTGAACTTGTCGTCGAAGCCCCAGCCGACAGTGACAGCCTTGATCTGCTCGGCCTGCAACTGGATTTGACCGGCGGTGAACTGCTCTAGGCTTGCGCTTTCAGCCTTGGTCTTCTCGGCGTTGGCTTCGGACGCTTGGTTCCAGCCGTCGTAGAGCTTGGCCAGCGCGGTGCGGTCGAGGTAGCGGAAGGTGAACTCCACCGGCACCGGCTCTTCCCCAACGCGCGGAATCTTCACCTCAGCGGTGAACGTGGGATTCTGCGCAATCTTGATCTTCGCCATGAGGACTCCTTACGCGCCGGCCAGGTAACGAAGCGAGCGTGCCGAAAGGCCGACGCTGATGGTGCGGGTCATCACGTTGTTCCGCTCCATGGTCGGGTCGGGAGTGATGCTGACGTAGCCCGGGTACAGGATCTGGTCACCGTTGCGGAGCTTCATGCGGATCACGGCCAGTTCCTTGGAGGCGTCGTAGCCTTCCACGGCCTCGACGTACGCGGCGGCGGGCTGGTCCTCGACCACAATCGACAAGCTGGTTGGGTTCCGGTTGGTAGGGAACTGCTTGTCGTCGTCATCCTCCAGGTAACCAACGGTCGCATACTGCTGCTCGCCGCCCGAGGAAGTGAACGAGGTGACCTTGGAGATCTGCACCCAGTCAGATACGGGGAGCACCGAACCGACGCCGGCACCAGCGGTGAAGCGCTCCACATTGCTGGTATCCAGGCCTCCTAGGGAGAACGCGTCTGCGGCAACATTGGATGCCTTCGGCCGGTTGCTCTCGACCGTGCCCACTTCCTCGCCAGGCAGCAGGTTGTCAAACACCATACCGGGCGCGAAGTTGAACGACCGTTGCGCCTGCTGCTGGCCAACGCCGGGCAGCACGAAATCGTCAGGCGTGGGCCGCCCACAACGCGCTCGTCCATCCGATCAAAAAGACCGGTGACAAGGTCGTGGTTCTCTTCCAAGGCGCGGATTTGCTCGCGGATGGATTGCAACGCCGGTTGCAGGGCCGCATCGGCGCTGCGCGTCTCGCGTATCGCTTTATGGGTCCGTGAGGGTTTGGCGGCCTCGTAGGCCATGATCACGCTACGCGCGTGCATGCGCTCCAAGGCCTTCTTGGGCGCCCAGGGCGCAATGGCCCGGTCCAGCAGCTCCCCGATCATCCGAACACCGCTAGGGAATGCCCCGAACGGCCCCTGCGGGCCTCGGCCGATACCCGGCGCTCCCACTCCAGTCGGCCTGCGCGAATCTGCGGAAGCTCCGCCATCGTCATTCGTCGGCCGTTGATCTGTACGTCTTTACCACCCTCCAGCAGATCGCGCTCGGCCTGCAGGTAGATATCGACCATGTCCTGCGCAGTTGTTACAGCCATCCGCTGCCTCCTGTATTGATCCAATCGCCGCCGGCGGGTTGGGGTTGGGGTTCCGGCTCAGACGTAGGCGCCGGTGCCGGCAACTCAGCCGGTGACGGCGGCGCCTCCGGCTGGGGCGCGTCGTCTTCGTCGTCTTCCACTTCCCATACCCCGGTGTCGGGGTTCTGGCTGGCCAACAGATCGAGGTCCAAGCCGAACCGCTGCTGACTGATACGCAGCGCGGCCAGGGCATACACGGCGCAATCGAGCGCTTCGTTACGGCGGCCGCCGGCATCCCAGCGCATGACGCGCCGGCCCTTGATCACCGCCCATTTCTTGCGCTCGCTGGTCAGCTGTTGCAGCTCGTTTTCGTCACAAATCAGCTCGTCGGCTGGCAGGTGGATGCAACCAGGCACCGGGCGCGGCCCGTCCGGCTGCAGCTTCAAGCGGCTGTAAATCAGCTCCTTGGCGTTGTCCGTGCCGACCTCGGTCACGTAGACCTTGCTGCGCTTGTCTTTCTTGCGCGGGAAGTTGGCAATGGGCTTGCCGTAGGTGCTGGCCCCGAAAATCGGGATCACCCACTGCACGCCATGCTTGCGGCTCTCCGCGCGCACCTCGTCGGAGTAGTGGCCGCCCGAGTCCCAACACTAGCGCTCCACGCGCATGACCGTGCCGTCAGCACGCTTGAAATGACGGTGAATCTCACGCCCCACTTTGCGCCGCAGCTCGATGCTGGCCGGGTCGCCAGTGAGAATAAACCGGTGCACCAACCAGGCTTCCTCGCCCGGGCCGTAAGCCCAAACCCGGCCCTCGTAGCGGTCGTCTTGGGTGTCGATCCCACCGAACAAAGCCACCGCCCTGGCGGGCACTTCGCCAAACACCTCGCGGCGGTCGCGCAGCTGCTCCCAGTCGAGTTTTTCGCCCTGGTCTTCCTCCCACACCTCCCCGAGGGTGGTGTTGACGAAGGTTTTCAGCTTGCCTTGGTCCTTGCCGACCTTCACAAAATCGGTGGCGATATCCACCACCGAACGAACGTCGTAGAACGACTCTCGGCCGATCTTCTGGACCGGCTCGCCCCCCATTTGTCAAAGGCTTGAACCGAAATCCCGAGGCTTTCGGCCATGCGTTTTTTGTTCAGCCAATACGGCTGTCGGGTAATCGTTGGATTTGTCATGGACTAAACAACAACCAACCTCCGAATTTGGGTCATACATAGCGAAAAGGCGGGGCCCGAATTACCCCCTATGCCGGGCGGGTCCGGGAGGACCCGTTGCCGGGGGGCGCCTCCGAGGCTCCGGGGGCCTCTGCCGCGCCTCGAGTGCCCTCACTTCGCGGAAAGGATCGCCTCGCGTAGGGCATTGGCCAGCTCGTCCTGCCCGTGCGCCTTGGCTATGTTCTCGCCGATCTTGAAGAACGGAAAAATAACGCGGTACTGCGGCGCACCATTGGTGTAGAGGAACACCGGGACAACGTGCTTATGCGGCTTGCGCTCCCAAACGCCGGCGTCCACGCCGATCGTGCCGACGAAATAGCGCTCAGCGTTACCCTTGCGCCGACTGCGCTTACTGCCCGTGGCATTGGCCTGATAGCCGCGCCAACCCTCGGCAGCACCAAGGCCTGACAGGATGCGAGTCATCACGCCACGCGAGACGTTGCCGTACTGGTTCAACAACCCAGGATTGGGCAGCGCGTACTGCCCGGCCTTCATCAGGCCTTGGGCAATCAGCGATTTCTCAAACCTCTTTTGCGGCCGCATCCCGCCCTGCACCGCCTACTGTAGGTAAGTGTCAGCAGGTATGCCCGTGGTCCATTGGTCCTTGAACCAGACTTTCGCAGCGCGACTCTTGGTCGCTGACTGGGCAAACAGGCTACGCATGGTGGTAGGGGTGGGCCGATCCAGGCGCTTACCCATGACCGCGGCAATACCAGGCTTGATGCGATTGGTGGCCAGACGCGTATGCGCGAGCACCAGGGCAGACCAGCCATACTAAGCAGCACCAACAGCCACAAGGGCACATCAGCGAGCGCCTGATGCTCGTTGTTCATCTGCAATCCTCAATTTGGGTCGGCTCATCACTGCCATCCGCTGGAAGCGAGGAGCAGACGTAGGGCCGAAAACGAAAAAACCCCGCACGATGGCAGGGTTTGTAAATAGTCATAAAAAACCCAGCACAGTGGCCGGGTTCTTAAAAGCGTCGCGCTGTGTTCACAGCAACACATACTGCTATAAAATCAGATCTATTCCGTGCGGAAAAGCCCTATTTTTCTTTCTATGCAAAATCGCGCCAATTGCTCAGTTTAGCCCCTCGGGCTGCACAGCGGCACGGCCGATCAGCTTCGGCATCACAACTATATAAATTTAATTATCTACTAGAACCACCGCAAAAGGATAGCAGCGATTTAACTAAGTCTTAAGCCAACAGACCCAGAGCCACTAAGACTTTAATAAATTCATCAACATACTTTAATATTTGTGTTGTTTTTTCTATCGTAGAGGTAGCATCCGCCATCTCGCGCCGAGCTTTTGCCATTTGTTGCGTTAGGGCGGTTAAGTCTTGGACCGCCTGAACAATTGTGTCTTGATTGTCGATTTCCTTTAAATTTAAGATCATCAGCCTTTGAAGTTTTTTTATGAGTTTTTTGTATTCCTCAAGTAATTGCTCCCGAGCCTCGCCAGTTGCAGCCAGGGCTTGAGACCTTACGACTGCTAGAGCGCTACCTACTTCATCAGTTGCACTTACCAAAATATCGGACGGCGTTAATGTGTTAGTCATGGTCTGCTCCGGACACAGCGTTTAATTTCGCGACATTCAAATTTAGCCTGCCTCTGCCTCTGCTTCTGCAGCCTCTTCTTCCACTTCTGCCTTTGCCTTTTCCTCTTCCTGAATCTGAGTCCTGGCGTTTTTATAAGCATCGTATGCAGCTTTGGCCTTTTCCGAGAAATCCTCAACAGCAGTTTTTACAGCTTCGTACTGAAGCTTGGGGTCCGACAGTGCTTCTGCTAATTGATGGTGCGCTTCGGCCATGGATTTAAAAACAGGCGTCGGACTTGTAGTGTATAGAGTTAGGTAGCGTTCTCTCGCTGCACGCGACGTTTCATAGGCGGCGGCTAAAGCCGTACCTTGCAGGGCCCCACCCGCATTGAAGGACTCCAAGTATTCTGTACCCGCATCCTGCAACTCCATAGCTGTCATCGGCATGGCTACATTTGACAAAATCATCGCTGTACGAGTGACGACGGGGTCTGCAGCTCTGGCAATGGAGGCCAGTGCTCTGGCCCGCCGATATTCAAGAGTGGTAGTTAAAGCTGAACCTATCAGATCACTGATGGGAGATATTGTTGCCGTATATGGCGACTTCTTGCCATCTAAATTATCAATGCTTTCCCCAAGCTTTTGAATCTGAGACTTAGCTTTTACTAGGGAGCTCTGCAAGGCTTCCTGGTCTTCGGCCCCAGCAATTGCCGTTAGCTCAACTGCGTAAGCTCTCAGAGCTGGAACCAGCTTTAATGATTGAGTCAATACGACTTCACTATTGCGAATCGCTTCTGTGTTCAACACTCCACGCTCCACAATCCCTATGCGGCAGTTGATTTCTTCTTCTTTCGCAAGCTCAGTTAAATCATAAAAAGCGAGCTCACCATTTTTTACGGCGTTAGTCGCCCCAGGACATGGTGGCGGATTTCCGCGCGTTGACTCTGACATCGAGCGATATTTGGCCCAATCTGCCAGACATTGGGTGTCTCTAGGCAGTTGCGAGGTCACAATATCGTTACATTTATCCGAAACACCCAATGACACTCCTTGTTCGGAGAACCTTTCCTGCTCTAACAACTTATGTCTTACAAGTGTTCTCTCGTGGAGACCTGTGAAGGCGGCCGCGGATTCGTCAACAGCTTTACTGAATGCGGATATCTCATCTTTGTAGATAGTGGGCGTGCAGGCTGCGATAGGAGCAACTAGTATCGTCACAGTAAAGAGCGTGCGCAAACGCGTGCTGGGCATTTATTATATCTCCAAACAAGTTAATTAAACTTCCAATTTTTTGCGCGGCGCTTTGGCATCTGTGTCGTTACCCTCATATCAATAAAGTAGCAGCCCAAAAGGGGCAGACAAGTTTACGACAATTCTTATTTATAATTATCTCCCGACGACTAATAGCCAATCGCTATTAGACCACTTCAGTCGCAAGCTGCTCAGCAGAAATTAAAAAGCAAGGTCCTGAGCTATTGCTGAGGGAAGCCAACTGAGCCAGCCTGTGAGTTACGCAAACTTTCCTAGACCTGCACTGGCCAACCGTTTCCCTACGACTTAACCAGCACATGCTCGTGGTATCCTGCAGCGCCCCATCAACGACGAATGTCTATGCGCATAGCCTCTAACGTTTTTACTTCAACTGACCAGCCAGCAGGAGTGAAAGAGTATGTTCACATCCATGCAATTCGCACTTCATGCCACTTCGCGCATGGCACTTACAGCGCAATCGATCCAGGCTGCCCCTGCCCTGGCTAACTCCCTGGCTTTTCCCTCGCTGATCCCGAAGTGCTAACCAACCCGAAGCATGGGCCATTTAGCACCGTAGTACAGCCAGACAATGTCGCCTATTTGCAGATCCCGATGCGCGAGCCTGGCCACTGCGTTATCGATCGCAAGCGCCCAGTCGTCAGTGATGCTGTAGTTTCGACTGGCAGATACCTGCGGTGCCGCCTGATGCATCAGAGCCAGCGTGGGCGACACGCAATTAGGAACCCCCGCTCCATCCATCCGCCACCACCCCCAGGCGGTCATAGCACCGCTCGCCCATGGCGTGGCGCAGCTGGCTGGCCTCCAGGTTGGAAATCACCACCGTGGGGCGCATCTGCTCGTAGCGCCCGTTGATGATCGAGAACAGAGTGGTCAGCTCGAATTCGCTCGGCTGCTCCTTGCTCACCCCGACCTCGTCCAGCACCAGCAGCGAAGGTTCGATCAGGCTGGACAGGATGTCGGCCTCGGACTGTTCGCTGTGGCGGTCGTAGGTCGCCCGGATGGACTGCAGAATCGCGCCCACCGTGCGGTAGACGGCGGTGGCCGAGGTATTGCGCATCAGCTCGGTGGCCATGCCGGCACCCAGATGAGTCTTGCCAGTGCCGACCTTGCCCAGCAGCATCAGGCAGCGGCCAGTGCGCTCGATCTCCGAGAACGCCGCCACGTAGCGAGTACAGTAGGCAAGGGCCTTGCGCTGCCCTTCGTGCTCGACGCGGTAGTTGGCCAGGGTGCGGTCGGCGAAGCGCTTCGGGATCATCGCCGAACCCAGCTTACGGGTCATGGCCTCGCGCTTCAGTCGGGTTTCCTCGGCCTGCTGCTTGGCCTGGCGCTCGGCAACGGCCGCTTTCTCGCACACAGGGCAGCGCCCGACGATTTCGCGCCCCATCAGCATGGTTACAGCTACCGGACGGCGATGCGGTTTGTAGATGCGATGGAGGCAGGCGCAGCGAACACTGGTATAGAGTCATGAGAGCTGAGTCCCTGCACTAAGGAACCGCTATAGAGCGTCCCGACTATTTCCCCTGACTTGCCGTAGTGTTAGAGCTATGCTTGGAATCGGTTTCAATGTAGGAAATACCGGCATGTACCCCGATAGTTACGAGCAAGAAGAACATGACAACACAAAACCAAACTGACCATTTTTTGGTCGACTTGTAGGCAGGCTCGCCCAATTTTACGGTCTCCCACTCGGCCTTCAAAATGCCTCTGGACATATTTGTTATTTCACTAGTCGCGCCGTGAATCTGCTCCTTGATAACACCAAGTTTCTGTATATCTGCTTCTTCTTTTAGCTCGCCAAGCTTCGCCCTGCAATAATCAAATTTGTTTTCTATCCTGCTGAAACTTAAATCATCAGGCTTAAAATGAAGACATACCTTAGAATATGCATGATAGACCTCTTGAGTAAGTGCGTTAGCTCGCTCAAGTCCATCTTTGAAAGCTTCACGGTGAAAATCCGCTAAGGATTTTTTCACCTCCTTCTCAGCCCCATCTAAAGCGGCGTACTCCCTGGTCAATCTTTCATGACTAGAACTTAACTTTCTTGCACCAACAACCGTAGTCGCCTGTGCATTTATCTTCGCAATAAGCTCTGCTAGAGCGCCACGTACCGACTCAGTCCAAGCCTGACGATAATCAGTAGTTTTACTTTCCTTTTCATTCACTAGCTTAACAATACTAAGCGCAGCGGTGATAAACCCTGCCAACGCTGTTAGAAAAGCGGTTAGTAGTATTTTATCCATGACATACCTTATCTAAATTGGTCCAAATTTCATTTCACTGGCCCAGCCGGGCGAGTCGACGCCGCAAAGTCCGCTGTAACATAGAAATTACCATCACTCAATATTTCGCTTCCCTAATATTTTTGGAAGCAGCTTAAGCACTTCAGCGGAGCTGCGGCTTTCTATCTTTTGCTTTTCTAGCTCCACTGTACTCTGACCTGCTGACAATATATGATTACGCTCTACTGCCAGCAACGCCCTGCTAGCATCTCGAACTGCCTGTTCATCCTTAGCCAATATCGAAGAGACCACTCCCAAATACTTGGCCTCCAAATTCGTTAGCTCATTTTGAAAATACTTAATTTCTGCAAATCCAGCCTTATAAAGACGCAAGAAAAACAGAGCGAATACTTGAACGAACAAAGCCAGAGAAAGCTTTGGAACAAACATCAAAATCAGGATCGCAATATCAACTTCGCCGCTAGGAAAACCAGTCTATAGTTCTCTGGGCGAACAGTATTCATCGCCATTGATAGCAAAATCCCCAGAGCCGCTACAGTTGTAACTACTCCAAACACAAGATTAGCAGTTCCTCGACGACCTAGAGCCGCAACCTCTGAAAGCAGTCGTGCCCTAGCCTTAAAATATGCGTCATCGATAGGTGCTAATGCTCTTTTGGTCCTAGGTATTTCATCTGCTTGATCAGTTAGCTCATCCCATATTTCATCGGACGCCTTCTTTTTTATTTCCTCAACGGTTTCACTAACCAGCTTTTCTCGTTTTTTATAATCAAAACCTTTCACTTTCTCAGCAAGCGACATAAGGTCATTCTCGACCGACATCACACGCTCAATCACATCATTTTCAACACCAGGCTTAACGAGGTCATCCGATTGTTTTTTTGGAAACAACCAGAACGGCTCGCCCTGCACATAAAAATAAAGTACAAAGCCGATTGAAAACAAAAATGAAAAACTTGAGCCGATTACAGAAAATTCGTCTGGAAAAGGAATGACTCCTAGAATCCTGTCATTTCTAGCTGATGCTGAGGAATACAAGAGAACGGATATCAACAAGCTGATTATTAGCACTACTTGATTGCGCCGCTTTCGCTTCGCTAAACTTAGCACCTTATATTCAATTTCTGCCTCGAATAGAGGTAAATCTTTAGGTATCGAGGATTGGGAACTCATAAAACCTCCGCATATAATCTGGGAGATGATACATGATGGCCATAAGCTATGGCAGTGTCTGCAGTGGCATTGAAGCTGCGACCGTAGGTTGGCACCCACTGGGCTGGCGTGCCGAGTGGTACGCCGAGATCGAGCCATTTCCCTGCGCGGTGCTGGCCTACCACTACCCCAAGACACCAAACCACGGCGACATGACCTGCCTGGCGGCCATGGTACTGTCCGGCAAGATCCGGGCACCCGATGTCTTGGTCGGCGGAACACCCTGCCAAGCGTTCAGCGTGGCAGGCATGCGCGAAGGCCTCGCCGATCCCCGCGGCGCCCTCACCATCAAATACATGGAGCTGTTCGATGCAATTAACCATGTTCGAACCATGCGCGGCGAACCCGAGGCCGTCTGCCTCTGGGAAAATGTCCCCGGTGTCCTCTCCGACAAAGGTAACGCGTTTGGCTGCTTCCTCGGCGCCCTGGTGGGCGAATCCGAAGAACTCCAACCGCCAGGGGGCAAATGGAAGGACGCTGGTTGTGTGTATGGACCCACGCGAACAGCCGCATGGCGGGTTCTGGATGCCCAATATTTCGGCCTGGCCCAACGACGCCGCCGTGTGTTCGTTGTCGCAAGTGCTAGAGCAAGGTTCGATCCCCTCGAAGTACTTTTTGAGCGCGAAGGCACTCGCAGGGATAGCCCACCGGGACGGCCGGAGAAGTTCGCACTTCATCCTACTCTCACGGCTCAAGGGGGGGCGCTCTCGATGACCGAGAGGCATATGTACTGGAGCCCAGCGGGGTTCACAGAACAAGCCCTCTCGAATGGGAGAGATGCCAAGGATTCCCTGACAACCACACCCTGATCCCCTATCGCGGCAAGCCCGCAGAGGAATGCCCCGATGGTCCGCGCTACAAGGCGATCGGCAACAGCAAGGCCGTGTTTGTAGTGAGATGGATTGGAAACCGACTACAGCGCCAGATTGAACAGCCGAAGTGACTCATGAAATGGCAGCCTTCAGCGTTCTCGGCCTATTTTTCGGGAGGGGAAAGACAATACGCGAGGAAGCCCGATACCAAGATTATAGGCACCAAGAAGTAGGTGACATAAACGCCGATGTAAGAAACGGTGCACCAGATCAGAATGTAGATAGCCACAGACCAGCAGCACAACACAAAAGACTTTTCGTAGAGCCACTGCCTCATTGCGGCACATCCTCCTTTGTAATGCCACAACAATATCACCTGCTACTTATTCGATCACTCTAAAAACTGGAGCACATTTGTACTCCAATCAGCTGTACCCCCCTCTCCCCTCTATTCACTGCCGCGATATGGCGGCCAAGGGTCAGCTTCGGACGCGCTTCACTGCTCCAGCAGCCATGAGAGCGGCGCCTGGTATCCAGAGGCCTGGCATTGAGGTGCCCAAGCCGACAGCAAGCAGGGCGATACCACAAGCAAACATAGCGTTCTCCTTAACTGAAAGATCCATATCGAAACCCCGCCATTTAAGCACAAGCCGGTCGCAGGAGCGGCCAAGGAAGAAGTCATGCCCGCAGAAAAGCAACTCATCCAGCAGCTGCAGGTCGCTCGCGACGAATACGGCTTCTGGACCCATCCGGCCTGGCCGGACGACGGCGACGAATGCGCACTGCCATTCAGCTGGTTCGGCGACCACGGTCTGGAGTACTGCGTGCTCGAGATGGAGAACGACGGCCCGGAAGAGCTGAATGCGGAATGGCTCGACGCCGGCGGCGACTATGACTGCACGGCTTGGCAGCCGAGCAAGCCGACCGGTGAAGGCTGGTTCATCTTTTCGATCCACGACACCGAAGACGGTCCTGTCTGCGTATGGGTCCGCCACAAGGTGCAGTCATGACCGGCCTGATCGAAGTGAGGGTATCCAACCTGGCCGGCGCGCACCTGGACTGGGCTGTGGCCATGGCTGAGGGGTTCGGTATAGATCCCGAGTGCCGTACAACCGTGTGGCACCCTGGCGGCTTGCCTTGCAGCATCAGTATCCGCGGCGGAGCAGCGGGCTTCGGCTGGAGACCATCCACCAACTGGGCACAGGGCGGCCAACTGATCGACAAGCACAGCGGCACCGCTCAGCACATTCCCGGGCTGCCTGCCGATCTGTGTTACGCCGGTGGCCCGGCCGGCGCAGGAGTCTGGTGCTACGGCCCAACCGCGCTGATCGCATTCTGCCGGGGCCTCGTCAACCACAAGCTCGGCGATACCGTCCAGGTGCCGAAGGAGCTGATGCCGTGATCCCGCATACAGGCTGGCTAAGGCGGCAACTGGAATCCGCGCTCATTCTGCTGGCCGCCTGGATCATCGGCGGTCGCAATGTCACCAGGTCCGGTGTCGTATCGCGCCGAGACAACAACGACATGTACGCCATGGCCGAGAAGCTCGAAGACATCGCTGAGCGCATCGCCGACGGCTACCCGAAGCCATAACCCTTTCCCTACAATTTAAGCCCGCCGACATGCGCGGGCATGGAGAGACTCATGCTCAATTTCTGGCACTCCTGTTCAAGCGCAAGAAGAAGCCGGCACAACGCGCCGCGCTCGGCCCGACCGGGTATGCCCGTGGCCACAGCCCGGCATCTGGCCGGCAAGACCCGATGCTCAACCCGCTCAACCCCATGAGCCCGGTCAGCCCCATGCATCCCATACATCTGGCGGACAGCTACGAGCCGACTCGCTCGAGCAGTTCGTGCGCCAGTCGTGACTACAGCAGCTACGACAGCGGCAGCAGCTACTCGTCGAGCGACAGCAGCAGTTCCAGCGACAGCGGATCCAGCTCCAGCAGCTGCGACTGACCACCAACCTGCCGCCACCGGCGGCGTGGAGACCATCCCATGGAACATGCAAGCGAGTTTCTCGACGAGGAAGAGGTGATCCGCATCACCGGCTACCAGATCCCGAGCAAACAAATCGCCTGGCTGGCCAATAACGGCTGGCAGTACACGCTTACCCGGGCCCGGCGGCCCGTTGTGGGGCGGGTATACGCCCGCCTGCAAATGGCTGGTGTGAAGCCAAACACGACGAATGCAACAACTGAAACCTGGACATTGGACTTATCGCGCGTGGGGTAACGGATGCGCAACCGGAAGGCATCGAACAAGGACCTGCCGCCCAGAATGCTGCGGCGGGTCCGCAAGCTCAAAAGCGGCAAGCTGTGGGTTGGCTACTACTACGACGGGAGGGATGCAGACGGGAAGCGGCAGGAAGTGCCACTGGGGACTGACCTCGCTGAGGCCAAGTTGGAATGGGCCCGCCTGGAGCACAAGGCGAAGCCGAAAGTGATGGCAACGATGGGTGAGCTGTTTGACCGGTACGAGCGGGACATCATCCCGGGCAAGTCGCCACGCACGCAAAAGGACAACAAGTACGAGCTGGAGCGCCTGCGCAAGGCTTTCGCTGACGCGCCGATCGAGGCAGTCAGTCCGCCGGTCATTGCCCAGTACCGGGACGCCCGCAGTGCCAAAACTCGGGCAAACCGGGAGATCGCCCTGCTCTCGCACGTTTTCACCATGGCCATGGAATGGGGTTTTGCCGAGCGCAACCCATGCCTGGCAGTTCGCCGCAACAAGGAGAAGGTACGCGACTTCTACGCGGCCGACGAAATCTGGGATGCGTTATATGCCGAGGGCGACCAGGGCCTCAAGGACGCTATGGATCTCGCCTACCTCGCCGGCCAACGCCCTGCCGACACACTGAAGTTCAGCACCGTCGACCTCGACGAGGACTACCTGTGGGTTGACCAGAACAAGACCGACAAGAAACTGCGCATCCGCAGGCACGTAAATGGTGAACTGACTGGACTTGGCCTGTTCATTGAGGCCTTACTTGAACGTCGCAAGCTGCAGGGCGTGCGTAACTCTCGCCTCATCACCAACGACTCGGGCTTGCGAATGAGCTGGGAAATGCTCAGGAACCGCTTCAGCGAAGCACGCGACAAGGCCGCTCGGAAGCTGACGGCCGATGGCAACGCTGATCTGGCCGCTAAAGTTCGGCAGTTCCAGTTCCGCGATATTCGGCCGAAGGCAGCGTCGGAGATTGAGGACATCAGCCACGCCAGTCGGCTGCTTGGGCACTCCAAAGAGGAAATCACCAAGCGCGTTTATCGCCGCGTCGGCGAGGTGGTCAGCCCGACCAAGTAAAGGGCTGATGCGGAAACGATGCCTAAAGATGCGGAAACGATCCGGGTTTTCTGCGCACAAAGAAAAACCCCGCAGACGTTAATCTGCGGGGCTTTCGAATGGTGGAGGCCGAGGTCGGAATCGAACCGGCGTAGACGGATTTGCAATCCGGAGCATAACCACTTTGCTACTCGGCCTCAAAGGTCGGATCTAGCAGCTTTCGCTTCGCTATCTCCTTGAAACGCTGAACCTTTTTCAAAGTTTGCTGCGTTTCGATGGGCGCCATTATGTCTTCATTCCTTTAACCTTGCAACCCCCTGATCAAAAAAAAATTTCAACAGGTTCAAGGTGTTAGCGCAGGCGGCCGAGTTTACTCCACAAGCCCACCACGGTGTTCTCCACCGTGCCACTGGCAGCCATGCCGATTCGCTCCTGCAGGCTCTTGCGTTCGGCGTAGTGCAGGTGGAACAGGTTGGCATTGCGCGCGCGCGCGCTGAGGTACTCGTCGCTGGTCTGCAACTCGTCCACCAGCTTGCGGTTGAGTGCCGCGACACCCAGCCAGACTTCGCCGGTGGCCACTTCGTCGATGTGCAACTGTGGACGATAGCGGGCAACGAAGTCCTTGAACAGCTGGTGGGTGATGTCCAGGTCTTCCTGGAACTTCTCCCGGCCCTTCTCGGTGTTCTCGCCGAACACGGTCAGGGTGCGCTTGTATTCACCGGCGGTCAGCACTTCGAAATCGATGTCGTGCTTCTTCAGCAGGCGGTTGACGTTGGGCAGCTGCGCCACCACACCGATGGAACCCAATACGGCGAACGGTGCACTGACGATCTTCTCGCCGATGCAGGCCATCATGTAACCACCGCTGGCGGCCACCTTGTCAATACACACGGTCAACGGGATGCCGGCCTGGCGAATGCGCGCCAGTTGCGATGCGGCCAGGCCGTAGCTGTGGACCAGGCCGCCACCGCTTTCCAGGCGCAGCACCACTTCGTCACGCGGGGTGGCGAGGGTGAGCAGCGCGGTGATTTCGTTGCGCAGGCTTTCAGTGGCAGAGGCTTTTATGTCGCCATCGAAGTCCAGCACGAAGACCCGACCTTTTTCCTCGGCCTTGCCTTTTTTCTGCCGCTTTTCCGCCTTGGCCTGCTGCTTGCGCAAAGCCTTGAGCTGGGCCTTGTCGAGCAGGCCGGACTCCAGGCGCTCGCGCAGGTCCTTGTAGAACTCGTTCAGACGGGTGACCTGCAATTGCCCACCCGATTTGCGCCGCCCCTTGCCGCGCAGCCCGGCGATGGCCGACAGCACTATCAGAATGGCGATGACCAGGGTGGCGGTTTTGGCGAGAAAGCTTGCGTATTCAGCAAGAAACTCCACGTTTACTCCTTAAAGACCTGCGCCACTACGGCGCGTAACTGTAGCAAGCATACCGTTGCGCCTGAGGCGCTGCCAGCCGCTGTAAACGCCGGCAACACCTTTCAAACAACCTTTTCAAACGCTTGTATGTTTTTTCGTTGACAGCCCGTGTGCCGCATCCTAACCTCGCAGCAACCTCCAACAGGCCGGAACCTTTCGTGGGCAACCTCTACCTGATCCGACATGGCCAAGCCTCCTTCGGCGCCGATGACTATGACGTCCTGTCGCCTGTGGGCGAACGCCAGAGCCAGGCCCTGGGTGAGCACCTGGCCCAGCTGGGCGTGCGCCTGGATCGCTGCGTAGCGGGCGACCTGCGCCGCCAGCAGGATACCGCGCGCCTGGCGCTGCACGCACTGCAGGCCAATGGCTGCGCGGTGCCCGCAATTGAGACCGACGTAGCGTTCAACGAGTTCGATGCCGACGGTGTGATCCGCGCCCTGTTGCCCGGCCTGCTGCCGCAAGAGCCCGACGCCCTGCACATCCTGCGCAATGGCGCGCAGCACCGCAGCGAGTTCCAGCGCCTGTTCGCCCTGATGGTGCAGCGCTGGCACGATGGCGAACATGCCGACGATGGCCTGGAGACCTGGCAGGCGTTCACCAGCCGCGTGCATGGCGGCCTGCAGCGCGTGCTCGATGCCGCCGGTAGCGGTGACAATATCGCCATCTTCACCTCGGGTGGCACCATTGCCGCCCTGCTCCACCTGGTTACCCGTATAACCCCCGGTCAGGCGTTCGCGCTGAACTGGCAAATCATCAACACGTCGCTCAGCCAGCTGAAGTTCCGCGGCCGCGACGTGGCACTGGCTTCCTTCAACAGCCAGGCCCATGTGCAGCTGTTGAGGGCGCCGGAGCTTGTCACCTATCGATGAGCCCGGCTTGTTGTGTCCCTGCGGGGACGTGTAAATCACTCTATAAGGAATGCGCCATGACCTCCGTAGCTGATGCCGTCAAAAAGATGCAAGAGAAGTTCAACCCATCCGCTGCCGCCGGCCTGGACCTGGTGTTCGGCTTCAACATCACCGACGAAGGCAAGCACTACGCGCTGATCGTCAAGGACGGCACCTGCGACCTGCAGGAAGGCGATAACCCGGATGCCAACTGCACCCTGGTGATGGACAGTGAAACCCTGAAGGGTATCGTCAGCGGCGAAACCGACGGCATGCAGGCGTTCATGGGCGGCAAGCTGCGCGTCGAAGGCGACATGATGCTGTCGATGAAGCTCAGCGAGCTGTTCCCGTCCTGAGGGCAGGAAATAGCACTGATCGAAAAACCGAAGCCTGACCGGCTTCGGTTTTTTTTTGCCTGGCTGCTTCAGATCGAACGCTGATCACTGTGGGAGCGGGCAAGCCCGCGAAGCAGGCACCGCGATGGATGGCACGGGCGTCGCCCGTGTTCGCGGGCGCGCCCGCTCCCACAAGGACAGCGCAAGGTTTCAAGATTTGGGCACTCATGAAATGCCGGGCGCGTTTGGGGTTATCAAGGCAATTGATCAGGCAGCAACACCCTCGCCTATATGGCACCTGGCACGCTTGTTCCAACATCGCCAGCGCATTAGATTAGCCAATAGTCCTTGCGATCGAGAATAAGGAAAACGCATGACGCTCACCGACCAGCCCACCCAGGTACGCCACGGCGAAGAACTCGACGCGGCAGTCATCGACCCTTACCTCAAGGCCCACATCCCCGGCCTGGATGGCCTGCCGAGCATCAGCCAGTTCCCAGGCGGCGCCTCCAACCTTACCTACCTGGTCAGCTACCCGGGCCGCGACTTCGTGCTGCGCCGCCCGCCGTTCGGGCAAAAGGCCAAATCGGCCCACGACATGGGCCGCGAGTTTCGCATCCTCAACCAGCTGAACAGTGGCTTTCCCTACTGCCCCAAGGCCTACGTGCACTGCACCGACAGCAGCCTGATCGGCGGCGAGTTCTACGTGATGGACCGGGTCAAGGGCATCATCCTGCGCTCTGACATCCCGGCCGAACTGGACCTCGACGCCAACCGCACCGAGGCCCTGTGCAAGAGCTTCATCGACCGCCTGGTGGAGCTGCACCAGGTGGACTACAACGCCTGCGGCCTGGCCGACCTGGGCAAACCGCAAGGCTATGTGCAGCGCCAGATCGAGGGCTGGACCAGCCGCTATGAAAAGGCCCTGACCCCCGACGCCCCGCGCTGGGAACAGGTGACCGCGTGGCTGCACGAGAAAATGCCCGCCGACCACCCACGGCCCGCCATCGTGCATAACGACTACCGTTTCGACAACGTTATCCTCGATGCCGACAACCCTATGCGCATCATCGGTGTGCTGGACTGGGAAATGACCACCCTCGGCGACCCACTGATGGACCTGGGCAACAGCCTCGCCTACTGGATCGAGGCTGACGACCCCGCGCCGGTGCAGCTGATGCGTCGCCAGCCGAGCAACGCCCCGGGCATGCTCAGCCGCCGCCAGTTCGTCGATTACTATGCCGAGCGCGCCGGCATCCGCCTGGACAACTTCGATTACTACTATTGCTATGGCCTGTTCCGTCTGGCCGGTATCGTCCAGCAGATCTACTACCGCTATTACCACGGCCAGACCCAGGACAAGCGCTTCGCCCAGTTCATCCACATGAACCGCTTGCTGGAGCAGATGACCTTGCAGGTCATCGCCAAGTCCAGCCTCTGAGTACGACCTCGACGACGGATAACAAGGAAACCAGCATGTCCAAGACCCACCTGTTCGACCTCGACGGCAAGATTGCCTTCGTCTCCGGCGCCAGCCGTGGCATCGGCGAGGCCATCGCCCACCTGTTGGCCCAGCAAGGCGCTCATGTGATCGTGTCCAGCCGCAAGCTCGACGGTTGCCAGCAGGTGGCCGATGCGATCATCGCCGCCGGTGGCAAGGCTACGGCGGTAGCCTGCCACATCGGTGAACTGGCGCAGATCCAGCAGGTGTTCGCCGGCATTCGCGAGCAGTTCGGGCGGCTGGACATCCTGGTCAACAACGCCGCCACCAACCCGCAGTTCTGCAACGTACTGGATACCGACCCGGGTGCTTTCCAGAAAACCGTGGACGTGAACATCCGTGGCTACTTCTTCATGTCGGTAGAGGCCGGCAAGCTGATGCGTGAGCAGGGTGGCGGCAGCATCATCAACGTGGCGTCGATCAACGGGGTTTCGCCCGGTCTGTTCCAGGGCATCTATTCGGTGACCAAGGCGGCGGTCATCAACATGACCAAGGTCTTCGCCAAGGAATGCGCGCCGTTCGGTATCCGCTGCAACGCCCTGCTGCCAGGCCTGACCGATACCAAGTTCGCCTCGGCACTGGTGAAGAACGACGCCATCCTCAACGCCGCGTTGCAGCAGATCCCGCTCAAGCGCGTGGCCGACCCCAAGGAAATGGCCGGCGCCGTGTTGTACCTGGCCAGCGATGCCTCCAGCTACACCACCGGGACCGCGCTCAATGTCGACGGCGGCTACCTGTCCTGATCAGGCTTTTACTGCCACCAGCGTGTAACTCAGGGGCAGGCGCGCTGGCTGTTCGCGCAGGCGATATTCACCGTCGTCGCCCTTGACCATCTGCCCCGGTAGCGCCTCCCAGGGAATGCTCTGGTGCTCCACCAGGGCGGTCAACTGCAGGCCGTGGGCGAGCAAGGCACTGATCACCTCGCCCAGGCCGTGGTTCCACTCGTGGGTTTCAGTGTTGGAAAGGCGCTGCTCGGTTTCGACGTAGGTCTGGTCGTTGTGCCAAACCGTCGGCGCTTCGTGCTCGAAATACGGGTATTCAAGTTGCAGCCGGTCCTGGTGGTCTTCATTGACCGCCATCAGCATCGGGTGGCCGTCGCGCAGGAACAGCCGCCCGCCCGGTTTCAGCAGGGCCGCGACAATACGCGCCCACGGCTCGATACGGGGCAGCCAGCAGAGCGCGCCGATGCCGGTGTAGACCAGGTCGAACGTGCCGGCCGGCAGCACCTTGTCGGCGGCGTATACGTCGGACTCGACATACGCGATGGGTGCCGCACAGCGCTGGGCCAACGTACGTGCCTCGGCCAGCGAAGCCGCGGAATAGTCCAGGCCACAGACCTTGGCGCCAAGGCGCGCCAGCGAGAGGGTATCAGTGCCGATGTGGCACTGCAGGTGGACGGCGTTGAGCCCGTCGATATTGCCAAGCAAGGGCAGGTCGAAGCGTACGGTTTCGGAAAGGTGTTCGGGATTCTGGACGAGCCGTTCGACTTCGTAGTCCTTGGAAGCAGCATGCAGCGGGGCACGTTCATCCCAGCTGGCGCGGTTGAGTTGCAGTGAGCGGTCCATGGCGTCTTCCTTGATTCGGTAGGGGCTCATGCTAGCCCCCACCATCTCCCTGCGACACAACAGCCTTGCTAAAAATTGTAATGCTGGTGCGGTCACTGTGGGAGCGGGCGTGCCCGCGAAGAAACAACGCGGTGGCTGGCACCGGCTACGCCGGTGTTCGCGGGCGCGCCCGCTCCCACCCGCCCTATAGAGCCCCTGCCAAGTCAGAAGTCAGCCAGCCATGTGCAGTCGCCAACCGTTACAGGCAGGTCGCCGCTGCCGCCCGGCGCTGCAGCGCCACGCCGTCGCTCTTCTGCGCGTAATAATCCACCCGCGTCCCACCGGCCTGCGGGTACACGTCCACGAACGCCTCCGCCTCACGGGTATACACCGTGAACCCACCCTGTTTGCGTGGTTCCAGATAACCACTGGCGTCATCGCCGAACACCTTCTCTTCCTGCCAGCTGAACTGGATGCACTGGGCCACGAGTTCAGGCGCCTTGTGCGAGTCGAGCTGCGCAGTCGGCTTGCCGCCGCGGGCCGTTTCCATGGTCGCAGAAGCACAACCGACCAGCATCAGCGCTGCGGCCATCGGCAGAATCGCACGCATGTTCCATCCTCAGGGTAAAAAGAACGCGACTCTAGCACTGGCAAGCATCGCGAGTGAATTGTCGCGCGCAGGCGGCTGTCGCAGATAAGGCATTCCGTCACAAGGAGATCGTCATGAAACTGCACTACCTGCTGTTCGCTGCCCTTCCCTGCCTGCCCCTGGCTGCCACCGCAGCGCCCTCCAGCGAAGAAAGCATCACCGCGCCAGAAACCCACAACCGCGAGCTCAAGGTCGGCGACAAGGCACCTGACCAGTACAAGCGCGAGGACCAGGCAATCAAGGACTGGAAAGCCAAGGGCCTGCCCGCGCCGGAAAAGGAAAGCCACTGGGTAAACATGGGAGGGCGGTACGTGCTGGTGCAGATCACTAACGGTGTGGTGCTGGCGATTCAGCCAACCCACTGATTCTGCGTTTCTCCCCCCGCCGCCCATCGCTGGCACGACAAATTTTTGCCTGCCAGCGAAACCAAATGGATCCTTTCCAGTCTCAGAAGGTGTGCCGTAAACCTTTGCGGATCAAGGACCTATATCGTGATGACCCGTCTTGCAAGCCTTTCGCTGATTGCCGTAGTCCTGCTGACCGCAGGGTGCCATAGCCATCGCTACCATGACGACGACGATGGCTGGCGTGACCGTGATCGTGACCATCGCCACCACCATCGGCATGACCGCGACGACGATGATGATGACTATCGTCGTTACCGCGGTGACCGCTACTACCGCTGAAGCGTCTTTCCAACCCTGAGCCGCCCGTTGCGCGGCAACTTAACCTGATGATTCCTTTGAGGTTCGTATCATGCGTCTGACTCTGCCTTCCCTTGCCCTCGGCCTGCTGCTGTGCCAGGGCGCTTTCGCCGGTGACGGTACCGCCGCCATTGGCGGTGGCCTGGGTGGTGTTCTGGGTAACGTTGTCGGTCAACAGATCGGCGGCAAAACGGGGGCGGCCATCGGCGCCGGCCTCGGCGGCGCAGCCGGTAGTGCGGTAGGTGCACGCAAAGGCAACCGTACCGAAGCTGCCATCGGCGGTGGCCTGGGCTCGGCCGGTGGTTCGCTGCTGGGCGGTGCGGTGGGCGGCAAGACCGGCTCCACTGTAGGTGCCGGCCTGGGTGGCGCGGCCGGTGGCGCCATCGGCAACCACCTGGGTGACAACAACGGCAAGCACCGTCGTCACCGTCACTGATCCCGATGACCAAGGGGCCGCCATGCGGCCCCTTTTGTTTTGCAAACCCTGCAGTACGTCAACACCCCCTTCACCACGCTCCGGCACACTGGCTGCTACTGTCTATCGTGCCCCCGTGTGAAGGAACACCCCCTCCCCATGAACCAAGAGCTGCTCTGGGTCCTCGGCCTGCTGGCCATCGTCGTCGCCCTGTTCGTCATCAACCGCCCACGCATGGACGTGGTTGCGCTGCTGGTGATCCTCGCCCTGCCGCTGTCGGGTATCCTCACCGTGGAACAGGCGCTAGCCGGCTTCAGTGACCCCAACGTAGTGCTGATCGCCGCCCTGTTCGTGATCGGTGAAGGCCTGGTGCGCACCGGCATTGCCTACCGCATCGGCGAATGGATGAGCGAACGGGCCGGCAACAGCGAGGCGCGCCTGCTGGTGCTGCTGATGGTGGCCGTGGCAGGGCTGGGTTCGATGATGAGCTCCACCGGTGTGGTGGCCATTTTCATTCCGGTGGTGCTGAGCATCGCCGCGCGCCTGCAGCTTTCGCCCAGCCGCCTGATGATGCCGCTGGCTTTCGCCGGCCTGATCAGCGGCATGCTCAGCCTGGTGGCCACACCACCCAACGTGGTGGTACACAGCGAACTGGTGCGCCACGGCGAAGCGGGCTTCAGCTTCTTCAGCTTCACCCCGTTTGGCCTGGTGGTGCTGGTGCTGGGCATCGGCTACATGCTGCTGACCCGGCACTGGCTGAATGGCGAAGTGCGCAAGGACGGCCGCGTGGAAAGCCGCCGCACCCTGCTGGACCTGGTGCTTGACTACAAGCTCAACGGCCGTGAACGGCGCCTGCGCATCCGCCCCCATTCACCGCTGATCGGCCACACCCTCGGCGAGCTGGAGCTGCGCACCCGGCATGGCGCCAACGTGATCGGCATCGAGCGCCAGCACAAGTTCACCACGCGGGTGATCGCCGCCGACTCCAGCACCGTGCTGCACCAGGGCGACGTGCTGCTGCTCGACCTGTTCGCCAACCACGACGACCTGCGCAGCCTGTGCCAGACCATGCTACTGGAGCCACTGCACTTCAAAGCTGCCTACTTCATCGACCAGTCCCAGGAACTGGGCATGGCCGAGGTTATGCTGCCACCAGGCTCGAAACTGCTTGGCAAGAGCATCCTCGAACTGGCCTTCCGCACGCGCTTCGACCTCAACGTGGTCGGCTTGCGCCGCGAGCAGGCGGCGATCGAAGCACAACTGGTGGAAGAAAAGCTGCGCCTGGGCGACACCCTGCTGGTAGTCGGGCCATGGAAAGCCGTGCGCCAGTTGCAAAGCAAACCCAAGGACTTCCTGGTACTGAGCCTGCCCGCGGAAATCGACCTGGTCGCGCCCGCCCGCACCCGCGCACCACAGGCATTGCTGAGCCTGGCAGTGATGGTCGGGCTGATGGTCAGCGGCGTAGTGCCCAACGTCATTGCCGCACTGATCGGCTGCCTGCTGATGGGCGCAGGCCGCTGCATCGACATGAACAGCGCCTACCGGGCCATCCACTGGCAAAGCCTGGTACTGATCGTCGGCATGCTCCCCTTTGCCCAGGCACTGCAGAAAACCGGCGGTATCGACCTGGCGGTGGGCGGCCTGGTCAGCGTACTGGGCGGTGCCGGCCCCAGCGCTATTCTGGCCTGCCTGTTCGCGGTCACGGCGGTGATCGGCCTATTCATCTCCAACACCGCCACCGCGGTACTGATGGCGCCCGTAGCCGTCAGCACCGCCGCGCAGCTGGGCATGTCGCCCTACCCGTTCGCCATGACCGTGGCGCTGGCCGCCTCGGCGGCGTTCATGACGCCAGTGTCATCGCCGGTCAATACGCTGGTACTGGGCCCGGGGCAATACCGCTTCGCCGACTTCGTCAAAGTTGGCGTGCCGTTTACCGTGCTGGTGATGCTGGTGACCGTGGTGATGGTGCCGTGGTTCTTCGGCTTGTGAGGTAACTGGCAACGAATGAAGGCAATTTGGCATTATCTCGACCAATCGCGGCAGATTGACATCAAGTCCTCTGACGAACCAAACTTGTGTGCAAATGCCCCAGGTGCTTCAAGCCGTTGTCCTGGATTTCGTTTCCGCTTTGCCGGTCGAGCCCATGGTTTTTCCAGCCCAATCGCGCGTGCTGCACTACGTCGTTCTGCTCGGCCTGACCTTTGCCCTCACCCTGGGCGGCATCCTGGCCCGCCCGATCGAATCCCTGTCGTTGTTCTGGCCGGTCAATGCGGTACTGGCCGGCGTGCTGCTGCGTTGCCCTCGGCAGGCCACGCTGACGGGCTTTACCCTGTTGTGGCTGGCCATGGTCGGTGCCGACCTGCTGTGTGGCAGCGCCTGGGTACCCGCCCTGTGGTTCAACCTGTGCAACCTGGGCGTCGTGATCACACTCTGGCTGCTGCTCTCGCGCTTGCCGCGCCTGCACCGGCGCATGCGTACCCCCCACGGCGTGCTCAGCGTGTTTGGCGCCTCTGCCGCCGCAGCGATAGTGGCGGCCAGCATGGCGGCGGTAGTGGCCGCGCCGTGGTTCGAACAGTCGTTGCGCGCCACTTGGCTAGCCTGGTTCAGCGAACAATTCTCCACCAGCGTGCTAGTGCTGCCAGTGCTGCTGACGGCGCCTTCGGCACGGGCACTGGTACGCGGTGGCGCCCAGGCCATCCGCTTGGCGCCGTTACTGGTGCTGCTGGCTTCGCTGGCGTTCAGCATAGCCTTTGGCGGCCCCGGGGCCATTGCCTTCCCGATTGCCGCGCTGCTGTGGTGCGCCTGGAACTACTCCCCGTTCCTGGTCTCGCTGCTGACACTCACCGCTGGCAGCACGCTGATCGTGGCGGTAGCGCAAAACCTCATGCATTTCAGCGTGCCGCAAAGCGAGCCCGGGGTGACCACGCTGATGTCGGCGCGCCTGGGCATCGCCATGCTGGTGCTCGGGCCGCTGGTGGTGGCCTGCGTCAGCCAGGCCAACCGCAGCCTGATGGCCCGCCTGGCGCATCAGGCCACCATCGACCACCTCACCGGCGCGCTCACCCGTAGTGCCTTCACCCGCCGCGCCAATGCGTTGCTGGAAAGCCGCCAGCAACACGCCCAGGCGTTGCCGCTGACCCTGATGATGCTGGACATCGACCACTTCAAGTCGATCAATGATGCCCATGGCCATGCGATCGGTGACCAGGTGCTGCGCCAGTTCGCTGGCACCCTGCAGGACCAGTTGCACGATGGCGAACTGTTCGCCCGCCTGGGCGGCGAGGAGTTCGTCGTGGTCCTCCCGGGCCTGGCGCCAGATCGGGCCAAGTTCATTGCCGAACGCCTGCGCCGAGCCGTGCAGGAACTGCACGTGGTACAGGCCGAGCAGCCCCTGCAGATTACCGTCAGTATCGGCCTGGCCGGTTGCGCCGCCGACATGCCGGCCCCTACCCTCGACGAACTGCTGGCACGCGCTGACCAGGCCCTGTACCGGGCCAAGGCCCATGGCCGCAACCGCGTAGAGCAGGCCGAACCGCAACACCAGGTGATATGAACTAGCCGGCCAGCAAGTCCCAGGTCAACTTGGCGATCAGTACGCACAACAGTATCAGGAACAGCCCGCGCACAAAGCCCGCGCCCTTGCGCACCGCCAGCCAGGTACCGGTCAGCGCGCCGAGGATGTTGCACACCGCCATGGGCAAGGCGATGGCGTACAGCACGTTGCCCGATGGCACGAAGAACACCAGCGCCGCCAGGTTGGTGGCGATGTTCACCACCTTGGCCGACGCCGAGGCGTGCAGGAAGTCCAGGGCAAAGAAGCGAATGAACAGGAAGATCAGGAAGCTACCGGTACCCGGCCCGAACAGGCCATCGTAAAAGCCGATCGCACCACCGATCAGCACCGCCAGGCACTGCTCCTTGCGGCCGATCCTTGCGGGTTTGTGCAGCGTGCCGAAGTCCTTTTTGCAGAAAGTGTAGATCGCCATCAGCACGATCAGCACGAGCACCGCCGGGCGCATCACGCTGGGCGGCACCAGCGACACCGTGGCGGCACCGGCAAACGACATGGCAAAGGCACTGAGCGCCGCCGGCACGATCAACCCCCAGTCCAGCGTCACCCTGCGGATGAACGAACGCGCCGCGAAGGCCGTGCCGCAGACCGACGCCAGCTTGTTGCTGCCGAGCAATGCCGCCGGCTGTGCGGTGGGCAGCACGTTGAACAAGGCTGGTATCTGGATCAGCCCGCCGCCACCCACGGCGGCGTCGATCAGCCCAGCGGCGAAGGCAAACACGGAGAGCACAGCGATATCCATCATGACGCGGTTCCAGGCAGTGAAGACGCCTGCAAGGCTAATCAAAGCGCCGCGCTTGTGTTGAAATGCCATATTGCGAAAACTGCAACGAGGAGCAGGCAATGGCGTTGGACATGCTGCGAGAAATCCAGGCGTTCGTCAGCGTGGCGCACAAGCGCAGCTTCGTTGCCGCCGCCCGCGCGCTGGGGCGCTCGCCCAGCGCCGTCACCCGTGCGGTACAAACCCTGGAAGACAATGCCGGGAGCAAACTGCTCAACCGCAACGCCAACGCCGTGACCCTTACCGAAGCTGGCGAGCGCCTGCTGCCTCACGCCGAACGCTTGCTGGATGTGCAACGTGATGCCGCCGACGAACTGGCCGCGCTCAGCGGCAGTGCGCAAGGCTGGATCCGCTTCGCCGTGCCGCAGGTGCTGGGTGAACATGTACTGCCCTTGGTGCTTGCCGAGTTTTCCCGATGCCACCCCCAGGTAACCCTGGACGTGCAGTACAGCGACGGCGCCCTGGACCCGCTGCAAGGCAAATTCGATTTCGTCGTGCGCGGTGCCTTCCCGCAGTCCAGCGAGCTGATCGGCTACCCACTATGGGATTACCGGCGCCACCTGTATGCGAGCCCTGCATACCTGGCCCAGGCCGGCACGCCACAACAACCCGAAGACCTCGAAGGCCATGCACTGATCCTGCACACCGCCCCGCGCATCCTCAAGGCCTGGCATTTCTGCCGTGACGGCCAGATCACCAGCTTGCGCCCGAGGCCCAGGTTGCGCCTGGACTCAGGCGACGCGGTGTACCACAGCACCCTGGCCGGTGCCGGCATTGCCCGCCTGGCCGCCTGGGTTGGCGAAGCGCAGGTCAAGGCCGGGCGGCTGGTGCGGGTATGCCCGCAATACCGACTGACCTCCAGCAACGGCCAGGACCCGCAAATGCATGCGGTGTACCCCGCCGGCGAACTGCCGGCACGGGTGCGCGACCTGCTGGCGGCCCTGCGCCGCGCCGGCATGGCCTACTGCAACCCACCCTGAAACGGCTGTTCAAATTCTGCTCAATTTAACAGAGCCCGCCGCGGGCCTGGCTTCCAGCACTTTATCCACAGACCTACCCACGTTTTTTGTGGACAGATTTCCCAGTGCAAAGAATGACTTATCGTACAAATCGGTAGGGTGAATCGGCCAACAACGGAGAGAGTCGGGCCCGCCCGAAGGACAGGCAGGCCGCGGGGGAACAACCGTGATGAACATCAGCTTGGCGGAATGGTGCCAAGAATACCAACCAGAATGGTCAACAGCAGAAAACCACCCAGGAACAGCGCGAGCTTGCCCATCGGAACCTCTACAAGTTTGATGCGGGAATGGGCATATTGTCGGGCGTGGGCTGATACGGTTACAGATTCAGGTTTGTGGAAAAAAAGCGGATCAGATGCGAAGCGCCGATGCTTTGTGGGAGCGGGCGTGCCCGCGAACACCGGCGCAGCCGGTGCCAGGCACCGCGTTGGATTCTTCGCGGGCACGCCCGCTCCCACACGGTACACGGACCGCTTGCGCACTGAGTTCTCTGCGCCACAGCGCAACTGCCCTTTACACGAGACAGCAATTTTTGCAGTTATCCACGCTGTGCCAGGTTCGAGTGCTTGAAACCCGCCAAGGAGTGCCATCCCGCCATGACTGCTTTCGCGACCAACGCTGCCTTGTTGCTGATCGACCTTCAGGTTGGCATTCATCACCCGCGCCTGGGCCGGCGCAACAACCCTGAGGCCGAACTGCGTATAGGCGATCTGCTGGCTGCGTGGCGTCAGTCAGGACGCCCGGTTGTCCATGTGCGCCACCTGTCCCGCTCGGTGGACTCGGTGTTCTGGCCGGGCCAGTCCGGTTGCGAATTCCAGCCCGCGTTCACCCCGCTGGCCAGCGAAACCGTGTTCGACAAGCAGGTGCCCGATGCCTTCGCCAACTCCGGCCTGGAGCGCTGGCTGCATGCACGCGGCATCAACCAACTGGTGATCGCCGGGGTCATTACCAACAATTCCGTGGAATCCAGCGCACGCTCGGCGGGCAGCCTCGGTTTCGATGTGGTGGTGATCGAAGATGCCTGCTTCACCTTTGACCAGCACGACCTGCAAGGCCGGCTTTGGCCTGCGGAGGATGTACATGCGCTGTCGTTGAGCAACCTGGCCCTGGATTACGCGCGCATCCTGCGCACCGAGCAGGTACTGGCCGGCGTCGCGCTTCAGGTCAGCCGCTGAAGCTTCTGCGCAGGCGCCGAATGCTTCAGCAAGGGGCGGTAATTGCTACATAAGATTTCCAAAAGCACGACAGGCCCTGGATTGAGCCGTGTCGAAGGCGTGCATTGCCGCAAACCGCTGGTTCCCAGCTACCACGCGGTGTTTAGCCAGGTTTGAAAGACACGACTTGTAACGCAGCTTGTAGGATCTTTTACCGCGCAATGTAGGAAGAATTGATGTAACGGGCTTTGCCTGTATGAAACATCAGTTTCTCCAGCAAATTCGAGCTGCTACGGTCCAGTTTTCCTACAACGGCACGGAAGCCCACAGCATGAGAAAAGCATGGAACCGTTCAATGTCTCGGCCCTGAAGCTGCAGAAAAATTTGCTTAACCTGCGCCTTGAGCGCGATCGCCTGAGAAGGGAGGGCAAGGACAAGGAAGCCGACGAACTCGCGGCAGCGATCGAGCGGATAGAGGCGGCCATTCGGCAATTGCCGGATGACATGAAGCCAGTGACTCTGCAATAGAACCTGTGGGAGCGGGCATGCCCGCGAAGAATGCAACGCGGTCCCGCGAAGCTGCGAAAAAGCGGCGGTTTCCAACTTCCAGAAATGCAAAAGCCCCGAATAATCGGGGCTTTTGCTGAAGATATGGCGGAAGCGTAGAGATTCGAACTCTAGGATAGTTGCCCATCGACGGTTTTCAAGACCGTTGCCTTAAACCACTCGGCCACGCTTCCAGCTCGTTTTGCGGCCGCCATCATACCGTAATGAAACAAGCTGTCAAACTCTCTGTGTCGCGGGTTGTGGGAGCTCTGATAGACTCCTAGCATCTGAACGTTTCAAAACCACAGGTTTACCAAGGAGTGTCGCCATGCGCGAACAGGATTACGCCGTACACCACGGCCAGCAGGTCGAGCAGCAGGAGATCAGCAAGGTCCTGCGCAACACGTACAGCCTGCTGGCACTTACCCTTGCCTTCAGCGGTGTCATGGCCTTCGTGGCCCAGCAGATGCGCGTCGGCTACCCGAACGTGTTCGTGGTGCTGATCGGCTTCTACGGGCTGTTCTTCCTTACCAACAAACTGCGTGATTCGGCCTGGGGCCTGGTCTCCACCTTCGCCCTTACCGGCTTCATGGGCTTCATCCTCGGCCCTATCCTCAACCGTTACCTGGGCATGGCCGGTGGCGCCGAGGTGGTCAGCTCGGCGTTTGCCATGACTGCGCTGGTGTTCGGTGGTCTGTCGGCCTATGTGCTGATCACCCGCAAGGACATGAGCTTCCTCAGCGGCTTCATCACTGCAGGCTTCTTTGTCCTGCTGGGTGCTGTCGTGGCCAGCTTCTTCTTCCAGATCAGCGGCCTGCAACTGGCGATCAGCGCTGGCTTCGTGCTGTTCTCGTCGGTCTGCATCCTGTTCCAGACCAGCGCGATCATTCATGGTGGCGAGCGTAACTACATCATGGCGACCATCAGCCTGTATGTGTCGATCTACAACCTGTTTGTCAGCCTGCTGCAACTGTTTGGCATCATGGGTCGTGATGACTGATTGATTGCTGCAAGAGAAAGCCCGCTTCGGCGGGCTTTTTTGTGGGCGATCAACTCATCGATTCAGCCGGTGTCTTGTGGGAGCGGGCGAGCCCGCGAACACCGGCGGAGCCGGTGCCATGCACCGCGTAGCATTCTTCGCGGGCATGCCCGCTCCCACAGGTTCGGCTTCTGGGCAATATCACTCAGTAATTGACTATAAAGTCAGATAAACAGGCGAATGCCCTTCGATCATGTTGCCATCGTGCATTGGTCTACCCCAATCCGCCATCAGCCCGTAGAATGCGCTCCTTTTTTCTTCCGGGGCAGCTTTCAATGAGCTCACACGAACACAGCCCAGGCGCGGCGGCGCCTGCCAATGAACTGGTGCTGGGTCTGGAGGACAAGCCACGGCTGTTGATCGGCCTGCTGGCTGCCCTGCAGCACCTGCTGGCGATCATCGTGCCGATCGTCACCCCTGGCCTGCTGATTTGCCAGGCGCTGGGTGTTTCCGCACGTGATACCAACCTGATCGTTTCCATGTCGCTGGTCATCTCGGGTATCGCCACCTTCGTGCAGTGCAAACGCTTCGGGCCGTTCGGTGCCGGGCTGCTGATCGTTCAGGGCACCAGCTTCAACTTCGTCGGCCCGCTGATTGCCGGCGGGGCGCTGATGGTCAAACAGGGTACGCCGGTTGAAGGCGTGATGGCGGCCATCTTTGGTGTGGTAATCGCCGGCTCGTTCGTAGAGATGGGCGTGTCGCGCATCCTGCCCTTCGTCAAACGCCTGATTACCCCGCTGGTAACCGGCATCGTGGTGCTGATGATCGGCCTGACCCTGATCAAGGTCGGCCTGATCAGCATGGGTGGTGGCTTCGGCGCCATGGCTAATGGCACCTTCGCCAATGGCGAAAACCTGCTGCTGTCGGGCGTGGTGCTGGCGATCATCGTCATCCTCAACCGCATCCCGGTGGTGTGGATGCGCAGCTGCGCCATCGTTATCGCCCTGGCAGTCGGCTATGCGCTGGCCGGCTATCTGGGCCGCCTGGACTTCACCGGCATGCACGAAGCCGCGCTGTTCCAGGTGCCAACGCCGCTGCACTTCGGCCTGGGCTTCTCCTGGGCGCTGTTCATTCCGATGCTGGTCATCTACCTGGTGACTTCGCTGGAAGCCATCGGTGACGTTACCGCAACCAGCAAGGTGTCGCGCCAGCCGGTCGAAGGGCCGGTGTGGATGCAACGCATCAAGGGCGGTGTGCTGGTCAACGGGGCCAACTCGCTGCTGGCCGGCTTGTTCAACACCTTCCCGAGCTCGATCTTTGCGCAGAACAACGGCGTTATTCAGCTGACCGGGATCGCCAGCCGCCATATCGGCATGTGGATTGCCCTGATGCTGGTGCTGCTGGGCCTGTTCCCGAGCGTTGCCGGGGTGATCCAGGCAGTGCCGGAGCCAGTGCTGGGTGGCGCGGCCATGGTCATGTTCGGTGCGGTTGCGGCGTCGGGTATCAATATCCTGGCCAGCACACGGCTGGACCGTCGTGCACTGCTGATTATCGCGGTGTCCCTGGCCTTGGGCCTGGGTGTGGCGCAGGTGCCGGAATTCCTGGCGCACATGCCGGCGGCGATTCGCAATGTGCTGGAGTCGGGCGTGGCTACCGGAGGTATCTGTGCCCTGGTGTTGAACTGGTTCTTGCCGGAGAGCAAGGAACAGGCTTGAGCCTAGAGTCCTTCTGTCAGGGCCATGGGGCTGCTTTGCAGCCCGTCGCGACACAAGGCCGCTCCTACACGAGGCCGCGTAGACCTGAAGATTGGTGCAAGACAGAAAGCCCGCCCCGCCATGCACAAGCGGGCGCGGGCTTTTTTGCTTTATCATGGCACCATTCCTTTTGCATGAGTTACCCATGAAATTCGCTATCGCGGTGTTCTCCCCGGCCCATGCGCCCTCCTCGCGGCGCGCCTTGCGCTACGCCGAGGCGGTGCTGGCTGGCGGGCATGAGATTGCCCGGCTGTTCTTCTATCAGGACGGGGTACACAGTGCCTCGGCCAACGTGGTCGCCCCCCAGGATGAGCTGGATGTGGCCGGCCAATGGCTTACTTTTATCGAGACCAACCAGCTGGACGCAGTGGTGTGCATCGCCGCCGCCCTGCGCCGTGGCGTGCTCGACGAGGCCGAAGCCAATCGCTACCAGCGCCCGGCCGTGAACCTGCCCAAGCCCTGGGACTTGTCGGGGCTTGGCCAACTGCATGAGGCGGCGCAGGTTGCCGATCGCCTTGTCTGCTTTGGAGGCGACTGAAATGGCCAAATCCTTGTTGATCATCAGCCGCCAGGCACCCTGGAACGGCCCCTCGGCCCGCGAGGCACTGGACATCGCCCTGGCCGGCGGCGCGTTCGATTTGCCGCTGGGCATGCTGTTCCTCGATGACGGCGTGTTCCAGCTCGCTGCGGACCAGCAGCCCACCGCCGTGCAACAGAAGAACCTGGCCGCCAACCTGCAAGCGCTGCCAATGTTCGGCGTCGAGGACCTGTTCGCCTGCAGCCACAGCCTCGCACTGCGCGGCATGGCAGCCGGCACCCTGGCGCTGCCGGTGCAAGTGCTGGACGACGCGGCCCTGGCCGCACTGATCGCCCGTTTCGACCAGGTGGTAACGCTTTGATGACGACCCTGCATGTAATTGCCCACTCCCCGTTTGGCGACGAGCGCCTGGCCAGCTGCCTGCGCCTGCTCGGTACTGAGGACGCCCTGCTGCTGTGCGGCGATGCGGTGTATGCCCTGCGCAGCGGCAGCGAGCCACACCGCCAGTTGCAAGCCGCCGGCCTGGCCCAGCGCCTGTTTGCCCTGGAAGAAGACGTGCAGGCCCGCGCGGTCGGCAACGAACTGGCCAAGGCCGTGGACTATGCCGGGTTCGTCGAGCTGTCGCTGCATTACCACAAGGTCAACAGTTGGCTATGAATACGCTCAACGTTGGCGATCAGGCGATCGCCCTGGACAAGGACGGCTTCCTGGTCGACCTGCAAGACTGGTCGCATGCCGCTGCCGAGGCCTTGGCCGCACGCGAGGGTATCGCGCTGACGGCGGACCACTGGGAAATCCTCGAACTGCTGCGCCAGTTCTACCAGGAATACCAGCTGTCCCCGGCCACGCGCCCGCTGATCAAGTACACGGCCCTCAAACTGGGCCCGGACAAGGGCAACAGCCCGCACCTGAACCGCCTGTTCAACGGCACTCCCGCCAAACTGGCCGCCAAACTGGCGGGCCTGCCCAAGCCGACCAACTGCATATGACAGAACCTCGCCCGCTTACCCTGGTAACCCCCGCCGAACACCCGTTTGCCGAATTCGTGCGCATTCTTGGCAAAGGCAAGCGCGGCGCGCGCGGCCTGACCCGGGAAGAAGCCCGTGTGGCCATGACCCTGCTGCTGGAAGGCAAGGTCGAAGATGCCCAGCTCGGCGCCTTCCTGATGCTGCTGCGGCACAAGGAAGAAAGCGCCGAAGAGCTGGCCGGGTTCACCGAGGCCCTGCGCACGCATTTGCAGGCGCCGAGCATCGCCGTGGACCTGGACTGGCCCACTTACGCCGGCAAGAAGCGCCACCTGCCCTGGTACCTGCTGGCGGCCAAGTGCCTGGCCAACAATGGCGTGCGCATCCTGATGCACGGTGGCGGTGCACACACTGCCGGGCGCCTGTACACCGAGCAGCTTCTGTCCTTGCTGGAAATTCCGCTGTGCCGTGACTGGGCTGCCGTCAGCCACGGCCTGGACCAGCAGCGCCTGGCCTTCTTCCCGCTACAGGACTGGGCGCCGCAGTTGCAGCGCATGATCGACCTGCGCAACACCCTGGGCCTGCGTTCGCCCATCCATTCGCTGGCCCGGGTACTCAACCCGCTGGCTGCGCGTTGTGGCCTGCAGAGCATCTTCCACCCCGGTTACCAGGCAGTGCACCGCGAAGCCAGCCGGCTGCTGGGCGACCATGCCGTGGTGATCAAGGGCGATGGCGGCGAGATCGAGGTCAACCCCGATGTCATCAGCCACTTGTACGGCACCACTGCCGGCGAAGCCTGGGATGAGGAATGGCCAGCACTGAGCGAACGCCGCCACGTGAAGCCGCCAAGCTTGCAGCCCGAGCAATTGCTGGCGGTCTGGCGCGGCGAGGCCGAGGACAGCTACGGTGAAATGGCCGTGGTCGCGACCATGGCCTTGGCCTTGCGCGGCTTGGGCAGCGACCGTGAGCAGGCGTTCGCCACAGCGCGTGGTTACTGGAGTGCACGGAACTAATCGAATTAATAGATAATTATGGCGCGGTCTTTGCGCTATTTATTCGAACGATTTCCCCTAGACTGGGCTCCAACGACAAACAACTTTGTTCCGAGGAGCTCACCATGGGCCTTTTGATCGACGGCCGCTGGCATGACCAGTGGTATGAAAACGGCAAGGACGGCACCTTCAAGCGCGAAAATGCCCAACGCCGCAATCAGCTGCCCGCTCCCGAAGCCGGTCGTTACCACCTGTACGTCTCGCTGGCCTGCCCATGGGCACACCGCACCCTGATCTTCCGCGCGCTCAAGGGCCTGGAGCCATTGATCGACGTGTCGGTGGTCAGCTGGCTGATGCAGGACCATGGCTGGACGTTCGACCGGCAGCAAGGCTCCAGCGGCGACCACCTCGACGCACTGCAGTACCTGCACCAGCGCTACACCCAGGATGACCCGCACTACACTGGCCGCGTGACGGTACCAGTGCTGTGGGACAAAAAGGAAAAGCGCATCGTCAACAACGAGTCAGCGGAGATCATCCGCATCTTTAACAGTGCGTTCAACGAGCTGACCGGCAATACGCTGGACCTGTACCCCGAGCCGCTGCGCCCGGCCATCGAGGCACTAAACGAACGCATTTACCCAGCGGTGAATAACGGCGTGTACCGCGCGGGCTTTGCCACCACGCAGGAAGCCTACGAGGCGGCGTTTGACGATGTGTTCAACGAACTGGCTTATCTGGAAGACCTGCTCAGCCGCAACCGCTACCTGGCCGGCGAGTACCTGACCGAGGCCGATGTGCGCCTGTTCACCACCCTGGTGCGCTTCGACGCGGTATACCACGGGCACTTCAAGTGCAACCTGCGGCGCCTGAGCGATTATCACAACCTGTCGAACTGGCTGCGCGAGCTGTATCAGTGGCCGGGGGTGGCAGGCACAGTGGACATGGAGCATATCCAGAAGCACTACTACATGAGCCACAAGACCATCAACCCGAACGGGATCGTGCCCAAGGGGCCGCTGCAGGACTTCAACCTGCCGCATGATCGGGAGCGTTTGGCAGGCAAGGGGATCTGGCAGGCTTGAGATTGTCGGGGCTGCTTTGCAGCCCATCGCAGGCAAGCCAGCTCCCACAGGTATCTCCGAAGCCTTGTGCAGCACCTGTGGGAGCTGGCTTGCCTGCGATGGGCCGCAAAGCGGCCCTTTAGCGGTTTCAGCTGTTCTGCGAGCCTTCGAACCAGGCCAGCTTGTCACGCAACTGCACCACTTCCCCGACAATCACCAGGGTCGGTGCATGCACTTCATGCTGGGCCACCAGCTCCGGCAAGTCGGCCAAGGTGCCGGTGAACACCCGCTGATTACGCGTAGTCCCCTGCTGCACCAGCGCCGCCGGGGTACTGGCCGCACGGCCATGGCGAATCAGCTCGGCACAGATGGTCGGCAAACCCACCAAGCCCATGTAGAACACCAAGGTCTGCGCCGGCGCCACCAGGTCATGCCAAGGCAGGTTGCTGGTGCCGTCCTTCAAGTGCCCGGTCACGAAACGCACCGACTGGGCATGGTCGCGGTGAGTCAGCGGAATCCCGCCATAGGCGGAACACCCGCTGGCCGCGGTAATGCCCGGCACCACCTGAAACGGGATGCCCTGTTCGGCCAGCTCTTCGATCTCTTCGCCACCCCGGCCAAAGATGAATGGGTCGCCGCCTTTCAGGCGCAGTACACGCTTGCCCTGCCGGGCCAGATCGACCAGCAGGCGGTTGATCTGATCCTGAGGCACTGCATGGTCGGCACGACGCTTGCCCACGTAGATTCGCTCGGCATCGCGCCGGCACATATCGATGATCGCCGGAGCCACCAGGCGGTCGTACAGCACCACGTCGGCCTGCTGCATCAGGCGCAAGGCACGGAAGGTCAACAAGTCCGGATCGCCCGGGCCAGCACCCACCAGGTACACCTCACCGCCCTGCTGCACTGGTGCACCGTCAACCATCGCCTGCAACAGGCGCTCGGCCTCGGCGCCCTGCCCGGCCAGCTGGCGCTCGGCAATCGGCCCCTGGAACACGGTTTCCCAGAAGCCACGGCGCTGGTTGACGTCCGGGTACAAGGCCTTGACCTTTTCGCGGAAGCGCGCGGCCAGGCCGGCCAGTTCGCCGTAGGCGGACGGGATCCAGGCTTCCAGCTTGGCGCGAATCAAACGCGCCAGCACCGGGGCATCGCCGCCACTGGACACCGCCACCACCAACGGTGAACGGTCGACGATCGCCGGGAAGATCACCGTGCACAGGGCCGGCGCATCCACCACATTGACCGGCAGGCTCAGCGCCTGCGCATCCGCCGACACCTCGGCGTTGAGCCCTGGGTCGTCGGTGGCCGCGATCACCAGCCGGCAACCGACCAGGTCGGCTGCCTGATAGCCGCGCACCAGCACCTCGCCGCCACCTTCCCGGGCCAGTGCGGCCAACTGGCCGTCGACATCCGGGGCCACCACGCGCAGCGCGGCGCCGGCATCGGCCAGCAGGCGCGCCTTGCGCAAGGCGATCTCACCGCCGCCGACGACCAGCACGCGGCCGCCCTGCAGCTTGTGGAACAGCGGCAGGTAATCCATTTAGCGGATAACCTCGACGCCGCCCATGTACGGCTTCAGCACTTCCGGTACACGGATCGAACCGTCGGCCTGCTGGTAGTTTTCCAGCACGGCAACCAGGGTACGGCCTACAGCCAGGCCGGAGCCGTTAAGGGTGTGCACCAGCTCTGGCTTGCCGGTTTCCGGGTTGCGCCAGCGGGCCTGCATGCGGCGCGCCTGGAAGTCGCCGCAGTTGGAGCACGAGCTGATTTCGCGGTACTTGTCCTGGCTGGGTACCCATACTTCCAGGTCGTAGGTCTTCACCGCACCAAAGCCCATGTCGCCGGTGCACAGCGCCAGCACGCGGTACGGCAGCTCCAGCAGCTGCAGCACGCGTTCGGCGTTGGCAGTCAGGCCTTCCAGGGCTTCCATCGACTTGGACGGCTCGACCACCTGCACCATCTCGACCTTGTCGAACTGGTGCTGGCGGATCATGCCGCGGGTGTCACGGCCGGAAGCGCCGGCTTCACTGCGGAAGCACGGGGTGTGGGCAACCAGCTTCAGTGGCAGCTGTTTGGCGTCGAGGATTTCACCGGCCACCAGGTTGGTCAGCGACACTTCGGCGGTCGGAATCAGGTAGAAGTCGGCTTCGCCTTCACGGCTGATCTTGAACAGGTCTTCCTCGAACTTTGGCAGCTGGCCAGTGCCTTGCAGGGCCGGAGCCTGGACCAGGTACGGGGTGTAGTGTTCCTCGTAGCCGTGCTCGCCGGTGTGCAGGTTGATCATGAACTGCGCCAGGGCACGGTGCAGGCGGGCGATCGGGCCACGCAGCACGGCAAAGCGCGCGCCAGAAAGCTTGGCGGCGGCTTCGAAGTCCAGGCCACCGCTGACTTCGCCAAGGGCGACGTGGTCCTTGATTTCGAAGTCGAAGGCCTTCGGTGTGCCCCAACGGCGCACTTCGACGTTGTCGTCTTCGCTGGCACCGACCGGTACGCTGGCGTCCGGCAGGTTGGGAATGGTCAGCAGGATGCCGTCCAGTTCAGCCTGGATGCCGTCCAGTTCGGCCTTGCCGGCAGCCAGTTCGTTGGCCATGCGCTCGACGTCGGCCATCAGCGGCGCAATATCTTCGCCCTTGGCCTTGGCCTGGCCGATGGACTTGGAACGGGCGTTACGCTCGGCCTGCAGCTGCTCGGTGCGGGTCTGCACCGCCTTGCGGCGCTCTTCCAGTGATTCGATGCGCGCGACATCCAGGCTGAAGCCACGGGAGGCCAGGCGATCCGCCACTTCCTGAAGTTGGCCGCGTAACAGTTTGGAATCGAGCATATCGTTCTCTCGTTATGTGTAGGTGTTGGTTCAGAATCGGGTCAGGCACAGGCCGGCCCAGGTCGCGAGCAGCCCGCCCACCACGCTGATACCGGTATAGCCCAAAGCCAGAGGCACTTGCCCGCTTTCCAGCAGGCGTACGGTATCCAGCGAAAAGGAGGAAAAGGTCGTCAGGCCGCCGAGGAAGCCGACGATCAGCCCGGCACGCAGCTCGACCGGCACGACCGGCTTGTGCAGGAACAGGCCATAGAGCAGGCCGATCAGCAGGCAGCCAACCAGGTTGACCGCCAGCGTACCGAGATAGAAGTGCCGTGGCCAGTGGGCAGCCACCCAATTGGTGGTAGCAAAGCGCAACAAGGTACCGGCAATACCACCCGCGCTGACGGCGGCAATCAGTGCAATCACGGTTTTCTCCGCTGGCGGGGGCTGTTGCGGTCAAGGTCGGCCAGGTGGCGCAGCTTCTCACCAATCTTCAGCTCCAGGCCTCGCGGCACCGGCTGGTAGTACTGACGCGGCTCGAGTTCGTCGGGAAAGTAGTCTTCGCCGGCGGCATAGGCGTCTGGCTCGTCGTGGGCATAGCGGTACTCATCGCCATAGCCCAGCTGCTTCATCAGCTTGGTCGGGGCGTTGCGCAGGTGCAGCGGCACTTCCAGCGAGCCGTGCTCGGCAGCCTCGCGCAGGGCGGTCTTGAAGCCCATGTACACCGCGTTGCTCTTCGGTGCACAGGCGAGGTAGGTGATGGCCTGGGCCACCGCCAGCTCGCCCTCCGGGCTGCCAAGGCGCTCTTGCACATCCCAGGCCGCCAGGCACAAGCTGAGTGCGCGCGGGTCGGCGTTGCCGATGTCTTCGCTGGCCATGCGTACCACGCGGCGGGCGATGTACAGCGGGTCGCAGCCGCCGTCGAGCATGCGCGCGAACCAGTACAGGGCACCATCGGGGTTGGACCCGCGCACCGATTTGTGCAGCGCGGAAATCTGGTCATAGAACGCCTCGCCGCCCTTGTCGAAGCGGCGACGGCTGTCACCGAGCAGACTCTGCAGCATCTCGACGTCGATCTCGCTGCCGTCTTCGGCCAGGTCCGAGGCATTCTCGAGGAAGTTGAGCATGCGCCGGCCATCGCCATCGGCGGCGGCCATCAGCATCTTGAAAGCGTCGTCGCCAACCCGCAGGTTGCGCTTGCCCAGGCCGCGCTCTTCAGTCAGCGCGCGGTTGACCAGCTTGCGCAACGCCGCCTCGTCCAGACTCTTGAGCACATACACCCGCGCCCGCGACAGCAGTGCGTTGTTCAGCTCGAACGACGGGTTTTCGGTGGTGGCGCCAATGAACAGCAGGGTGCCGTCTTCCACATAAGGCAGGAAGGCATCCTGCTGCGACTTGTTGAAGCGATGCACTTCGTCGACGAACAGGATAGTACGGCGGCCGTACTGGCCAGCCTGCTGCTTGGCCACCTCGACCGCCTGGCGAATTTCCTTCACCCCGGCCAGCACCGCCGACACCGTTTCGAAGTGCGCGTCGCAGAACTGCGCCAGCAGCCGCGCAAGTGTGGTCTTGCCCACACCCGGCGGCCCCCAGAAGATCATCGAATGCAGCGCACCCTGCTCCAGCGCCTCGCGCAGCGGTTTGCCGCGCGCCAGCAGGTGCTCCTGGCCAACGTACTCGTCCAGGTTGGACGGACGCAGGCGAGCCGCCAGGGGCTGGGCGACGGGTTCGCTTCGAAACAGGTCCATGGCGAGCTCTGGTTACTCCTTGATGACGTCCGCGCCCTTGGGGATGTCGAACTTGAACTTGCTGTCCGGCACCGCCTGGTTGGCCTTCACGCCATTGAACAGGATGTTGGTGCGCTGGCCGACGCTGTCGATCAGCTGCATGTCATTGATCAGGCCTTTGCGGAACGACACGCGCAGCGAGTCGAACAGGGTGTCCTTGGTTTTCGGCTTGAGGGTGAAGTCCATCACTTCGCCCTGCTCCTTCGAGCTGATGTCGAAGCTCTGGCTGATCTTCGACACGTCACCGGACAGCAGCAGCGCCGGGGTCTGGTTCAGGCGCTGGTCGAGCTTCTTGATGGTCGCCTGCTCCAGGTCCGGATCCCACAGGGTGACGTTGGTGCCGTCGGATACCACTACCTGCTCCTGCGGCGCATCGGTGTGCCAGTAGAACAGGCCCGGACGCTTGACGGTCATCTTGCCGGAGGTTTCCTGCAGGCTGGTGCCGCCGGCGTCCAGGGTCAGCTGGGAGAAGTTGGCCTCGATGGTCTGCGACTTTTCCAGCAACTGGGTAAGGCGTTGTACATCTTGCTCACCGGCATAAGCCGAAACGGTGGCCGACACAGAAGCCGCGGCCAGGGCAGAAACCAACAGCATGCGAATCGCGCGCATGGGAGTCCTCATCGAGCATTGAAAAGGCCGGGCGCCACCGTTGGCGCTCGGCAGGGTGTTCATCAGTCGCGCGGGCCGCCCGGGGCAATCACTTCCCGCGAGCCGTTGCTGTTCATGGGAGTGACCACGCCGGCCATTTCCATGGCTTCGATCATGCGGGCGGCGCGGTTGTAGCCGATCTTCAGTTTGCGCTGCACGGCCGAGATGGACGCACGGCGGCTTTCCAGCACGAACTGCACGGCCTCATCATACAGGGCGTCGCTTTCCGAATCTTCGCCATCGCCACCACCACCGCCGCCTTCGAAGCCGCTGCCGGCCTCTTCGACGCCGTTGAGAATGTCGTCGTTGTAGTCCGGGGCGCCACGCAGCTTCCACGCTTCCACCACGCGGTGCACTTCGTCGTCGGAGACGAACGCGCCGTGCACGCGAATCGGCAGGCTGGTGCCCGGCGGCATGTACAGCATGTCGCCGTGGCCCAGCAGCTGTTCGGCACCACCCTGGTCGATGATGGTCCGCGAGTCGATCTTGCTCGACACCTGGAACGCCATGCGGGTCGGGATGTTGGCCTTGATCAGGCCGGTAATCACATCCACCGACGGGCGCTGGGTGGCGAGGATCAGGTGGATACCGGCCGCACGGGCCTTCTGGGCGATACGGGCGATGAGCTCTTCGACCTTCTTGCCGACGATCATCATCATGTCGGCGAATTCGTCGACCACCACAACAATGGTCGGCAGGGTTTTCAGCGCCGGCGGTTCGTCGTCCATGCTCTCGCGGCGGTACAGCGGGTCATGGATGATTTCGCCGGCTTCCTGGGCGTCCTTGATCTTGCGGTTGAAGCCGGCCAGGTTACGCACGCCCATGGCCGCCATCAGCTTGTAGCGCCGCTCCATCTCGGCCACGCTCCAGCGCAGGGCGTTGGCGGCGTCCTTCATGTCGGTGACCACCGGGCACAGCAGGTGCGGGATGCCTTCGTAGATCGACAGTTCGAGCATTTTCGGGTCGATCATGATCAAGCGCGCGTCTTCCGGGCTGGACTTGAACAGGATCGACAGGATCATCGCGTTCACGCCCACCGACTTACCGGAACCCGTGGTACCGGCCACCAGCAGGTGCGGCATCTTGGCCAGGTCGGTGATCACCGGCTTGCCGCCGATGTCGTGGCCCAGGGCCAGGGTGACCGGCGACTTCTGCTCGTCGTACTGCGGCGTGGCCAGCACTTCGGAAAAGCGCACCATCTGCCGGTTTTCGTTGGGGATCTCGATACCCACGGTGGTCTTGCCGGGGATGACCTCGACCACACGCACGCTGGTCACGGCCAGCGAACGCGCCAGGTCCTTGGCCAGGTTGGCGATACGGCTGACCTTGACACCGGCTGCCGGCTGGATTTCGTAACGGGTAATCACAGGGCCCGGGTGGATCGAGTCCACCGCCACTTCCACGCCGAACTCCTTGAGCTTGATTTCCAGCAGCTGGCCGACACCGGCCAGGGATTCGGGCGAGTACTCGATCTTCTTCTGTTCGGCCGGGTCGAGAATGGAGATCGACGGCAAGGTGCCTTCCACCGCGCTGTCGACGAACAGCGGCGCCTGCTTCTCTTTCATCACTCGCTTGCTCGGCTCCGGCGCCCTGGCAGGTGCCGGCGGCACGATCATCGGGGCCGCGGCGGGTTGTTCGCGGGAGATTACCGGCTCACGCGGGGCCAGCGACTCGCGCGGTACCACAGGCTCACGCGACAGGGTGGGCTCACGCGGCTCGACCGGCTGGGCAGGTGCTTCTTCACGCTTGAAGATACGCTCGCGCAGCGCCGGTTTGGCCGGCTCGCGCTTGTCGGCAGCCATCGGCGCAGCCTTGACCACCACCGGTTCATCCTCGCGCAGCTGCGCCTCCAGGCGTTTGCGCTCGTTGCGTGCCTCCCACCAACGGTTGGCGGCGCCCTGCACCAGTTCGAACAGGTCGAGGGTGATCTTGCCGGTCAGGTCCATAACCTTGAACCACGACAGGTCGGTGAACACGGTCAGGCCGAACAGGAACAAGGCAATGAACATCAACGTGCTGCCCTGCACATTCAGCAGGTTGCGCGCCAGGTCGCCGAGGCTCTCGCCCAGTGCACCACCGGCGGAGAACGGCATGCTCGCAGGCGGATGGAAATGGATATGCGCCAGCGCCGCACCAGACAGCACCAGGAACACCAGGCCGATCAGCCGCCAGGAGAACAGCCAGCCGCTCCAGTCCCAGGGCTGGTGGCGTTCGCGGAAAATCTGCCAGGTCTTTATCGCCAGCAGCAGCGGGAAGATGTAGGCGAAGTAACCCAGCACCATGAACAGGATGTCGGCGAAGTAAGCACCGGCACGCCCGGCGGCGTTCTGCACCTGGTCGACGTTGCTGGTGTGGCTGAAGCCCGGGTCCGACGTGTCGTAGGTAAGCAGCGCCATCCACAGGTACAGGCACAGGGCGCCGACAGCGATCAACGCACCTTCCTTGAGGCGATAATGCAGCTGCTGCCGCCACAGGGGGACGGGCAAGGGAGCTGGAGTTGCGGTGGATTTCTTCAAAACGCGTCTATTCCTGCGCGTGCTGCGCGTCCAATAGTGATCGGCCGACGGTGCGGCCAATGAACCACTACTTTTAACATTACTGCCCGCCCACTGCCATGACGGCGCGCCGTAAGGCGCTTGAGTGGGGGCGACTTTCGTATAGCTGCAATTTGAGCATGCATTGCCTTCTGTGACAAAGGCTTATGCTGTGTTTTTGCACAGGTGTGACAGCAAATGTAGCGGATGGTGCCTGCGGTTTCATGAATGTGTAGGAAATTGCCTAAATTACCGAAGCTCTTGCGCCCTGATAGGAGCAGCCTCGTGCTGGCTTTGGGGGTCAAAGAGATTGACCCTGCTTTTCGCCCGCGCCATGCTGCCCTCTCCCCTCCCCCACCGCACGATAGACCATGCTCACCTGGCTGACCCGCGACTCGCTGACCTTCCCGCCCCTGGAAAAGGCCCTGCACGACCCCAATGGCCTGCTGGCTGCCGGCGGCGACCTGAGCCCCGAGCGCCTGGTGCAGGCCTATCGCCACGGCTGCTTCCCGTGGTACCAGGACGGCCAGCCAATCCTCTGGTGGTCACCCGACCCGCGCACGGTGCTGCTCCCGGATCAGCTGCACGTGTCGCGCTCGCTGGCCAAGCTGATGCGCCAGGGGCGGTACCAGGTCAGCTTCGACACTGACTTCGCCGCCGTCATCGCCGCCTGCGCCGCGCCACGTGACTACGCCGACGGCACCTGGATCACCGACACCATGCGCGCCGCCTACTGCGAGCTGCACCAGCGCGGCATCGCCCATTCGGTGGAAGTGCGCCAGGACGGCGAGCTGGTCGGTGGCCTGTACGGCCTGGCCATGGGCCAGCTGTTCTTCGGCGAATCGATGTTCAGCCGCGCCGACAACGCTTCGAAGGTCGGCTTCGTGACCCTGGTCAACCACCTGCGCCAGGCCGGTTTCGTCCTTATAGACTGCCAGATGCCGACCAACCACCTGCATAGCCTGGGCGCCCACGCCATCAGCCGCGCCGAGTTCGCCGGCTACCTGGCACGCCACCTCGACCAGCCCAACAGCGCCACATGGGTTCCCTAGGCGAGTTCCCATAGCTGGCTTACACTTAAAACAAAGTCTCACCGAGGGGGTTGATCATGACAGAGTTGGCGCGGTTGAAGTTCTATGCCACTCAACCCCACTCCTGCAGCTACCTGCCCGACGAACAGGCAACCACGCTGTTCCTCGACCCTAGCCAGCCGATGGACGTGCATGTATACGCCGACTTGTCGGAAATGGGCTTTCGCCGCAGCGGCGACCACCTTTACCGCCCGCACTGCCAGAACTGCAATGCCTGCGTGCCGGCCCGCATCCCCGCGGCGCGCTTCATCCCCAATCGCCAGCAACGGCGCATCCTCAAGCGCAACGCCGACCTGACCGTGAGCGCAGCGCGCCCGGCATTCAAGGAAGAGTACTTCGAGCTGTACCGGCGCTATATCGAAACGCGCCATGCCGACGGTGACATGTACCCACCTAGCCGCGACCAGTTTTCTACCTTCCTGGTGCGCGACCTGCCGTTCTGCTGGTTCTACGAGTTCCGCCTGGAAGGCCGCCTGATGGCGGTAGCGGTGTGCGACCTGCTGCCCAATGGCCTTTCGGCGGTGTATACCTTCTACGAGCCGGACGAAGAACGCCGCAGCCTGGGCCGCTTCGCCATCCTCTGGCAGATCACCGAAGCCCTGCGCCAGAACCTGGAGGCGGTTTACCTGGGTTACTGGATCAAGAACTGCAAGAAAATGAACTACAAGACACAGTATCGGCCTATCGAATTGTTGATAAATCAGCGCTGGGTCACCCTCAACTGAAAGGCATTGGCTTGACACACAGTTTTCGGGCATAATCCACGCCACTTTTTTGCCCGGTGCGGTTATGCGTCGGGCCAACACTGGATCCGAGGGCTCTACTGCATGTCGAAAGAAGACAGCTTCGAAATGGAAGGTACTGTCGTCGACACCCTGCCCAACACCATGTTCCGCGTGGAGTTGGAAAACGGGCACGTCGTAACCGCGCACATCTCCGGAAAGATGCGCAAGAACTACATCCGTATTCTCACTGGCGACAAGGTCCGCGTCGAACTGACGCCTTACGACCTGAGCAAGGGCCGCATCACCTACCGTGCGCGCTAAGCTCAAGCCATGAAAAAGCCCGGCGATGTGCCGGGCTTTTTTGTGCTTTCAGGATTGTTGGGGCTGCTTTGCAGCCCTTCGCGGGCACGCCCGCTCCCACAGGTAATAGCTATCCCCCCTGTGGGAGCGGGCGTGCCCGCGAAGGGCCGCATAGCGGCCCCATCTATCACGCAACCTCAGCGGTGGTCTCGAAGTCGAACACCAGTTCGCCATCGCGCAGGTCGACGTGCACCACGCCACCATGCTCGGCCAGTTCGCCAAACAGGATCTCCTCGGCCAGCGGCCGCTTGATCTTGTCCTGGATCAGCCGCGCCATCGGCCGCGCACCCATCTGCACGTCGTAGCCCGAGGCCGCCAGCCAGCCGCGCGCATCGTCACTGACCTCCAACAGCACCCGCTTGTCTTCCAGCTGCGCCTGCAGTTCGATAAGGAACTTGTCGACGATGCTCTTGATCGTCTCGTGGCTCAGGCGGCCGAACTGGATGATGGTATCCAGGCGGTTGCGGAACTCCGGCGTGAAGCTCTTGCGGATGACTTCCATGGCATCGGACGCATGGTCCTGATGGGTGAAGCCGATCGAGGCCCGCGCGGCGGTTTCTGCGCCAGCGTTGGTGGTCATGATCAGGATCACGTTGCGGAAGTCGGCCTTGCGCCCGTTGTTGTCGGTCAGGGTACCGTGGTCCATCACCTGCAGCAGCAGGTTGAAGACTTCCGGGTGAGCCTTCTCGATTTCGTCGAGCAGCAACACGCAGTGCGGCTGCTTGGTGATCGCCTCGGTCAGCAAACCACCCTGGTCGAAGCCAACATAACCAGGAGGCGCACCGATCAGGCGCGACACGGTGTGGCGCTCCATGTATTCGGACATGTCGAAGCGCACCAGCTCCACGCCCAGCGCCTTGGCCAGTTGCCGTGCCGCTTCGGTCTTGCCGACGCCGGTGGGGCCGGCGAACAGGAACGAACCGACAGGCTTGTCTGGCGACTTGAGGCCGGCACGGGACAGCTTGATGGCGGTGGCCAGCGAATCGATCGCCTGGTCCTGACCGAATACGGTCAGTTTCAGGTCACGCTCCAGGTTGCGCAGCAGCTCCTTGTCGGAACTGGTGACGTGCTTCGGCGGAATCCGCGCGATCTTGGCGACGATGTCTTCGACCTGCGGCACGTCGATGCGCTTGACGCGGTTGGCCTCCGGCTGCAGGCGCTGGTAGGCACCGGCTTCGTCGATCACGTCGATGGCCTTGTCCGGCATGTGCCGGTCATTGATGTAGCGCGAGGCCAGCTCGGCAGCGGCGCGCAGGGCTTCGTCGCTGTACTCGATGTTGTGGTGGCTTTCGAAGCGCCCTTTCAGACCACGCAGGATACCCACGGTGTCTTCGACCGACGGCTCGCTGACATCGACCTTCTGGAAGCGCCGTGCCAGGGCACGGTCCTTCTCGAAGATGCCGCGGAACTCCTGGAAGGTGGTCGAGCCGATGCAGCGGATTTCGCCGGACGACAGCAGTGGTTTGAGCAGGTTGGAGGCATCCATCACCCCGCCCGACGCCGCACCGGCACCGATGATGGTGTGGATTTCGTCGATGAACAGGATTGCCTGCGGGCGCTTGCGCAGCTCACCGAGCAGCGCCTTGAAGCGCTTCTCGAAGTCGCCACGGTACTTGGTACCGGCCAGCAGTGCGCCGAGGTCGAGGGAATACACCACGCTCTGCGCCAGCAGGTCGGGCACCTGGCCATCGACGATGCGCTTGGCCAGGCCTTCGGCGATGGCGGTCTTGCCCACCCCGGCCTCACCCACCAGCAGCGGGTTGTTCTTGCGCCGACGGGCAAGAATTTGCGCCACGCGCTCCACTTCCTGCTCACGGCCTACCAGCGGGTCGATACGGCCAGCACGGGCCAGCTCGTTCAGGTTGCTGGCATAGGCATCCAGCGGGTTGCTCGAAGAGGCGGTATCGCCGCCCTCTTCGTCCTGCATTTCCTGGTCGCTTTCGGCATGCGAACCATGGCCCGGCACCTTGGAGATGCCATGGGCGATGTAGTTGACCACGTCGATGCGGGCCACGCTCTGCTGCTTGAGCAGGAACACGGCCTGGCTTTCCTGTTCGCTGAAGATCGCCACCAGCACGTTGGCGCCAGTGACTTCGCGCTTGCCGGAGCTTTGCACGTGGAACACGGCACGCTGCAGCACACGCTGGAAGCCCAGGGTCGGCTGGGTTTCGCGGTCTTCGTCGTTGACCGGGATCAGGGGTGTGGTGGAATCGATGAACTCTTGCAGGTCGTGCTTGAGTTTGTCGAGATTGGCGCCACAGGCGCGCAGAACGGTCGCGGCAGCCTCATTGTCAAGGAGTGCCAGCAGCAGATGTTCGACGGTCATGAACTCATGACGCTTCGAACGAGCCTCCTTGAAGGCAAGATTGAGGGTGACTTCGAGCTCGCGGTTTAACATAGCTTCACCTCATACCCAAGTGGTCGGCGATTAACCGTCCTTCTCGATTTCACAGAGTAGCGGATGCTGGCTTTCCCTGGCGTATTGGTTGACCTGCATAGCCTTTGTTTCGGCGATGTCACGGGTAAACAATCCGCACACTGCCCGCCCTTCGGTATGGACGGTCAGCATGATCTTGGTCGCCAGCTCGCGGTTCAGATTGAAGAACGTCTCGAGCACTTCGACGACGAAATCCATCGGCGTGTAGTCATCGTTGAACAAAACCACCTTGTACATCGGTGGTGCCTGCAGGATCGGCTTGGCTTCCTGAACTGCAAGACCTGAGCCGTCGTCCTCATTCGATTGCGGGCGATCCTGATTGAATGTTAGTCGAATCTCACTAGGTGCATGCATGGAAAGAATTTCATCATGAGCGACAGGTTAAGGTTGTGGGTTGACTGCGAAGGGCACGGCCAGCGCAGGCGCCGGGCGACCTTGACTATCGGCAAAACGGTGTTACAACCAATAAGAACCCACCGTGGTCGATAAAGATCCGCGCAGTCAACCAGATTTTTCGCATGGTTCGTATGCGGATGAAGTGGATGATACTCCAGTGATGGAGTCCTTTGCAGAGGGACATAAGGATGGCAAGCGGTAAAGTCAAGTGGTTCAACAATGCCAAGGGCTACGGATTCATCAATGAAGAGGGCAAGACTGACGACTTGTTCGCTCATTATTCAGCCATCCAGATGGACGGGTACAAGACGCTCAAGGCCGGCCAGGCTGTGAGTTTCGACATCGTCCAGGGGCCCAAAGGCCTGCACGCGGTGAATATCAGCAGCGCCGCTGCCGCCACTGCCGCCAGCGCACAGCAAACCGGCAGCACTGCCGACGCCTGACTTGCCGCGCCGCCTGCCGGTATACGAAAAAACCGGCCGTTTCTTTACTGGAAGCGGCCGGTTTTCCATTGCCTTACATATGCTTGATCATTTCATCGCCAAAGCCTGAACTGCTCACCAGCGTCGCACCGTCCATCAGCCGCTCGAAGTCGTAGGTCACGGTCTTGGCGGCAATCGCGCCGTTGGTGCCCTTGATGATCAGGTCGGCCGCCTCGGTCCAGCCCATGTGCCGCAGCATCATCTCTGCCGACAGGATCACCGAGCCCGGGTTGACCTTGTCCTGCCCGGCATACTTGGGCGCGGTGCCGTGGGTGGCCTCGAACATGGCCACGGTATCGGACAGGTTGGCCCCCGGCGCGATGCCGATACCACCCACCTCTGCCGCCAGGGCATCGGACAGGTAGTCACCGTTGAGGTTGAGGGTGGCGATCACGTCATACTCGGCCGGGCGCAGCAGGATCTGCTGCAACATCGCATCGGCGATGGCGTCCTTGACGATGACCTCACGGCCGCTCTTGGGGTTCTTGAACTTCATCCACGGGCCGCCATCGAGCAGCTCGGCCCCGAACTCGTCGCGGGCCACTTCATAGCCCCAGTCCTTGAAAGCGCCCTCGGTGAATTTCATGATGTTGCCCTTGTGCACCAGGGTCAGCGACTCGCGGTCGTTGTCCACCACGTACTGCAGGGCCTTGCGCACCAGGCGTTTGGTGCCCTCGCGGGACACCGGCTTGACGCCAATGCCGCAGTCCTGGTCAAAGCGGATCTTGGTAACGCCCATTTCCTCCTTGAGGAACTTGATCACCTTGTTCGCCTCGGGCGAACCGGCCTTCCACTCGATGCCGGCATAGATGTCCTCGGAGTTCTCGCGGAAGATCACCATGTCCACATCGCCAGGCTTTTTCACCGGGCTCGGTACACCCTGGAACCACAGCACCGGGCGCAGGCACACGTACAGGTCGAGCTGCTGGCGCAAGGCCACGTTGAGTGACCGGATGCCACCGCCCACCGGGGTGGTCAGCGGCCCCTTGATCGACACCACGTAATCACGCACGGCATCGAGGGTTTCCTGGGGCAGCCAGGTGTCCTGGTCGTACACCTGGGTGGCTTTTTCGCCGGCGTACACCTCCATCCATGCGATCTTGCGCTTGCCGCCGTAGGCCTTCTGCACGGCGGCGTCAACCACCTTGATCATTACCGGCGAGACATCGACGCCAATCCCGTCGCCCTCGATATAAGGAATGATCGGGTTGTCAGGCACGTTGAGCGAATGGTCGGCATTGACGGTGATCTTGGCGCCGTCGGTCGGAACCTTGATTTTCTGGTATCCCATGCTTGCACTACTCCGCGGTCGGGTGTGGTTTGGACATCAAGTGATGCAATGAGCCTAAACCACATCTGCGGACCTGCAAGGCATGCGACAACCCGCCACATTGCCGCTTAGTCTTTGGTCTTATAAATGGCCCGATATCACTTGGTCTTGCTGATTAGCCCGAATGGTTTGGTATACTGCGCCGCGACCGAAGGGTCATCGGGGCGATCCCTAGGAAAATGCGGACCGCCCTTGGCCATGAATGGACACAAAGCCTGGCCATAAAAGCCTGGGTTGTTACCGCAGCTCAGCAATTGACGCTCGACTGATGCATCCACCATCACCGCTCGCAGCCTCTCGACTTTCCGCTCATGGCGCTGCCAGGGCGATGCGCCTACCCTGCGCACCACGAGACTCGAGCACGCTCAGCACACAGAGAGTTAACCCGCATGCCCACCCGTTCCAAGATCATCTATACCTTCACCGACGAAGCCCCCGCCCTCGCCACTTACTCGCTGCTGCCGATCATCGAAGCCTTCACCGCTTCGGCTGACATCGCCGTCGAAACCCGCGACATCTCCCTGGCTGGCCGTATCCTCGCCGCTTTCCCGGAGCAACTGGGCGCAGAGAAGCAAGTAGGCGATCACCTGGCGGAACTGGGCCAGCTGGCTACCACCCCGGAAGCCAACATCATCAAGCTGCCAAACATCAGCGCCTCGGTACCGCAACTGAAAGCCGCGATCAAGGAACTGCAGGGCAAGGGCTTCAACATCCCTGACTACGCCGACGAGCCGGCCACCGAGCAAGAGAAAGAATCCCGCGCCCGCTACGACCGCATCAAGGGCTCCGCCGTGAACCCGGTACTGCGCGAAGGCAACTCCGATCGCCGCGCGCCGCTGTCGGTCAAGAACTACGCCCGCAAGCACCCGCACAAGATGGGCGCATGGGCTGCCGACTCCAAGTCGCACGTTGCCCACATGACCCAGGGCGACTTCTACGGCAGCGAGAAAGCCGCACTGATCGAAGCTGACGACAGCCTGCGCATCGAGCTGGTCGGCAAAGACGGCAGCACCACCGTGCTGAAAGAAAAGACTGCGGTAAAAGCCGCCGAAGTCATCGACTGCGCCACCATGAGCCGCAAGGCCCTGAAAGCCTTCATCGCCGAACAGATCGCCGATGCCAAGGCCTCCGGCGTGCTGCTCTCGGTACACCTGAAAGCCACCATGATGAAGGTCTCCGACCCGATCATGTTCGGTGTCATCGTCGAAGAGTTCTACAACGACGTGCTGGCCAAGCACGCCGCAGCCCTGGCTGAAGTAGGCTTCAACGCCAACAACGGCATCGGCGACCTGTACGCCCGCATCAAGGACCTGCCAGCCGAGAAGCAGGCCGAGATCGAAGCCGACATCCAGGCCCTGTACGCCCAGCGTCCGGCCCTGGCCATGGTCAACTCCGACAAAGGCATCACCAACCTGCACGTGCCGAGCGACGTAATCGTCGACGCCTCGATGCCTGCCATGATCCGTGACTCGGGCAAGATGTGGAACGCCGCCGGCGAACTGCAAGATGCCAAGGCAATTATCCCGGACCGCTGCTACGCCGGTATCTACCAGGCCACAATCGAAGACTGCAAGGCCAACGGTGCCTTCGACCCGACCACCATGGGCAGCGTGCCGAACGTCGGCCTGATGGCGCAGAAGGCCGAAGAATACGGCTCCCACGACAAGACCTTCCAGATCAAGGCCGACGGCGTCGTGCGCGTGGTCGACAGCAAAGGCAAGGTGGTTCTCGAGCAGAACGTCGAAGCCGGTGACATCTTCCGCATGTGCCAGGTCAAGGACGCGCCAATCCAGGACTGGGTCAAGCTGGCCGTCAACCGTGCCCGCCTGAGCAACACGCCGGCAGTGTTCTGGCTGGACCCGGCCCGCGCCCACGACGGCGTGATGATCGAGAAGGTGCAGAAATACCTGAAAGATCACGACACCAGTGGCCTGGACATCCGCATCCTGGCGCCGGTCGACGCTATCAAGTTCTCCCTGGCCCGCATCCGCGAAGGCAAGGACACCATCTCGGTGACCGGCAACGTGCTGCGTGACTACCTGACCGACCTGTTCCCGATCATGGAACTGGGCACCAGCGCCAAGATGCTGTCGATCGTACCGCTGATGAGCGGCGGCGGTCTGTTCGAAACCGGCGCCGGCGGTTCGGCACCGAAGCACGTGCAGCAGCTGGTGGAAGAGAACTTCCTGCGTTGGGATTCGCTGGGTGAATTCCTGGCCCTGGCCGCTTCCCTGGAGCACCTGGGCAACACCTACGACAACCCGCGCGCCAAAGTACTGGCCAACACCCTGGACCAGGCCACTGGCAAGTTCCTCGACACCAACAAGTCGCCGTCGCGCAAGGTCGGTGGTATCGACAACCGTGGCAGCCACTTCTACCTGACCCTGTACTGGGCCCAGGCCCTGGCTGCGCAGAACGACGACGCTGCCCTGCAGGCACGCTTCGCGCCACTGGCCAAGACCCTGACCGAGAACGAGGAGACCATCGTCGCCGAGCTCAACGCCGTCCAGGGCAAGCCGGCCGACATCGGTGGCTACTACGCCCCGGATGCCGAGCTGACCGCCAAGGTGATGCGCCCAAGCCAGACCCTGAACAGCGCCATTGCCGCCCTGTAAGGCTCGCTTGAAGTAACAGCACAAACCCCGGCCACGCACCGGGGTTTGTGCTTTCTGGATAAACGATTTCTGGCCGCCAGCGCGGACCCTGTGGGAGCGGGTTTACCCGCGAATGCGATGGCGAATCCACTGACGCATTCGCGGGTAAACCCGCTCCCACAAGGGCTGTGCAGGCCTCTAAGGAGCTGTTCATGACCTGGCAACCCCACATCACCGTCGCCACCATCGTCGAACACGAAGGCAAGTTCCTCTTCGTCGAAGAGTTCAAAGCCAACCAGCACGTCTTCAACCAACCCGCCGGCCACCTCGAACCCAACGAGACCCTGCCCCAGGCCGCCCTGCGCGAAACCCTCGAAGAAACCGCCTGGGAAGTCGAGCTTACCGGCGTGGTCGGCATCTACCTGTACACTGCCCCAAGCAACGGCGTGACCTATCAGCGCATCTGCTTCGCCGCCCGCCCCGTGCGCCATCACGCCGACCTGGCACTGGACCGCGACATAGTCCGCGCCGTGTGGCTGACCCGCGACGAACTGCTGGCCGACCCAGCCCGCTGGCGCAGCGAACTGGTGCCACGCTGCCTCGACGACTACCTCAGAGGCCCCTTGCACAGCCTCGACCTGCTGCGCGACTGACGCGCCGTCGCAGGTTTGATAGAATCGACGTTTTTCCCCCCTTGATACACACCGGTAACCATGACCAGCCCAGCACTCAAAGACCCCGCCAAGACCCGCGTCATCGTCGGCATGTCCGGCGGCGTGGACTCTTCCGTCTCCGCCCTTCTGCTCATGGAGCAGGGCTACCAGGTGGAAGGGCTGTTCATGAAGAACTGGGAAGAAGACGACGGCACCGAATACTGCACCGCCCGTGAAGACCTGGCCGACGCCCAGGCCGTGTGCGACCGCATCGGCATCAAGCTGCACACCGCCAACTTCGCCGCCGAATACTGGGACAACGTGTTCGAGCACTTCCTCGAGGAATACAAGGCCGGCCGCACCCCCAACCCGGACATCCTCTGCAACCGCGAAATCAAGTTCAAGGCGTTCCTCGACTACGCCCTGTCGCTGGGTGCCGACCTGATCGCCACCGGCCACTACGTGCGCCGCCGCGACATCGGCGAACTCACCGAACTGCTCAAGGGCCTGGACCCGAACAAGGACCAGAGCTACTTCCTGCATGCCGTCGGCGGCAAGGAAATCGCCCGCACCCTGTTCCCGGTCGGCGAGCTGGAAAAGCCCGAAGTACGCGCCATTGCCGAAAAGCACGGCCTGGCCACCGCCAAGAAGAAGGACTCCACCGGCATCTGCTTCATCGGCGAGCGCCGCTTCAGCGACTTCCTCAAGCAATACCTGCCGGCCCAGCCGGGCAACATCGAAACCACCGACGGTGAAGTGATCGGCCGCCACCACGGCCTGATGTACCACACCATCGGCCAGCGCCAGGGCCTGGGCATTGGCGGCCTGAAGGACGCCGGCGACGAACCGTGGTACGTGCTGCACAAGGACCTGACCCGCAATGTGCTGGTGGTCGGCCAAGGCAACGAACACCCATGGTTGTTCTCACGCGCCCTGCTGGCTTCGGAAATTTTCTGGGTCAACCCGGTCGACCTCAGCAGCCCGCGCCAGCTCACCGCCAAGGTACGCTACCGCCAGAGCGACCAGCAGTGCACCCTGGAACTGACCGAAAGCGGTTACCGTGCGGTATTCGACGAGCCTCAGCGCGCCGTTACCCCGGGCCAGTCGGTGGTGTTCTACGACGGCGAAGTATGCCTGGGCGGCGGCGTGATCGAAGCCGCCGAGCCGTGGAGCCCGCGCGCATGAGCAACCTGCAGGAGCAGCTGATTGCATTGGGTGGTGTGTTCCAGGCCGCTGTACTGGTCGACCGCATCGCCCGCACCGGCCAGGCCAGTGAGGCCAACATCGGCTGCATGCTGGGCAGCCTGCTGGTGCGTGACCCCAAGGACACCCTGGAGGTGTTCGGCGGTGACGACCTGAACCTGCGCGACGGCTACCGCGCGTTGGTCGGCGCTCTGGAGCGCGACCCCAGCAGCCTGCAGCGCGAGCCGCTGCGCTACGCCCTGTCGATGCTGGGCCTGGAGCGCCAGCTGAACAAGCGCGGCGACCTGCTCGAAACCATCGGCAACCGGTTGCCGCAAATCCAGTCCCAGGCCGAGCATTTTGGCCTGGTTCACGAAAACGTCATCGCTTCCAGTGGTGCCTTGTACCAGGACACCCTGAGCACCTTGCGCCAGCGCATCCAGGTGCATGGCGACATGCGCTTCCTGCAACAGGCCAGCAACGCCTCGAAGATCCGCGCCCTGCTGCTGGCCGGCATCCGCGCCGCACGCCTGTGGCGCCAGCTGGGCGGGCACCGCTGGCAGCTGGTGTTCAGCCGGCGCAAGTTGCTCAACGAACTGTACGACATGATGCGTAGCACTAACTGAAAGGCTGTACCAGCCTCTGTGGGAGCGGGCGCGCCCGCGAAACAGGCAACTCGGTGGATGGCACCGGCTTCGCCGGTGTTCGCGGGCACGCCCGCTCCCACGGGATCGCATCAAGCACTTTTGTACGGCCGACCTTTGGTCAGCCACCCGACTCGGGCGCATTTTTCATGTATGATATGCGCCCTTCCAAAAGCCTGACTGTCCGAGAACACCCCATGCAGCTCTCTTCGCTCACTGCGGTTTCCCCTGTAGACGGCCGTTATGCCGGCAAAACCCAGGCCTTGCGCCCCATTTTCAGCGAATTCGGCCTGATCCGTTTCCGCGCCCTGGTCGAAGTGCGCTGGCTGCAGCGCCTGGCCGCCCACCCGCAGATCGGCGAAGTGCCGGCGTTCTCCGCCGAAGCCAACGCCCTGCTGGACAGCCTGGCCACCGACTTCAAGCTCGAGCACGCCGAACGCGTCAAGGAAATCGAGCGCACCACCAACCACGACGTCAAGGCGATCGAATACCTCCTCAAGGAGCAGGCGGCCAAGCTGCCTGAGCTGGCCAAGGTCAGCGAGTTCATCCACTTCGCCTGCACCAGCGAGGACATCAACAACCTGTCCCACGCCCTGATGCTGCGCGCCGGCCGTGACGAAGTGCTGCTGCCGCTGATGCGCCAGATCGCCGATGCCATCCGCGCCCTGGCCCACGCCCACGCCGATGTACCAATGCTGTCGCGCACCCATGGCCAGCCGGCTTCGCCGACCACCCTGGGTAAAGAACTGGCCAACGTCGTGTACCGCCTGGAGCGCCAGATCGCCCAGGTGGCCGCCGTGCCGCTGCTGGGCAAGATCAACGGCGCCGTGGGCAACTACAACGCCCACCTGTCGGCCTACTCGCAGATCGACTGGGAGCAGAACGCCCGCGCCTTCATCGAAGACGAGCTCGGCCTGCAGTTCAACCCGTACACCACCCAGATCGAGCCGCACGACTACATCGCCGAGCTGTTCGACGCCATCGCCCGCTTCAACACCATCCTGATCGACTTCGACCGCGATGTGTGGGGCTACATCTCGCTGGGCTACTTCAAGCAGAAGACCGTTGCCGGCGAAATCGGCTCGTCGACCATGCCGCACAAGGTCAACCCGATCGACTTCGAAAACTCCGAAGGCAACCTGGGTATCGCCAACGCGCTGTTCCAGCACCTGGCCAGCAAGCTGCCGATCTCGCGCTGGCAGCGTGACCTGACCGACTCCACCGTGCTGCGCAACCTGGGCGTGGGCTTTGCCCACAGCGTCATCGCCTACGAAGCCAGCCTGAAAGGCATCGGCAAGCTGGAAGTCAACGAAGCCCGCATCGCCGCCGACCTGGACGCCTGCTGGGAAGTGCTGGCCGAGCCGATCCAGACCGTGATGCGCCGCTTCAACATCGAGAACCCCTACGAGAAGCTCAAAGAGCTGACCCGTGGCAAGGGCATCACCCCGGAAGCGCTGCTGACCTTCATCGACGGCCTGGACATGCCAGCCGACGCCAAGGCCGAGCTCAAGCAGCTGACCCCTGCCACCTACATCGGCAACGCGGCAGCACAGGCCAAACGCATCTAAGCTGACCGTCGCGTTCAACGCCCGGCCTGGCCGGGCGTTTTTATTCCCGGAAAGAAATTACATTTTTTCAATAGGTTGAACATGAATCCTGATACTCCACTGCAGCTGCTCGGCGGCATCTCGGCCCGCGAATTCATGCGCGACTACTGGCAGAAGAAGCCGCTGCTGGTGCGCCAGGCCTTCCCGGACTTCATCAGCCCGATCGACCCCGACGAGCTGGCCGGCCTGGCCCTGGAAGAGGAAGTAGAGTCGCGTATCGTGCTCGAGCACGGTGCGCACCCGTGGGAGCTGCGCCGCGGCCCGTTCACCGAAGACACCTTCGCCGAGCTGCCGGAAAAGGACTGGACCCTGCTGGTGCAGGCTGTCGATCAGTTCGTCCCGGAAGTAGCCGAGCTGCTGGAAAACTTCCGTTTCCTGCCCAGCTGGCGCATCGATGACGTGATGATCAGCTTTGCCGCCCCCGGTGGTAGCGTCGGCCCGCACTTCGACAACTACGACGTGTTCCTGCTGCAGGGCCACGGCCAGCGCAACTGGAAGATCGGCCAGATGTGCAGCAGCGACAGTTCGCTGCTGGAGCACGCCGACCTGCGCATCCTCGCCGACTTCGAGCAGAGCGAGGAGTGGACACTGGAGCCAGGCGACATGCTCTACCTGCCACCGCGCCTGGCCCATTACGGTGTGGCCGTGGACGACTGCCTGACCTACTCGGTCGGCTTCCGCGCACCAAGCGCCGCCGAAGTGCTGACCCACTTCACCGATTTCCTCGGCCAGTTCCTGCCCGACGAAGAACGCTACAGCGACGCCGACGCCCAGCCGGTCAGCGACCCACACCAGATCCAGCACGACGCTCTCGACCGCCTGAAGGCGCTGCTCGACAAGCACATGGGCGACAAGGACCTGCTGCTGACCTGGTTCGGCCAGTTCATGACCGAGCCGCGCTACCCCGAGCAGATCGTCGGTGAAGAGCTGTCCGAGGAAGAGCTGATCGATGCCCTGGAACAGGGCGCCATCCTGATCCGCAACCCGAGCGCGCGCCTGGCCTGGTCGGAATTCGAAGAAGACCTGCTGCTGTTCGCCAGCGGCCGCAGTTGCCCGCTGCCGGGCAAACTGCGCGAGCTGCTGAAGCTGGTTTGTGCAGCCGACGCCCTGCACATCGACAACCTGGGCGAATGGCTGCAGGATGAAGATGGCCTTATGCTGGTACAGCAGCTGGTCAAACAAGGAAGCCTGGGATTCGCCGATGAATAAGATTCGTGTGCGTCTTGCCGACTGGCACAAGGACAACGCCGACATCCGCCGCATCCGCGAAGCGGTGTTCATTGCCGAACAGCACGTGCCGCCAGAGCTGGAGTGGGACTCGGATGACCCGACCGCCGCGCACTTCCTGGCCCTGGAAGGCGACTATCCGATCGGCACCGCCCGCCTGCTGCCTGACGGCACCATTGGCCGGGTCTCGGTACTGAAGGACTGGCGCGGGCTGAAGGTGGGTGACGCGTTGATGAACGCGGTGATTGTCGAAGCCCAGAACCGCGACCTGAAGCAACAGATGCTCAGTGCCCAGGTGCATGCCACGCCGTTCTACGAGCGGTTGGGCTTTCGCGTAGTCAGCGAAGAGTTCCTCGAAGCCGGCATCCCGCACGTGGACATGGTGCGCGACTCGCGCGCCTGATACCTGTATCGGCCTCTTCGCGGGCTTGCCCGCTCCCACAAGGACCCCACAGATATTGAATACTGTGCAGTACCTGTGGGAGCGGGCAAGCCCGCGAAGAGGCAGGCACAGCAAAACACATCTGCTCTGAAAAAACCTGTACATCCATCCAGATAAAACTTGCCTCCGCGCCCTCGCTTGCGCATCCTATCGCCCATCACCCCCGATGAAGCGTCCCCGGCCATGCGCCTGTTCCTCTGCGAAAAACCCTCCCAGGCAAAAGACATCGCCAAAGTGCTCGGCGCCAACCGCAAGGGCGATGGCTGTTGGCAAGGCACTGACGTCTGCGTCACCTGGTGCATCGGCCACCTGCTGGAAACTGCTCCGCCCGACAGCTACGACGAACGCTACAAGCGCTGGAACCTGGCCGACCTGCCGATCATTCCGGACAAATGGAAGATGCTGGTCAAGCCCAAGACTGCCAGCCAGTTCAAGGCGGTCAAGCGCCTGCTCGGCGAAGCGCGCGAACTGGTGATCGCCACCGACGCCGACCGCGAGGGCGAAATGATCGCTCGCGAACTGGTCGAGCATTGCCGCTACCGCGGCCCGGTGCAGCGCCTGTGGCTGTCGGCACTGGACGACGCCTCCATTCGCAAGGCCCTGGCGCGACTGCTGCCGGGCCATGAAACCTTCAACCTGTACCACTCGGCGCTGGGCCGATCGCGCGCCGACTGGCTGATCGGCATGAACATGAGCCGGCTGTTCACCCTGCTGGGCCGCCAGTCGGGCTATCAGGGCGTGTTGCCGGTGGGCCGGGTGCAAACGCCAACCTTGCGCCTGGTGGTCGACCGCGACCGCAGCATCGCCGACTTCGTGCCGGTTCCTTTCTGGGCCATCGACGTGCAGCTGGAGCACGCAGGCCAGGGCTTCAATGCCCAGTGGCGCGCTCCCGAGGACGCCTGCGACGACCAAGGCCGCTGCCTGAATCAGCCCCTGGCGCAACAGGCCGCCAGCGACATCAACCAGGCCGGCACTGCCAGGGCCGTGAAGGTGACCACCGAGCGCGTGCGTGAAGCGGCACCCCTGCCCTTCGACCTTGGCACCCTGCAGGAGCTGTGCTCGAAAAAGTTCGGCCTCGGCGCCCAGGAAACCCTCGACATCGCCCAGGCCCTGTACGAAACCCACAAGCTGATCACCTACCCGCGCAGTGACTGTGGGTACCTGCCGCAAAGCCAGCACGGCGAGGCACCGGCCATCCTTGCTGCCCTGCAACGGGCCGATGCCAGCCTGGCGCCGCTGCAACCCTACCTGGAGCCGCAGCGCCGTTCACGGGCGTGGAACGACGCCAAGGTCAGCGCCCACCACGGCATTATCCCCACCGCTGCCGCCAGCGACCCGTCGCGCCTGCCGGCCAAGCACAAGGCGGTGTACACCCTGGTCCGCGCCCGCTACCTGGCGCAATTCCTGCCCAACCACGAGTTCGACCGCACCCAGGCCGACTTCGACTGCGCCGGGCATGCCCTGCGCGCGGTGGGCAAGCAGATCGTCGAACCGGGGTGGCGCCGTGCGCTGCCCGAAGCGCTGACCCCGGCCAGGGGCCGCGAGGCACCACCGGCTCAGGTATTGCCAGCGCTGCGCGAAGGCCAGGACTGCACAGTGCAGGGTCTGCAACTGAAGGACCTGTGGACCCAGCCGCCCAAGCCGTTTACCGAAGGCGACCTGATCAAGGCAATGAAGAACGTCGCCAAGCTGGTAGACGACCCACGGCTGAAGCAGAAGCTCAAGGAAACCACCGGTATCGGCACCGAAGCCACCCGCGCCAGCATCATCCAGGGCCTGCTTGACCGTGGTTACCTGGTGAAGAACGGCAAGGCCCTATCCGCCACCCCTGCGGCCTTCAGCCTGATCGACGCCGTGCCACGCGCCATTGCCGACCCGGGCACCACGGCAATCTGGGAGCAGGCGCTGGACATGGTGCAGAGTGGCGAGATGACGCTGGAGGAGTTCGTCGCCCGGCAGTCGGCATGGATGGGCAAACTGGTCGAACGCTGCAGCGGCATGCGCATGACCATCAGCGGGCCGGCGGCCGGGGCTGCGCCGCCGTGGAAGAAGAAGCGGCGGAGTGGCGGGAAGAGCAAGACAGCAGGAGCCAAGACTGCCAGCAAGCCGCGACAGCCCCGGAAAAAAGCGGCAACCTGAAGCTTTTGCACCGTCATTTCTGGCCCTATCGCCGGCAAGCCACAAGTCCTGCCCGATACATTGGCACCATGAAATTTAACTGCTAAGTTTTCATGAAAATAAACACAATAATTTTCATGAGACCCCTGCATGTTCAAACAATCCGCCCAGCACGTCGCCAGCTACTACGCCCAGACCTACCCCGCCAGCATTCCCCTGCACCCCACCCTGCAAGGCAGCCACGACACCGATGTACTGATCATTGGCGCCGGTTTCAGCGGCCTGCACACCGCCCTGCGCCTGACCCAGGCCGGCAAGCGTGTAACGCTGCTGGAAGCCAGCCGCGTGGCCTGGGCCGCGTCCGGCCGCAACGGTGGCCAGGCACTGCTCGGCTGGTCGTGCGACATGCCGCCGCTGGAGAAGGCCTTGGGCGTCGAACGCACTCGACGCCTGTGGGCGAGCATGTGCTGGGCCGCCGAGGAAATGCGCGAATTGCCCGGACGCCATGGCTTCGACATCGACTACCGATCGGGCAGCCTGTGGGCTGCCGTGCTGCCGCGCAGGGTTAAGCTGCTGGAGGAGGCCCTGCACGAGGCCGAACACAAATGGGGCTACGACGCCCTGCGCCTGATCGGCCGCGACGAGTTGCCGCAATGGATCGACAGCCCGCGCTACCAGGCCGCGCTATACGACGCCAAAGGCGCCCACCTCAATCCGCTCAAACTGGCCCAGGGTCTGGCCAGTACCATCGAGGCAGCTGGCGGGCGCATCTTCGAACAAAGCCAGGTGCTCGACTATCAACAGACCGGTAGCGGCTACATCGCCCGCACCGTGCGTGGCGAAGTGCGCAGCGACGTGCTGGTACTGGCCTGCAACGCCTACATCGACCGCCTCGACCGCAGCCTGTCACGCCGCCTGCTGCCCGTCGGGTCCTACCAGGTGGCCACGGCGCCACTGGACGCGGACTTCGCCCGTTCGCTGCTGCCACGCAACAGTTGCGTGATCGACAACCAGTTCGTGCCCGACTACTTCCGCCTCACCCCTGACCACCGCCTGCTGTTCGGCGGCGGCTGCACCTACCTGGGCGGTATTCCCAAGGACGTCGCCAGCGCTACCCGCCCCTACCTGGAGCGGGTGTTCCCGCAACTGGCCGGCGTAGCCATCGACTACGCCTGGGGCGGCCATATCGATTGCAGCATCCAGCGCACCCCGGATGTCGGCCGCGAGGGCCAGCGCTACTGGCTACAGGGCTTCTCCGGCCACGGTGTACTGCCGACCCTGGCGGCGGCGCGGGCGGTCAGCGATGCCATTCTTGGCGACGACGACCTGCTGGCGTTGTACCAGGGCATCGACAACGGCCGCTTCCCCGGCGGCGACCTGCTGGCAGCACCACTGGAGGCTGCGGCCAAGGCCTGGTACCGGATGCGCGACCGCATCTGATTAGTTGACACAACTCCTGTGGGAGCGGGCATACCCGCGAAACAGGCGGCGCGATGGATGGCACCGGCTTCGCCGGTGTTCGCGGGCTCGCCCGCTCCCACAGGGGACCGTGCAAATCCGCACCCCATAATCTCCAGTGCCAAGCCAAATCCCTCCTATGCTCAATAGCTCCCTTCGCTTCCTGCACACAGGAGACCGCCCATGAGCTATGTAACCACGAAGGATGGCGTACAGATCTTCTACAAGGACTGGGGCCCGCGCGACGCGCCGGTCATCCACTTCCACCACGGCTGGCCGCTCAGTGCCGACGACTGGGACGCGCAAATGCTGTTCTTCCTCGCCCACGGTTACCGCGTGGTCGCCCACGACCGCCGCGGCCATGGCCGCTCCAGCCAGGTATGGGACGGCCACGACATGGACCACTATGCCGACGACGTGGCGGCGGTTGTCGCTCACCTGGGCATCCAGGGCGCCGTGCATGTCGGCCATTCGACCGGCGGTGGCGAAGTGGTGCGCTACATGGCCCGGCACCCTGAAGACAAGGTGGCCAAGGCCGTGCTTATCGCCGCCGTACCGCCATTGATGGTGCAAACCCCCGCAAATCCCGGTGGCCTGCCCAAATCCGTTTTCGACGGTTTCCAGGCCCAAGTCGCCAGCAACCGTGCGCAGTTCTATCGCGATGTACCGGCCGGGCCGTTCTACGGCTACAACCGCCCTGGTGCAGAAGCGAGTGAGGGCATCATTGGCAACTGGTGGCGCCAGGGCATGATCGGCAGCGCCAAGGCCCATTACGATGGCATTGTGGCGTTTTCCCAGACCGACTTCTCTGAAGACCTGAAAGGCATCAAACAGCCGGTACTGGTGATGCATGGCGACGACGACCAGATCGTGCCGTATGAAAACTCCGGGGTGCTATCGGCCAAGCTACTGCCCAATGGCACGCTGAAAACCTACAAGGGCTACCCGCATGGCATGCCGACCACTCATGCCGATGTGATCAATGCGGATTTGCTGGCGTTCCTACGTAGCTGATTGGTCGCCTGCACCGGCCTCTTCGCGGGCACGCCCGCTCCCACAGGTACTGCACAGGCCTTGAGAGGTGCATAGAACCTGTGGGAGCGGGCGAGCCCGCGAAAGGGCCGGCACTGGCAACACACCTCCCCCAGGATTACCATGTCACCCTTCTAGCGCGGCCCTTTGCCGCCCCTTGCCCCCTGCCTGCCAAAACCCCATGCCCTTCGAACTCACCGTAGAACCCCTAACCCTGCTGATCCTGGCTCTGGTCGCCTTCGTCGCCGGTTTCATCGATGCCATCGCCGGCGGTGGCGGCCTGCTCACCACCCCGGCGTTGCTCACTGCCGGCATGCCACCGCACTTGGTACTGGGCACCAACAAGCTCAGTTCCACCTTCGGCTCGGCCACCGCCGGCTTTACCTACTACAGGCGCAAACTGTTCCACCCGGCACAATGGCGCCCTGCGTTGTTCGCCACCTTGACCGGGGCGTTGCTCGGCGCGGTCATCGCCCACTACATGCCGGCCGAATGGCTGAACAAGATGCTGCCGGTGATCGTTTTCGCCTGTGGCGTGTACCTGCTGTTCGGCGGCACGCCCAAGGCGCCGCTGGACGCCGATGCGCCGATCAGGAAGAAATGGCAAGTACCGCAAGGCTTCACCCTGGGCTTCTATGACGGCGTGGCCGGCCCGGGTACCGGTGCGTTCTGGACAGTCAGCACCCTGTTGCTGTACCCCATCGACCTGGTCCGTGCCAGCGGCGTGGCGCGCAGCATGAACTTCGTCAGCAACATCGCAGCGCTGACGGTGTTCATCATTTCCGGGCAGGTGGACTACATCGTCGGCCTGTGCATGGGCCTGTCGGTGATGGTCGGCGCCTTCTTCGGCGCACGCACGGCGATCAGTGGCGGCAGCAAGTTCATCCGCCCGGTGTTCATCACCGTGGTGCTGGCATTGACCGTGCGCCTAGCGTGGCAGCACTGGTTCGGGCAGGCCTGAGCGCCTGGCTACATAAAGGTCGATCAGATACCGGGCAATCGACCGCCCGGCCGGCAGCGGCGGCAGGTCGTGGACGCTGAACCACTTGGCGTCCTCGATCTCGTCCGGTTGCATGACGATCTCGCCACCAGCATATTCGGCGTGAAAGCCCAGCATCATCGAATGCGGGAACGGCCAGCACTGGCTGCCGATGTACTGGATGTTCTGCACCTCCACCGCCACCTCTTCACGCACTTCGCGCACCAGGCAGTCCTCGGCCGACTCGCCCGGTTCGGCGAAGCCCGCCAAAGTGCTGTACACCCCGGTAACGAAACGTGGCGAACGCGCCAGCAGGATTTCGTCGCCACGGGTTACCAGCACGATCATGCTTGGCGAGATGCGCGGGTAGCTGCGCAGGTCGCAGGGCTGGCAGTACATCGCCCGCTCCCAGCGGATTTGCGTCATCGCCTGGCCGCAGCTGCCGCAAAAGCGGTGCTCGCGGGCCCAGGTGCCGATCTGCGCGGCATAGCCCAGCACTTTGTAGGTGTCGAAATCCCCTTCGAGCATGAACGCACGCAGGCCGCGCCAGGCGCAGCCGGGCACGTCGGTGGCGCTGCGCAGCTCCAGCAGGAACACCGGCTGGCCGTCGAAGTGGCCGATGCCGTGCTCGCACAACACATCGAGGTCCTGGCGCTTGAGCCAGTCACGGGGGAACAGCGCGCCGTTGTCGTCCACCAGGAACCCTTCCGGGCTGCGGGCCACGGCCAGCCCCCCGGTGATCTGCGGGTCGAGTACTGCGGTAGTCCAGCGTGCTGACATGTCGGGGGTTCCTTTACTGCGCGTCCCCCGCCCTGATCAGTCGGCGAACGTCGGTTTCTGTTTGCTCATGTGCGCCGCCACGGCCACGCGCAGGTCTTCGGACTGCAGCATCGCAGCGTTCCAGGTGGCGATGTACTCCAGGCCATCGTCGATGCGATGGTCACGCATGTAGCTGAGCATTTCCTTGGTGCCGGCCACGGCAATCGGCGATTTTGCGGCAATCTCGCCGGCAATGGCAAAGACCCCGTCCATCAGCGCGGCCTGATCATCATAGACCCGGTTGACCAGGCCGATGCGCAGCGCCTCTTCGGCCTCGACATTGCGCCCGGTGAAAGCCAGCTCACGCATCATGCCGTCACCGATGATACGAGGCAAACGTTGCAGTGTGCCGACATCGGCGGCCATGCCCATGTCGATTTCCTTGATGGAGAACTGCGCGTCGCTGCTGCAGTAGCGCATGTCGCAGGCCGAGATCAGGTCGATGGCGCCGCCAATGCAGTAACCCTGTACCGCGGCCAGTACCGGTTTGCGGCATTTGTCCACGGCATTGAACGACGCCTGCAGGCGCAGGATGGTGCTGCGCAGGAAGCGCGCATTGCGGCCCACGTCCTTGCCCATCTGCCCGGCCAGCGAGGCCAGCATCATCAGGTCGATACCGGCGGAAAAATGCTTGCCGGCACCGCTGATCACCACCGCCCGTACCGCGTCGGTTTCGTCGACCCACCGGAAGATGTCGATGATCTCTTCCCAGAAGGCCGCGTTCATCGCGTTGACCTTTTCCGGGCGGTTGATCTGAACGTGGGCGATATGATCGGTCAGTTCGACCTTGAATGCGCTGTAATCGGTCACGGGCGGCACTCCTGTGGGTGAAGGATTCATGACACGGATGGTAACCCACCCCGATGACCGCGCTTGTGCCAAAAACGGGACTGTCCGCCTTGCCTAACACGCGCTGATCCGGCACCGTGCGCCATCGCCGAATCATAAGGATACAAATTCATGCCACGCTCCCTGACCGGCGCCCTCGCCCACAGCTTTCTGGGCCAGTCGCCGCTTTGGTACAAGGCAGTCATATGCCTGTTCCTGGTGCTCAACCCGCTGCTGCTACTGATTGTCGGCCCGGTCGCGGCCGGCTGGGCACTGGTGCTCGAATTCATCTTCACCCTGGGTATGGCCCTGAAATGCTACCCGCTGATGCCCGGCGGCCTGCTGCTGGTCGAGGCGCTGCTGTTGCAGATGACCACCCCGCAAGCCCTGTACGAAGAGCTGCAGCACAACTTTCCGGTGATCCTGCTGCTGATGTTCATGGTGGCGGGCATCTACTTCATGAAGGAACTGCTGCTGTTCCTGTTCTCGCGCATCCTGCTGGGGGTGCGCTCGAAGGCGACCCTGGCGTTGCTGTTCTGTGTGCTGTCGGCGTTCCTCTCGGCGTTTCTCGATGCGCTGACCGTAACCGCCGTGATCATCAGCGCCGCAGTTGGGTTCTATGCGGTGTACCACCGCGTCGCCTCCGGGGCCAACCCGCGCGAAGACAGTGCGCTGGACAGCGACCAGCAGGTCGCACAATTGCACCGTGAACACCTCGACCAGTTCCGCGCGTTCCTGCGCAGCCTGCTGATGCATGGTGCGGTGGGTACTGCCCTGGGTGGCGTGTGCACGCTGGTGGGCGAGCCGCAGAACCTGCTGATCGGCCATGAGATGGGCTGGCACTTTGCCGATTTCTTCCTGAAGGTGGCCCCGGTGTCGCTGCCGGTGCTGGGCGCCGGCCTGCTGACCTGCGTGCTGCTGGAGAAGCTGCGCCTGTTCGGCTATGGCACGCTGATGCCCGAGCCAGTGCGCCAGGTGCTTGCCGCCTATGCCGCCGAGGACGATGCCGCACGCACCACTACCCAACGCATCGCGTTGTGGGTGCAAGGGTGCGCCGCACTGATCCTGATCGTCTGCCTGGGGCTGCACGTTGCCGAGGTCGGTCTGATCGGCCTGATGGTGATCGTGCTGATCACGGCATTTACCGGCATCACTGACGAACACCGCCTGGGCCGTGCCTTCCAGGACGCCATGCCGTTCACCGCGTTGCTGGTGGTGTTCTTCGCCGTGGTGGCGGTGATTCATCAGCAGCAGCTGTTCAGCCCGCTGATTGCCTGGGTGCTGACGCTACCGGCCGAGCAGCAGCCAGGCATGCTGTACCTGGCCAACGGCCTGCTGTCGGCAATCAGCGACAACGTATTCGTTGCCACCATCTACATCACCGAGGTGAAGCAGGCGTTCCTCAATGGCGGCATGAGCCGTGAGCATTTCGAGACGCTGGCGGTGGCGATCAACACCGGCACCAACCTGCCCAGCGTGGCGACGCCGAATGGGCAGGCGGCCTTCCTGTTCCTGCTGACTTCGGCGATTGCGCCGCTGATCCGGCTGTCGTACGGGCGGATGGTGTGGATGGCCTTGCCCTATACCGTAGTGATGGGTGGGCTGGGGTGGTGGGCGGTGACCTACTGGCTGTGAGGTAGCAAGTACCGGCCTCTTCGCAGCACACGGCTGCTCCTACAGGCACTGCACCGCTTTCTGGAGCCGTGGTGATGCTGTGGGAGCGGGCATGCCCGCGAAAGGGCCGGCACAGGTTTGCGCTGTCGATTCTGCTGCCTGCCATTCGACTATCCCATGCCCGCAGCCACCCCGGCTGCCAACAGGAGAGTCCCCATGCGCAAACTCATCGTAGCCGCCTTCATCAGCCTCGACGGTGTCATGCAGGCCCCCGGCGGCCCGCAGGAAGACACCAGCGGCGGCTTCACCTATGGCGGCTGGATCGTGCCCTATGCCGAGGAAGTCTTCGGCCAGGCCATGCAGGCCCTGTTCAGCCAGCCCTTCGAGTTGCTGCTGGGTCGGCGCACCTACGACATCTTCGCCGGCTACTGGCCAAAGGTAAAAGACAGCTCGGAAGACTTCTCCATCGCCAACCTGTTCAACAGCGTGCCCAAGCACGTGGCCACCCACAACCCCTCAACCCTCGACTGGCACAACAGCCATGCCCTGGGCACGGACATCGCCGCAGCGGTTCGCACGCTGAAACAGCAGGACGGCGCCAACCTGCTGACCCAGGGCAGCAGCGAACTGGTGCAGCAACTGCTGGCGGCAGGCCTGGTCGATGAACTGCAACTGCTGATCCACCCGCTGCTGCTCGGCCACGGCAAACGCCTGTTCGGCGACGATGCGGCAGCGGCGGCCTTCACCCTGCAGCACTTGCAGGTTTCGCCAAAGGGCGTGGTCGTCGCCCGGTACGTGCGCGTCGGCGAAGTGCAGACCGGTTCGTTCTGAAAGGTGCAATCCCGTACAACTTTTGCCTCTCGCCCGCATCGAAACACAGGTAAGCCCCGTCCCTATCAAGGAGGTTGACCATGGCGCTACGCACCACGTTGCTGCTTTCCTGCATGACCCTGGCCCTGCTCGGCTGCGCCGGCAACGATCACCCGGCGCCACCGCGTACCCAGCAGGTCGACCTGCAGCGTTACCAGGGCACCTGGTACGAACTCGCGCGGCTACCGATGTTCTTCCAGCGCAACTGCGTGCAGTCCGAAGCGCGCTATGGCCTGCGCACCGACGGGCGCATCGATGTGACCAACCGCTGCAAGGAGAAGGACGGCCAGTGGAATGAAGCCAAGGGCATCGCCGAAGCCCAGCAACCGGGCAGCACCGACAAGCTCTGGGTACGCTTCGACAACTGGTTCAGCCGCCTCGCGCCCGGCCTGACCAAGGGCGAGTACTGGGTGCTGTACCACGACAAGGACTACCGCGTGGCCTTGGTCGGCCACCCCAACCGCGAGTACCTGTGGCTGCTTTCGCGCACGCCAGCGGTCACCGACCAGCAGCGCGAACAGCTGCTGACCATTGCTCGCGAACAAGGCTACGACACCAGCAACCTGATCTGGCGGCAGGCCGAGTAGCGGGCCATCGACGGCATGCAGCAATCAGGCTAAGGTGTGCGCCCTTTTTAGTCTCGAAGGAACGAGCCCGTGACTACCCAGCCGCTGCTAGCACCGCGCATCCGGTTTCTCGCCCTGTGCGTGTTCCATCACCAGGGCAAGATTCTGGTCAACGTATTCGACGACCCTACCAGCGGCCAGACCCTGTGCCGCCCGCTGGGAGGCGGTATCGAGTTCGGTGAGCTGGGCCGCGATGCCATCGCCCGGGAGATCGACGAAGAACTGGGCCAGGCGATCAGCGATGTGCGCCTGCTCGGTACCTTGGAGAGCCTGTTCACCTATGCCGGGAAGGCGGGGCATGAGATTGTGCAGGTGTACGACGCGCGCTTCACCGATGCCAGCCTGTACCAGCAAGATTGGCTGGACGGCCACGAATCGAACGGCAGCCCGTTCCGCGCCCGCTGGTGCGACAGCGCCGATTTCGGGCGCATCGGCCCGCTGGTACCACAAGGGCTGCAGGCATTGCTGCGCGACCTGTCGCTGCTGGGCTGAAACAAGGAGCCAAACCATGGATTTGCTGTTCCTGGGCACCTCCGCCGGCGTGCCGACCAAGGCGCGCAACGTCAGCGCCACCGCTGTGATCGAAGCCAGTGGCAGCCACTGGTACCTGGTCGACTGTGGCGAAGGCACCCAGCACCGGCTGCTGCACACGCCGCTGTCGATCCGCGACTTGCGCGCCATTTTCATCACCCACGTGCACGGCGACCATTGCTTCGGTCTGCCGGGCCTGCTGGCCAGCGCCGGCATGAGCGGGCGCACCCAGCCGCTGGACCTTGTCCTGCCCGCCGCCTTGCATGACTGGGTGCGCCAGGGACTGGCGGCCAGCGATACCTTCCTGCCGTTCGAACTGCGCCTGCTGGCCGTTGAAGACCTCGTGGAGTGGCGCAGTGACGTCGTGCAAGTGACCCGCGTGCAGCTGTCGCATCGAGTGCCGAGCGTCGGCTTCGTGTTCACCGAACTCAACCCCGAACCACGCCTGGACATCCCGCGCCTGGAAGCCGACGGCATCCCCCGCGGTCCGCTGTGGGGCGACCTGGCCAAGGGCCTGACGGTTCAGCATGACGGCCGGCTGCTGCACGGCAGTGACTACTTGCGCCCTTCGCGCCCGCCACGGCGGGTGATCGTGTGCGGCGACAACGACAACCCCGAGCTATTGGCCGACGCAGCCAAGGGCGCCGACGTGCTGGTGCATGAAGCCACGTTCACCCAGGCGGTGGTCGAGCGCACGGGGGTCACCTTCGGCCACAGCACCGCGGCTGCGGTGGCGCGCTTTGCCGAAACGGCGGGCGTGCGCAACCTGGTACTGACGCACTTCAGCGCCCGCTACCAGCACGACCCACGCCGCAGCCCGAGCATCGACAACCTGCGCGACGAAGCCCTCGCCCACTACAACGGGCGGCTGACGCTGGCGCAAGACCTGCAGCGTTATCACATCGGGCGCGATGGCTGTCTCGAACCGGCCGGATAATTTAGCATGGCCGGTTTTTTCCAAAAGGACTTGGCCATGCAACGCATCGTGATTCTGGGCAACGCCGGCAGTGGCAAATCAACCCTGGCCCGGCATATTGGCGCACGTTTGGGCGTATCGGTGGTGCACCTCGATATGCTGTTCTGGGAGGCCGGTTGGGTCGAACCGGATGCCGAGACCTTCCGCACTCGCGTGCGCAATGCGGTAGCTGGGGAGGCTTGGGTATGCGAGGGCAATTATGCCCGCCGCACGTTCGACCTGCGCCTGCCGCGGGCCGACCTGGTCATCTGGCTGGATACGCCGAGACTGACCTGCCTCAAGCGGGTGATCCTGCGCAGTGTGCTGAACAAGCCCCGGCCGGACCTGCCGGCGGGATGTACCGAGCGGCTGGACCGGGAGTTTCTGACTTTCCTGAAGTTCGTATGGACGTTCGATCGGGGATATCGGCCTGGGATCGAGGCGAGCCGAGAGGCCACAGCGCCGCAGGTGCCGGTGGTGCATTTGCGGGGTGAGCGGCAGATTGCGGCGTTTCTGGCAGATCTTACCCAACCCGCCCCGGCAGCGCGGCCCCTGTAGGAGCGGCCTTGTGTCGCGAGAGGGCCGCAAAGCGGCCCCGGCGATGCCTGCGTTTACTTCAAGAACCTGGGGCTGCTGCGCAGCCCGATCGCGACACAAGGCCGCTCCTACAAAAAGCGCGTACTGACCGCGCTAGGCCGCCAACCGCCCACTGGCAATCGCCTCCGATGCCGCCAGCATCGCGCGCAGCAACACCGCGCAGCCCGCCGCCAGGTCTTCGGGCGTGGCGTTCTCGATCTCGTTATGGCTGATGCCGTTCTCGCACGGCACGAAAATCATCCCCGCCGGCCCCAGCTCGGCCAGGAAGATCGCGTCGTGCCCCGCCCCGCTGACGATGTCCATGTGCGGCAAGCCCAGCGCCTGCGCCGATTCGCGCACGGCAGCGACACACCCTTTGTCGAAGTACAGCGCCGGGAAATCAGCCGTGGGTACCAGTTCGTGGCTCAGGCCATGCCTGGCACAGGTCGCCTCGATCACCGCGCGCACATCCGCAATCATTGCATTCAGTTGCTCACCCTCCAGATGACGGAAGTCCAGGGTCATGCGCACTTCGCCCGGGATCACGTTGCGCGAGCCCGGGTAGGCCTGCAGGCAACCCACCGTGCCACAGGCATGGGGCTGGTGGCCGAGGGCGGTGCGGTTGACTGCCTCCACCACCGCAGCCGCGCCGACCAGGGCGTCCTTGCGCAGGTGCATGGGCGTAGGGCCGGCATGGGCCTCGACACCGCGCAGGGTCAGGTCGAACCACTTCTGGCCCAGCGCGCCCAGCACCACGCCGATGGTCTTGCCCTGGTCTTCGAGAATCGGGCCCTGCTCGATATGCGCTTCGAAATACGCCCCCACCGGGTGGCCCGATACAGCGCGCGAGCCCGCGTAGCCGATGGCGTTCAGTGCCTCGCCAACGCTGACACCCTGGGCGTCGCGCTTGGCCAGGGTTTCTTCCAGGGTAAACTTGCTGGCAAACACCCCGGACCCCATCATGCACGGCGCAAAGCGCGAACCTTCCTCGTTGGTCCACACCACCACTTCCAGCGGCGCCTCGGTTTCCACGCCCAGGTCGTTGAGGGTGCGAAGCACCTCCAGCCCGGCCATCACGCCGAAGCAGCCGTCGAACTTGCCACCGGTGGGCTGGGTGTCGATATGGCTGCCGGTCATGACCGGGGGCAGCTTGGGGTTACGCCCCGGGCGACGGGCGAAGATGTTGCCGACGGCGTCGATACTGACCGTGCAACCGGCGGCCTCGCACCACTGCACGAACAGGTCGCGGGCCTGGCGGTCAAGGTCGGTCAGGGCCAGGCGGCACACGCCGCCCTTGGCGGTGGCACCGAGGCGGGCCAGGTCCATCAGGGACTGCCACAGGCGGGTGCTGTCGATGTGGGGGGCGGTGGTCTTCAGGATCTCTTTGACGGGGGTCACGGGTTTCTCCTTCAGGCATTTCTGTTGTCTGTTCTGGCCCCTTCGCGGGCTTGCCCGCTCCCACAGGTCTAGGTGGGAGCGGGCGAGCCCGCGAAGGGGCCAGCGCGGTCTCACGGCGAGGGCTTCGCCACCCGCGCCGGGCTGCGCGCGACCACGCCGGCGAAGAGGTAATACAGCGCCCCACCCAGCAGCGAACCGGTGAACCAGCCGTAGTCGTAGAACCAGCTGAAACTGCTGTTGCCAATGGCCATCACGGTCAGCGCCACCGGCAGCGCAAAGGCGGCAAAGCCGGCCCAGTTCCACGCCGGGTACACGTCGTCACGGTACAGCCCGGCCAGGTCCAGCTGCTGCCGGCGGATCAGGAAGTAGTCCACCACCATGATCCCGGCAATCGGCCCCAGCAGGCTGGAATAGCCCAGCAGCCAGTTGGAGTACACGCTCTCCAGGCTCAGGTCGGAAGCGATCCAGCCCAGCTTCTTCAGCAACTCATGGCCCATCAGCGCCAGGCCGATGAAGCCGGTCAGCCATACCGCACGGCTGCGCCCGATCAGGCGTGGGGCAATGTTCTGGAAGTCGTTGGTCGGCGACACGATGTTCGCCGCGGTGTTGGTCGACAGCGTGGCAATCACGATCAGCGCCATGGCCAAGGCCACCCAGAACGGGCTGTGGATCTTGCCGATCAGGCTGACCGGGTCGGACACGGTCTCGCCTACCAGCGACGCCGAGGCGGCAGTCAGCACCACGCCCAGCGCGGCGAACAGGAACATGGTCAGCGGCAAGCCGAAGATCTGCCCGAGGATCTGGTCCTTCTGGCTGCGAGCGTAGCGGCTGAAGTCGGGGATGTTCAGAGAGAGCGTGGCCCAGAAACCGACCATGGCGGTAAGCCCGGCGCAGAAGTAGCCGAGCATGTTCGCCCCTTCCGGGCGCTTGGGCGGCTGGGCCAGCAGTTCGCTCATCGACATGTGCGGCAAGGCCCACAACAGCAGGCCGACGCCAACCGCCACCAGCAGCGGTGCCGAAAGCGTTTCGAGCCACTTGATCGACTCGGCGCCGCGCAGTACCACCCACAGGTTCAGGCACCAGAAGATCATGAAGCCGATCACCTCGCCGGTGCCGCCCAGGGCCTTCCAGCCATCGAATACCGAGCCGAGGAACAGGTGGATGGCCAGGCCGCCGAACATGGTCTGGATGCCGAACCAGCCACAGGCAACCACCGCGCGGATCAGGCATGGCACGTTGGAGCCGAGGATGCCGAACGACGAACGCAGCAGCACCGGGAACGGGATGCCGTACTTGGTGCCTGGGAAGGCGTTGAGGGTGAGCGGGATCAGCACGATCAGGTTGGCCAGCAGAATCGCCAGCAAGGCCTCGCCCACGCTGAGGCCGAAGTAGGCGGTGAGCACGCCGCCAAGGGTATAGGTGGGCACGCAGATGGACATGCCCACCCACAGGGCGGTGATGTGCCATTTGTTCCAGGTGCGCTGATGCACCTTGGTCGGGGCGATGTCGTGGTTGTAGCGCGGGCTGTCGAGGACATCGCTGCCCTCGGACAGCTCGAACAGGCCACCCTGCTCGACCACTTCCGATCTGCTCTGCTGCATGAGGCTTGCTCCAGGTTTTCTTGTAGTTGTTGTTTGCCCGTCGAGTTGATGCGATGGCCGGAGTACACACGCTTTATGTGCTTGAAAATCTCGACCAGATTTTCATCTTGTCAAGTCAGTCAACGTCTCCAAAAGCCCCGCAATGGGCCGCACAAGCTAAATAATTTCTTCAATTTCAATTGGTTAAAACCATCAAAATTTATGTGGAAATTTTCTTGCTGAATTCAGAATCAGCATCTAGCCTGCAATCTTGTCAGGACTGACAGGATTAACCGCCCTGCCCTCCTGCACCAAGACAATTCCAAGAACCGGCCCAGACCGGTCAGCCTGCGAGGAAAACGGCATGTCCCTGTTGATCCGTGGCGCCACCGTGGTCACTCACGAAGAGAGTTACCCCGCCGATGTCCTGTGTGCCGATGGCCTGATCCGTGCCATCGGGCAAAACCTCGAACCACCCAGCGCCTGCGAGATCCTCGATGGCAGCGGCCAGTACCTGATGCCCGGCGGCATCGACCCGCATACCCACATGCAGCTGCCGTTCATGGGCACCGTGGCCAGCGAGGACTTTTTCAGCGGTACTGCCGCGGGCCTGGCCGGTGGCACCACCTCGATCATCGACTTCGTCATCCCCAACCCGCAGCAGTCGTTGCTGGAGGCGTTCCACACCTGGCGCGGCTGGGCACAGAAAAGCGCCAGCGACTACGGCTTCCACGTCGCCATCACCTGGTGGAGCGAACAGGTAGCCGAAGAGATGGGCGAACTGGTGGCCAGGCATGGGGTGAACAGCTTCAAGCACTTCATGGCCTACAAGAATGCGATCATGGCCGCCGACGACACGCTGGTGGCCAGCTTCGAGCGCTGCCTGCAACTGGGTGCGGTGCCCACCGTGCATGCCGAGAACGGCGAGCTGGTGTACCACCTGCAGAAAAAACTGCTGGCCCAGGGCCTGACCGGGCCGGAAGCCCACCCGCTGTCACGCCCCTCCCAGGTCGAGGGCGAGGCGGCCAGCCGCGCCATCCGCATTGCCGAGACGCTGGGCACGCCGCTGTACCTGGTGCATGTTTCCAGCCGCGAAGCGCTGGACGAAATCGCCTATGCCCGCGGCAAGGGCCAGCCGGTGTACGGTGAAGTCCTGCCCGGCCATCTGCTGCTGGATGACAGCGTCTACCGTGACCCGGACTGGGCCACCGCCGCAGGCTACGTGATGAGCCCACCGTTCCGCCCGCGTGAACACCAGGAGGCGCTGTGGCGCGGGCTGCAGTCGGGCAACCTGCACACCACCGCCACCGACCATTGCTGCTTTTGCGCCGAGCAGAAAGCCATGGGTCGCGACGACTTCAGCCGTATCCCCAACGGCACTGCCGGCATCGAGGACCGCATGGCAGTGCTGTGGGATGCCGGGGTGAACAGTGGGCGCCTGTCGATGCACGAGTTCGTCGCGCTGACCTCTACCAACACCGCGAAAATCTTCAACCTGTTCCCGCGCAAGGGTGCCATACGCGTTGGCGCCGACGCCGACCTGGTGCTGTGGGACCCGCAAGGTACCCGCACCATCTCGGCCACGACCCACCACCAGCAGGTGGACTTCAACATCTTCGAAGGCCGTACCGTGCGCGGTATCCCCAGCCACACCATCAGCCAGGGCAAGGTGCTCTGGGCCGACGGCGACCTGCGCGCAGAAAAGGGCGCGGGGCGCTATGTGGAACGGCCGGCGTATCCGTCGGTGTTTGAGGTGCTGGGGCGCCGGGCCGAAGTGCAGCGGCCGACACCCGTACAGCGTTAAGGCCATTGGGGCTGCTGCGCAGCCCATCGCCGGCAAGCCAGCTCCCACAGGGATAGTGTTGTCCTTGAGAGCAGCGCTATCCCTGTGGGAGCTGGCTTGCCGGCGATTGGGGCGCAGCGCGCCCCCATTCCAAGCCAAATACAAGAAAGAGAGGCTACAACCGTGATCGACGCCCTGAACCACTTGCCGCGCCCCCGGGCCGGCGCCGACCAGCTGGCCGAGCGCTTCAGCGACCTGGCCCCACCCCTCACCGCCCGCCAGGCCGCCGTGGAAAGCGCGCGCTGCCTGTACTGCTACGACGCCCCCTGCGTCAACGCCTGCCCCAGCGACATCGACATCCCGTCGTTCATCCACCGTATCAGCGACGAAAACCTGCAAGGCGCCGCCGAACGCATTCTCTCGGCCAACATTCTTGGCGGCAGTTGCGCCCGCGTCTGTCCCACCGAAATCCTTTGCCAGCAAGCCTGCGTGCGCAACAACGCGCAGGAGTGCGCACCGGTACTGATCGGCCAGCTACAGCGCTATGCCCTGGACAACGCCCGCTTCACCGAGCACCCGTTCCAGCGCTCGCCGGCCACCGGCAAACGGGTCGCCGTGGTCGGTGCCGGCCCAGCCGGGTTGGCGTGCGCCCACCGCCTGGCCATGCACGGGCATGATGTGGTGGTATTCGAGGCCTGCGACAAGGCCGGTGGCCTCAACGAGTACGGCATCGCCCGCTACAAGCTGGTGGACGACTATGCCCAGCGTGAAGTGGAATTCCTGCTCGGCATCGGTGGCATCGAAATTCGCCATGGCCAGCGCCTGGGCAGCAACCTGGGCCTGGGCGAACTGCGCGACCAGTACGACGCCGTATTCCTCGGCCTCGGCCTGAATGCCGTGCGCCAGCTCGGCCTGCCGGATGAACAGGCCCCCGGTCTGCTCGCCGCCACCGCATACATCCGCGAACTGCGCCAGGCCGACGACCTGAGCCAGTTGCCCCTGGCCGACCGCTGCCTGGTGATCGGCGCCGGCAACACCGCGATCGACATGGCCGTGCAGATGGCCCGCCTGGGTGCCCGCGACGTCAACCTGGTGTACCGCCGCGGCCATGCCGACATGGGCGCCACCGGCCACGAGCAGGACATCGCCAAGGCCAACCAGGTGCGCCTGCATACCTGGGCCCGCCCTGATGCCGTGCTGCTGGACGACACCGGCAAGGTACGCGGCATGCGTTTTGCCCGCACCGAGCTGGCAGACGGCCGCCTGCGCGACACCGGCGAAACCTTCGAGCTGCCCGCCGATGCCATTTTCAAGGCCATCGGCCAACGCTTCGACGATGCCAGCCTCGGCGACCCGGTGGCCGCACAACTGGCGCGCATTGGTGAGCGCATCCGGGTCGACGAAACGATGCAAACCAGCCTGCCGGGGGTATACGCCGGCGGCGACTGCACCGCCCTGGGCCAGGACCTTACCGTCCAGGCCGTACAACACGGCAAGCTGGCCGCCGAAGCCATCCATGCCCGACTCATGCTCAACGTGGAGGCTGCATAAATGGCCGACCTGTCCATCGAATTTGCCGGCATCAAGGCACCCAACCCCTTCTGGCTGGCCTCCGCACCGCCCACCGACAAGGCCTACAACGTGGTCCGTGCCTTCGAGGCCGGCTGGGGTGGCGTAGTGTGGAAAACCCTGGGCGAAGACCCGGCGGCAGTCAACGTGTCGTCCCGCTACTCGGCGCATTACGGCCCCAACCGCCAGGTGCAAGGCATCAACAACATCGAGCTCATCACCGACCGCTCCCTGGACATCAACCTGCGCGAAATCACCCAGGTAAAGAAGGACTGGCCCGACCGCGCGCTGATCGTGTCGCTGATGGTGCCGTGCGTGGAAGACTCGTGGAAGTTCATCCTGCCGCTGGTGGAAGCCACCGGGGCCGATGGCATCGAACTGAACTTCGGCTGCCCGCACGGCATGCCGGAGCGCGGCATGGGCGCGGCGGTCGGCCAGGTGCCGGAGTACGTGGAAATGGTCACCCGCTGGTGCAAGACGTACTGCTCGCTGCCGGTGATCGTGAAACTCACGCCGAACATCACCGACATCCGCCAGTCAGCCCGCGCCGCGCACCGTGGCGGGGCCGATGCGGTGTCGTTGATCAATACCATCAACTCGATCACCAGCGTCGACCTCGATCGCATGGTCGCCCACCCCATCGTGGGCGACCAGAGCACCCATGGTGGCTACTGCGGTTCGGCGGTGAAACCGATTGCCCTGAACATGGTGGCGGAAATCGCCCGCGACCCGCAAACGCTCGGCTTGCCGATCTGTGGCATTGGCGGCATCGGCAACTGGCGTGACGCAGCCGAGTTCATGGCCCTGGGCAGTGGCGCCGTGCAGGTGTGTACGGCAGCGATGCTGCACGGCTTCCGCATTGTCGAGGACATGAAGGACGGCCTGGCGCGCTGGATGGACCAGCACGGGCACCGTAACATCGAGGCGTTCCGCGGCCAGGCGGTGGGGCATACCACCGACTGGAAGTACCTGGACATGAACTACAAGTCGGTGGCGCACATCGACCAGCAAGCATGCATTGGCTGCGGGCGCTGCCACATTGCCTGTGAGGATACTTCGCACCAGGCGATTGCCAGTACACTGAAGGCAGATGGCACGCATGCCTACAGCGTGATCGAAGCGGAATGCGTGGGCTGCAACCTGTGCCAGATCACCTGCCCGGTGGAGAACTGCATCGAGATGGTGGCTCAGGATACTGGCAAGCCTTACCTGAACTGGACGCAGGATCCGCGTAATCCCTACCGTGAGGCCAGCTGACACTGATTGGGGCTGCTGCGCAGCCCTTCGCGGGCTTGCCCGCTCCCACAGGTTCCGCGCCGCTCTCAAGGGCTGCAGAGACCCTGTGGGAGCGGGCAAGCCCGCGAAGGGCCGCGCAGCGGCCCCAATTGCCCGTTCAAGGCTCCAGCCCGATCCCCCGCAGGATCACACTGGTCACCGTCTGCACCGCACTTTCAAAAGCCATGTCCGACAACGCCTCGCCGCCATTGAGCAACGCCACCTGGTAACCAAAGTCGGCATAGTGCTGGGTCGAAGCCCAGATCATGTACAAAAGTGCCGACGGCTCCACCGGCAGAATGCGCCCCTCCTCCACCCAGCGGCGGATCTTGGCTTCCTTCAGCTTGGCCCAGGGCACCAGGCTTTCATCCAGGTTCACCCCCAGCACCGGCGCCCCGTGCAGCATCTCTTCGGCCCAGATCTTCGACCCCAGCGGCCGTGAGCGCGAATGGCCCATCTTCGCCCGGATGTAGCTGGTCAGCACTACACGCGGGTCGTCGAAATTCTCGAAGCACAGCGCGTCCTGCTTCCACACATCCAGCAGGTCCTGCAACACCGCACGGAACAGGTCGTCCTTGGTGCTGAAGTAATAATGCAGGTTGGAACGCGGCAACTCGGCCTGCTCGGCGATATCGCCCATTGAGGTAGCGCCGTAGCCTTTCTCGGCAAACACCTTTTCCGCCGCCTGCAGAATTTTTTCGATATTGCGCCGACGGATTTCGATCTTGTGGTTGGCCATCAGGCTTGGGCCGTCCACACCGCCAGTTCATAACCATCCGGGTCGATGAAGTGGAAGCGCCACCCGCCGGGAAAAGCAAAAATGGCCCGGCTGATGCGCGCCCCGGCGGCTTCGATCCGCTGCTGTGTAGCCTGCAGATCGTCGGCGTACAGGATGACCAGCGGCCCGCCCGGGCGCACCGGCTCACCCGTGGTAAAGCCACCGGTCAGCCGGCCATCACTGAACTCGGTGTATGAAGGCCCGTAGTCAGTGAAGGCCCAGCCGAACACACTGCCATAGAAGGCCTTGCTCCGTGCGATGTCGCTGACATTGAACTCGATGTTGTCGATCTGCCGGTCAGTACCGCGAATGCCCATGTATGCTCCGTGCCGAAGGGGTTTGCCCTAGTCTACCCCGGTCGTTTCACACTTTTACATCAGGCGGCCTGAAACAACCGGGTAATTACAGGTTGCTGTCGGTGACGCGCCTGCCAGATATCGTAATCAGCCTGAATGGCCAACCACAGGCGGGCGGTACTGATTCCAGCCATCTCCAGGCGTATCGCCAAGTCCGGAGACATTGCCGCGCGCCCATGCAATACCCGCGAAAGCGCTTCTCGAGAGAACCCAAGATGCGATGCGAAGGCCTTCACCGTCAGACCTAACGCGGGCAGAACATCTTCACGCAGGGTTTCGCCTGGATGTGGCGGGTTGTGCAAAGGCATGCTCAGCTCTCCTTTTCAGTGGTAATCAAGGTAATCGACCAGTTCGACATCCGAACCCACGAAGCGAAAGATCAGCCGCCAGTTACCTGACACACTGACTGACCAGAAGTCCGATAACTCCCCCTTAAGCGGATGCAACTGCTAGCCAGGTACGCTCAAATCTTGCGCAGACATGGCGCACTCAAGAAACTGGAGTTGTCGCTTCAAGCGCTTTGCGTGAGAGACCTGGATGCCTCGGGTGTTACCCGTTTCATGAAAAATTCGCAGTCCCTTGTGTTGAAAACTGATGATCATGGGTAGCTCGCCGCGTCCATTTGGGAGACGAGCCAAGTGTGACCCTATGCATCACACGAAGCAAAGTATCATATGTGACGCAATGCGTCACACTTTGATTGCCAGAGGGCGCGACTCTATCCACCACTAGCCCGATCACGCACCGGGCACTGTGCGCGGTGCAGGTTCAGCGCGGTGTTGATGATGCCGATATGGCTGAACGCCTGGGGGAAATTGCCGAGCATGCGCTGGCCCGCCGGGTCGTACTGTTCGGCCAGCAGACCAAGGTCGTTGCACAGGCCGGTCAGGCGTTCGTACAGTGCCTGCGCTTCTTCCTGACGACCCAGCAACACATACACGTCGGCCAGCCAGAACGAACACACCAGGAAGGTGCCCTCCCCGGGCGTGAGGCCGTCGCTGCACCTGTCACTGTCGTAGCGCAGCAGCAGGCCGTTTTTCAGCAGGCGCTGCTCGACCTGTTCGAGCGTGCGCAGGAAGCGTGGGTCATCCACCGGCAGGAAGCCGGTCAGGGCGATGTGCAACAGGCTGGCGTCCAGCTCGGTCGAGCCATAGGCCTGGACGAAAAAGCGGCCGCTGGGGTCCAGGCCCTGCGCGCAGACTTCACGATGAATTTCGTCAGCCACCAGGCGGTAATGCTGCCCGCGCTCGCGGCCCTCCTCAGTGGTGTCGGCCAGCCCCGCGGCACGGTCGAAGGCGACCCAGGCCATTACCTTGGAATGCACGAACTGTTGCCGGCCGCCGCGTACTTCCCAGATGCCTTCGTCCGGTTGGCGCCAGATCCGCTCGAGGTAAGGCAGGATCAGCCGGGAGATGGCAGCGCTGCGCGGGTGCCGGGGCAAGCCGCCCTTGATCGCCTGGGCCATGGCGTCGGCCAGTTCGCCATAGATATCCAGCTGCACCTGCTGCGACGCTGCATTGCCCACCCGCACCGGTTGCGAGCGCTCGTAACCGGCCAGCCATGGCAGGGTGTATTCCTGCAGGTCGCGCTCACCGGCCAGGCCATACATGATCTGCATCTGCTCGGGGTTGCCGGCCACCGAGCGCAACAGCCACTCGCGCCAGGCCTGGGCTTCGTCGAAGTAGCCGAGGTTCATGAAGGCCAGCAGGGTCATGGTTGCGTCGCGCAGCCAACAGAAGCGGTAGTCCCAGTTGCGCTCGTGGCCGAGGCGCTCGGGCAGCGAGGTGGTGACGGCGGCAACGATACCGCCAGTGGGTGCGTAGGTCATGGCCTTGAGGGTCAGCAGCGAGCGGCGCACCAAGGCGGAGTATGGGCCCACCTGTGGGCAGCGGGCGGCGAAGGCCTGCCATTGGTCGATGGTTTGCGCCAGCACTTCGTCGCTATCACAACCGGGCTGCACCGGCAGGTGCGAGGGCTGGTGGCACAGGCTGAACACCTGGCGTTCGCCCGCGCCGACGCGAAAGCGGGCGACGGTGTGCTGGTCGCGGGCATGCGGCGGAACGGTGCTGCGCAGGATTAGCCGGTCGGGGCCAGCGACGGCGCTGAGGGTCAGCGGGTCGAGCCGTTCTACCCAGGGTATGCTGCGGCCATAGTCGAAGCGCATGACCAGGTCCATCTCGAAATGGGTTTCGCCAGCGAGGCCCTCGACGATGCGCACCAGCGCGTTGACCTCGCCCAGCGGCATGAAGTCGAGAACGCGGGCACGGCCGGCAGCGGTAACCCAGGTGGTTTCCAGCACCAGGGTGTCGTCCAGGTACTGGCGGCTGCTGTGTTCGACCGGGTCACAGGGGGCCAGGCGCCAGCGGCCGTTTTCTTCGTTGCCCAGTAGTGCGGCGAATACCGCGGGGGCGTCGAAGCGTGGCAGGCACAGCCAGTCGAGCGAGCCATCGCGGCTGACCAGGGCGGCGCTGCGGCAGTTGCCCAGCAGGGCATAGTCTTCGATGTGGGCAGGCATCAGGGCTCCTTTGAGTGGCTGCCTGTGACGGCCTCTTCGCGGGCTCGCCCGCTCCCACAGGTACATCACAGGCCTTGAAACCAGTTGCATATCTGTAGGAGCAGCCTTGTGCTGCGAAGAAGGCAGCAAGGCCGGCACATCTCAACTGGCTTACTGGCCCTTTCGCAGCACAAGGCTGCTCCTACAAGTAGGTGGTGCACCTGTGGGAGCGGGCGTGCCCGCGAAAGGGCCGGCACAGGCTTTACAGAAACCTCACCCCAGGCGATGCCACTCGCGCTTGTCCCGGGCCAGCAATTCATTGCCGGCCTCGGGCCCGTCTTCACCGGCCGGGTACTCATGCACCTCGCCGCCCTGGGCCCAGGCATCGAGGAACGGCTGCACCGCGCGCCAGCCGTTCTCGATGTTGTCAGCCCGCTGGAACAAGGTCTGGTCGCCGGTCAGGCAGTCGTAGATCAGCGTCTCGTAGCCGGTCGCCGGGGTCATCTTGAAGAAGTCCTTGTAGGCAAAGCCCAGCTCGACATTCTCCATCACCAGCTCCGGCCCGGGGCGCTTGGCCTGCAGGTCGAACCACATGCCTTCATTGGGCTGGATCTGGATTTTCAGGTAATTGGGCTTGGGCCGCTCCAGCTCCGACTCGCGGAACTGCGCATAAGGCGCGGGCTTGAAGCAGATGGCGATTTCAGTATCACGCACGCTCATGCGCTTGCCGGTACGCAGGTAGAACGGCACGCCGGCCCAGCGCCAGTTGTCGATCATCACCTTCAGCGCCACATAGGTTTCGGTCTGGCTGTCGGCTGCGACGTTGGCCTCGTGGCGGTAGCCGGGCAACTGCTTGCGCCCCAGCTTGCCGGCGCTGTACTGGCCGCGCACGGAGTTTTTCAGGGCCATCTTCACCGACCACGGGCGGATGGCGCCGACCACCTTGGCCTTTTCGCTGCGCACCGCATCGGCGGCGAACGCGGCCGGCGGCTCCATGGCCACCATCGCCAGCAGCTGGAACAGGTGGTTGGGCACCATGTCGCGCAGCGCCCCGGTGCTGTCATAGAACGCACCACGGGTCTCGACACCGACGGTTTCCGCGGCAGTGATCTGCACATGGTCGATGTAGTGGTTGTTCCAGAACGATTCGAACAAGCCGTTGGAGAACCGGCTGACCAGGATGTTCTGCACCGTCTCTTTGCCCAGGTAATGGTCAATGCGGTAGATCTGCCGCTCGCCCATCACCTTTAGCAGGCAGGCATTGAGCGCCTCGGCGCTGGCCAGGTCGGTGCCGAAGGGCTTTTCGACCACGACGCGGCGAAAGCCGCCGGCCGATTCGTCGAGCAGCCCGGCCTGCCCCAGGCGCTGCGCCACCTCGGGGAAGAAGCGCGGCGAGGTCGCCAGGTAGAAGATGGCGTTGCCATGGCGGGTTGTGTCGATGCGCTTGGCGAGCGCCTGGTAGGTGGCCGGGTCGAGGAAATCGCCGGTCTGGTAATCCAGGCGCTTGGCCAGGCGTGCCCAGAGCTTCTGATCCAGGCATTTGGCCTTGCCCTCGCTACCTTGGTCACGCTCGGCCATGAACGCATGCAGGCGCCCGGCGAATTCCTCGGCAGTGGCGGGGTTATGGTCGACACCGACAATGCGCAGGTTGCGGTCCAGCAAACCGTCACGGCTGAGGTTGTACAGCGCCGGCATCAGCAGGCGCTTGACCAGGTCGCCATTGGCGCCGAACAGGAACAGGGTGCATGGTGGTGCGGCCGGAATGCGCTGTTTGGTCATTCGCCTTTCTTCTCGACGTGGCCACCAAAGCCCAGACGCATGGCCGAAAGAATCTTGTCGCCATAGGTGCCCTGCTGCTGGCGCGAGCGGAAGCGGGCGAACAGCGCGCTGGACAACACCGGCACCGGTACCGCCTGTTCGACCGCGGCGTCGATGGTCCAGCGGCCTTCACCACTGTCGGACACCGAGCCACTGAACTGCGACAGCTGCGGGTCGGCCACCAGCGCATCGGCGGTAAGGTCGAGCAACCACGAGGTGACCACGCTGCCACGCCGCCACACTTCGGCGATTTCCGCCACGTTCAGGTCGAAACGCTGGTCCTCGGGCAGTTCGTTGCCGCCCTTGCTGCGCAACAGGTCGAAGCCTTCGGCGTAGGCCTGCATCAGGCCGTATTCGATACCGTTGTGCACCATTTTCACGTAATGCCCGGCGCCGGGTGGGCCGGCATGAATGTAGCCGTGTTCGGCACGCTGGTGCTCGCCACTGCGGCCATGGGTACGCGGAATGTCACCCACGCCCGGGGCCAGCGCCTTGAACAGCGGCTCCAGGCGCTCGAATACGTCCTTTTCGCCCCCGATCATCATGCAGTAGCCACGGTCCAGGCCCCACACCCCGCCCGAGGTGCCGACATCCAGGTAATGCAGCCCGCGCCTGGCCAGCTCGGCGGCGCGGCGCACGTCGTCCTTGTAGAAGGTGTTGCCGCCATCGATGATCGCATCGCCCGGTTCCAGCAATTCGGCCAGTTGGGCAATGGTCTGCTCGGTCGGCTCGCCGGCGGGCAGCATGACCCACACCGCACGCGGTGCTTTCAGCTTCTGTACCAGCGCACCAAGGTCGTGCGCGCCTTGGGCGCCCTCGCCCTCCAGGCCATCGATGGCCTCGCGGTTGCGGTCATGCACCACCGTACGGTGGCCGGCGCGCATCAGGCGCCTTGCGATATTGCCGCCCATGCGGCCCAGCCCGATGATTCCCAGTTGCATGAGCCGATGCTCCCCTTTCGAAATAAATGACAACACAATCCAGCTTTTCAGATTAGTCCAGCGAACCGATGGAGGGTTCAGCGACGAACGGCGAGACCACGATAAACAAAAAAGTTCCCATGGCCTGTAAAAGAATTCAAAATGCGCCCCGCGTGAAGCGTCTACGCTTTAACTTGTCACCAGCCAAAACCGCGAGGTGTGCTAATGGGTACCTTGATGCCTGCAACCCCAACCCAGACCCTCTATGTCTCCGTGCGCCGTGATGAGCTGCGTAAACTGAAGGACGAACGCGACCAACTGCGTCAGCAGGTCGCCCAACTGAACCTGCTGCTGGCGCAACAGCGCGCTGAAGACAACACCGTCAGCCTCTGATTCTACCTTCTTCCTGTGGGAGCTGAATGGCTCCCACCCCTGCTGATTGCTCTCTCGCCCCATTCTGGTGCATCAGCACCGCAAAGCCACTCTTTGGCGCATCCCTCAAATACCTCGGCTTGTCCCTGTTCACATCCGGTCACATACGCCAACGTTTGCGTCTATTTCGCGCATGGCAATAGTGACCAGCGGGTCACCTTTTTGCCTTTTTCTCTCCTACACTCGGATTTCGGCCCGCCATTTGCTCAGTGGAAGAGTGACGAAAAAAAGTCGAACTTTCGGGAACACCGGCAGGTCAGGAACTAAGTAGGCCAAACGCAAGGGACATTCCCTGGCTCGGCCCACCCATCCCAACCAGTCCAATCGCCTTCGGCCGGAGTGCTGATCGCGTTGTGCCTGCGCGCACGACCCTGGGGCATGGAACGCACTACGCAGAATTCAGAAACAGAGAGAACCAGCACGAAACATCGCCACGGGTGCCAGCACCCGACCAAGCATAGGGACGGAGAGAAGTATGATCAGTGCCGCTGTCGAGCCACACGTAGATTCATTCAACCCGGACAACCGCGAACCGCTCACCCCGGACTTCGCCACGACAGGCAAGGCACCCGGCGCCCAGCGCCAGCACAACCGCAACAAGCGCAAGATACTGTTCGTGACCTCGGAAATCGCCGACCTGGTGAAAACCGGTGGCCTGGGTGACGTGTCCGCCGCCCTGCCCCGCGCCTTGGCGCACCTGCACGATGTGCGGGTGCTGATCCCCGGTTACCGGCAGGTGATGGAAAGCGACAACCCCATCCACATCGTCGGTGAACTGGGTGGCCACGCCGCCCTGCCACCGTGCAAGATCGGGCGCATGGACATGGCCGACGGCCTGGTCATCTATGTGCTGATCTGCCCCGAGCTGTACCAGCGCGACGGCACCCCCTATGGCGCCAACAACGGCCGCGACTGGCCCGACAACCACATCCGCTTCGCCCGCCTGGGCCTGGCTGCCGCCGAAATTGCCGCCGGCGAAGGCAGGATCCACTGGAAGCCCGAAGTGGTGCACGCCCACGACTGGCCTGCCGGCCTGGCACCGGCCTACATGCACTGGCGCGGGCTGAGCACGCCAACCCTGTTCACCATCCACAACCTGGCCTACCAGGGTGTGTACAGCCGCGGCTGCAGCCCGGAACTGGCAATCCCCGAGCATGCCATGCAGCAGGAAGGCATGGAGTTCTACGGCAAGCTGTCCTTCCTCAAGGCCGGGCTGGCCTATGCCAGCCACATCACCACGGTCAGCGCCACCTATGCCCGGGAAATCACCACCCCGGAGTTCGGCTGCGGCCTGGACGGTTTCCTCGCCAGCAAGGCCCAGCAAGGCCTGCTCGGCGGCATTCCCAACGGCATCGACGAAAGCTGGGACTCGGCCACCGACAAGCACCTGCAGCACAACTTCAGCATCAATGACTGGGAAGGCAAGGCGCGCAATGCCCAGGAAGTGCGCGAGTTGTTCAAACTGCAGCCCTCCGAAGGCCCGCTGTTCGCCGTGGTTTCACGCCTGGTCTACCAGAAAGGCCTGGACCTTACCCTGGGCGTGGCCGACTACATCGTCGAGCAAGGCGGGCAGATTGCAATCATCGGCCGTGGCGAGCCGGAAGAAGAACAGGCCATGCGCGAGTTGGCGCTACGCCACCCGGGCCGCATCGGCGTGCGCATCGGCTTCAACGAAACCGATGCCCGGCGCATGTTCGCCGGCAGCGACTTCCTGCTGATGCCGTCACGCTACGAGCCATGCGGCCTCAGCCAGATGTACGCGCAGCGCTTCGGCTCGCTGCCGGTGGCGCGCAAAACGGGCGGCCTGGCCGACACCATCGAGTGCGGTGTAACCGGCTTCCTGTTCAACGAGTCCACCGTCGAGAGCTATCGCCAGGCCCTCAGCCGCGCCTTCTATGTATACGGCAAGAAGGACCTGCTGAACGCCATGCGCTGCCTGTCGATGACCCAACCGTTCAACTGGTGCCAGGCCGTGGAACCCTACGCCCGCCTGTACGAAGACCTGGTCAAGCAGGCGCAGCACAGCCACTACTGAACGGGGAGCAGAAGATGCACAGGCATGGCGCACACCTGCTGGACGCCACGTCGGCGCGCTTCGCCCTCTGGGCGCCGGATGCGCGCAGCGTGAGCGTGGAACTGGAGCAACAGCCGGCCATCGAGCTGTTGCCCGATGATGAAGGCTGGTACACCGGCGTGGCCCCGTGCCAGGCCGGTGACCGTTACCACTACCGTATCGACGGTGAACTGCAGGTAGCCGACCCGGCCTCACGCTACCAGCCCGATGGCGTGCAGGGGCCGAGCCAGGTGGTGGATGTGGCCAGCTATGCCTGGCAGCACCCCTGGCAAGGCCGGCCTTGGCACGAGGCGGTCATCCAGGAGCTGCATGTGGGCCTGCTCGACGGCTACGCCGGGGTCGCCCGGCAACTGCCGCGCCTGGCCGAGCTGGGCGTCAGCGCCATCGAACTGATGCCGCTGGGGCAGTTCCCCGGCGAGCGCAACTGGGGTTACGACGGCGTGCTGCCCTATGCGCCGCAAAATACCTACGGCAGCCCCGAGCAGCTGTGTGCGCTGGTCGACCAGGCACATGGCCAGGGGCTGATGGTGCTGGTCGACGTGGTGTACAACCACTTCGGCCCCGACGGCAACTACCTGCACCAGTACGCCAGCCCGTTCTTCCGTGAGGACCGGCAGACCCCATGGGGCGCAGCCATCGACTTCCGCCGCCCGCAGGTGCGCGAGTATTTCATCCAGAACGCCCTGATGTGGCTGTGCGACTACCGCTTCGATGGCCTGCGCCTGGATGCCGTGCACGCCATCGACCAGCCCGACTTCCTGGTCGAGCTGGCGCAAAGGGTACGCGCTGCCGTGGAGCCGGGCCGCCACGTATGGCTGGTCCTGGAGAACGAGCACAACCAGGCCTTCCTGCTGGAACAAGGCTTCGATGCCCAATGGAACGACGACGGCCACAATGCCCTGCATGTGCTGCTGACCGGCGAAACCGAAGGCTACTACGCCGACTACCAGCAGCGCCCCATCGACCAGTTGGCCCGCTGCCTGGCCGAAGGTTTCGTGTTCCAGGGCCAGGTCAACCGCCATGGCACGCCCCGCGGCGAGCCAAGCGGGCACTTGCCGCCCAGCGCCTTCGTGCTGTTCCTGCAGAACCATGACCAGGTCGGCAACCGCGCCCTGGGCGAGCGCCTGACCCGCCTGTGCCCGCCGCAGGCGCTGCGGGCGGCCACCGGGCTGTTGCTGCTGGCGCCGATGATTCCGCTGCTGTTCATGGGCGACGACGATGGCAGCTGCCAGCCATTCCTGTTCTTCACCGACTTCCATGACCAACTGGCCGACGCCGTGCGAGAAGGCCGGCGCGGCGAGTTCGCCCATTTCGCCGCCTTCGCCGACCCAGAGCAGCGCCAACGCATCCCCGACCCCAACGCAGTACAGACATTCGAGGCCTCCCGCCCGCAAGCCAGGGAAGTGATCGCTGGCTGGCACGGCTTGTACCAGCACCTGCTCGAACTGCGCCGCCGCCATGTCATCCCGCACCTGCCCGGCAGCCGCGCGCTGGGCGCCGAAGTACACGGCGACAAGGCCCTGACCGCACGCTGGCGCCTGGGCAACGGCACCACCCTGCGCATTGACCTGAACCTGGCCGCCACCCCGCAGGAGGTCGCGTTGCCGGCGCCAGCCAACCGCCTGTTCGACAGCAGCGACACCCGACACCCCGATACCCATCTGGCCGCATACAGCTGCGTGGTCAGCCTGCTTTCCCCTGCCCAGGAGCGCCCATGAGCGAAACCGCCCTGCACCGTCTGGCGACCCGCGTCGGGCTGAGCCGCGACTGGATCGACGCCAACGCCCGGCCCCAGCGAGTCAGCGACGAGGTACTGCGCAACATCCTCGAAGGCCTTGGCCACCCTGCCACCGATGACGCCGCCATTGCCGCCAGCCTGCGCGCCGTGGACGCGGCCGAAGACAGTGAGCACCTGCCGCCGCTGCTGACCGCCGACCTCGGCCAGCCACTGGCACTGGCGCGCTATTTCAGCGCCGCCAGCGTCGCGCACTGCACCCTGGAGGACCACAGCGCCCTCACCCTCAGCCTCGACGACCAGGCCCGCCTGCCCGGTGCGCTGCCCATCGGCTACCACCAGGTGGAAATCGACAGCCGCCGCTTCACCGTGGCCGTGGCCCCGCCACGCTGCCACAGCCTTGAGGACCGGGTGCAGCAGCCGCCAGCGCGCTGCTGGGGCCTGGCGGTACAGCTGTACAGCCTGCGCCGCCCCGGTGATGGCGGCTATGGCGACTGCCTGGCCCTGGAGCAACTGGCCCGCGCGGCCGCCGAGCGCGGTGCCGATGCCTTGGCCATCAGCCCGATCCACGCGCTGTCGGCCATCGACCAGACGCACTACAGCCCCTACTCGCCCTCCAGCCGCCTGCTGCTCAATACCCTGTACGCCAGCCCGGCCGCGCTGCTGGGCGAGCGGGAGGTGCGCGTGGCCATCGAAGCCTGCGGCCTGGAGCAACAGCTGGAAGACCTGGAACAAGCTCCGCTGGTCGACTGGCCGCGTGCCGCCAGCGCCCGCCTGCGTCTGCTCGAAGCCCTGTACCAGGGTTTCAGCCAGGGCGACCACCCGCTGCGCAAGGACTTCGACAGTTTCCGCGAAGCGGGCGGCCAGGCGCTGGAGCTCCACTGCCGCTTCGAAGCGCTGCAGGCCCAAGCAGTGGAGCACGGCCTGGGTGCCGACTGGCGCCACTGGCCCAAGGCCTGGCACGACCCGTACCACCCGGAAGTGGAGGCCTTCGCCAACACCTACCCGGCCAGGATCGAGTTTCATGCCTTCTGCCAATGGCTGACCGAACGGGGCTTGCAACGCGCCCAGGAAGCGGCCCGCGGCAACGGCATGGCGGTCGGCCTGATCGCTGACCTGGCGGTGGGCGCAGATGGGGCCGGCAGCCAGGCCTGGAGCCGCCAGGACGAGCTGCTGGCAGGCCTGAATGTGGGCGCGCCACCCGACATTCTCAACCGTGCCGGTCAGGACTGGGGCATTTGCGCCTTCTCGCCCGAGGGCCTCAAGCGCAACGGCTACCGCGCCTTCATCGAAATGCTGCGGGCCAACCTCGCCCACGCCGGCGGCCTGCGCATCGACCATGTGATGGGCCTGCGCCGGCTGTGGCTGATCCCGCAGGGAGCCAAACCCAGCGAAGGCGCCTACCTCAACTACCCGCTGGACGACCTGCTGCGCCTGCTGGCGCTGGAGTCGGTGCGCCACCAGGCAATCATCCTCGGCGAAGACCTGGGCACCGTGCCGGACGGCCTGCGCGAACAACTGGCGGCCAAGGCCGTGCTGGGCATGCGCGTGCTGCCCTTCGAGCAGACCCAGCCTGGCCATTTCAAGCCGATTCTCGACTGGCCGGACAACGCCCTGGCCACCACCGGCACCCACGACCTGGCGCCGTTGGCCGGCTGGCTGGAAAACCGCGACATCGACTGGAGCCACCGCCTGCAACTGATCGATGCGGCCGCCGAACTGCACTGGCGCCACGAGCGGCAGAAGGAGCACGATGGCCTGCGCCGCACCCTGGAGGCCAACTACGGCGCCCTGGCGGACAACGACGCGTTTATCGACGCGGCCATCCGCTACGTTGGCCACACCCGCGCACCGCTGGTGCTGGTACCGCTGGAAGACTTGCTGGGCTGCGACGAGCAACCCAACCTGCCCGGCACCACCGCCGGCCACCCCAACTGGCGCCGACGCTTTGCCCGGCCGGTACGTGAACTGCTCGACGACGCTGACGCAGCAAGGCGCCTGGAACTGCTGGCCCAGGCCCGCGAACAGGCCTGGGAGCGTGACCGATGAAAGCGCTGACCGCGACCCTGCGCCTGCAGTTTCACAGTGAGTTCACCCTCGATCACGCCGTGCCACTGGTGCCGTATTTTGCCCGGTTGGGCATCAGCCACCTGTATGCCTCGCCCATCCTCAAGGCCCGCGCCGGCTCGCGCCATGGTTACGACGTGGTCGACCCGACTTGCGTCAACCCCGAGCTGGGCGGCGAGGCGGCGCTGCAACGGCTGGTCGCCGCCCTGCGCCAGCACGGCATGGGGCTGATCCTCGACACGGTGTCCAACCACATGGCCGTGGGCGGTGCCGACAACCCCTGGTGGCAGAGCTTGCTGGCCTGGGGACGACGCAGCCCGTACGCCGAGTTCTTCGACATCCAGTGGCACTCCAGCGACCCACTGCTGGCCGGCCAGTTGCTGTTGCCGTTCCTGGGCAGCGACTATGGCGTGGCGCTGAAAAATGGCGAGATACCGCTGGAGTTCGACAGGCAAACCGGGGTGCTGCAAATCGCCCACTACGAACACCGCTTCCCGATCTGCCCGGTCGACTACGGCTGGATTCTCGCGCTCAGCCCGGACCCGGCCCTGAATGCCCTGGCCGAACGCTTCACCGCGTTGAACGCAGCGGCCACGCCACTGGCCGACGCCCTGCCCCTGCACGCCGAACTGGCGCGCCTGGTCGCTGAAGGTGCCGACCTCGAATCGGCGCTGCAGGCCTTCGACAGCCGCAACGAGCATGGCTTCAAGCGCCTGCACCTGCTGCTGGAACGCCAGACCTACCGTCTGGCCAGCTGGCGTACTGCCGCCGATGACATCAACTGGCGGCGCTTCTTCGACATCAACGAACTGGGCGGCCTGCGGGTCGAACGGGCGGTGGTGTTCGAGGCCACCCACGCCAAACTGTTCGAGCTGATCGAACGCGGCTTGGTAGATGGCCTGCGCATCGACCATATCGACGGCCTGGCCGACCCGCGCGGTTACTGCCGCAAGCTGCGCCGGCGGGTCGATGGCCTGCTGGCGCGGCGGCCGTTGAACGCCGCCCTGGAGCACTTCCCCATTTACGTGGAGAAGATCCTCGGCGCCAACGAACACCTGCACCGCGACTGGCTTACCGATGGCACTACCGGCTATGAGTTCATGAACCAGGTCTCGCTGCTGCAGCACGACCCGGCGGGCGAAGCAGCGCTGACCGAGCTGTGGGCCAATGTGAGCGAACGCCCGGACTTCCCCGAAGAAATTCGCCAGGCCCGTCACCTGGTGCTCAATGCCAGCCTGGCCGGCGACTGCGAGTCAGTGGCCCAGGCGCTGTTGCAGGTGGCGCGCAACGACCTGATGACCCGCGACCTGACCTTGGGCGCTATCCGCCGCGCCTTGCAGGCGCTGGTGGCGCATTACCCGGTGTACCGCACCTACTTCAATGCCTGCGGGCGCCCGGCCGAAGACGAAGGGTTTTTCCAGCAAGCCCTGGCCAATGCCCGTCAGGACCTCGGTGAAACCGACTGGCCGCTGCTCGAGCAGCTTGAACAATGGCTAGGCGGGCAAGCCTGGCGCAACCTGCCAGCGGGCCGGGCGCGCAAGCAGCTGCGTCACGCCTGCGTGCGCTTCCAGCAGCTGACTGCGCCAAGCGCCGCCAAGGCCGTGGAAGACACCGCGTTCTACCGCAGCGCACGGCTGCTGTCGCGCAACGACGTGGGCTTCGACGCCGAGCGCTTCAGCGCCCCGCTCGAGCACTTCCACAACGAGGCCCAGCGACGCCTGCGCGACTTCCCCGACAACCTGCTGGCCAGCGCCACCCATGACCACAAGCGCGGCGAAGACACCCGTGCGCGATTGGCCGTGCTCAGCGAGCGCGGCCCGTGGCTGGCCAGCCGAGTGGAACACTGGCGCGAACTGGCCACGCCGTTGCGCACGCCACTGGACGACGGCCTGGCGCCGAGCCCCGGCGACGAGCTGATGCTGTTGCAGACCTTGCTCGGCAGCTGGCCGCTGGACCTCGACCTGCATGACGAAAATGCCCTTGGCCAGTACGCCGAACGCATTCGCCAGTGGCAGCAGAAGGCCCTGCGCGAGGCCAAGCTGCGCAGCAGCTGGAGCGCGCCGAACGAGGCCTACGAAAGCGCCTGCGCGCGCTACATCGACGGCCTGCTGCTGGACAGCGAGAATCAGCAACTGCGCAAATCCCTGGCCGATGCCGCACACCTGCTGGCCTGCCCCGGTGCCCTCAACGGCCTGGTCCAGGCCCTGCTGCGCATGACCACACCCGGTGTGCCCGACCTGTACCAAGGCAACGAATACTGGGATTTCAGCCTGGTCGACCCGGATAACCGCCGCGCCGTGGACTACGCTTGCCGACGGCGCACCCTGGACGATGCAACGCCGGTGGCCGAGCTGCTGGCGCACTGGCGCGACGGCCGCCTCAAGCAGGCGCTGATCGCCCGGGTGCTGGACTGCCGCCAGGCTCACGCCGAGCTGTTCCGCCGTGGCGCCTACCTGCCGCTGACCGTGCATGGCCGGCATGCCGACAAGGTGGTTGCCTTTGCCCGCCTGGGCGACGGCGAACGGGCCGTCATCATCGCGCCACGCCTGGCCAGTACCCTGCTGGCGGATGCACCGATACCCCTGATCCCGGCACAGAACTGGGACGACACCCGGGTAAGCCTGCCGTTTGCCTTGTCGCCTGCCAACTCGACGGGACTTTTCCCCAGTGCTGCGGTCAGCTCTTCCAGGGAGCTGCTGTTGAGCGCCGTGCTGGCGGAGTTTCCGGTCAACCTGCTGATACAACAATCTTGAGCATCAGGAGCGTCATGATGAGTGTTGATGAAAAGCGTATCCGCGAATTTGCCTACCAGATCTGGGAGTCCGAGGGCAAGCCCGCCGGCCAGGAAGACCGCCATTGGGACATGGCGCGCAAGCTGGCCGAAGCCGAGGCGCTGGCACCCAAGGCAGCGCCGCGCAAGCGGGCCCCGGCCAAGCCAAAGGTAGCGGCTGAGCCGACGGCGCCTGCCGAACCCAAAGTGGCCGCCCTGCCGGGGGTTAAACCGGCTGTGGCGAAAAAGACCCGGGCGGTGAAAAAGCCTTCTGCCGGTTAAGCCTGTCCCGGCCCTATCGCCGGCAAGCCGGCTCCCACAAGTACAGCGCCCGTTTCGAGACCTGTGGAGACCTTGTGGGAGCTGGCTTGCCGGCGATAGGGCCAGGACAGGACTACGCTCCCCTTCACCACGGCCATTAGAGGACCGCCATGAGCCCCCGTACCCCGAAGAAAACCCGCTCGGTCGCCCCGTCGCGTATCCGCGAAGGCCTGCCCTTCCCCCTCGGTGCCACCTGGGATGGCCTGGGGGTCAACTTTGCCCTGTTCTCGGCCAACGCCACCAAGGTCGAGCTGTGCCTGTTCGACTCCACTGGCGAGCATGAGATAGAACGCATCGAGCTACCCGAATACACCGACGAGATCTACCACGGTTACCTGCCCGACGCGCACCCAGGGCTGGTCTACGGCTACCGCGTGCACGGTCCCTACGAACCGGAGAACGGCCACCGCTTCAACCCCAACAAACTGCTGATCGACCCCTATGCCAAGCAACTGGTTGGCAGCCTGCAATGGTCCGAAGCACTGTTCGGCTACACCATCGGCCACCCCGACGGCGACCTGTCGTTCGACGAGCGCGACAGCGCGCCCTTCGTGCCCAAGTGCAAGGTGATCGACCCTGCCTTCACCTGGGGCCGCGACCAGCGTGTGCTGATCCCCTGGGAACGCACGATCATCTACGAGGCCCACACCCGTGGCATCAGCATGTGCCACCCGGCAGTACCGGAAAACCTGCGCGGCACCTTCGCCGGCCTGGCCAATGACGAGTTGCTCAAACACATCAAGGAACTGGGCGTTTCCAGTATCGAACTGCTGCCGATTCACGCCTTCGTCAACGACCAGCACCTGCTGGACAAGGGCCTGAACAACTACTGGGGCTACAACAGCATCGCCTTCTTTGCCCCGCACCCGCGTTACCTGGCCAGCGGCAAGATCGCCGAATTCAAGGAGATGGTCGCGCACCTGCACGACGCCGGGCTGGAGGTGATCCTCGACGTGGTCTACAACCACACCGCCGAAGGCAACGAGCGCGGCCCCACGCTGTCGATGCGCGGCATCGACAACGCTTCGTACTACCGCCTGATGCCGGACGACAAGCGCTACTACATCAACGATTCCGGTACCGGTAACACCCTGGACCTGAGCCACCCCTGCGTGCTGCAGCTGGTCACCGACTCGCTGCGCTACTGGGCCGGCGAAATGCATGTGGACGGCTTCCGCTTCGACCTGGCGACCATCCTTGGCCGCTATCACGACGGCTACAGCGAACGCCACGGCTTTCTCGTCGCCTGCCGCCAGGACCCGATGCTAAGCCAGGTAAAGCTGATCGCCGAGCCGTGGGACTGCGGCCCGGGTGGCTACCAGGTGGGCAACTTCGCCCCGGGCTGGGCAGAGTGGAACGACCGTTTCCGCGACACCGTGCGCGCCTTCTGGAAAGGCGACGAAGGCCAACTGGCCGACTTTGCCTCGCGCATGACCGCCTCGGGGGACATGTTCAACAACCGTGGCCGGCGCCCCTATGCCTCGGTCAACTTCATCACCGCCCACGACGGTTTCACCTTGCGCGACCTGGTGTCGTACAACCACAAGCACAACGAAGACAACGACGAGAACAACCAGGACGGCACCGATAACAACCTGTCGTGGAACTGCGGTGTCGAGGGCCCCACCGACGACCCGGGCGTGAATGCCCTGCGCATGCGCCAGATGCGCAACTTCTTCGCTACCCTGCTGCTGGCACAGGGCACGCCGATGATCGTCGCTGGCGACGAGTTCAGCCGCACCCAGCACGGCAACAACAATGCCTACTGCCAGGACAGCGAGATCGGCTGGGTGAACTGGGACCTGGACCAGGAGGGCCAGGAACTGCTGGCCTTCGTCAAGCGCCTGACCCGCCTGCGCCTGGCCTACCCGGTACTGCGCCGCTCACGCTTCCTGGTGGGCGACTACAATGAGGCAATCGGGGTCAAGGACGTGACCTGGCTGGCACCGGATGGCAACGAGATGAGCGTGGAACAATGGGAGGACCCGCACGGGCGCTGCCTGGGCATGCTGATCGATGGCCGCGCGCAGGTCAGCGGCATTGCCCGGCCAGGCGCCGAGGCCACCGTGCTGCTGATCGTCAATGCCCACCATGACACCGTCCCGTTCAAATTGCCGACCGTGCCCGAGGGAGATTACTGGAGCTGCTTGGTCGATACCGACCGGCCAGAGCTGCGCAAGGGGCAGCATCTGCAGTTCGACAGCACCTTCGAGGTGAAGGGGCGGTCGTTGCTGCTGATGGTGTTGCAACGCGATGAGGAGTGAACCGTAATGGCGCAGGCAGGTCGTAAATTTTGATCGCCCCATGCTATCCCTGTGGGAGCGGGTTTACCCGCGAATGCGCCAGTCCAGACAACCCAAATGCCTGATTGGGCCTCTTCGCGGGTGAACCCGCTCCCACAGGGTTTGGTCATATCAGTCAGGAACACCAGCAGGAGTAACCGTGAACCCCGAAGCCGGCAGTAAAGGTTTCGCCAGCATCAACCAGGCTCCGGCCGTGAAGCGACTGCGGGTGCTGACGGTGAATACCCACAAGGGCTTCACCGCCTTCAACAGGCGCTTCATCCTGCCGGAACTGCGCGAGGCAGTGCGCAGTACCCAGGCCGACATCGTCTTCCTTCAAGAGGTACTCGGCAGCCACGACCGCCACGCCGCCCGCTACCCCGGCTGGCCGCAGACCTCGCAGTACGAGTTCCTTGCCGACAGCATGTGGAGCGACTTCGCCTATGGCCGCAACGCGGTCTACCCCGACGGCCACCACGGCAATGCGCTGTTGTCGAAATACCCGATCATCGAACACCGTAACCTCGACGTGTCGATTACCGGTCCCGAACGTCGTGGCCTGCTGCACTGCATTCTCGACGTGCCCGGCGAGCGCCAGGTACATGCCATCTGCGTGCACCTGTCGTTACTGGAAAGCCACCGCCAGAAGCAACTGCAACTGCTGCGCAAGCTGCTCGAATCCCTTCCCGCCGACGCCCCGGTAATTATCGCCGGTGATTTCAACGACTGGAAATCCCATGGCAACCGCACCTTGGGCTTGCAACGTGACCTGCACGAGGCCTTCGAACGCCACCATGGCCACCTGGCCCGCACCTATCCCGCGCGCCTGCCACTGTTGCGTCTGGACCGCATCTACCTGCGCAACGCCGAAAGCCATGGGCCGCGGATTCTGGGGCACAAACCTTGGTCGCACCTGTCGGACCACCTGCCGTTGGCAGTGGAAGTGAGGCTCTAGCAATCATTCTTCATAGCCACGGCACGGCAAATAACGAACCCCGCTATGCCTTACACATTCGTTCGGCAATTCAACAAGTTGAATAAAACCACGAAACCTGAACACCGCCTTCACGCTTTCTTGACGCAAGCGGCGCGCTCTCCTTAGATGAACATATCAAAGCAGTAATGATCTCGCGCCGGGCCTCTAGCCCGCGCCTTCGTGCGCGCCCGCGAAAGCTGGCGTGCTGGTTTGGGTCGCCCACTGTTTTTGCCGTACAGCTCGTGACCTCAGGCCAGGTCCCAGGGCTGTAACCCAAAAACAAAGGAGATCCGCCATGAATAGCACCTCGAACCTCTTGCGCTTCGACAGCATTTTCTACGCGGTTTCCACGTCGCTGCTTCTGGCAACCCCGGTGGAAACTATCGCGTATGAACTGCAGGACGACCCGACCTCGCCCGGCTTCCTGCACCAACCGGCAGTACCACAGCTATCGCTCGACCCGGTCAGCGCCAGTGGCTTGAGCATGGGTACCTTGAACGCATTCTCGCAAAAGATGAGCGAGCGCCACGGGCAGGCTGCACCGGACATGGTCGCCAGCCAGTGGGCGCAGTTCTTTCCGACCACCCCACGCAATGGTGCGCAGCCGCCAGACCAGCTTGAATCCCCGAGCCAGCAACTGACGATCGGCCCGGACCTGTTCGTGCGTGAAACTGCGGCGGGCAACGTGCACCGCGCAGGGATCTTCGTCGGGCAGAACAACCTGCAGACCAGCTTCAACGGCATGCGCCGGCAGCTGGGCGACAAGCAGCGCAACGCGGTGAACCTCAGTGGCGAAAGCCTGGGGGTGTACTGGAGCATGACCCATGAGCAGGGCTGGCACCTGGATGCCGTGGCCATGGGCTCGCGCATCGACGTCAATGGCCGTGGCGAGAATGGCCAGCGCCTGGACGACAGCGGCCATGCGATGACCTTCTCGCTGGAGGGCGGCATCCCCATCGGCCTGGGTGGTGGCTGGGTGATCGAGCCGCAGGCGCAATTGATCAACCAGCAATTCTTCCCCGGCAGCCGGGCGCAGGAGGAGACCTTGCAGGCCTTCGACAGCCAGCCGAGCTGGAGCGGCCGGGTAGGTGCCAGGTTGTCCGGGCGCTACGATGTGCGCGGCATGCCGATCGAGCCCTATGTGCGGACCAACGTGTGGTATGACTTCAGCAATGCCGATGAGGTGAAGCTGGACCAGGTCGACAAGATCTCCGGCTCGCGCTACTCGACCACGGTGGAGCTGGGCTTGGGGCTGGTGGCGCGGATGACGCCTTCAGTGGCGCTGTTTGTCAGTGCCGATTACAGCAGTGACGTGGACGACAATGACCTGAACGGGTTGATTGGCAGTCTTGGGGTGCGGATGCGGTGGTAGGCAGGTTCGGCCCTTTCGCGGGCACGCCCGCTCCCACAAGGCACGGTGCGATACCTGTGGGAGCGGGCATGCCCGCGAAGAGGCCAGTACAAGCAATACATCAAGCGGGTTTCATTATCAGAACCCCAAGTGGCGGCAGGTTCAGGGCCAGCGACTGCGGCTGCCCATGGCTGGCTATCTGGTCACTCTGCACAACCCCCAGGTTGCCGACATTCGACCCGGCATACAGCTCGGCATCGCTGTTCAGCAGCTCCTGCCAGCGTTCGCCGAACGGCACGCCAATGCGATAGCCCTCGCGCGGCACCGGGGTGAAGTTGGCCACCACCAGCACCGGCTCGCCACTGCTGCTCCAGCGCAGCCAGGCGTACACGCTGTTCTGGGCATCATCACCGATCAGCCACTGGAAGCCCTGCGGCTGACAATCCTGTTCATGCAGCGCTGGTATATCCCGGTACAGCCGGTTGAGGTCGCTGACCAGGCGCTGCACCCCCTGGTGCTCAGGGTACTGCAGCAGGTACCAGTCCAGCTCGCCATCGTGGTCCCACTCACGCCACTGGCCGAACTCACAGCCCATGAACAGCAGCTTCTTGCCCGGATGCGCCCACATGAAGGTGAGGTAGGCGCGCAGGTTGGCGAACTTCTGCCAGCGGTCGCCGGGCATCTTGTCGATCAGCGAATGCTTGCCGTGCACCACTTCGTCATGGGAGATGGGCAGGATGAAGTGCTCGGAATAGGCATAGATGAGCCCGAAGCTCATCTCGTTGTGGTGGTAGGTGCGGTGCACCGGGTCGTTCTGGATGTAATGCAAGGTGTCGTGCATCCAGCCCATGTTCCACTTGTAGGCAAAGCCCAGGCCGCCCTGTTGGGTCGGCTGGCTGACGCCGGGCCAGGCGGTGGACTCCTCGGCGATGATCAGCGTGCCCGGGGCCTCATGGGCCGCCACGCCGTTGAGGTGGCGGATGAAGTCGATGGCCTCCAGGTTCTCGCGCCCGCCGTGGCGGTTGGGCACCCATTCGCCGGCCTTGCGCGAATAGTCACGGTACAGCATCGAGGCCACCGCATCCACGCGCAGGCCGTCGATGTGGAAGTGCTTCAGCCAGTGCAGCGCCGAGGCCATCATGAAGCCGCGCACTTCGTTGCGGCCAAGGTTGTAGATCAGCGTGTTCCAGTCCTGGTGGTAGCCCTCCAGGGGATTGTCGTATTCGTACAGGGCGGTGCCGTCGAAACGCGCCAGGCCGTGTTCGTCGGTGGGGAAATGCGCCGGTACCCAGTCCAGCAGCACACCGATACCGCCTTGGTGGCAGGCGTCGATGAAGGCGGCAAAATCCTCGGCGCTGCCGTAGCGCGAGGTGGGCGCGAACAGCGACAGCGGCTGGTAACCCCAGGAGCCGCCGAACGGGTGCTCCATGATCGGCAGCAGTTCGATGTGGGTGAAGCCCAGCTCCTGAACGTAAGGCACCAGGCGCTCGGCCAGCTCGCGCCAGTTGTAATAGCGCCCGACCTCGCCCGCCTCATCCAGCTCGCAGCGCCACGACCCCGGGTGCAGTTCGTAGATCGACAGCGGCGCGCTATAGGCATGACGCTGCGCGCGTTGCGCCATCCAGTCGTGGTCCTGCCAGTCGTGGCTGAGCGCCCCCGCTACCTTGGAGGCGGTGCTCGGCGGCAGTTCGGTGGCGCGCGCCAGCGGGTCGGCCTTCAGCGGCAGGATGCCGTCCTTGCCCAGCACCTCGAACTTGTAGGTTTCACCCACGCCCAGGCGCGGCACGAACAGCTCCCACACCCCGGCGCTGTGGCGCAGGCGCATGGGGTGACGACGGCCATCCCAGTTGTTGAAGTCACCTACCACCGACACCCGCCGGGCGTTCGGCGCCCATACCGAGAAACACACGCCGTCGACGCCATCGACCTGGATGGGTTGAGCGCCGAAGCGCCCGGACAGGTCGCGATGGTTGCCTTCGGCGAACAGGTAAAGGTCCATGTCGCCCAGTTGCGGGCCGAAGCTGTAGGGGTCTTCGGTAATCTGCTCGCCACCGGCCCAGCCGATCTGCAGCAGGTAGGGGTGCGCCTCATCGAGGTGCGCGGTGAACAACCCGGGCAGGCTGCCCTGCTCCATTTCGGCGAGCATGCGCCCGTCATGCCGGGCCAGAATGCGCACATTCAGGGCATTGGGCAGGAAAGCGCGGACCACCTGCCCGCGCGTACCATCGCCATGGGGGCCGAGTACCGAAAATGGATCGGCGTGCTCGGCGCGGGCCAGGGCATCGAGGTCCCGTTGCCGAAGGCCGCCGTTTTCACGCGTGGTTGCATTCATCTATGACTCTCCCCAGGTACTGATCAGTCCATGCAGGCCATGCAAAGGCACGGCCAGCCAGCTCGGACGGTTCTCGGCTTCGTATGTGATTTCGTAGGCGGCTTTTTCCAGGCAGAACAGCTCCAGTGCAGCCCGCTCGCCCTCGGCCTGCTGCCAGGCGTGAGGCATGGCCGCGGTGGCCAGGCCATAGGCTTCGACAAAGGCATGCCGCGATTGGTGCAGATACTGCCTGGCAACACGTTGCCGGGCTTGGCGTGCCGGGTCGGAAAGGTCGACCGCAGAGGCGTTGCGCAAGATCATGGCAGCAGCATAGTCGAAGGAGCGCAGCACGCCGCTGACATCCTTGTACGGGCTGTGTTTTGCCCGGCGCTCTTGTAGCGGCCGGGCCGGTTCCCCTTCGAAGTCGATAAGGTAGGCGTCACCCTGCACTACCAGCACCTGGCCCAGGTGCAGGTCGCCGTGTACGCGCATCAGCAAGCCGCCCTGGGCCTGGCCGGTCAGGTTGGCGATGTGCTGGGCCAGGCCGTCGCGCTGTTGCTGCAAATCGTCGACCAGCGCCTGGCTTTCGCTGTCGAGGCTGTCGCGGTTCTGGGCCAGCAAGTCGAGGGCATGGGTGAGTTCGGCACTGATCTGCGCACTCCAGCGTTCGCTGTCGTCGGCATCGCTTGGGCGCGGCTGGAAGGCCTCGTCACTGGTCGGTGCGGCCAGCAGCAGGTGCATCTCGCCCAGGCGCTGGCCGAGCAAGGCGGCAAAGCCGGTGAGTTCAGCCAGTGCATCGGTGTGCACATCGGTATCCAGGCTGGACGGCTCCATCTGGTCGCGAATGGCTCGCTCCAGGGTGTTCTGGGTCCAGGCCCAGGCATCACCCTGGTTGCTCAGGTAACCCTGGGCGATCATCAGCAAGTGCGGCGCGCCCTGCTCGTCCACCCGGCTGACCCAGGCCAGCAGCGGCGAAATGTTGGCAAAGCCCGCGGCGGTCAGGTAGGCACTCATTTCCAGCTCCGGGTGCACACCCGGGTTGACCCGGCGGATCATTTTGAGCACCACCTGGTCGCCGATCACCACCGAACTGTTGGACTGCTCGGCGCTGAGGTAGCGCACGCTGCTTTCTTCGTTCAACGCCAGGCCCGCCAGTTGCTGCGTGCTTTCAAAGCGCAGCTCGCCCTCGCCATTGCCACAAGGCAGATGCATGCCCTGCTCACAGGCACGCAGCACCGCACGGATGAAGGGCTCGAGGACAAAGGCGTCGGTAATCAGGCCCACCTGATGGGCCCGGCGCACCCGTGACAGCGCCAGTTGCTGCGGCAGTGCGCTGTTGATCTGCTCCTCGGGCAACAAGCCGAACGGCAGCTGGTAGCGGTTGGCCACGCCGTCGCTGAGTACTTCGATTTCACCGAGCAGCACCGGTGTGGTGGCCGTGCCGAAGCGTACGCCGTAGCACAGGCGCACCGCGTCGATCGGCCCTTCCTTGCCGGCGAACCAGCGCCGCTTGGGCAGGTACTGCGGCAGGATGGCGCTTTGCAGGGTATCGCTGGCGGGGGCTTGCAGCAGTTCTTCCATGCGTTTGCGCAGTACCAGTGTGTTCAATTCGGGTAACCCCTCGGTGGCCTGGATGTGCCAGCTGGGCATGCGGTCGTGGCTGGCCAGCAGGAACCAGTAGAAGGCGTAGGGTGGCAAGGTCAGCAGGAACGGCAACTGCCCGATCGGCGGAAAGGCGCTGCCGCCGAGCATCTCCACCGGTACCTTGCCGGCATACTGTGACAGTTCCAGTTCCGCCGCCTGGGCGGCGCGGGAGACGTTGGCCACGCACAGGATGACTTCGGTGTTGCCATCAGCGTCGGTGTACTCGCGCAGGTAGGCGAGGATGCGCCGGTTGTTCGGCGTGAGGGTACGCAGGCTGCCGCGGCCGAAGGCCTTCTGCTGCTTGCGCACCGCCAGCATGCGCCGGGTCCAGTTCAGCAGCGAGTGCGGGTCGGTGGCCTGGGCTTCGACGTTGACGGTCTGGTAACCGTACAGCGGGTCCATGATCGGTGGCAGCACCAGGCGCTGCGGGTCGGCGCGGGAGAAACCGCCGTTGCGGTCCGGTGACCATTGCATGGGCGTGCGCACACCATCGCGGTCGCCCAGGTAGATGTTGTCGCCCATGCCCAGTTCGTCGCCGTAATACAGGGTGGGTGTGCCGGGCATCGACAGCAGCAGGCTGGTGAGCAGCTCGATGCGGCGGCGGTCGCGCTGCAGCAGCGGTGCCAGACGCCGACGGATGCCCAGATTGATGCGGGCGCGGCGGTCTTCGGCGTAGTAGTTCCACAGGTAGTCGCGCTCGCGGTCGGTGACCATTTCCAGGGTCAGCTCATCGTGGTTGCGCAAGAAGATCGCCCATTGGCAGTTGGCGGGGATCTCCGGGGTCTGGCGCAGGATATCGGTGATCGGGAAGCGGTCTTCCATGGCCAGCGCCATGTACATGCGCGGCATCAAAGGGAAGTGGAAAGCCATATGGCATTCGTCACCCTCGCCTTCGCCGAAATACGGGCGGGTGTCTTCGGGCCACTGGTTGGCCTCGGCCAGCAGCATGCGATCGGGGTAGTTGGCATCGATTTCGGCGCGGATCGCCTTGAGCACGTCGTGGGTTTCGGCGAGGTTCTCGTTGTTGGTGCCGTCGCGCTCGATCAGGTACGGGATGGCGTCCAGGCGCAGGCCATCGACACCCAGGTCGAGCCAGAAGCGCATAACACCGATCACGGCCTTGAGCACTTGCGGGTTATCGAAGTTGAGGTCGGGCTGGTGCGAGTAGAAGCGGTGCCAGAAGTACTGCCCGGCGACCGGGTCCCAGGTCCAGTTGGACTTTTCGGTGTCGAGGAAGATGATGCGGGTGCCGTCGTACTTCTGGTCGTCATCCGACCACACATAAAAGTCCCGCGCCTTGCTGCCGCGCTTGGCATGGCGGGCGCGCTGGAACCAGGGGTGCTGGTCGCTGGTGTGGTTGATGACCAGCTCGGTGATGACCCGCAGGCCGCGCTTGTGCGCCTCGGCGATGAAGCGGCGGGCATCGGCCAGGTTGCCGTAATCGGGGTGCACGGCCTTGTATTCGGCGATGTCGTAGCCGTCGTCGCGGCGTGGCGACGGATAGAACGGCAACAGCCACAGGGTGTTGACGCCCAGCTCGGCGATGTAGTCGAGCTTGCTGATCAGGCCAGCGAAATCGCCGATGCCGTCGTTGTTCGAATCGAAGAACGACTTGACGTGCAGCTGGTAGATAACGGCGTCCTTGTACCACAGCGGGTCGTCGATGAAGGCTGCCGGGCGGGAACGCTTGGCCATGTGCGACTCCTTTCAATTCCAGGTTGCTCTGGCCCCGAGGCACACGCAACTGACTTGAGACGATCCCTGTGGGAGCGGGTTTACCCGCGAACACCGGCGAAGCCGGTGCCATGATCCGCGGCGCCTGCTTCGCGGGTAAACCCGCTCCCACAGGGGATGGCGTATCCCGGCGCTAACGGGCCTTTTCGATACGCCAGATACCGAACGGCAGGTGCCAGGGTTCGATGCGCATCCATTGGGTCTTGCCGTACCACGACCAGCGGTGGCCGTTCATCAAATCCTCGCCATGGGTTTCGGCGTTGTCGTCAAGCCCAAGCTCCCACAGCGGCAACTCGAAATGCGCCTCCTGGGCGTTGTGCGGGTCGAGGCTGACTGCCACCAGAATGTAGTTGTCGCGCTCGGGCGTGCGCTTGGCGAAGTACAGGATGTTGTCGTTCCAGCAGTTGAAGAACGCCACGCCCAGGTGAGTCTGCAGTGCCGGGTTCTGCCGGCGAATGCGGTTGAGCTGGGCGATCTCGGCAATGATGTTGCCCGGCTGGGTGTAATCGCGCGGGCGGATCTCGTACTTCTCCGAGTCCAGGTACTCCTCCTTGCCCGGCAAAGCCGCCGCCTCGCATAGTTCGAAGCCCGAATACATGCCCCACAAGCCCGACCCCATGGTTGCCAGGGCGGCCCGGACAAGAAAGCCGGCGCGCCCGGAATGCTGCAGGAAGAATGGGTTGATGTCCGGCGTGTTGACGAAGAAGTTGGGCCGGTAGCATTGGCTCCAGGGCGGCTGGTTGAGTTGTTCGAAGTACTCGCGCAACTCTTGCTTGGTATTACGCCAGGTGAAATAGGTGTAGCTCTGCGCGTAGCCGACCTTGCCCAGGCGCGCCATCATCGCCGGCTTGGTGAACGCCTCGGCGAGGAAGATCACGTCCGGGTAGTGGCTGCGCACATTGGCGATCAGCCATTGCCAGAACGGCAGTGGCTTGGTGTGCGGGTTATCGACGCGGAAGGTCTTCACCCCCTCCTCGACCCAGCCGATGATCACGTCGCGCAAGGCCAGCCACAGGCCTGGCACCGCATCGGGGGCATAGAAGTCGACGTTGACGATGTCCTGGTACTTCTTCGGCGGGTTTTCGGCGTAGCGGATGGTGCCATCCGGGCGCCAGCTGAACCAGCCAGGGTGTTCCTGCAGCCACGGGTGGTCCTGGGAGCACTGGATGGCGAAGTCCAGGGCAATTTCAAGGCCGTGCTGGGCGGCTGCCGAGACCAGACGGCGAAAATCTTCCCGGCTGCCCAGTTGCGGGTGAATGGCGTCATGGCCGCCCTCCGGACTGCCGATGGCATACGGGCTGCCGGGGTCGCCGGGCTGGGCCTGCAGGGAATTGTTGCGGCCTTTGCGGTGCTTGGTGCCAATCGGGTGGATGGGCGGGAAATACAGCACATCAAAGCCCATGTCGCGGATCATCGGCAAGCGTTGGTGCACATCATTGAAGGTGCCGTGGCGCTCGGGGCTGTCGGTGCAAGAGCGCGGGAACAGCTCGTACCAGCTGGCGAACTGCGCGGCCGGGCGATCCACATCCAACGGGTACTCGATGCTGCGGGTCAGGTAGCTGCGGTGCTCGGCTTCGGCCATCAGCCGCGTGGTCTCGGCCCCCAGGAACAAGGCGACCTGGTCGTCTTCAGCGAGACTCGGCAGCCGGTCGGCGAGCGCCCGCAACTGGTCGCGCAAGGCACCGCCGCTCAACTCGATACCCTTGCCAAGCAGCAGGCGCCCTTCTTCGAGTTCGAGCCTGATATCGACGCCGGCCTGGTACTTTTTCTCCAGGTCGTGGCAATAGGTGGCAAAGGGGTCGATCCAGGCCTCGATGCTGAACAGGTGTGGGCCGATTTCGGTGGGTATTAACTCGGCCAGCCACAGGTCGTTGCCCGCCGGGGTCATCGGCACGCAATGAATGCGCCGGCTGCCGGCCTGGCGCCAGTTCAGCATCACCGCCATGCGGTCGTGGCCGTCGCTGAATACCTTGCTGCTGACCGCAACCGGCTGGTTGCTGATGGCCTTGGCCGCGAATGCGCCGCCTTCGAGCACCGGCTGGGTGTCTTCGATGACAATGCGCGGCGCCAGCAGGGCCTGGGACAGGCTGATGACCTGGTCCGGGTGGTCATTGGCCATGGGCACGCTTTCGAAGGGCTCTTTCAGAGACATCAGGCCTTGCTCCCTTGGGCTGGTGGCAGTAAGGGTTCAGAGCCATGCGCAGGCGCGGGGGTTCAAAAAAATTGAGCGAACGGCAGCTGCCAGGTGTCGAAGCCTGCAGCACCTCTTCAATTACCCACGCGAGGTCAGGCCATGAACATTCCCATTCCACCGGAGACGCCCGATCCCAACATCGACGACCCGAGCCTGCCGCCACCGGTGCCGGAAGAGGACCCGGACGAGCTGCCGATCAAGCCGACCGTGCCGCCGACGGTGGGTGACCCACCAAGCCAGGAGCCACCGGTGAAGGGTTAAGGGTAGACCAGGATTTTGTGCTGACAGGGCCGGCCTCTTCGCGGGCACGCCCGCTCCCACAGGTATTTTACAGTGCCCAGGGCAGTGAAGTACCTGTGGGAGCGGGCGTGCCCGCGAAAGGGCCGGAACAGCCAACGCATCAACCAGCAGTAACCGCCGAGATCTCCGCCACACTGATCTCGCGCATGCGGAACTTCTGCACCTTGCCGGTCACCGTCATCGGGAACTCGTCGACGAAACGGATATGCCGCGGCACCTTGAAATGCGCGATGCGCGCCTTGCACCACGCCTGCAACTCCTCGACCGTGGCGCTGTGCCCCGGATGCAGCTTGATCCAGGCGACGATCTCTTCGCCATACCGGCTGCACGGAATGCCGATCACCTGCGCATCAGCCACCGCCGGGTGGGTGTAGAAGAACTCCTCCAGCTCACGCGGGTAGATGTTCTCGCCACCGCGAATGATCATGTCCTTGTTGCGCCCGACGATGCGCACATAGCCCTGCTCGTCCATTATCGCCAGGTCGCCCGAATGCATCCAGCCGGCCGGGTCGATGGCCTCCGCCGTGGCCTGCGGGTTGTCCCAGTAGCCGAGCATCACGCTGTAGCCACGGGTGCATAGCTCGCCGATCTGCCCGCGCGGGACAATGCAGCCGTCGGCGTCCACGACCTTGTTCTCCAGTTGCGGTTGGGTACGGCCAACGCTGGTCACACGCAGCTCCAGGTCGTCGTCCGGGCCGGTCTGCAGCGATACCGGGCTGGTCTCGGTCATGCCGTAGGCAATCTGCACTTCGGCCATGTGCAGCTGGTCGATGACCCGGCGCATCACCTCGATCGGACAGGTGGCGCCGGCCATGATGCCGCTGCGCAAGGTGGACAGATCCACGTGTGCTCGCAAAGGGTGGTCGAGCATGGCAATGAACATGGTCGGCACGCCATAGAGAATGCTGGCGCGCTCTTCGGCCACGGCGCGCAGGGTGAGCTCGGCGTCGAAGGCGTCGTTGGGGTAGATCATGGTGCTGCCATGGGTGATGCAGCCGAGGTTGGCCATGACCATGCCGAAGCAGTGGTATAGCGGCACCGGGATCACCATGCGGTCAGCTGCGCTCAGGCCCAGGCTTTCGCCGACCATGAAGCCGTTGTTGAGAATGTTGTAGTGGCTGAGCGTGGCGCCCTTCGGCGCGCCGGTGGTGCCGGAGGTGTACTGGATGTTCACCGGCTGGTCGAACTGCAGGCTTTGCTGGCGTGCCGCATAGGCCTCGGTCGAGGTCTGCCCTGCCCGCCCGGCCAGCGCTTGCCAAGGCAGGAAGCCTGCCGGCGGGTTGGCGGCCAGGCTGACCACACCGCGCAGCTCGGGCAGCCGTGCACTGGCCATTTCGCCCGGGGTGGCACTGGCCAGCTCCGGTGCCAGTTCCTGGACCATGGCGTGGTAGTCGGACGTCTTGAAGGCATCGGCACACACCAGCCAACGGCAGCCAGACTGGCGCAGCACGTATTCCAGCTCGCCCACTCGATAGGCCGGGTTGATGTTGACCAGGATGGCACCGACCTTGGCGCTGGCCAGCTGCAGGATGCACCACTGGGCGCAGTTGGGTGACCAGATGCCCACCCTGTCACCGGTATTCACGCCCAGGGCCATCAAGGCGCGGGCATGCACCTCGACCTGTTCGGCCAGCTGCCTCCAGCTGTAACGCAGGCCCTGGTGGCGCGACACCAGGGCCTCGCCATCGGCACACCGGGCCACGGTAGCGTCGAAGGCCTGGCCGATGGTCTGGGTCAGCAAGGCTTGGTCCTGGCGACCGCGGGTATAGCTTGGTTGACTCATGGGTGTCCCTTCTTGTGGTTGTTCTGGGCACGACTGAAGCAAGCGGGGAATACTCTGGCGCAGATTTACGTTTACGTAAAGGTGATGAGTCGATTGACAGCGGCCGACTGCAGGTTTACGTTAACGTAAAGGTGAAAACGACACCCCCTCAGGCTTGACGCCGAACCCTGTGGGAGCGGGCATGCCCGCGAATGCGATCACTCAGGCAATGACGGTGGTCCTGCTGACGCATTCGCGGGCACGCCCGCTCCCACAGGGTCCGGCGCCAGATCCATGAACCATGGGTGTTTCCCATATTCCAAGAACAACAAGGTGCCCCAGCATGCATTACCCCACCCTGAACTTCGCCCTGGGCGAAACCATCGACATGCTCCGCGACCAGGTGCGCACCTTCGTCGCCGCCGAACTGGCTCCGCGCGCCGCGCAAATCGACCACGACAACCTGTTCCCCGCCGACATGTGGCGCAAGTTCGGCGACATGGGCCTGCTGGGCATCACCGTACCGGAAGAATACGGCGGCGCCGGCCTGGGCTACCTGGCGCACGTGGTGTCGATGGAAGAAATCAGCCGTGGCTCGGCCTCGGTGGCGCTGTCCTATGGCGCCCACTCCAACCTCTGCGTCAACCAGATCAACCGCAATGGCAACCACGAGCAGAAGCTCAAGTACCTGCCCAAGCTGATCAGCGGCGAGCACATCGGCGCCCTGGCCATGAGCGAGCCCAACGCCGGTTCCGACGTGGTATCGATGAAACTGCGCGCGGAAAAGCGCGGCGACCACTATGTGCTCAACGGCAGCAAGACCTGGATCACCAACGGCCCCGACGCCAATACCTACGTGATTTACGCCAAGACCGACCTGGACAAGGGCGCGCACGGCATCACCGCGTTCATCGTCGAGCGTGACTGGAAAGGCTTCAGCCGCAGCAACAAGTTCGACAAGCTGGGCATGCGTGGCTCCAACACCTGCGAGTTGTTCTTCGACGGCGTCGAAGTGCCGGAAGAAAACATCCTCGGCCAGCTCAACGGTGGCGTGCGCGTGCTGATGAGCGGCCTGGACTACGAGCGCGTGGTGCTGTCGGGCGGCCCGACCGGCATCATGCAAAGCTGCATGGACCTGGTGGTGCCCTACATCCACGACCGCAAGCAGTTCGGCCAGAGCATCGGCGAATTCCAGCTGATCCAGGGCAAGATCGCCGATATGTACACCCAGCTCAACGCCAGCCGCGCCTACCTGTATGCCGTGGCCCAGGCCTGCGACCGTGGCGAGACCACCCGCAAGGACGCCGCCGGGGTGATCCTGTACACCGCCGAACGCGCCACGCAAATGGCCCTGGAGGCGATCCAGATTCTCGGCGGCAATGGTTATATCAACGAATTCCCGGCCGGCCGCCTGCTGCGCGACGCCAAGCTGTACGAGATCGGTGCCGGCACCAGCGAAATCCGCCGGATGCTGATCGGTCGCGAACTGTTCAACGAAACCCGCTGAGCACAGGGGACGGGCGCACATGGCTACCTTGCACACTCAGATCAACCCGCGTTCGGCGGAGTTCGCCGGCAACAGCGCGGCCATGCTCGAACAGGTCCAGGCCCTGCGCGGCCTGCTCGCCCAGGTGGCCCAGGGCGGCGGGCCCAAGGCCCAGGAGCGGCACACTTCACGTGGCAAGCTGCTGCCACGCGAGCGTATCGACCGCTTGCTGGACCCGGGCTCGCCGTTCCTCGAAATCGGCCAACTGGCCGCCCATGAGGTATATGGCGAAGACGTGCCCGCCGCAGGCGTGATCGCCGGCATCGGCCGCGTCGAAGGCGTGGAATGCATGATCGTGGCCAACGACGCCACGGTCAAAGGCGGTTCCTACTACCCGCTGACGGTGAAGAAGCACCTGCGTGCGCAGACCATCGCCCTGCAGAACCGCCTGCCGTGCATCTACCTGGTAGACTCCGGTGGCGCCAACCTGCCCCGCCAGGACGAAGTGTTCCCCGACCGCGAGCACTTCGGGCGGATCTTCTTCAACCAGGCCAACATGAGCGCACTGGGCATCCCGCAGATCGCCGTGGTGATGGGCTCGTGCACCGCCGGCGGCGCCTACGTGCCGGCGATGGCCGACGAAGCGATCATGGTGCGACAGCAAGCGACCATCTTCCTCGCCGGCCCGCCACTGGTAAAGGCTGCCACCGGTGAAGTGGTGAGCGCCGAAGAGCTCGGCGGCGCCGATGTGCACTGCCGCACCAGCGGCGTGGCCGACCACTACGCCGACAATGACGAACACGCCCTGGCCTTGGCCCGGCGCAGCGTGGCCAACCTCAACTGGCACAAGCTGGGCAAGCTGCAACGCCTGGCCCCGGTGGCCCCCCTGTACGCCGCCGACGAGCTGTACGGCGTGGTGCCGGCCGATGCCAAGCAACCGTTCGACGTGCGCGAGGTGATCGCGCGCCTGGTCGACGGCTCGGTGTTCGATGAATTCAAGGCGCTGTTCGGTACCACCCTGGTGTGTGGCTTCGCCCACCTGCACGGCTACCCGGTGGCGATCCTGGCCAACAACGGCATCCTGTTCGCCGAGGCCGCGCAAAAGGGTGCGCACTTCATCGAGCTGGCCTGCCAGCGCGGCATCCCGCTGCTGTTCCTGCAGAACATCACCGGCTTCATGGTCGGTAAAAAGTACGAAGAAGGCGGCATCGCCAAGCACGGCGCCAAGCTGGTCACCGCCGTGGCCTGCGCCCAGGTGCCGAAGTTCACGGTGATCATCGGAGGCAGCTTCGGTGCCGGCAACTATGGCATGTGCGGCCGGGCCTACGACCCGCGCTTCCTGTGGATGTGGCCCAACGCGCGGATTGGCGTGATGGGCGCCGAACAGGCCGCCGGCGTGCTGGCCCAGGTCAAGCGCGAGCAAAGCGAGCGCAGTGGCCAGCCGTTCAGCGCCGACGACGAAGCCCGGCTAAAACAGCCGATCCTCGACCAGTACGAGCACCAGGGCCACCCCTACTATTCCAGCGCCCGCCTGTGGGACGACGGTGTCATCGACCCGGCACAGACCCGCGACGTGCTCGGCCTGGCGTTGTCTGCCGCGCTGAACGCACCGATCGAACAAAGCCGCTTCGGCATTTTCCGGATGTGACCATGAGCGATTTCAGCACCCTCGAAGTGATCCGCGACCCGCGCGGTTTCGCCACCCTGTGGCTGAGCCGCGAGGACAAGAACAATGCCTTCAACGCGCAGATGATCCGCGAACTGATCGTCGCCCTCGACCAGCTGGCCGAGGACGCCAGCCTGCGCTTTGTGCTGTTGCGCGGCCGTGGCCGACACTTCAGCGCCGGCGCCGACCTGGCCTGGATGCAGCAGTCGGCGCAGCTGGACTTCAACACCAACCTGGATGATGCCCGCGAGCTGGGCGAGCTGATGTACGCCCTGCACCGCCTCAAGGCGCCGACCCTGGCCGTGGTGCAAGGCGCGGCCTTTGGCGGCGCGCTGGGCCTGATCAGCTGCTGCGACATGGCCATCGGTGCCGAGGACGCCCAGCTGTGCCTGTCGGAAGTGCGCATCGGCCTGGCCCCGGCAGTGATCAGCCCGTTCGTGGTCAAGGCCATCGGTGAGCGCGCCGCACGCCGCTATGCCCTTACTGCCGAGCGTTTCAGCGGCGTGCGGGCCCGCGAACTGGGCCTGCTGGCCGAGGTGTACCCGGCCAGCGAACTGGACGCCCAGGTCGAAGCCTGGGTGACCAACCTGCTGCAGAACAGCCCGCAAGCACTGCGCGCCACCAAGGACCTGCTGCGCGAAGTGGACGACGGCGAACTCAGCCCGGCCCTGCGCCGCTACTGCGAAAATACCATTGCCCGCATCCGCGTCAGCGCCGAAGGCCAGGAGGGCCTGCGCGCCTTCCTGGAAAAACGTCGCCCCGCCTGGCAAACCGACGACAAGAAGGAGCCGCGCCCATGAGCCGCCCCGCTTTGACCACCCTGCTGGTTGCCAACCGCGGCGAAATCGCCTGCCGGGTGATGCGCACCGCCAAGGCCATGGGCCTGACCACTGTCGCCGTGCACAGCGCCACCGACCGTGACGCCCGGCACAGCCGCGAAGCGGATATCCGTGTCGACCTCGGCGGCACCAAGGCCGCCGACAGCTACCTGCTGGTCGACAAGCTGCTGGCCGCCGCCAAAGCCAGCGGCGCCCAGGCCATCCACCCGGGTTATGGCTTCCTGTCCGAGAACGCAGGCTTTGCCCGCGCCATCGAAGAGGCCGGGCTGATCTTCCTCGGCCCACCGGCCAGCGCCATCGACGCCATGGGCAGCAAGTCGGCGGCCAAGGCGCTGATGGAAGCCGCTGGCGTGCCGCTGGTGCCGGGTTACCACGGCGAAGCCCAGGACCTGGACACCTTCCGCACCGCCGCCGAACGTATTGGCTACCCGGTACTGCTCAAGGCCAGCGCCGGCGGCGGTGGCAAGGGCATGAAAGTGGTCGAGGAAGAAAGCCAGCTGGCCGATGCCCTGGCCTCGGCCCAGCGTGAGGCTCAGTCATCGTTCGGCGATGCGCGCATGCTGGTGGAAAAGTACGTGCTCAAGCCGCGCCACGTGGAAATCCAGGTATTCGCCGACCAGCACGGCAACTGCCTGTACCTCAACGAGCGTGACTGTTCGATCCAGCGCCGTCACCAGAAGGTGGTGGAAGAAGCCCCTGCGCCAGGCCTGTCAGCAGAATTGCGCCGGGCCATGGGTGAGGCGGCAGTACGCGCGGCCCAGGCTATCGGCTACGTGGGCGCCGGCACCGTGGAGTTCTTGCTCGATGCCCGTGGCGAGTTCTTCTTCATGGAGATGAACACCCGGCTGCAGGTGGAGCACCCGGTCACCGAGGCCATTACCGGTCTCGACCTGGTGGCCTGGCAGATTCGTGTGGCCTGCGGCGAGGCCCTGCCGATCACCCAGGAACAGGTGCCGCTGATCGGTCACGCCATCGAAGTGCGCCTGTACGCCGAGGACCCGGCCAACGAATTCCTGCCCGCGACCGGCACGCTGGCGCTGTACCGCGAGTCGGCAGCCGGCGAAGGGCGACGGGTGGACAGCGGAGTCAGCGAAGGTGATGTGGTGTCGCCGTTCTACGACCCGATGCTGGGCAAGCTGATCGCCTGGGGTGAAGACCGCGAGCAGGCGCGCCTGCGCTTGCTGGCCATGCTCGACGAGTTTGCCATTGGCGGGTTGAAGACCAACATTGCCTTCCTGCGTCGCATTCTCGCCCACCCGGCGTTTGCTGCAGCGGAGCTGGATACCGGGTTCATTCCGCGTCATCAGGAGGTTTTGCTGCCCGCGCCTCAAGCGCTGCCGGCAGGCTTCTGGGAAGCCGCGGCCGAGGCCTGGTTGCAGGGCCAGGCCGCACACCAGCGAGACGACGACCGTAGTTCGCCGTGGGCCGAACGCAACGGCCTGCGCCTGGGCCTGCCGGCGCGCAGCAGCCTGCACCTGATCAGTGGCGGGCAGGACCAGGCGGTTGCCCTGGAGCGCAGCGCTGCGTCTACCTGGCAACTGGTGGGCGAGCAGTTGGTGCATGACCAGGCGGGCGTGCGTCGCCAGCATCTGGCGATCCGCCGCGGTGGCACGCTGTACTTGCACTGGGACGGCGAGATGCACGCCATCGAAGCCTTCGACCCGATTGCCGAGGCCGAGGCCAGCCACAGCCACCAGGGCGGCCTGGGCGCGCCCATGAACGGCAGCATTGTGCGCGTGCTGGTTGAACCGGGGCAGGTGGTGGAAGCGGGTACGCCGCTGGTGGTGCTGGAGGCCATGAAGATGGAACACAGCATTCGCGCGCCGCATGGCGGCACGGTGAAGGCGTTGTTCTGTCAGGAAGGGGATATGGTCAGCGAAGGGACGGTGCTGGTCGAACTGGCGGAATAAGGGTACCGGGGGCTGCTTTGCGGCCCTTCGCGACACAAGGCCGCTCCTACAAGGGTCCGCGCTGGGCATCAAACCCGGCGCGATCCCCTGTAGGAGCGGCCTTGTGTCGCGAAAGGGCTGCACAGCAGCCCCGGCAAGCTAGAAGACCTCATGCCCCCGCACGACCACTCCCAGAAACTCGCAGCCGTCTTCACACAGGACTGTCGGATAGCGCGTATTCAGCGGTTTGAGCATCCTGTCTCCGCCCTCCTCGACCAACTGCCGCAACACTGCCGGCCGCCCGGGCTGTCGCGCAATCACCAACCGCCCTGGCTCTGCCGGCAGGCCAGTATCCACCAACACACGCATACCCTCAGGTATGCTCCTGCCGCTGGTGGCATTCATCGAGTCGTTTTCCACCACCAGCCAGAACGCATTTCCGGCGGGCATGTAGTCAGTCTGCTCGTGGGCCTTGCTTGTTTCTGGCAAGGTCCCCTGCAAGTCAGCCCAACCCAGCACCGGGAAGCGGAAGCTCGCGTAAAGCAGTGCTTCTGCCGAAACCGGCTGCTCAGCCGCATAGTGACCAGGCGATTCGCGCACGATATCGCGCTCCACCACCATGACTTGGGCTTCCAGAAACACCAGCCCAAGTTTTTCGAGCTTTTCGTTGATGGTTTCGAGCGTCGGCCGCCGCGTACCACGCAGCCAATGCCCCACGCCCCCCTGAGTCATGCCCAGGCGCTCGGCCAGCTTGAGCTGGCTGAGATTGTGTTCGCGCTTGTAGCGCTTGAGAAATGCGTTCCAGTTTTCCATGAGGGGCAACAATACGGACTGTATTACTCGCAGCAATACACAATCTGAATTATTTATTTTGAGATAGATAGTACAGACTGACCTATCCTCTGATTCCTCTGTGTTTGAAGGGAAAACAGAAGGTATCGCGATGAAACCACCGAAAAACGACGAAACAGATCTCGACAGCGAAGCCGCCCGCCGCGCCCTCGACTACTACCTCAACCCCAACCCCCCGCGTCCCACCCTGGAGAACAGGATCTGGACCCTGCACGAGGGCGTAACCACCGACCAGGCCCGGGAGCACGCCATCGCCCTGCTGCGCTGCGCCGCCGCCACCGCGCAGGAAACCGCCACCCACCAGCAGGGCAGCCAGCGCGAGCTGACCTTCGCCTTGATGCACATGATGGACATGGCCCGCGCACTGCTGGAGCACAAACGCACCGGGGAAACGGGTTTGTAGATACGAAAAGAAGGGAGAGAACGTGATGGCCGGGTAACGGCAAAGGCCCCGATTGCCGGGACAAGGAAGCGCACCGGTAAAACTTTTTTACCGGATTAGCGAAAATTCATTTGACTGGCAAATGATAACGATTATTATTGCACTCAGCTGATCGCAAGATCTGCTGGATAACCTGGAGCTTAGGTCGCTCTCAGATTATCTCCTCATCAGGCTAATCACGGTTTTTGACCCAGCTTTTTGCTGGGTCTTTTTTTTGGCTCTTCAGGCTAATGAAGATCGTGATGGCGCGCATGATAGCAAAAGTGTTTCAGAGCGTGAACGCTCATTACAAAACTTTGCGGAATCAGCACTTGAGAATCAATCTCGTTTCACCTACGCTGATCACGCATCACGGAAGATGCCCCCACCCCTCCCCATTTAAAGCAAGGAGCTGTCCATGGCCCGTTTGCTGCTGCCCCATGGGCATCCAATCACTGGTGCCGAACACAAGGCCGACGATGCCCTGCTGCATGCCCTTAAGCGGCTGCCACGGCGCGTACAGCAAGTGTTCCTGCTCAGCCGTCTCGACCAGCTGGACTTCGCCGCCATCGCTACCCGCCTGGACCTGCCATTGGCCAGTATCGAGCGGAACATGGACCAGGCACTGCAGGTCGGCCGCTCGCGCCGGGATGTGCTGGCGAGTGTGGCCGGGCAATGGTACGTGCGTTTGCAAAGCCCACAGGTGACCGCGTGCGAGCGTATCGACTTCCGCCGCTGGCTGGATGCGGACCCGGCGAACTTGCAGGCGTTTCACGAGACGGAATTGCGTTGGCGCAGCCTGCTGGCACCGGCACGGCAGCTTGGCCATGATGGCTGGTACCGGCAAGGCCGGGCTGCGCTGTCGCTGGGCGGTTGTTCGGTTGCGCTCGGGCTCGGTGTGGCGGCGTTGGTTCTGTCCGGGTTGTGGGCCTGATCATCCTGCAGAAAACCGTCAACGCTCAGGCTATTCATAACTGTTTCGAGCACAGCGCGCCCAACTCAAAACGACGGAGTTCAGCACTTTGACACCACGGTTCGACCGTCACTGTTGATTCCTTTCCTTCATGGCCGCACTGTCGAACACTTGCCCGCCGCAATGCGGTCCGATCGTGACTCTCCAAAAGGGAGACTTCAGAGCCGTGTATCACACACTCCAATCTAGTCGGGCAAGTTGCTACCGTTGAAGGTCGGCTTGCAATCGCGGCTGAAAAACCACACCCATGAGCTTTTTGTGAAAGCGGGGCGCTCGGTTTCGATGCATCTTTAGTCCTGCATGAAATGTCCTGAAACGAAGATGAGTCTGTTCTCAACACAGCATCACCGCGTCAAGGCTTTTCATGCAGAGCATAACCTCCCCTATTGCGAACCGACCTGATCATGCAAATATCAACTATTAATACCCGGCCATTGGTGCAAACTTCCACAGCCGATAACACTCCTGCCCGCGTCACTAATGAATCCGAAACCAAAGCGGCACACAACGAAAAAATCTATCAAAACACGTTCACGATGATCACCAATCGATATCGAGATTTCAACCCGGGTACGGAGCTCGGCTTTCAACAACGCCCTGGTGTGACCGAAGATATCGAACCCATTTCCAAAGAGGATATCATTTCCATACTCGAACACATCAAGAACGACGACAAATTATTGGAAGGCTGCAAGAACAAATCAGCTAAAGCTGCTTTTTTTAACAAATTCTACTTGATGTCCAACGCGGAGCAGGGCTGGAATCTCCGTCTTCATTCCTTTAGCGTCAGAGGTAGCGGTCTCGGAGAGGAGGACAGCCCGCACTATCATCGGTGGACATTGGCATCAAAAATACTGGCGGGAGGATATCTCAACGTCAACTACCAGGAAGGTCCGAAAACAGATTCAACCGTACAAAAAGATACTTTCTCCAAATATGAACTTAGCGCTTCAAAGTCGCAAACAAGCGCTGGAACCCGTGAGGCCAGGTACCTCTCAGAAGCAGAGATGAAAGTCACAGACAAAACCTTGTACGCGCAAGGCGGCCTTAAACACTTCCCCCTAGCTACACCTCACAGCGTGGAAGCCCATGCAGACGTCATGGGAACTACACTGACCCTTGCGCATACGAGCAAACCGGCTCTCGAAAGTTCGATTTCGTTCAAACGAACCGACAATATTGAAGCGATCCCAGAGATAAAAATCGAAAGCAATGAAGCGTTCAAGACAATGCTTCAAGATCAGATAACGCACCTACAGGTGCTCGTATTAAGCGACAAACTCAATACTTCACTTGCAGAAAAATTTGAGCAAGGTTCTCCCTTGACACCTGGGGAGGAAAAGCATCTGACCGACTACAAAGAACCAAACTATGTAGAAACCTCACTCCTGCCAGCGCTTGCCATATACCAAATGGAAACGCTTCACGACATTGAGCACAGTGAGTTTTCCAACGACACCGCAACGCTCATCGACACTGCACTGACCGAAATAGATCGCGACGCCTTGGATAGATTGATTGCAAACAACCAACTCGACCTTTACGACAAGAAGCTCACCATCGAAATCAATGATCCTGAGCTGGCCAGACAATTGGGTGAACAGGCTAATCAAACGATTACGATGCACTGATCAGAGCCATTAAAAAATCACCCTTAAGGAAGCCCCGATCAAGCTTCCTCGAACGCGCAATTAGTCGCATCCCGACGCCGCACGGCCATCTTTTCAGTCGCGAACTGTTTCAAAACCAGGGCTTTGCCCTGGTTTTTGCCAGCTAAAGGTACACCTCTCCCGCAGCGCTCATTAACTGCCGTCGCGCCATCCACAGATTCGACAGCGCGAACAGCGTGACTTTGAGTTTTCCCAAATGTCTTCAAAAGCCTTTTCTTGCGCAACTGCACGCCTCCTCCAGGAAACCGACTGCAAACCCGATTCTACTTCTTACGAGAGCTGATTTCAGGAGGAAATATCGCCCAACCCATGCACCATCACTGCTGTTACCTATTGAGGTTCAAGCGACGCCCATATAGCTCCAAAAAATTTCGCTCAATTTTCACTTTTTGAGCGTTTTTTGAAAGACCTGGCCATTTGCAAAATCTAGGCTGCAAGAAATTTCAAAAAACGCACTTTACAAGAGCGAGAATTATGCATAACCACGCTAGAACATATTATCCAGCAACAACATTCAGCGTATCCCCATTCATACTTGCCGCGCGCCGGACCAATCCGCAGAAAAAATTGACGGCGACGTAGAAGGGAGCCCTCCTGGAAAAATCATCGCGATCGCTAAAGCGAAACCAGCAGCAGATGTCAGTGCCAGCCTCTGTTTACGGCGAAGATGAAACCCCAAGAGACCGCAGGCAATGAACCAAAATATCTCGGAAACCCTACGCACGACCTTGAGAAGCCTTGGCGCTTCCCAGGAAAGAATCAACGCATTCGATCACCACTCATCTATAGAGTTAAACTTCAAAACCATCAATCCAATCATTATCACAATAAAGGGCAATATGACCTGGATGTGGAGCGAACTAAAAGACCTGAATAGCTTGAACATCAACTTTCATGCAGAAAAACTACTCGACTCACTGCAGCACGCTTTGCCAGGCGTATTGACGGGGCAAGCGGTACTGGGGAAAGCAAATGATTGCTACGAAATAAAAGCACTGCTTGCCGAGGAGTGCATTGAATCACCCGACCAGCTACGCCTGGCACTGGATGCGTTTTACAGCCTGATAATATCAATTCAACAGAAACTTAACCCCTGAGCGACCGTTCCAGAAAGCTTAGCCATATTATAAAGAAAATAAAAATGCCAATTTATAACAACATAACACGAATGCCTCCAGCCACTGCGGAATATCACGTCGAGGACAACGGAACCAAGAACGCTGAATTTGTCGAAAATTTCGATCTGGCAAGAAATAGCTCCATTGAAATCGCATCAAATGAAACACCCACCCCGCCTATAAAATACGGCAACGAAGATTATACCGCTCGCTTCCGCCGCGATGAAAATAACTCCCCACAAGTCCGGAGCGGCACTATTTATAACGCCATTATTGACAGTGACATTACTGAAAAACAGTCGAACGACCTTATCCCTGCGGGTGGGGCGTCCGTCAACGATGGTGCGCTGAATACCGGCATACACAGGCTCAGGGTTTCGCCCCCTGAATACACGGATAAACAAGAACTTCTCGTCAAAAATTCTATCCCTCGTAAAATAACTCACACCAACCCGGCAGGTCCGCACACGCTGAGAGAGACAAAGGATCTAGCCATGAAGCAAACTACAGAAGGAAGAAGGGTTCTTTATAGCCCGGGCAACGCGCTCCTCAAAGAACTGGGCACTGCAGCCAGCGTATTGCACCAAGTCGTTTCAAACCTGAGTTCCAGCAACCAAAGGATCATCGGTGCTCGCTTACTAGGGGAAGAGGGTCTGCTCAACGGAAAAACAATCGCAGATTTGCTCGCTACTCTACAACGAGTCAGTACAAAAAATAATTCATCGAGTGCGGTGGCAGCCAGTGCTACAGACAGAGCCGCGGTGATTGCTCTGATGGGAGATATCGGCGTATTTTATTCTCGCCCTGCCGAAGCGAAGGTCGAACTGATGACTGAATTTAACAGTCAACTGGCAGCAGCTGGCCTGTATGTGCCAGATGAATCGGATATGAAAATAATGCGAAAGACCGGCGGCTCTCCGAATGTAGGACCCGATAAAAAGGCTGAGCGAAAAATCGCCGATTTTGCCCCTCCTGCAGACATCCCTTTCCGGGCGGGCATTCATAATATGGGTCTGGAAGCAGATAAGGTACTAGGTATTGCTGAACACAATCGTATTCCAGAAAGCCGTTGGCCGGTCTATGACATCAGTACGTCCCGCATCCAGGAAACTACAGAGCCGTTTGTCGGGCACATGTCGGGTTCGCCAGCCGAGATCTTGCAGACTTGGGACATGTTATGTGGGGTAACCGGGGAGGATCAGTATGTGGGAGCCCTGAACCACAGTTCGGCTCGTCAGGAGGACGAGAAGTTCCGTCACCCGCTGTCTGGCCTGACCTCGGCCCAGCAAACGCAGCGCTATGCTCGCGCGGCAGGTGCCAGCGCCTTGTTAGTTGGTCTGGGTTACCACAGTGCCGTCGAAGTGCTTGAGGGCATTCTCGTCTATACGGGGCAAAGCATCAGGACAAAAGGAATATTGTCTCAATCACAACGAGATGCCGCTCATGTGTTTGGGCATGGTGCAGCGACGGATCTCATAACCGAGTTATTCAAAACCAATACAGCACCCTAGGGTGCTGCAATCTCGAGAAGTTTGATAGCCCCTCACCTTGGGTCGGACCGATCTGGCCTGTCTCGCCACGATACTTCAGCGCAAAGCGTCCCTGCCTAGACAGCTTCTCGCCCACTAAAAACAAATATCCACTTACCAACTGATATTCTCGCGACTGTCTTCGTCCTCAGATGGCTTGAACACCTCCTGCATAAACTCCTTGACGAACATATTGGCCGACGAAACCGATACCAGCGCAGTTCTTACCTCCTTGTAAGCCAAACTTTCTTCCAAGCCCTGCTCTTTCATCCGCACCATCACCTGCGTCAACGCATCCATTTGCTTTTGCGTCGTTTTATAGGGCAGTTCGCCACCAGCATTGGCGTATTGTTTCAAGTAATCCCGAATACTGCCCGGCGTGGGCGTCGTGGACGCTAACCACGTCGTGAACGCGTCGTAGAACCGAGCAAACTCAGGATCTGGATCAGCGTTGGCTTCCGCGCCCTGAAGCCCCATGCGCTGGTCCAAAGGCACAACCGCTTCGGTGCCTCGGGGCAAGGCCTGGCCGATACCTGCGAGCGAGTGGTTTTCAATGCTCATCACTGTTATCCGACTTCGAAAAATGAATCGCGCTATTACCTTCCTTGTTCAGTTCGCCAGCCCATTCGACAAACACGCGCTTCGACGCCTCATCAAGCTGGCGCACGCGCTCTGGCAACTGCCTGAGCTGGGCGATCAAACGCGGCGACAGGCGCTCCTGAGTGGCGCCGATGTCGAGTTCGACCACCTGGTCCGCCAAGCGAAACAGATAACGTTCCTGGGCGTGGAAATGGATATCCACACGTTCGATTCCCCTGCCCCTCAGCTGGCTTTCAAGCGCCACCCGTTGGGCCTTGCACCGCAGTGGCAGGATAATCTGCAGCGGCTCGCGACCTTTACCTGCCCATTCATCCTGCCAGCGCTGCAGCAGCGTATCGAGCAGTCGTTCATCCATCAGCACATCTCCCAGCATTGAGCGGGCGGCCTGTGCCAGTTCAGTTTGCAGCGCGCTCGCCATCAGCCGCGATTGCAGCAGAAGCCCGCTCAGGTCAGCAGCGACTTGTAGCACCCCCTGGGAATATCCCTCCTGAAAGGCGTTCGCACGAACCCTGTCTGCCTCATGTTGTGCGTCTTCCATACAGGACTTGGCGCGCTCGCGCGCTTGCTGCATCAACAACCGGCGATTGCGCGCAGCCGTTCGCTCTTCATGCCGCAGCAGCAGCGCATCCTTCGCCGGAATATCAACAAGCGTTCTGATGGAATCGAGCATGTTGTACCGCCAGAATGAAAAGTGATGGATTCGGCGCGAGTAGCGGCAAGGTTTGCTGCAACTCGACCACGCGTGGCGAGAACTGCAGGAACAGACGCTGCATGAGCGCCTCCGGGATGTGTTGATGCCAGGCTGCCAAGGCAGCAAGTCCCATGGCGCCGAGCGATTGCTCAAGGCCATCCGTTTCGCTTACCGCCACCGCTGGCCGCTGGCGCAGATCGATACGGGCGAATGCTCTTGTCGGCACATTCAGCTCACGCATCCGTGCTCCGCGAGCCAGCTGTGGCCACATCAGGTATGCCCCCATGAGGCGGGCGACTGCGGGCAAATGCTGCCAATGTACGACCCAGCAATCAGTCCATGGATTGCGCTTGAGCTGCTGCGGATCGGGACAACTGAGTGCCAACCCTCTTAGCAACGATTGATTGAGCAACGCGCGGGCTGCCGGCTCGTCAAACAGCGCAGGCACAACACCTCGGTGCGGATGCAGGTAGTCCAGCGGCTGCTGCAGGATGGCGCGCAGCGCTTCAGTTGCGCGGAGCATGTTCGACCTCTTTCGGCTGTCGATACCGCATGACCAGGTACGCCACCGCAGCCAGAATGCCCACGACGAAAATGCCATAAAGCCAGGCAGGCGCAGAGGCGCGTGGCTCCATGAAGGGAGCGGCATGCTGAATTGCCGCCCGCTTGGACAACACCACCGAAATGTGGTCGTAATCCACGGCAGAGAAACTGTTCTTGAGAAAACGCTTGATATCGTTGACCAGTCGCTGGGGCTCGCTATCAGGCTCATAGACCACCAACGCCGACAGATGTATCGGCGCAACCTTGCGACCGCTTTCTCCGGTTTCCAGGTCGTAACTCACATGCACCCGTGCCGAGACCACACCCACCAGGGTGTTCACCGACTGCTCCAGGCGCTGCTCCAGCGCACTGTACAAACGCGCCTTTTCCGCTCGCGGCGAAGCGACCAGGGAGTCGGCAGGAAACATCTGAGCGATTTCGACACGCGGCCTGGAAGGCAACGAATACAGGGCCAGCAGGTCGACCGCCGCCGCGAAATCCGCTTGCTCGATATGCACCGAGTATCCGGCCTTGCCGTTATTTACCTTGGACGCAGTAATGTTATTGCGCTGCAGCACGGAGATCACTTCATTGACCTGCTGTTGGTCAAGGCCCTCGAGCAAACTCGGTTGTCGACAGCCAACCAGCATCAGGCAGAACAGCACAAGACAGCCATATAGCTTCATGACGAACGTAACAAGGTTTCGGCCGTGGTCACCGTTTTACGGACCAGGACGTTAAGTAAGGATACATCGATGTTGTATTGCGCCGTGAGCAACTGCAATTCGCTCAAGACTTCCGGGCTGGTAATATCCGGGCGCTTCAGCATGGCATTGATCCTTGCGTGATCACGCTCGGTAGCCACAGCAGAGCTGGCGAATCCCTCGATCAAACGCCCCTCCAGGGAAACCACCGGGCCAGGCTCGGGCAGCGCCAGTTCAACCATCCGAAGCGAACTCGGGGTCACTGGAGCCAAAGAAGAAACAGACATAGGAACACCCACAAAAAAGTACTCGGCAGGCGTACTGAACGACTACCAGCCGAGAGGAACCACAAAACTTAACGCGCGGCGGAAACTATCGCCGTATCAATCTCCTTGAAGCCCTTGATCGTATTGGTCGCAACGTTTCGGAAAACATTGTAGGAAGAGAATGCAGCCTGATAAGCCGCCAACAGCGTGGGGTCCGACGCATCTTTATGCAATGCAGCCAATGCCTCATCGAGTTTGGTCTTTAGATCGGTAGCGCCATCCTCGAAACCCTGGGCCTGTCGGCCCAGGAAATCATCATGAAACTCAATGGGATTCGAAACACCACTCATATAGCACCCGTATCATCAAAGGGATTTAGGAAAGTACCAGGATGACGGCGTCATCTTGATGTAGCCCTGCGGGCCATACCGGAACGACTTGCCCTTCAGCCGATCATCTTTGAGTTCGATTGCGAAATGAACGTATCGCTCACCCCACTGCCGACCGAATTGCGCGACAAAGTCGTTAAGGGCTTGCAACTCAGCGTCCTCAAGCGTGCCCTCGACGGTGAAAGTCACGCCGTCAGCATGCGCATGCCGAGTAAAGCGCAGTGCCAAGCGCTGCAAGCCTTGCTCGGCCAGGCGGATGAGTTCGTCGTCGTCACTGGGTACGATCTTTATTTCGCGAGCGTAGGGTGCTACTGCGCCTAGGGCACTCTCGAGACGACTTTGCAATCGGGGCGTCAGCACACTACGTTGCCGACTGATCAACAATCGCGGAACCAGCGGATCACTGAGGTCCATACGGTGATAGGCGAGTTGCGGCGCAAGGCTGGACACCAGACTCTCCAGGCGCAGGCCCTCGTCGTATGTGGTCATTACCTGAGTCGCCGAGTACCCATTGCGCACCAATACCTGCCTTCCCCACCCGGCATCGCGTTCGGTATCGGCGAAGACGTAAATCGCCTGGTCGCGCCCATGCACCACGGCCATGCTGTTGTTGCCCCCGGCAATCAGTGCCTCGACTTTCGACACAGGCGTGGGGCGCGAAGCGTACCAGCCGAATATTGCCAACCCGGCCAGCGTCACCAGCACCGCGCCAGCAGCCACTCGCCGCCAGATGCTACTGGCCACCCGAGCCGGCTCGGGCGCTGCCAGCACAGCCGGCCCTCGTTTCAACAACTCGCTCCGCCATGCCTCAGCGGTCGGGCGCACGGCGATCAGCAACCCGGCTATATTTTCCAGAGACTGGAATGGAATGTGCTGCTCAACGACACTTTCGTCGCCCAGGATATGCACGACACACCCCAAGCCGTCATGATCGCCGAGTACGACCTCGAAGTTTCGACCACCGCACTCCAGCGGAATGTAGATCGCATCTTCCGGAACTGTCAGCGGGTGCTCGATCGAGCAAAACGTTGCTTCGGAGCCCACGACAAAAAGAGTACGCGGCTGCGCCAGATCAAATTCGCAACCCTGCAACGGGCCACTGAACACCCTCAGGACACATTGCGTTGCAGGAACATCCTGCATGCTGTTCACCACCCGGTCTATCAACTATGAAAAGCGCCTGGCGCTTCGACGTGCAATCAAGAATAAGGCGTGACAGGCAGACAATCCTGATCGAACCATGAGGGAAACGTGATGTGAACGAGCCCTGATCAGTTACACACGTTCTGAGGCACGATCAGCAAACCGCTCAGACTGGACTGCGCCAGGGGATAAGAGCCACACTGCCATGACGTCGCACGCAAGCCCGGCACACGCTGTGCCACCAGAGCAATCAAACGTTGCAATGCTTCTTCCCGCCCACCGCTCGGCACCAGCGTTTCACTGTGCAGCAGTGCATGATTGCGCCCACGAACCAACTCGACCGCCAAGGCCCAGCAGCCCGCCCCAGCGATACAATGAACGCAGAGATAATAATCAGGCATCATCCTTTCAACTATCGACAGGCAATCATCTGAAGCTTGTGCAAAAGCTGTCAGCCCCGCCGGCATCACACAAAGACTTTCACCGAACGCGGCGGCCAGTTGGTGGACCACTTCGCGCTGCATTTCCAGGCCACATGCCTCAACTTTCGCCAGCACCGGCAAGACCAATAACGAGGGCACCGATGACGGCGATGATGGCAGGGCCGCGCGTTCCTCGACCTCCCCTGCAAAGCGATAACCCTTGCCATAGACCGTCTTGATATAGTCATTTTCACGCCCGAGCAATTTGCGCAGCGCATAAATGCAGCGGGTCAGGGACTCCTCGGCCACGTCGCAGTTGCGCCACACCTGGTCCAGCAGCCAGTCCTTCGGAACCAGCGAGCCCGCCGCCCCCAACAGTAGCCGAAGTACATGCAACTCCTTGGGTGGAAGATGGAGTCCTTTGCCAGCCTCACCCGCTTCCTTGACTGCGGCCTGATGTTCCAATTTGGCCTTGCCCAGATGTTGTTGGGCACCGGTCAACTTGCCTTGTGCCAGATCGCGGGCTGCCAGGGCTTTGGCATGCTCGGAAGTACCCGGCTCGGTTTGCTCCAGAGCCGATTCGGCATCGTCCAGCGCCCTTTGCGCACTGTCGACGTTCGCCTTGGCTTTCTCGAGCTCTTCCGCGGACTTGCCCGCAGCGGCGACCGCCGCTTCCAATTCCGCCACCGCATTCAGATATTTGTCTGATAACGCCTTGTTGCCATCAGCGCTGGCCTTGGCTACTGACCTAAGGATATCCATGAGCGTCTTGGTCGACTTCATGCTGACGTCACCCAACAAGTTGATGAGCGAGGCAATCAACTTGGTGAACGTGTCTTCAGAACCCTTTTCCGCACGCTTGGCACCTGACGCTGGCAAAGCCAGAACCGGCCTACCCGATGCAGCAGCATTACCACCTTGCGACTGACCGGCGTAGTTCACACCTTGCAGGTTGGCCAGTGCGATATCGGCAGCGCGCTGATAGGCCTTGGTGTTCGCCGCTTTACTCGCCGCGTTGGCATAGCTTTGCGAGTCGGCCCGACTGGCAAGTGTTTCTGGGGATATACGTGAGTACAAAGCCCTGATATCCATTACAACTGTTCCTCCGAATGGTCGGCGTCGACATTGCTTAACGCATTCAGGTAAGCCTGGGCCTGCTCCCGCATACCCGGCTCATGCACGCGCTCGATGACATACTCAAAACACAACTTGGCCTTGCCGGGTTTTCCCAGCGCAAGCTGGCATTGGCCGGTATAGAGCATTGGCCGGTAATCATGCTTGCCCTGGGCAAAAGCCACCGCATACAGATCAACCGCTTTCTGATAGTTCTGCTTGAGCTGATGCACCGCCGCCAGGCCCATCCAGTACTGCGCGTTGTAGAAGTCGTAGATACACAGGAAATGGAAAAATTTTTCCGCATCGTCCAGGCGCCCTTGCTCATAGAACTCATAGGCAAAGGCGTAAAGGCTATCCATCTGCTCGGTACTGACCCCGCGCAGATCCTTGAGCGATGCACCATCAAGTACGGCTTGCATCACCTGCTCGGCAATCCGGTCCTCTTCCTGTTCCGTGTGTTTTCGACGGCTCATGACTAATTACTCCTGAATGTTTCTTCAGCGGTGCTGACAACGCTATTGAGCCAGCTGAGGGCAAAGGGCGCCGTCACAAAACGCTCATCGTGGTGTTCGTGAGTCGCTCATTCCTGCAAGCGATTTCGCAGGGAACCCATCAGGCCTGCTCGACTTGCTCGAGCCAGACCAGCAGTCGCAGAACGCTTTCGATTTCCTGCATCTGGATAAAGGTGTAGCGCTGATGGGTCTTGAAGATGCGTCTGGCCAGGGCAATGTCACTGATCACCGGCACGCCTACTTCAGCCGCGTACTTGCGCACCGCCAATGCCCGCTGGTTGGTTTCCATCAGTGAGATAAACGGCATCACGGTGACTTCCGGCCGGAAGTAGATCCCCACGGCGATGTGCGTGGGATTGGCGACAATCACTCGCGAACCACGAATGTCGGATTTGACCTGTTCGGATAACAGCTCCTGGTGCAGTTCGCGCCGCCGCCCCTTGATTTCCGGATTGCCGTCCTGCTCCTTGTGTTCACGCTTGACCGACTGCTTGTCCATCTTCAGATCCTTGATGTACAGCCAGTACTCGCACAGCGCATCGAGCATGACGACCAACAATATGCAGCCCAGAAACGCCAGCACCAGCACCAGCAACAAATGAGCCCAGATCGGAAACAGGTCGACAGGTTGCGCATACAGTTGCGCAAACAGTAAATGCCGCTGAGTCAGCCAGACCATCCAGAATGCGATCACGAAACTACCCAGATACAACAAGGCTTTAACGGCATCCTTCAGTGTTCTGAGACTGAACAGTTTTTTGAAACCGTTAATCGGGTTCAGTGCTCCAAAGTTCAGCTTCAGGGCCTCGCTGGCAATGGCCAGACCGGTCTGCAACAACGTGGGCAAGGCGCTGGCGAGAAAGCACACAACGATCAGCGGCGCCACGACCTTGAGCATCAGCACCCCGAGCTCTGCAGCATAGCGCTGCTGATCGGCGGCGAAACCCAAGGCAATGATGCGTCGATAAACCTCCATCACCTCCAGCAAGCTACCGTTGCTCGTCAGATAGATGATCGCGCATAGCATCAGGCAGGAACTGGAGAGATCCTTGGCCTTGAAGGTCTGGCCCTTTTTCGCCGCGTCGCGACGCTTCTTCGCCGTGGGTTTTTCGGTTTTCGAGGCGCTGGACATTTCAGCGGGCCTCCGGCGGGACGATCCAGTCTGCAAGCTGATCCGGCTTGGTGGCCATGCGCAGTATTTCGTCAGGCAGGTGTGCACTGAAATACAGAATCAACACCAGCAACGCGATGGCGCCCTTGACCGTGAGCGACACCGAAAATGCGTTCATTTGCGGCGCAAAACGCGCCAGCAGGCCGAGCAGCGCCTCGCTGAGCAACAAGGTCGCCACCACCGGTGCGCTGATCATCAGCGTTTTGCTGATCAACGGATCGAGCAGCCCGAGCAACGGCTGGATGCGCAATTCGCAGCCCAAAACCGGCGAGCAGAGTTGGTAGCTGCGGCTCAAGGTTTCCACCAGCAACCTCATGCCTCCGCCCTCCAGGTAGATCACTGCCGCGAACAGCTGGAGAAAATTGGCCAGCTCCGAGGTGTCGTCGCCGTTGGCCGGATCGACCGTGCTGCTGAGCATCGCGCCGCGCTGGTTATCAATCAGGTTGCCCATGGCGTGCAGCACCCAGAACGGCCAGGACAACAGGCAGCCGAGAATCACCCCCACTCCGGCCTCTCGCAGCAGCAACCCGTAGAAGCCAAGCGAGTCCAGACGAGGCAACGTGCCAGCGGTATAAGGCCACAGTGCCATGCCAACCAGCACGATCACGGCGTTTCGCGGTGCGCCGGTGAGCGCGCGACTGTTGAGAAACGGCAACATGAAGAACACCGGTGCCAGGCGAGCGAAGCAAATCATCGCACCGGCCAGCCAGCCATGCAGGTCAAAAAAAAGGCTTAGGTTCATCGCGATTCACTTCAGGGCCAGGCGCATGACTTCCCGGCTGAAGCTCAGCAACGTCTCGCCGTACCAGCCAGAAAGCAGAAACAGACAGACCGACACCGCGAGCAGTTTGAAGCCGAAGGGCAAGGTTTGCTCCTGCAACTGAGTCACGGTCTGAAACAGACCGATGAGCAACCCCACCAGTGTGGCGACGATGATCGGCCAGGCCACCAGGATCAATATCAGGTACAAGGTTTTGTTTCCGGCAAACACCAGGTCATTCATCGCGGCGTCTCATTGAGCCAAGGACAGGTATTGCCCGACCAGCCCGGTAGAAAGCAGGGCCCAGCCATCCAGCGCAACGAACAGCACCAGCTTGATAGGTACGGAGATGATCACCGGGCTCATCATCATCATGCCCAAGGCAAGCAAGATGCTGGAGACCACCAGATCGACAATGACGAAAGGCAGATACAGGTAGAAACCGATCTTGAAGGCGGCTTTGATTTCGCTCAGTGCATAGGCTGGCAGCAGTGCGAACAACGAGGGTTCCAGTTGCTCATCGAACTCGACATCGGCAGCCCTGGAGTCCTCGCGCGTGATCTGTGCCCGTTCGAAGAACTGTGCAAGCTCCGGGTCGGTGTACCTGGCCAGGTATTCGCGATAGCCGCCCAGACCGTTATCGAGGAACGCCACCACCGCATCGATGCTGGTGAACGCCACACGGTTTTCCTTGTAATAGTCATAGCCTTGCTGCACCACAGGGCTCATGACGAACATCGCCAGCAACAGCGCAACGGCGTTGAGGGTCATGTTCGAGGGCACCTGCTGCAGGCCCAGGGCATTTCGCACTATCACGAAGACGATCGAGAACTTGATGTAACAGGTGCCCGCGGCAATCAGGAATGGCAGCAACGAAGCCACTGCCAACAGCCCGATCATTGAAATGTCATTCATTACCCATGCCCCGCCCCACCTCACGCAGTTCGACACCCAGGCGATCGCCAAGCCGGACCAGCTCACCCACTGCGATACACATGCCACCGACACGAACTTCGACGTTGCTCGCGGCCGTAGCCTCCAGCGGCAGAACCTGGCACTCGATGAGCTCGTTGAGCGCAGCCATGCTCAAGGTGAGTTCGCCCAGCACGAATTCAAGTTTGACCGGCAGCTCCGGTAGCACGCAGGGCTTGCTCGGCAACGGGTTATCCGGGATGGTGAGTTCCATATGCAGACCTTCCTTGACAAAGGTGAACCGGCCGATGCACACATCGGCCATGAAGAGTTGTCGGGTTTGCTCGGCGATGACCAGCACATCGCCCCTCGCCAGTTGCCGAGAGGGCAACCGCGCCAGTTCGCTGTTGCCGAGCACGATTCGCAGGGCCAGTGGCAATGCCTGCAGCCAGGCCTGCAGCAGGCGCGACGGCGCCTTGCGCTGGCTCGGCCCTTCCATGACCCATAAATCGCCCTGGGGCGTACTGATGCAGGGCAGAACCGCCGCTTGCAATGCTTCCCCCGGAATGAGCCGGCACTCGAACAGGCGCTGGTAGTCCAGCAGGTCGGGCGCGATTTCGACGGGCCGGCTCACCGCCGAGAACAGGTCCAGAACCTGCTGGCCCGCGCCCTCCTGATACAGCCATTGCGACCATTGCGGCCCCACGGCCTGCAGCCATTCGCAAGCCCCGATCATGCCTTGCCAGCTACCGTGGCAACCTTGCGCCCGGAAGGCGATGTAACGTGTCTGTGGCGACGGTTGGCTCAAGCGCACAGGGTGCCCCTCACGCTGCCAGCGGGCCACCGCCTGGCGTCGCACATAATCAACTGACGCAACGCCACGCAACAACAGGGTGGCTGTCACGTCTGCTGCTCTCCCCGCTGACTTCTCCTTCGCAGCGCTTGCCGGCTCTGCTCTTCGGCTTCCTCATCCGGCCGCTCTTGCTCATGACCGTGGCGAGATTCATGCCCCTGCTGATCAGTCAGACGCCAGCGCGGATCCGGCGCCTGCGCCAGGCTGTCGCTCAAATGGCTGAACACCAGGGGGCTGCTTGGATTGAGCAGCAAATGCTCAGGGCGTTCGGCCCCATCCTTGCTGACCGTGATCAGACCAACAGCATTACCTTTACTGAAGGGCACCTGGAGGTAGTTGCCGGCACCCTTGGCGGTGCTGAGGTCAGGGGCTGAGTTCGGTTGGGGGGTCGCCCTGGGTGGCACCGCCAGACGTGTCACGGGGTGCAAGTACAATGGCTTTTCCTGCAAAGGCAATGGCTGCGCCGGCAATGCCTGAGGGGTTTCCTGCTTGACCGGCCTATCGGCGACATCTTGATCGGAGGCCCGAGGCGCGCTGGCAACGGCGATCCGGTCTGGCACTTGCGTGTGCACGGCGATCGGCAAGCGGATAGGCGACAATGGCGCTTTCTGCTCGGTCAGCACATCGACGCCAGCCCGGTCGGGCGTGGCGGGCGCACTGGCAACGGGCACCTGAAGCGGCACCTGCGCAGCGATCGGCAAGCGGGCAGCCAGCGCCAACCCAGCATTGAACAGGGCCGGCGACGAAGATGCGGGTGGCGGCTTCATGGGTATAGGCATCGTCTGATCCACCGAGAAGTTGGCCAGCCGGGTGTCAGCCACCGAACGCTGCGCTGCCAGCGATAACTTCAGGGGGTGTTCGAGCAATGGTTGCAATTGCGCCAGCAACACAAGTGCACCCTGCGGCAACTCGTCCAGTGCATTACGGTCTTCAGTGGCCGGCGATGGGGCCTTGTGGCCGGGCTCATCGCCGGGCAAAGGATCGATGACCGGAAGAAGCGCCGCTGCTGGAGGTCTCACTGTGCTCATTTGCAACTCACCAATAGTTCATCAAGATCATTTTCTTCCTCGCGCCACCGGCGTGAACGACGCTCGCCCAGCAAACGCTCCTCCAGACGCCGGTACTTCAAGTGCTTGCGCTGCAGCGTCATGCGATGCTGTCGCAAACGCTCGACCCCTTGCGCCACCTCCTGGTGCTGGCCCACCACGCGGACGCGTTCCAGCGCGAGGTTACCGATCTGCCGCCGAATGACCGCCTGACGTCGCAACAGCGCCAGCAACTGCGCATGGCTCAACCGTTGATTCTCGGGACGCTGACTTACCAGGAGTTCATTCAGGCCATGAGCCTGCTGCTCGATCGCTTGCAACTCTCGCTCTAGCGGCACCAATGCACGTAAGGCCTTATCAAGCCCACGCTCACACTCGTGCTGCCGGCGATCGCTGAACGCCAGCAGGCGTCGGACATTAGCCAAGGAGATCATGCAGGCTCTCCAGTGCGGCCTGAGGTGCACATCCCTCACCCAAATCCTGGCAAAGCCATGCCATCAACGCTTCGCGACAGGCCATGGCCTGATCATCAGCCGCATTCTCCCCGGATCGGTACTCCCCCAGATCGAGCAATACCTGCAGCGCCTCGAGACGAGCCAACACCTTGCGGGTACTCGCCGCCAGTTGCTGAACAGCGTGCCCGGTAACCTGATGCGCCACCCGGCTGGCGCTGCGTAGCACATCGATTGCCGGGAAATGACCACTGGCGGCCAACGTGCGGCTCAGGTAGATATGCCCATCGAGGATGGAGCGAATCTCCTCGGCAATGGGGTCAGGGTCATCGTCGCTTTCCATCAATACGGTGTAGAACGCGGTGATACTGCCGGTGGCGGTCACACCCGGACGCTCCAGCAAACGCGGCAGGGAGTCGAACACCGAAGCGGGATAACCGCGCCGCGCCGGCGCTTCCCCCGCCGCCAGCGCAAGGTCGCGGCGAGCGCGGGCATAACGACTCATGGAGTCGAGCATCAGCACCACCTGCCGGCCTTGATCACGGAAATACTCAGCGATTGCCGTTGCCTGTAACGCTGCGTTGCAGCGGTCAATCGAGGAGAAATCCGAGGTCGCGTAGACCACCACGCAGCGCGTGCATTGATCCGAATGCCGCAACGCCTCGACAAACTCGGTAACCTCCCGCCCCCGCTCACCGATCAACCCGATAACGAACACATCCGCTTCGCTGTGGGCGATCAGCATGTTCATCAATGAAGTCTTGCCCGATCCCGCCGCGGCAAAAATGCCGATGCGCTGGCCAATGCCGCACGTGAGCAGGGCATCGATCGCCCGTACGCCGGTGGCCATCGGCTGGCTCACCGGACGACGCTGGTTGTAGGCTGGCGGCGCAGCATCCACCGCACAGTCGCGCCCCTCGAATGCATCGCCCGGGGCCAAACGTTCGACTACCCGCCCCTGAGGGTCGATCACGCTACCGAGCATGGCAGTACTGCAATGCAGGCTGAGCAGCGTACCGGTCGGCACAATCAGCGACTCGCGGGACAAGCCTCGCGCATCACCCAACAAGCTGAGCAATACCGCATCGGGGCTGAAGCCGATCACCTGCGCTCGAGCGCTCACCGCAGTGTCCCGCCAGTCGCCACGCACCTCGCACACTTCGCCGATAACCACATTGTGCAGTGCCGCTTCAAGCAGTGGCCCATTCAAACGCAGCGGGTGGGCAGCACGGCGCTCCAGTGAGTGTTGCATAGCGCACTCTCCTAAAGGGTCTTGATCACTTTCACTGAAATGGCATCGGATATTTCGCCAAACGAAACCACGTCCAGTTCCCGAAAACGGCCTTCGATCAGTTTCTTGATGTAGCGCCGCACATCCACCGAGGCCAGGATGACCATGTCTTTCTGGGGGATGTGCAGGCTATCGAGCCCGACAGCCAGCCGGTCCATCAGGTCTTCACTGGCCGAGGGCTCCAGGTTGAGGAAGCTGCCGCCAGAGGTCTGACGTATGCCCTTGCGCACCACGTCCTCGAACTCCGGCGAGAGCAGCAACACGCGCAGGTCGTTGCCGTTGGCAAATTTGTTACTGATGTAGCGCGCCAGGCCGCCGCGTACGTGCTCGACCAAGGCAATCACGTCCTTCTCGCGCGAAGCCCAGTGCGCCAGCGTTTCAAGAATCAGCTTCATGTTGCGCACCGAGATACGCTCGGCGACCAGGCGCTGCAGCAACTCCGCGACTTTCTGCACCGAGGCATGGCGATAGACTTCCTTGACCAGGTCCGGGTAGCGCGCTTCCATCTCGTCGAGCAGGACCTTGCTCTCCTGTACGCCGAAAAATTCCGAGATATTGCGCGCCAGCAGGGTCACCAGGCAGCGATAGAACTCGTCGTAGGCCGGACGCAACTGATGCCCCAGGTTCTGCAGTTTTTCGCGTTCGCTGCTGCGCACCCAAACGCTGGTTTGCCGGTTGCTGTCGACACCCGTAGTCATATCCAGACCTAGATGCTCAAGCTCCGGCTTGTAATCGACAACACGCAGCAGATCGAAGTGGATATCGAACTGGTCGGCACGAACCTCATTGATCAACACCGCAACTTGCCCCAACGGCAGTGAGTCGGCACCGCGCAATTGGGGTTGGGGGATGCGGATGCCGTAGTCGATGAAGAACTGACTACGAAAACGTTCACATAATTGAGCTGCGCGCAGTTCCTCGACGCGGGCGCTTGGCACCAGCAGCATCAAGGCAACGGTTTCGGTGGCCATGTCATCGACGTTCTCGATCAGGCCCAATCCACTTTCGGTATCGTTTTTTTCACTCGCCAAAGGCGTGACGGCGGCAGTACCCAAGGTGTTCCTTTCCAGCCGGTAGCGAAAGAACAGTAACGCCAGCAGCGCACTGGCAATAATCAGAAACACCGCGACCGGGAACCCTGGCAGCATGGCCACACCGACCGCCAGCAAGGCAGTAATACCCAGCACAAAAGGATGCCCCAGCAGCTGGGTCATCATGTTGCGCCCCAGGTTGGCCTCGTCTCCGTTGACACGGGTCACGATGAAACCCGCACCGATGGCGATCAACAACGCGGGAATTTGCGCCACCAGGCCGTCACCGATTGTCAGCAACGTGTAGGTCGACAGTGCCTCGGACATGTCCATGCCCAGTTGGCCGACACCGATTGCGATCCCGCCAAGAAAATTGACGAAAATGATGATGATGCCGGCGATCGCGTCCCCTTTGATGAACTTCATGGCGCCATCGAAGGATCCATACAACTGGCTTTCGCGCTCTAGCGTACTGCGCCGCTCGCGCGCCTCCTTGGCATCGATGACACCGGCCTTGAGATCGCCATCAATACTCATTTGCTTGCCGGGCATACCATCGAGGGAAAACCGCGCCGCCACTTCCGCTACGCGCTCCGACCCCTTGGTAATGACGATGAACTGCACGATGGTGACGATCGCGAAAATCACGAAGCCCACCACCAGGCTGTCGCCAATCACGAACTCACCGAAAGACGCGATGATCGCACCGGCATCAGCCTGCACCAGGATAAGCCGGCTGGTACTGATCGATAACGCCAGACGGAACAATGTGGTGATCAACAACAGCGCGGGAAAGGTGGAAAAACTCAGGATCCGCTCGATGTAGAACGAGCCCATGAAGACCAGGATCGCAATGACGATGTTCAGACCGATCAGAAAATCCACCAGCGGCGTCGGCAAGGGAATGATCAGCATGGCGATGATCATCACCATCAGCGTAAGGATCAGCAGCTCGGGGCGAGAAATGAGGCTGCGCAAAAATTTATCGAACATGATAAGTACAAACCTTGAAAACTAAGCGGTGCAGCGAGCTACCAGCGCGGCATGCCGCTCAACGGTTTCATGGGCAAACACACGGTCGGCCAGGTGCGTGAATTGCTCAGCGATCCGCTCCAATGCCTGGTCATCGCCAAACAGCTGAAGCGGCAACGCCAGGCAGTTCAACCGCAACAGTTGCAGCAGTTGCGCACGCTCGTGATGCGCAACCAGCAACAATCGCTCCGCAAAGACACCTGACAGCAACGGGTCGAGCTCGTCGGGAAACTGCAACAGCCCCAGCAGGAACACCAACCAGTCCGGCTCGCTGGCGTTATGCCGGCAAACCAGTTCGTCTGCGAGCAACGCCTGGATGAACACAACATCGACCGAACGCAGACGCTTGATATCACCCAGTTTTTTCAGCAACTGCCCAAACTCGTCGCGCGAACAGCTGGGGTCCTGGGCATCGATGTCCGTCAGTAATGCAGCCTCGATAAACTCCAGCACCGGGCCTCGATGCTGGTAGCCGTAGATGGCTATCCAGTCCTCGTAGGCCTCGGCAGGCCCGCCACCAAACTCCAGGAACGATCGATAGGTGTCACGCAGCAAGGCCGCTCGCAACGCCAGGGCCTTGCCGAACATCTTGGCTTTGAGTGCCGAATTGATACCGGCCTTCAAACGCTTGGGTGGCGACTGATCGAGCACCTGTTGCAGTAGCGCCTGCAGGCGCTGGCGAGTCGCCTGCGCCATCACTTTTTCACGCAACAGTTCGCGCAGTACCAGCACCAGGTCGCTGTCATCAGGGAACAGCCCCCGGGCCTGCGCCAGCAACCATTCGACGCTGCGCTCGGCAAGGCTGGCCAACGACTGAATCTGCCGGGCCTTGGGAATCACATCTTCATCCAGGACCCGCTCGAAGCTTTCCGCCAAGCCTTCGAACTTGCTGCCGAAATCGCCCCTACGGCGAAACTGCGAACGCAGGGCAGCCGCCATCTCATCGCTGTTTTCAACAAACCGCTGGACGCTGGCTGCCGGAGTAGCATCATCTTCTGGCCCTTCAGCAACCCTTGCCTGGGGCTCGCTAACCTGATGCGGGCGCGACATCGGCACGCGCAACGGCACTTGGCCAACAGCGGCCATATCAACGCTCCAGCACGCGAAGTACCGCGCGGTCGGCCGGGTCACGGGTCACCTTGCCGATCACCTGCGATCCAATTTGCATCGTGTCTGGTTCCAACGGGCTATCGAGCTCTTTCGGTTGAATCAGGAACACCCGGACCGTGTTGGATTGACGGGTCTGCCTATAGCTGAACACCCGCCCCAGATAAGGAATATGCCCCAGCACCGGGATACGCTTGATCACCTCGCCAGTCTCGTCACGGGTAAAGCCGCCAACCAGCAGGCCTTTACCCCGCGGCACCCGGGCAACAGTACTGATGCGCGTTCGGCCAACCGTCGGCAGCGTGTCGGTCCCTGTCTGCTCCCTGACCGACTCGACCTCACTGCCGTCCTCGATGTCGAGTGCCATCTCGATTTCTCCGGATGCTGAAATCCGTGGCAAGACACTGACCAGGGTGCCGTAGGTGACGTGTTCAAGTTCAACACTGCGCTCACCGATCAATCGTGCGTAGAACGTGCGGTTGTTGTCGAAAATCGCCGGAACATTTTCTTGAGTCAGCACGACCGGCCGCGAAACGACCCGTGCGCGATTGTCGGTTTCCAGCGCTGAAATGGCAGCCATGAACGAAGAGCTGTCCAGTGTGCTCAGCGAGCCGCCATTCAGCGATGCCGCCACCTTCGAGCCAAGCTTGAACGACCCCTTCCAGTCCACGCCCAACTCATTGAGATCGTCCTTGTGCAGGTCGATGATCCACAGGGAAAGCTCGACATGACGCTTTGGTTCATCGAGCGCAGCGACAAGGTTCTCAATAAAATGCACCTGCTCCGGGAGCCCCTTGACCAACAGGCTGTTGGTATCGGGGTAGGCCACTACGCGGATATTGCCTGCTGCCAGATCGCGAGCGATGGTCCGCGGCGCCGTGTTGTCGGTAGATGCAGATTCGAGGGCACCCAGCTCCTCCAGTGGGAAGCTCGGCATGCCACCCGGATGCCCTTCAGCGCCCTTGTTTATCACTGCGTCGACACTACGGTTTTCACCCTTGAGCAGCGTCTCGATAGCCGTCGCAATACCGGGTACCGTGATGCTCTGGTCGCGCAACTCGTACTTGCGATCAGCAACGAAGGTGTTGCGCAAGTTGATAACGCCAATACGCTGCTGCCCGAGTTGCAAGCCGGCACTTTGGTTGTCCATGAACTGCGCGGCCTGTGCCACCAGGTCGACATAGATCGGCGGACCAGAAATATAGAAGGTCCGCAAGCCATCGTGACGCAGAGGGTAGCGGGCATCGCGCAAACCGGAGCTGCGCAGGAACGCCTCCAGCTTCTGGACAGTGATGGTATTCAGCGAGATAACGGCGCTTTTCGCCTCGGCCGCCTCATAGACATACAACGTCTGACCATCGCTGTACCAGATCAGCGCCATTTGCCGAACAACATGCTCCAGCGTCTGCTGCGGTGCGACCATCGAAAAATCGCCACTGATGGTGCGCCGAGCGGCTGCTTTGCTGAGAATGACCGGCTTGTCCAAAGACGCTGACAGCGCATCGAAGAACGTACGCAGGCCCTCCTGGCGAGCCACATAGCCCTCTTCAGCACGCACAGCGGCAACCGACGAAGCCATCGGCAACACACAACAAAGCGCCAGCATCACCGCTCGCGGACAAATACGTTTAACCATCATGAGTTGATTCGCTCGAAAGGCGGGTTATATCGATCAAACTACTCGGCGCCACTCCGACCAGCTCTCGAATCTCCTTGGAAAAATGCGAGGAGGAGGCATAACCAAACTCCAAGGCAACGTCTGTCAGGGACGCCGCACCTTCAGCCATGCTCAGAAGCGCCCGGGCCGTACGCCACCCACGTAACTCGGACTTGGCAGCACCACCCAGTGCCTGACGGCAAAGCCTTCTGAAATGCGAGACTGATACGCCATACCGCACCGCAAGATCCTGGAGCTTTTCCCTGCCCGAACCTTGTTCCAGCAAAAAACCGAGCAGCTGATAACTCTCACTACTGCGCAAGTGACAGGCGAAAGCTCGATAGGCCTCGTCACCTTGCAGCGCCAGGGTGAGATACCAGGACTCCAGCCCCGGGGCCGCTCGACCCTGACTACGATCTTCGCTCAGTACGGCCCAGGGCTCGCTTCCAACAGGTCGCATCCCTGGCTCGCCCCCCTGATCGATAAAAAACTGCAATTTGAAAAGACTCATTTGCGACATCGGGAGCACCCAGGCACTCCCACTGAGCACTTGCAACCCCGGACGTAGAACCAACAGGCCCTGCCACCCAGGCGCCAGGCGCAACAAGGCCGAACTCTCGCGATGCTCCAGGCACAGAATGTCAGGACCATTGCGAATACGAAGAACTTGCTCACCCGTCTTCCCAAGGGCACACCAATGCCTCAGGGTTACCGCTGAGTCCGGTCTTTCGCCCGCTCCCACATCAGCCGCCACCATCACAATCACCCGGAATACATTCGCAGCCACTATGCTGAAGACGCACCGGGCAATCTTGATGAGAAACTGATGGCAATTGCCGATGCGATGGGCACGCGCGCCTATCGCCGCGCAGATCTGGAGGCTGGTGCAGGATGGCTGAAGATATTTTTGAGGCTACGGGTCAACCGCCAGCTTGAGTCGGGGCAAAAATGCGCAAGGTATAAATTTCAGGCGCAAAAAAGAGGCCCTTAAGGCTAATGCCAGTCAGTTAAGGCTTCCACAGGCTTTACTGGGGCTGCAGCCCATCGCCGGCAAGCCAGCTCCCACAGGTACAGCGTGAACCTCGAGACAGCGCCGTCCCCTGTGGGAGCGGGCAAGCCCGCGAAGCAGGCGACGCGCTGGCTGGCACCGGCTGCGCCGGTGTTCGCGGGCATGCCCGCTCCCACAGGGTTGCGCCGCTTTTAGAAATTGAGCAAGACAGTTGCTCCCACCTCGACCGCATTGACCCCAAGCCATGTGCAGTACCTGTGGAAGCTGGCTTGCCGGCAATGGGCCGCAAAGCGGGCCCAAATAGCTCGACTGACAGGCATTTTCATTTTGCGGGTGAGGTAGGACGTATTGCGTCGCTGATGCCTGCAAATCGGCGAGACAACCGGCAAGTTGCCCGGATGATTCAGCGACGTGGGAGGGTGATAGCCGGACCCCAGCGACGTCTCAGGATTCGAATCCTGACACTGTCGCCGGGCAAGCCCTTCCAGGAAACCGCTTAGCCTTCCAGCCCTTTCTTCAGCGCCGCCAGGCCATCTTCATAGATCCCAGCGAACAGCGCAGTTGCTTCAGCGTCGCTGATACCCACCGGCACGAACGAACCGGACCATTCCACGCGAGATCCGCTACCTTCAGCCACCACACGCAGGGTCGACTGGTAGTCACGTACTGGCGCCGGGCCGCTGAGAATGGTGTAGCCGTAGCTGCGGCCCGCTTCGTTGAAGTCCAGCAGGCGCTCGATGATGGTGTCACCGGCCACGCTCTTGAGGGTGCGGACGCGGCCGCCTTCGCTCAGGGTGCTTTCGGGGATGAACGGCAGCCAGTCGGGTAGCGCGTCGAAACCGCCAATCAGTTGCCAGACGCGGTTGGCATCGGTTGCCAGGGTGATGGAAGCTTGTGCAGTTGCCATGGTGATTCTCCTCGGGGCGTGGCCCCATTGATTCGGGTAGTCAGGACCGCAATGCGGCCCTGCAAGATCGCTTTAAACAGCAGGTACCGGGGCCTGGGCGTTGATCAGCCCTTGCTGGCGCAGGTCGTTCCAGAACGCCATCGGGATTTCCTTGCCCAGGGCGGCGAAGTCTTCGTTGGCGTGCGCAGGGCGGGTGGAGCCCGGGATCACCGAGACCACGGCCGGGTGGGCCAGGGCGAACTGCAGGGCGGCCGCCTTCACATCCACACCATGGGCACGGGCCACGGCACGGATGCGCTCGAGCTTGGCCAGCACCGCCTGGGTGGCCTTCTGGTACTCGAAGTGCTCGCCGCCGGCGGTGACACCCGAGCTGTACGGGCCACCCACGACAATGCCGACACCCTGCTCCACTGCTTGCGGCATGACGCGTTGCAGTGCGCGATCATGGTCCAGCAGCGAGTAGCGCCCGGCGAGCAGGAAGCCGTCGGGGCGCGGCTCGTCCAGGTCGAGGGTCAGTTCGATCGGCTCGACGCGGTTCACACCCAGGCCCCAGGCCTTGATCACGCCTTCCTCGCGCAACCGAGAGAGCACGCGAAACGCACCAGTGCGGGCAACTTCGAACTGGCTCAGCCATTCGTCACCGTAGAAGTCCTGGGCGATGTCGTGGATCCAGACAATGTCCAGGCGGTCGGTCTTCAGCCGGCGCAGGCTGTCTTCGATGGAGCGCAGGGTGGCGTCAGCGCTGTAGTCGTTGACGATGCGGTTGCGGTTGCCGTGCTCGAACAGACCGCTCTTCTCGCCCAGTTCACGGGCCGCCGGGTCTTCCAGTTCGTCGAGGATGATGCGGCCGATCTTGGTGCTGAGCACGTATTCGTCACGCGGGCGACCGGCCAGGGCATTGCCCAGGCGGCTTTCGGAGAGGCCGGCACCATAGAACGGCGCGCTGTCGAAGTAGCGCACGCCGTTGTTCCAGGCGGTATCGACGGTAGCCTGCACTTCGTCTTCAGGCACATTGCGGAACATGTTGCCCAGTGGGGCGGTACCGAAGCCCAGCGGGTTGGCGATAAGGGATTTGAGGTTCATGTGCATTTTCCTGATGAGGGAGTCGGTTGTGAACTCCAGTGGCTGCAATGCTATGCGCCACCCACCAAGACCGTCCAAGTCATATTTCGAACTACTTGAGACCTTTTAAGCAACACCATTCAATGGTGCTTCGCGGTGCCTGTATACCTTGGTGCCTCCAACAGTCTGTCGTGCGGACTGCGCTCAGTAATTGAAATCGTGGCCTAGCTGGCCCTGCACCCATTCAAGGAATTGTCGAACCCTGCGAGTTTCAGCATGGCCTCGAGGAAAGACCAGGTGGTGGGCACTGACGGGCGTCGCCAGGTCTTCTGCAAATACCGGTACCAACTCGCCTCGGGCGATATAGTCCTGCGCCAGCAGGGAACTCTCCAACGCCAGCCCATACCCGTGGCTGGCGGCCTCCAGGCTCATGTAGGAGCGATCGAAGCTCAGTGCATAAGGGTTTTGTGGCAACGCCACACCTTGCTGGGCGAACCACTGGGGCCATTGCACCAACGCGGCTTCCGACAGGATCAGGTTCTGCCCCAGCAGGTCGCTGGGCTGCCTGACAGGTGTACGCGCTAGAAGCTGTGGCGAGGCCAGCACCGTTGCACGTTCATGCCGGATGGTGCGCACTTCCAGGCTGGGCCAGTTGGGGTAACCATGACGGATATCCAGGTCGATCTGATGGCGGCCGAAGTGCAGCGACTCGTAGGAGCACGACAGGTTGATCTGGATTTGCGGGTGACTGTTACGAAAATGGTCCAGGCGCGGCAGCAACCAGAGTAGGCCGAAGCTAGGCGCGGAATGAAGCCGCAGGCAATCGAAGCCCACCGAGTTGCCAGCGCGCTCGGTGGCAGTAGCCAGGCTCTGCAATATGCCCGACACCTCGCGCAGGTACTGCTCGCCTGCCGGGGTCAGCGCAACACCACGTGCCTCGCGAATGAACAGTGGGCGACCGATCAAGGCTTCCAGGTTGGCAATCTGGTGGCTCACCGCAGAGGGTGTGAGGTTCAACTGCTCAGCGGCACGTGCAACGTTGGCGAAACGCGCAACTTGCTCGAAGGCCTGAATTGCTTTCAGGGAAGGGAGCTGAGGAAGTTTTCGAAGGTTGTCCAGGCTCATGGCCATTCCTGAAGGATGCGCAGCGGTACCAAGGCTTTTACCTTCCTGTAAGCCCCAGGCACAAGTCGAGGGCTGAATTTTTTTCAGCACCGGGTGAAAGAGGCAGCGTTGCTCGGGGTGCTGTCCGGGACGAAGCTGTGCCTATCGGTTCTGCCGGAACCGTCGCTCACAACAATAATCATCTGGAGCAACCTCGATGCTGTTAACAGGAAAATTTGCCGTGATCACCGGCGCGGCCTCTGCCCGAGGTATCGGCCGGGCAACAGCCCAGGCGTTTGCCGACCAAGGCGCCAGAGTCGCCATCCTCGACCTGGACGCTACTGCCGCAGCCGAAGCTGCCGCTTCACTTGGCGAAGGCCACCTTGGCCTGGCTGCCAACGTTGCCGATGAAGCACAGGTACGTGATGCCATCGCCCAGGTACTCGCGCAATTCGGTCGGATCGACGTGCTGGTAAACAACGCCGGTATCACTCAACCGGTGAAAACCCTGGAAATCACCGGGGCTGACTATGACCGGATTCTCAACGTGAACCTGCGTGGCACATTGTTGATGTCCCAGGCGGTGATCCCAGCCATGCGTACGCAACGCGCCGGCAGCATCATCTGCATGTCGTCGGTGTCTGCCCAACGTGGTGGCGGCATCTTCGGTGGCCCCCACTACAGCGCAGCGAAGGCTGGCGTGCTCGGTCTGGGCAAGGCGATGGCCCGTGAACTGGGACCGGACAATATTCGCGTCAACTCGATCACGCCAGGCCTGATTCACACTGACATCACCGGTGGCCTCATGCAGGATGAGCGCCGTCACGCCATCATCGAAGGCATCCCGCTGGGCCGCCTGGGTGAGGCGCGCGATGTCGCCAATGCGGCATTGTTCCTGGCCAGTGACCTGTCCAGCTACCTGACGGGCATCACCCTGGATGTCAACGGCGGGATGCTGATCCACTGAGCATCCGGTGCATCGTGACCTGCACCTGACCCGGCGCAGGTCACGCGTTCGATAACAACAAGAGATCAGAACGAATGACCACAATAGCGCTCGATGCGGCATCCGCCGCACGCAGCAGCGCCTACCGTAAAACGGCCTGGCGACTGATGCCTTTTCTCATGCTCTGCTACCTGTGCGCCTATCTGGACAGGGTCAATGTCGGCTTTGCGAAGCTGCAGATGATGGACGACCTTGCCCTTTCCGAAGCGGTCTACGGACTGGGCGCTGGCATGTTCTTCATTGGCTACTTTCTCTGCGAGGTGCCCAGCAACATCATTCTGCACAAAGTGGGCGCTCGACGCTGGATCGCTCGCATCATGATCACCTGGGGCATCATCTCGGCGATGTTCGCCCTGGTAGAGACAGCCTGGCAATTCTATACCCTGCGCTTTTTGCTGGGGATCGCCGAAGCAGGCCTGGCACCGGGGCTTCTGCTGTACCTGACCTATTGGTTCCCGTCTTACCGCCGGGCGAAGATGACCGCGCTGTGGTTCATCGCGATTCCGCTCTCGGGCATGATCGGTGGCCCCTTGTCGGGCTGGATCATGGAGCGCTTTGCCGGCGTGCACGGCTGGGCGGGCTGGCAGTGGATGTTCCTGCTCGAAGCCATCCCCACCGTGCTGGTGGGCATCCTGGTGCTGAGCTACCTGAAGGATGGCGTCGATCAGGCCCATTGGTTGAGCGACGAAGAAAAAGCCCTGGTGCGCAAGGAACTGGCTGAAGACGAGCAACACAAGGTGAACCACGGCTCGGTGGCCGAATTCATCCGCGACCGTCGGCTCTGGTTGCTGGCGGGTATCTACTTCTGCGTGGTGATGGGCCAGTACGCAATCACGTTCTGGCTACCTACGCTGGTACGCAATGCCGGCGTCAACGAACCTTTGCACATCGGCCTGCTGACCAGCCTGCCGTACCTATGTGCCATTGTCGCGATGCTGTTGGCCGGGCGCAGTGGCGACCGTCACCGTGAACGCCGCTGGCACCTGGCGATCCCCATGCTGATCGGCGCACTTGGCCTGAGCCTCGCCGCAGCACTGGGCAGCAGCCTGATGCTGTCGATCCTCAGTCTGTGCCTGGCTGCGGCAGGGGTGCTGTCCGCCTCCTCGCTGTTCTGGATGCTGCCCACCACGTTGCTGGGAGGTGTCTCGGCGGCAGCAGGCATCGCGGCGGTGAACAGTTTTGCCAACCTCGCCGGTTTCTGCTCGCCGTACCTGATCGGCTGGGTCACTACCACCTTGGGCAGCAATGCCATCGGCATGTATCTCATCACGGCCGTACTCATGTTTGGCGCCTTCCTGGTGTCGCGAGTACCGGCCCATCTGGTCAATCGCTGATTCGATAAAGGAGTCACCTCAATGACTGCTGTGCCTACCTACACTGAGGCGCTGCCGCTGGCTGTGCGCGCCCGAAATATCCGCCACCACGCATTGCGCATGGGGCAAGTCCAGGGCCAGGGCTATGTCGGCCAGGCTCTGGGCGCCGCCGACTTGCTGGCAGTAGCGTATTTCCATGCGCTGCGCATCGACCCCGGCAACCCCGAATGGGAGCAACGCGACCGCTTCTACCTGTCCATCGGGCACTACGCGATCGCCCTCTATGCCGCACTGATCGAGGCCGGCGTAATCCCCGAGGAGGAGCTTGAAACCTACGGTAGCGACGACAGCCGCTTGCCCATGTCCGGTATGGCTGCCTACACCCCAGGCATGGAGATCACCGGTGGCTCGCTCGGCCACGGCTTGGGCATCGCCGTCGGCGCTTGTCTCGGGCTCAAACGCAAGGGGTCGGACAGCTGGGTGTACAACCTGCTGTCCGATGGCGAGCTCAACGAGGGCTCGACCTGGGAGGCTGCCATTTCGGCCAGCCATTGGCGGCTGGACAACCTGATCGCCATCATCGATGTGAACAACCAGCAGGCGGATGGTCATTCCAGTGAGGTACTGGCCTTCGAGCCAATCGTCGACCGCTGGCAAAGCTTTGGCTGGTTCGTCCAGCGAGTGGACGGCAATGACCTGGATGCGCTGGTCGGCGCCTTCGACCAGGCCCGCGCCCACACCGGGGCACAACCGCGCGTCATCATCTGCGATACCCGCATGGGCAAAGGCGTGCCTTTCCTGGAAAACCGCGACAAGACGCACTTCATTCGCGTCGATGAAAACGAATGGGACCTCGCCCTCAAAGCGCTGGACGCCGGGAGCCAAGCATGAGCACTGTGAACTCACCCAAGAAACGCCTGACCACCTCGGCCATGATCGCCTCGATTGCCGCCGACGGTCAGCCGACCCGCCCTGCCCCGTTCGGCCATGCCTTGGCAAGCCTGGCCGAGCAACGTCAGGATATAGTTGGACTGAGTGCCGACCTGTCCAAGTACACCGACTTGCACATCTTCGCCAAAGCCCACCCCGAGCGCTTCTATCAAATGGGCATGGCCGAACAATTGCTGATGAGCGCCGCCGCCGGCATGGCACGGGAAGGCATGACCCCCTTTGCCACCACTTATGCGGTGTTCGCTTCCCGTCGGGCTTATGACTTCATCTGCATGGCAATCGCAGAAGAGAACCTCAACGTCAAGATCGTCTGTGGGCTACCTGGCCTGACCACCGGTTATGGCCCTAGCCACCAGGCCACGGATGACCTGGCCATCTTCCGGGCGATGCCCAACCTGATGATCGTCGACCCCTGCGATGCGCTGGAGATCGAACAGGCTGTGCCAGCGATCGCCGCCCATCAGGGTCCGGTCTACATGCGGCTGCTGCGCGGCAACGTACCCTTGGTGCTCGATCGCTACGACTACCAGTTCCAGCTGGGCAAGGCACAGGTGCTGCGCGGTGGCCGAGACGTGCTGTTGATTGCCAGTGGCCTCATGACCATGCGCGCCCTGGAGGCTGCGGAGCAGTTGCAAAAGGACGGCGTGGATGTGTCGGTGCTGCACGTGCCTACCATCAAACCGCTCGATGAACAGACCATCCTCGCCGAGGCACGCAAGCCTGGCCGCCTGGTGGTCACGGCGGAAAACCATTCGATCATAGGGGGCCTGGGGGAAGCAGTGGCGGGCGTACTGCTGCGCAATGGGGTCACACCCACCTTCCGCCAGATCGCGCTACCGGATGCGTTTCTCGATGCGGGTGCACTGCCGACTTTGCATGACCGATACGGGATCTCCACTGACGCTGTGTCGAGGCAGATCAAGGCGTGGCTTTAACCGTAACGACGGATAGAACCTGAGGCGGCGGATGGCACCGGCTTTGCCGGTGTTCGCGGGTGAATCGGGCTCCCACAAATTACGCGCAAGGTTCAAGGGCTGCGCAAATCTTGTGGGAGACTCCATGGAATCTTTAGCACGCCAAATGCTGGGGCAACCGGCTGGCCCCGCGGGTTGCCGGCCAAGCACGCTGGCCGGCTTGCAGATACTCAGCGGTTCCAGGGTGCCTCGGCGTGTGCGTCGATGCCATAACGCAGCCGCGCTGCGGCGTGCTTGCCAGGATCGATGCCTGCCAATGCCGCCAGGGCAATGTGCTGACGATCAACCTCGAAGAAGCGACGCAGTGCCGAGCGCGTGTCACTCCGGCCAAAGCCATCGGTACCCAGGGCGGTGAACGGCGCGCTGACATGGGCAGCGATCAACTGGGCATAAGCACGCACGTAGTCGCTGGCCGCCACCACCGGCACAGGCCCGGGCAGGCAGCGCTGCAAGTGGCTCTGCCCTTCGCACTGGCTGCCGAAAAGGCGCTGGCGCTCTACCTCGCGAGCATCGCATGCCAGCTCCGAGAAACTGGTGACACTCCAGATCTGGCTACTGATACCCCAGTCCTGCAGCAACAAATCGGCGGCGGCGATCACCTCCCGCATGATGGCGCCGGAACCCAGCAGGCGTACCGCAGGCTCATCGGCTCCGCGCGTGCCGTACAGGCGCATGCCACGGATCACATCGTCGTGTTCGCTGTTCTGCAGCGGGGCCTGGGTGTAGTTCTCGTTGGTCACCGTCAGGTAGTAGAACTCATCGCATTGCTGCTCGAGCATGCGTCGGCTGCCATGGTCGATGATCACGGCCGCCTCGCTGGCGAACGCCGGGTCGTAGGCGCGGCAGTTCGGCACCGTGGAGGCGATGAGCTGGCTGGTACCGTCCTGGTGTTGCAGGCCCTCGCCTGCCAGGGTGGTGCGGCCAGCGGTGGCGCCAATCAGGAAGCCACGGGCGCGCTGGTCGGCAGCCGCCCAGATCAGGTCGCCGATGCGCTGGAAACCGAACATCGAATAGTAGATATAGAACGGCAGCATCGGCTCGCCGTTGACGCTGTAGGAGGTCGCTGCGGCGACCCACGAAGAGACAGCACCGGCTTCGGTAATGCCCTCCTCCAGCAACTGGCCGTCGGTGGATTCCTTGTAGTACAGCAATGCACCGGCGTCTTCCGGTTCGTAGAGCTGGCCAACCGGTGAATAGATGCCAACCTGGCGGAACAGATTGGCCATGCCAAAGGTACGCGCCTCGTCGGCCACGATGGGCACGATGCGTGGGCCGAGCTGCTTGTCCTTGAGCAGGTTGGTGAAGAGCCGGACCACAGCCATCGTGGTGGAGATTTCCCGATCGTCAGGGGCCAGGGCGAACCGCGCATAGTCGGCAAGCGGCGGTACCGCGATGCTGGGGGCCAGGCTGGTGCGTCGAGGCAGGTAACCACCCAGCGACTGCCGACGGGCATGCAAGTAGCGCAGTTCTGGGCTGTCATCGTGCGGTCGATAAAAGCGCATCTCCTCCACTGCCTGGTCATCCAGCGGTAGCGCAAAACGGTCCCGAAACGCCTTGAGCGCCTCGACGTCCAGTTTCTTCTGTTGGTGCGCGGTGTTGCGCGATTCGCCGGCCTGGCCCATGCCAAAGCCCTTCTTGGTCTTCGCCAGGATGACCGTCGGGTGCCCCTTGTGGCGCTTCGCTGCGTCGAATGCAGCGTGCAACTTGCGAAAATCGTGGCCGCCGCGACGCAGGCCATCGATTTCGGCCGGGCTCATGTGAGCGACCAGCGCGTGCAGCTCCGGGTCGAGGTCGAAGAAATGCGCAAGGTTGTAGGCTGCATCGTTGGCACCCAGGGCCTGGTACTGACCATCGACGGTGCTGGCCAGGCGGCGCAGCAGAACGTGGTGGTGATCCCGGGCGAACAGGGCATCCCAGCCCGAGCCCCAGACCACTTTGATAACGTTCCAGCCAGCACCCTTGAACAGCGATTCCAGCTCCTGGATGATTTGCCCGTTACCGCGCACAGGCCCGTCAAGCCGCTGCAGGTTGCAGTTGATCACGAAGGTGACATTGTCCAGCTTCTCCCGTGCGGCAAGCGACAGTGCTGCGACCGATTCCGGCTCGTCCATCTCGCCGTCGCCGAATACCCCCCACACATGACGCCCTTCGGTCGAGGCAATGCCACGGTGTTGCAGGTAGCGCAGGAAGCGGGCCTGATAGATCGCGCTGATCGGGCCGATGCCCATGGAGCCGGTCGGAAACTGCCAGAAGTCCGGCATGAGCCAAGGGTGGGGATAGGAGCACAGCCCGCCGCCATCCACCTCCTGCCGATAACGCTCGAGTTGCTGTTGCTCCAGCCGGCCCTCCAGGAAAGCGCGGGCATAGACACCTGGCGCGGAATGCGGCTGGAAATACACCAGGTCGCCTTTGCCTTGTGCAGTATCGGCACGGAAGAAATGGTTGAAGCCCACTTCGAAGATTTCCGCGGCAGAGGCGTAACTGGCGATATGGCCGCCCAGCCCATAGGCCTTGTTCGCCTTGGCCACCATGGCCAGCGCGTTCCAGCGAATGATCGAGGTAATGCGCTCTTCCATCGCCAGATCACCGGGGTACTCCGGTTGCTGTTCCACGGCGATGGTGTTCTGGTAAAGCGAGTATGGGTTGGCAGCGATTCGAGCCCCCAGGTGGCCGGCATGCTCGGCCAGGCGTTGCAGCAGGAATTCCACCCTCCCACTGCCCTCGGTGCGTGCTACGCCCTCCAGGGCATCCAGCCACTCGTTCGTCTCGACGGTATCAACATCTTCAGTACCTTGATCGGCGATCCTGGGCACTTGAATCGGGTTACTCATTTCACACGACCTCAGGTAATTGAAACGACAGCCGCGGGTGCGCCTACTCAAGGTAGACCCCACATTCATCATGCGCAGGCATAAGCACCCGGCGCACTCGTACCTATGCGCCCTGCAGGGCCGACCGATAAGCGAAGATCCCCGGCGCCCCACCGGTCATCAGCAGCAAGATGTTGTCACCCTGTGCGTACAAGCCGCTTTCCAGGTCAGCGACCAGGCCGGCGAACGCTTTTCCGGAGTAGACCGGATCAAGCAACAGCCCCTCGGAACGGGCCATGAGTTGCAACGCCGACAACATGGCTTTCGTCGGAACACCATAGCCCGCGCCGCGATGTGCACCATCGACGGCAATCATTGGCGGCTCGATAACCTGCTCGCTGCCAAGCAGTTCCAAGGTCTGCCGGGTAAGTTCAAGCGTGCGACGGTGCGATTCAGGCGCTTCGGCAAGTACCGCAAAGGACTTGATGAAGCCCGGCGCCCGCCCCATCGCAGCAAACCCGGCGGCCATGCCCGCATGGGTGCCGGAACTGCCATTGGCCATGACCATGTGCGTGAACTTCAGGCCCATGCTGGCTTCCTGCCGGGCGATTTCCAGCGCGGCCTTGGCATAGCCCAGGCCCCCCACGGCTGTCGAGCCGCCGGTGGGAATAACCTTGACCTTGCAGCCCTGCATTTGCAGTTCCTGTGCACGGGTGTCGGCCCAACTCGCCGTGGTAAAACCTTCAGGCACGATATGCACGACGGCCCCGAACAGCTCATCCAGAAGCACATTGCCGTTGTGCTCGTACTCTTCATCGTCCCGGGGTACGGCACGGCCCAGCACAAGTTCGCAACGCATGCCCAGCTTCGCACAGGCTGCCGCAGTCAAACGTGCATGATTGGATTGCAGCCCACCCATTGTCACGACCACATCCACCTTGTCTCGAAGGGCCTCGCCAAGGTGAAACTCAAGCTTTCGCAGCTTGTTGCCACCGCCGCCCAGGGCCATGTAATCGTCACGCTTGGCGAACAGCTTGATGCCGCGCTTAAGCAGCCCGAGCGAATGCTCAAGGCCTTCAAGGCGCTGAATGGGTGTTGGCCGGTCGACGAGGCTGACTTGTGGAAAATGTTCGAGCAGCGAATGCAAGGGCGCCACGGGGCATACCTCATTGATGACTTGACAGTCTTCACGGTAAGCAAAAACAATTTGTTAATAAATACAGGTATTGTTCAATCATATTTAACCAGGAGTTAAAATATGGACCGCCTGCGCGCCATGGAGGTGTTTGTCAGCGTCGCCGAACAGGGCAGCTTCAGCCAGGCCGCCGAGCACTTGGACCTGTCAGTGGTAATGGTGAGCAGGTATATCCGCCAACTTGAAGATGCAATGCAGGTCGAACTGATCCAGCGCAGTACCCGGCGCATGCACGTCACCGAAGCAGGCCGCGTGTTCTACGAAGAGTCCAGGCAGGCACTGGACCAGGTTCGCAAGGCCTATGAGCGCGTTGAAAGCTTGCAACAGGCACCCAGCGGACTATTGCGTATCAGCGCCCCCATGACCCTGGGCTCGTCGCTGCTCGCGCCGCTGGTTGCCGGCTTTCTCATCGAACACCCGGACGTGCGCGTTGATCTGGTGCTCAGCAACAGTGTCGTCGACCTGATGGCCGAGGGGTTCGATGCTGCTTTGCGCATTGGCAACCTGGGTGATGCAGATCTGGTGGCCAAAGCACTGCGCCCCTATCGGATGGTGATCTGCGCCGCCCCCGGCTACCTGGACAGGCACGGGCGCCCAGCCGTTCCGGCAGACCTGGCCGGGCACAGGTTACTGGCGCACTCCACATGGACCAACCGTTTCACCTGGCCCTTGCTGGACGCTGGCAAGGAATACCCCTGGCCGGAACACTGGGTGCTGAAAAGCAACGATGGCCAGGCACTGCGGCTGGCCGCCCTGGCAGGCAACGGGATCCTGCTGCAACCCGAGTTCCTGGTGGCCGAGGACCTTCGCGCAGGGCGTCTGGTCACGCTGCTTGACGACTTCCTGCCCGCTACCCGCCCGGTCAACCTGGTCTATCTGCGCCAGCGCAGCGCGCTACCCAAACTGGATGCCTTCATTCGCTACATCCTGAGGCATGCGGGGTAAGGGGCCGCGCCGAATCGGCATTGGCGCCTTCGCAGGGCAACACGATGGACCCTAACCCCCTGCCACGCTACCGATGAAGTTCGCCAGCTCTGCTGTCCGGGGGGCCGCGAAAACCTCGCGCGGATGGCCCGTCTCGTGGACCTTGCCCTGATGCATGAAGACCAGCTTGTCACCGACTTCCCGGGCAAAACGCATTTCGTGGGTGACCATGATCAGGGTCATGCCTTCACTGGCCAGCTGGCGCACCACACCGAGCACCTCATTGACCAGCTCGGGGTCGAGCGCCGAGGTGATTTCGTCGCACAGCAACACCTTGGGCGACATGGCAAGCGCCCGGGCAATCGCCACCCGCTGCTGCTGGCCGCCGGAAAGGCGGTCCGGGTAGGCGTCGAACTTGTCGCCCAGTCCAACCCTGGCGAGCATCTGTTCGGCCAACTGGCGGGCCTCGGCCTTGCCGGCCTTCTTCACCACCTGGGGCGCAAGCATGACATTCTGGCCCACGGTCAGGTGCGGGAAGAGGTTGAACTGCTGGAACACCATGCCAACCTTCTGCCGCAGCGAGCGCAAGTCGGCGCGGCTGGCATCCAGGTATTCGCCATCCACCTCGATCACCCCGTCGCTGATCGACTCCAGGCCGTTGAGGGTACGCAGGAAGGTACTCTTGCCGGAACCGCTACGGCCGATGATGGCGACCACCTCGCCCTCCTCGATCGCCAGGTCGACCCCCTTGAGCACATGGTTGTCGCCATAGTACTTGTGCAATGCGGACACTCTAAGCAGGGGCATGCAGCCTCCTCTCCAGGTAACGGGCGCTCAGCGAGAGCGGGTAGCAAAGGACGAAGTAACCCACGGCCACCAGACCGTAGATCAGGAACGGTTCAAAAGTGGCGTTGGCCAACATGCCGCCAGTCTTGGTCAGCTCGGTGAAACCGATGATCGAGGTCACCGCCGTGCCCTTGACCACCTGCACCGAGAACCCGACTGTCGGTGCGACGGCAATGCGCAGGGCCTGGGGCAGGATCACATGGCGCAACTGCTCCAGACGGCTCATGGCCAGGCTGCCGGAGGCCTCCCACTGGCCATGTGGTATGGACTCGACACAGCCCCGCCAGATCTCGGCGAGAAAGGCACTGGTGAACAGCGTCAAGGCGATGGCCGCCGCCATCCAGGCCGACACATCGATGCCGAACAGGGCGATGCCGAAAAACACCATGAACAGCTGCATCAGCAGCGGCGTCCCCTGGAACAGCTCGATGTAGCTCCTCGCCGCGCCACGCAGCAACCGGCTATCGGAGATGCGCGCCAACAGCAGCAACAGCCCGGCAATACCACCACAGACGAATGCCACCAGCGACAGCAGCAAGGTCCATTGCAAGCCTGCGAGCAGGTTGCGCACGATGTCCCACAAGGTGAAATCCATTCAGCGTCTCCCCATCAACGCGCGTCGACCGAACCATGCCAGCAGTTGGCGCACCAGGATGGCCATGACCAGATACAAGGCCGTGGTCAGCAGGTATGCCTCGAAAGCCCGGAAGTTGCGCGACTGGATGAAGTTGGCAGCGAACGACAGTTCCTCTGTGGCGATCTGCGAGCATACCGCCGACCCGAGCATGACGATCACGATCTGGCTCGACAGGGCCGGCCAGACCTTGGCCAGTGCAGGTTGCAGCACCACATGGCGAAAAGCCTCGAAACGGCTCATGGCCAATGCCGCCGCAGCCTCCAGTTGCCCTCTGGGGATGGCCTGGATACCCGCCCGAATGATCTCGGTGGAATAGGCGCCAAGGTTGATCACCATGGCCAGTACCGCCGCCTGCCATTCCGTCAACCGAACGCCAAGCGCGGGCAGGCCGAAGAAGATGAAGAACAACTGGACGATGAAGGGCGTGTTGCGGATCAGCTCCACGTAAAGGCCGAACAGGGCATCGAACGGCCGTAGTCGCCAGGCGCGTACCAGCGCACCAAGCACACCGATGGCCACCCCGAACAGGGTGCCGATCAACGTCAGCTCAAGCGTGAACACAGCCCCTTCGAGCAGCAGGCCGCCCTGGGCCAGCACCGGGGAAAAGTCAAATTGATAGGCCATGGGTCAGCGACTCCAGGGCTGTTCAAAGGTCGGCCGGCAATGGCTGCTTCAGCCATTTTTCGGCATTGCGGTTGAGGCTGCCGTCGGCCTTGGCCGCATCCAGGGTGGCGTTGACCTTCTCGAGCAAGGCCGGCTCCTGCTTGGCCAGGCCCACGTACACGGGCGAGTCCTTGAGCTTGACCTTCATCACCGGCACCTTGCCCGGGTTCTTCTCGGCAATGACAGCCATCACCACGCTGCCGCTGGCGATCAGCTCGACCTGGCCCGACAGGTAGGCGGCGATGGTCGAGTTGTTGTCCTCGAAGCGCTTGATGATCGTACCCTGTGGGGCGACCGCGGATAACGCCATGTCCTCGATCGAGCCACGCGTGACACTGATGGTCTTGCCGGCAACGGCACCGATATCGTCGACCGACGTCTCGGCCGGCCCGAACACTGCCAGGTAGAACGGTGCGTAGGGGCGGGAAAAATCGATCACCGCTTCTCGCTCGGCGTTCTTGCCCAGGCTGGAAATCACCAGGTCGACCTTGCCGGTCGTGAGGAACGGAATGCGATTGGTGCTGTTGACCGGGGTCAGCACCAGCTTGACGCCGAGCCTGTCAGCCAGCAGTTGCGCGGTGTCGATGTCCAGCCCGCGGGGTTTGAGGTCCGGCCCTACCGAGCCGAAGGGAGGGAAGTCCTGGGGTACGGCGACCTTGAGCACGCCCCGGGCAGTGATGTCGGCCAGCGCATCGGCCTGGGCCTGGGAAACGCTCATGACGCCGCCGCAAAGCAGGGTGGCCAGAAACAGGGTACGGATGTTTTTCATGGAAAATGCCTCGGGTGCATGCGAAGAAGTTGCCTAGCCCGAAAAGCACAGGCCGTGCCAGTGTTGCCCGGCAGCCCCGGAATACGCTTTCGCCCCTTGGCATCACGCGGTCTTACTGGTCTGAACAGATAGCACCAATCGCTCTGCCATCGCCCCCCTTTCGTGCAGCCACCTGCCCCGTTGCGTCAGCGTGGGGCGAGACTTGCCAGGCAACCGCTAAAGCCTTTAAAAAGCGCAGACCCCTTGCCAGCTGGTCTGAACAGATGCTCGACACACTCCCCCGTGCAGTTCCGGAAATCGCTTTGCAGGCTATCCGCAGGCTGATCCAGGACGGCGACTACCAGCCTGGTGATGCCCTGCCCTCCCAACGTGACCTGGCAGAGCAGTTGGGTGTAAGCCGCGCCTCCCTGCGAGAGGCGCTGTCCTCCTTGAGCGCCTTGGGGCTGGTGAGCGTACAGCCGGGCAAGGGGGTATTCGTCCAGGCGCCGCCACCCGCTACCGGTTTCTCCTGGCCCTATGCCGAACAGGTATCCGCCGTCGATACGTTCCAGTTGCGCTATGCACTCGAAGGGTTTGCCGCCGGCTTGGCGGCGCTGTACCTGACGGCAGCGGACATCGATGCGCTCGAAGCCAATGTCGAGTCGATGCGCCAGGAGCTGCGTGCTGGCCATTTCGAGGCCGCCGCGCGCCTGGACTTCGCCTTTCACCGTCGCCTGCTGGAAGCGAGTGGCAACCACGCCATGCTGCAGGTGATCACCACCAACCAGGACATTTTCCTGGAGAGCCAGAAGCTGCCGTTCATTCGCCCGGAACGCGCCATGGAGACCTGGCAGGAACACCGCAAGATCCTGCGCCAGCTTGCCCGTGGCAACCAGGCCGGGGCGCAGCGTGCGATGCAAGAGCATATCCGCAACGCGGCATCGCGCACGAACGTGGTGTTCGCGTGTTGACTAGTCCGCCAAACGCCGGAACACCAAACCGGAAACTCCACACATGACAGCGCACAGCACCATCACCGTGGCAATATCTGCCACAGAGGTTTCGCTACGCCCGTCCAACCCGGCCAGCATCCCCAATAGCCCCCCTGCCAGGCTCACCGACATGGCCATGGTCAACTGCACGGACATCGCCGACAACGAACTGGCCGCGGCCGAACGCTCACCAGGCACGTCCTGATAACTGGCAGCCCCCAACGTCGAGAACTGCAGTGAACGCAGCAGGCCTGCGGCGAACAGCACCGCAGCCATCAGCCACACGGCAGTATCCCGATCGAAACTGGCGCACAGGGCAATCGCCGCACCACTGAGCACGGCATTGCAACTGAGCACCCGGCGATAGCCGTAGCGCCGAACCAATGGCACCGCCAATAGCTTCATCAGCAACGCGCCAACCCCACCGCTGATCACCAGCCATCCCGCAGCCAGCGGGCTCAGGCCCAGGCAGTTCTGCAGCAGCAGCACGATCAGGAACGGCTGGGCTGCCGAACCCAGGCGGAACAGCCCGCCACCGGCCTGGGCCACGCCAAAGCTGCGCAGGCGCAATAGCGACAGGTCCACCAACGGATTGGGGTGTCGTCGTGCGTGCAGCAGATACCCCAACGCACAGGCTAGTCCACCGGCCACCAGCACCATGGCCCAGACCTGCGGCAACTGCCCCAGCCCCAGCGCTTCCAGGCCGAACACCAGCATGGCCAGGGCCCCGCCGCTGAGCAGCAAGCCACGCACGTCCAACGGTGGCACCGGCCGTGCCGGATAGTCCGGCACATGGCGCAGGACCAGCCAGCAACCGAGCAGGCAAATGGGCAAGTTGACCAGGAAGATCCAGTGCCAGGACAGCACCATCACCAGCAAACCGCCGAGCAACGGCCCGACCAGCGGCCCCACCAGTGCCGGCAAGGCCAACCACGACATGGCTTGCAACAGCTGCTCGCGGCTCGACCACCGCAGGATGATCACCTGCCCCACGGGTGTCATCAATGCCCCGGCCGCCCCCTGCAACATGCGCCCCAGGCACAGTTGCCAGAGCGTATCGGCCAGGGCGCAAGCCAGTGAGGCACAGGTGAACAGGCCCATCGCCAACAACATCACCTGGCGCGGGCGAAAGCGCTCGGCGGCCCAGCCACTGACCGGCACGCACAGGGCCAGGGCAAGCATGTACAGCGACACCACCAGATTCATGCGCAGCCCCGGTTCGCCGAAATCCGCGGCCATCCGCGGCAGGGCGGTCATCACCGCTGTGCTGTCGAGCAGCTCCATGAACAACGCGGCGCCGATGATCACCGGCACCTTGGGGCTTTGCACATGGCCGGCCAGCAAGGCCGGCTGGGCGGTCAAAACAGCCCCGAGACAGGTGGGCGAGTGCCCTTGAGCTGCCAGGCACCGACCACCGCTGCCTTCCATTGGCGCGGGTTATGGTTGGCCACGGTGCGGGCATTGCGCCAATGGCGGTCGAGGTTGTGCTGGCGCCCGGTGGTGGAGGCACCGCCAACGTCGAACAGCGTTTGCGCAGCCTGAAGCGCCAGCTCGGCAACCAGGTACTGGGTTTGCGCCACCTCGATCGCGGCCTGCTCCACGGCGGTTTCATCCAGTTGCGCGGCCCAGGCCTTGTCGAGGGTTGCAGCGGCCTTCACGACCATGGCCTCGGCGCCATAGGCACGGGCAGCGATATCGCCTACCGACAGCTCAACATAGGGGTCATCCACCGAGCGGCTGGCCGTGCTGTGCTTGATCGGGCGGGCATGCTCACGGGTGAAGCGGGTAGCGTCGTCCAGCGCATTGCGGGCGATACCAGCCAGCACGGTGGCAAGGAACAGCTGCAGGAATGGCGTGACGATGGTGCGCTTGCCCTCCTCCACGGTGCGCGTGCGGATATCGCTGGCCTCGACGCGCACATTGCGCAAGTGGGTGGTGCCGCTGGCGGTCAGGCGCTGGCCCATGGCGTCGAAGTCGTCGACCAGTTCCAGGCCCTCGCGGTCACGCGGCAGGATGAACGACACCGGCTGCTCGTCCTCGTCCAGGGCAACGGCACTGACATAGTCGGCGAACAATGCGCCCGTGCTGTAGAACTTGCTGCCGTTGGCGCGAAAGTGTTCGCCCTCGCGCACCAGACGCGCGGCGATGGCGCCGTTGGCACCGCCCAGTTCCCAGCCCGCGTTGCCGATCACCGCCCCCTGCAGATAGCGCGCGAACCAACGCTCGCGCTCCTGCTCGGCGCCTTCGGCCTGTGAAGCCAGCAGGCCTTCGACAAAGGCAAAACCCGGGCGCAGGGCCTGGGCCACGTTGGAATCGACCGAGGCGACTTGCAGCAGCAGTTCGATCACATCGCTGACATTGCCGCCGGGGCCGCCGTACTGCCCGGGGATACGCACGGTGTAAAGCCCGGCTGCCGCAAGCTGGGCAATGGCCTCATGGGGCAGCTGGCGTTCGCGCTCGCGCTGCGCGGCACCTTCGCCGATGGCGGGCAACAGGGCCACGATGCGGGCCTTCAGCTCCGCAACGCTGGTGGCCGGAGCCAGGGTTGGGAAACGTTGAAATGTGGTCATGGTTCAGTCCTTTAAGTACATCTTTCGTTTAGGCGACCCGAGCCCTGTGGGAGCAGCTGTCTTGCCAATTTCTCAAGGCTGGCACGATCCCTGTGGGAGCCGCGCTTGCCTGCGATGGGCCGCAAAGCGGCCCCGGCGATTCATGCAACAGCCTTGAAATCGTGGGGCCGCTTCGCGGCCCATCGCAGGCAAGCGCAGCTCCCACAGGGTCGGCGCAGGGCTTGGCGTCTCAGTTCACCTTCAAATGGCGATCTTCCACAGGCGGGTTTCGTCGAACAGGTCGAAGGCTTCGTGTTCCAGGTCCAGCGGTGGCACCACCAGTTCGGCGCCGCTGCCGGGCAGGCGCGGCACCGCGCCGAGCAATCGCTGGGTGTATGCGTGGGCCGGGCTCTCGAACAACTGCTCGACCGGTGCCTGCTCCACCACCTGACCGTGGCGCATCACCAGCACGTCATCGCTGACATGGCGGATCACCCCCAGATCGTGGGAAATGAACAGGTAGGCCAGGCCCAGTTCGTCCTGCAGGTCGGCCAGCAGGTCGAGCACCTGGGCCTGCACCGACACATCCAGGGCCGACACCGGCTCGTCGCAGATGATCACCCTGGGTTCGCTGGCGATCGCCCGGGCAATTGCCACCCGCTGGCGCTGGCCGCCCGACAGTTGCAACGGTCTGCGCTGGCCGAGTTCTGCCGGTAAACGCACCTGGTTGAGCAGCACAGCAATACGTGCCGGCCTGGCGGGCGCCTCGATACCGGCTACCTGCAAGGCGTCATCAAGAATCTGCGCCACGCTCCAACGCGGATCGAACGAGCCCAGCGGGTCCTGGTAGATCACGCTGATCTCGCGACGCAGCGGCCTGCGCACTGCCTCGCTCACAGCATTGCCCGGGCGGTTCCAGGGTTGCCCGCGATAAAGCACATCACCCTCATCAGGCTGCAGCAGGCCGAGGGCAATGCGCGCCACGGTGGTCTTGCCCGAGCCGGACTCACCGACAATGCCCAGGGTGCGCCCGGCACGCAGGCTGAAGTCGACCCCCTGCACCACCTGCCGCACCAGCCCGTCCGGGCCGAGGTAGCGCTTGCCCAGGCCACGGCCTTCGAGCAGCACGTCGCTGTGCGAGCGTGCCTGCGGTGCGCGGCGTACGCCAGCCCGCTCGGGTGACAGCCGGCTGCCGCGCGGGTGCTCGGCCGGTACTGCCGCCAGCAAGGCCTGGGTGTACGGGTGACGCGGCTGGCGCAGCACCTGCCGCATCGGCCCCTGCTCCAGCACTTCGCCATGACGCAGTACCACCACCTCATCGGCCAGTTGGGCGACCACTGCCAGGTCGTGGCTGATGATCAGCAGCGAGGCGCCGCGGGCCTTGATCTGCTGGAACACTTCGAGAATCTGTGCCTGTACGGTGGCGTCCAGCGCGGTGGTCGGCTCGTCGGCGATCACCAGCGCCGGGTCCAGGGCCAGGGCGCTGGCGATCAGTGCACGCTGGCGCAGGCCACCGGACAATTGCCCGGGACGCTGGCGAGCGCGCAGCTCGACATCCGGCACGCCTACCCGCTCGAGCAACGCATGCACACGCGCAGTACGGCTGTGGCGGTCACCGTATCGGTGGGTCTGCAGCACTTCGAGAATTTCCTTGCCTACCGGGCGCAACGGGTCCAGCGACACCAGCGCATCCTGCAGCACGAAGCCAATGTCCTTGCCACGCACCGCGCGCCACTGACGCTCACTGAGGTCGAGCAGGTCGTGGCCGCCGAAACTCAAACGACGAGCACTCACCTGCGCGCGCTCTCCGGCCAGCCCGACCAGGCAGCGGGCACTGACGCTCTTGCCCGAGCCGGACTCGCCGACCAAGGCCAGGCAACGGCCCGGCTGCAAGGTGAAAGACAGATCACGGACCACGCTGACGCCATCAAAGGCCACGTTCAGCCCTTCGACGATCAAGGTCTTGTCGCTCATGGCAGGCGCCCCTCCAGGCGTTGTTGGATATAGCGGCCCGTCACGGTGGTCGCCAAGGTGGTGAGGACGATGAACAGGCCTGGGAAGAAAGTGAGCCACCAGGCATTGGCGATGAAGTCGCGCCCCATGGACAACATCGTCCCCCACTCCGGCGCCGGCGGCCGCGCGCCCAGGCCGAGGAAGCTCAGCGCCGAAGCCCAGACGATGGCCTGGCCAACACCCATGGTCAGTGTCACCACCAATGGCCGCATGGCGTTGGGCAGCAATTGGCGCAGCACGATGCGCGAAGTCGGGTGCCCCAGCGCCCGCGCCGCTTCGATGTAACCGGCGTTGCGTACCGCCAGCACCTGGCCACGGACCATGCGCGCATAGCCCGGCGCCCCACCCAGCCCGGTGGCGACGATCAAGGGGCCGACGCCGCTGCCGAACACCGCCACGAACAGCAACGCCAGCACCAGGCTGGGGAAGGCGAACAGCACCTCCAGCAACCAGCCCACCGCACGGTCCACGCGTGCGCCGCCAAGGCCACCGAGCAGACCGAGCGCGATGGCGATAACCATGGAAATGGCTGTAGCCGCGATACCGATCAACAGGCTCTGCCGGGCGCCGTGGACGACCCGCGCAAAGATATCGCGGCCTGACTGGTCCGTGCCCAGCCAGTGCGCCCAGCTGGGCGGCTGGAAAGCTTCCCGCGGGACGATCGCCAAGGGGTCGATGCGAGTGAACAGCCCCGGCATCAACGCGGCCAGAAGCAATGCGAACAGAAACAGGATCGCCAGGCTTGCGCCCAGTGGCGGCAGGGTCAGATGACGCTGCCGGCGCAACGATGCCAAGGCTTGATCATGGGTCAGGTCTGTCATGCTGCAGCCTCCTGCTGCCGAGGGTCGATCCACTGGTACAGCAGGTCGACCAGAATGTTCGCCAGTACATAGCCGGCCGCCACTACCAGGCTGATGCCTATCACCAGTGGCAGGTCCTGGGCCTGCACCGCCTGGTACAGCTGGCGGCCCACCCCCTTGCGGGAAAAGATCACCTCGCACACCACCGCGCCACTGATCAGCGCGCCGATAGCCCAGCCCGACAACGACACCCCTGGCAGCAAGGCATGGCGCAAGGCATGCCGAAAACGCACGGCCAGGTCACTCAGGCCCCGTGTGCGGGCAGTGAGCACGAAGGGTTGATCGAGGGTCAGTTCCAGCGACTCCCGGGTGACCTGGGCGATGAAGCCGGCCAACGGAATCGCCAGGGACAACGCCGGCAGTATCAGGCTGGCGAAGCTGTCGCTACCGGCCGGTGGGAACCAGCGCAGGCCGAAGGCGAACACCGCCAGCAACACCACGCCGAGCCAGAAGTGCGGCAGCGCCGCGCTGAGGGTTTCCGCCAGCGAGGCGATGCCGCCGACCAGCCTGCCGCGCCCGGCAGTGACCACGGTCAGCAGCAGCACCAGCAACCAGGCCAGCAGCAGGGCGGCAACGGTCAGTTGCAAGGTCGCCCCGCCCTGCTCCGCCAGCACACGGGTGACTGGCAGGTGCTGCGAGTAGGACACCCCCAAGTCACCTTGCAGCAGGCGCCCGAGGTAGAACACGTACTGCACGGCCAATGGCTTGTCGAGGCCGTACTCCACGCGCGCGGCTTCAATCGCTTCCGGCGTCGGGTTGCCACTGGGGCCACCAAGAATCGCCAGCACCGGGTCACCCGGCATCAGCCGCAGTGCGAAGAAGGTCAGGGTCGCCACCGCCCACAGCACCAGCACGCCACCGGCCAGGCGGATGGCGGCGCGCCGGCCCAGGGCAGCCAGGCGCTCGCGACGCAAGTCGGTCACCGTGCGTGTCGTCGTAGTCATTTGTTCACCCATGCGTCATAGAGGTAGGTCACCGCCAGCGAAGGCTCCAGACGCACGCCATGGGCGGTCTTGTAGATGCCCAGGCGCGTGCTTTGCGGATAGGTGGTGAGTTGCAGGTACTGCGCGGCGGCCTGTTGCTGTGCCTGGAAGTAGCGCTGGCGGCGCAGGCCCGCGTCCTGGGTGGCCAGGGCGCTGTCGAGCAGCGCGTCGTAGCCCGGGTCGGCGTAGCCGGAGGAGTTCTGGTGATAACCGCCAACTCCGGCCGGCTGCACGAACGCGGTGGTGAAGATGATGCGCAGCACATCGGGGGTGTTGGTGTTCCAGTAGCCGATACGGATGTCATAGTCCCAGGCGGCCTGGCGGGCGGTGACCTGGGCATCGCTCATCTGGTCCAGCACCAGCTCCAGGCCCGCCTGCCGGGTTGTGGCCTGTACCTGTTCCCACAGGGTCAGTTCCGACGGCGGCGTGCGCGCACCGATCAGCACGACGGCGCGCAGTCGCTGGCCGTTCCTGGTGCGGTAGCCTTCGCTGTCGCGGCCGGTCCAGCCGGCCTCGTCGAGCAGCCTGGCGGCGCGGGCCGGGTCGTAGTCCTGGCTACGCTCGAAGGCACCGCTGTAGAACGGCGTGGCCAGGCTCAGCGGGCCACCGGCGCGGGGGAACTCGCCGAAGTACACACTCTTCAGCGCCCCCTCGACATCGGCGCTGCGAACGAAAGCCTCGCGTACCCGGATGTCGTCGAACGGTGCACGGCGCAGGTTGAAGGTGCCATTGGTGGGGTTGCCCGGGCGCTGGGCGATGATCAGTTTCACGTCCGGATTGCGCCGTGCTGCTTCGTGCGACTCTGGTGGCAATGCTTCGATCACATCAACCTCACCGGCCTGCAGCGAGGCGAAGCGCACCGACGGTTCCTGGATGAACTTCCAGACGATGCGCTCAAGGTACGCAGGGCCCTGGTGTCGTGCGGTCGGTGGCGCCCAGTTGTAGGCCGGGTTGCGCACCAGCTCCACCTGGTTCTGCCGGTCCCAGCGCACCACCTTGAACGGCCCGCTGCCGACCGGGCTTTCGCAGTTCTGGTCACGGCTGCGTTGCAACGCCGTGGGCGACTGGATGCCGAGAAAACCCTGGGCCAGCACTTCAAGGAACGCCGCATAGGGTGTCGCCAGGGTGACTTCGGCAGTGTAGGTGTCGAGCACCTTCGTGCCGCGGTACTGGCGGATGTAGCCACCGGCGGTACTGGATTGGGTCTTGGGGTTGGCCATGTGGTCGAGGTTGGCCTTGACCGCTTCGGCATTGAACGGCGTACCGTCGGTGAACTGCACGTCGCGGCGCAGGTGGAAGGTGTAGCGCAGGCCGTCTGGCGAAACCTCCCAGCTTGTCGCCAGCCAAGGCCCTATCTGGCCGTTGCTGTCCATCGACACCAGCGAATCGAGGTACTGCTGGGCGAGGAATACCTGCGGCATGTCGCCGGCCACATGTGGGTCCAGGCAGGTGGGCTCGCGGTCGGTGGCGTAGACCAGGGTGCCGCCCTGCTGCGGCTGGGTGCTTTGCGCCGTGTGCTGCTCGTTCGGCTTGCAGCCGAGCAAGGCCAGTACGGTGCAGAGCGGGATAAGTGGGAGGGTGGGTGTGTTCAAGAGCGCTCCTGCGGTGACTGGGCTTCAATAGGCCTGTTGCAGGAGTTGTGCCGGGCTCAAGGGCTTGATTTTTCTGAGGTTTGCCGAGGGTGAGGTGCTGTTGCGGGGGCAAAGTGTGCGGGGGGTGTTGGTGGGGCGACAGTGAACTGTGTTTTGTTTGTGGTCATCGATGCCTCTCCTGTAGTGGTCCTGCGGCTTTAGCCGCGAAGAATCCAATGCGGTGCATGGCACCGGCTGCGCCGGTGTTCGCGGCTAAAGCCGCTCCCACAGTGTCCCTGCCAATTCAATGAGTTATGTGCGGGCTGGCACGGGTTTACACGGCAATCCGCGCAAACCAGCTTGACCGCGCCGCCGGAAGATGAGGCACGGCGTCGAGCAAAGCGCGGGTATAGGCATGACGCGGCTGACCGAGCACCTGGGCTGCCGCCCCTTGTTCCACCACCCTTCCTCCCTGCATCACCAACACCTGGTCGCTGACCTGCTCCACCACCCCAAGGTCGTGGGAGATGAACAGGCAAGCCAGGTTCAGCTCCGCCTTGAGCTCGGCCAGCAATGCCAGGATGCGCGCCTGCACCGACACATCCAGTGCCGATACCGGTTCGTCCAGCACCAGTGCCCTGGGCTTCATGGCCAGCGCCCGGGCAATCGCGATGCGCTGCCGCTGTCCGCCCGACAACTCCAGCGGGCGGCGGTCGAGCAACCCCGCCGGCAACTGCACCCGTTCCAGCAACGCCGCCGCCTCGGTGCGCTGCAACGCACGCGGTACACCCGCATGCGCCAGCGCTTCGGCCAATACCCGTAGCACGGTGTAGCGCGGATCGAACGAGGCCAGCGGGTCCTGGAACACCACCTGGATCCCTTGCCGCGCCTGGCGCTGCTGCGCGGCAGACAACGCAAGCCAATCCTGCCCGGCCAGGTGCAGGCTGCCTTGCTCCGGCCGTTCCAGCCCCAGCAGGATGCGCCCCAGCGTGCTCTTGCCGGAGCCGGACTCGCCCACTACGCCAAGGGTTTGCCCGGCACGCAACTGCAGCGACACATCGCTCAGCACCTGACGCAGCCGCCCGTCCGGCCCGGCAAAGGCCTTGCTCAGGCCGCGCGCCTCCAGCACCACGGGTTGCTTGTCCACGGTGTCCTCCACCAGCGCCAGGGCCGGCGTCGCCGGTCGTTTGAAATGTACCGCCCGCGCCGCGCTCAACAGGCGTTGGGTATAGGGGTCCTGCGGGTCCTGCAGGACCTGTTCGACACTGCCCTGTTCCACCACCACCCCATGGCGCATCACTGCCACCCGGTCGGCCAGGCGTGCGACCACGGCCAGGTCATGGCTGACCATCAACAGGCTGTTGTCGCGCTCGCGCAGTTGCTCCAGCAGGTCGAGAATCTGCGCCTGCACCGTGGCGTCCAGCGCGGTGGTGGGCTCGTCGGCGATCAACAGGCGCGGCTGACAGGCGATGGCCGAAGCAATCAGGGCGCGTTGCCTGAGGCCTCCGGAGAGCTGCCACGGGTATTGCCGGGCACGCACTTCGGGTTCAGGTACTCCGACCTGGCGCAACAACTCGAGCACCCGCAGACGGCGCTGCTCCGCAGCCAGATCGGTGTGCAGCAACAATGGCTCCTCGACCTCTGCCCCCACACGGCGCAGCGGGTCGAGCGAGCCCAACGCATCCTGCATGACAAAGCCGATGTGCTCGCCGCGCAAGCGCTGCCACGCGCGCTCATCGAACTGCCGCAGGTCCTGCCCGGCAAAGGCCAGGCGCTGCGCCTGCACATGGGCACCGGCGCCGGTCAGGCCGACCAGGGTACGCGCCGTGACGCTCTTGCCCGAGCCCGATTCGCCCACCAATGCCAGGCACTGCCCGGCATGCAATTGCAGGTCGACGCCGTGCACCACTGGCACACCCTTGAAGCTCACGTGCAGGCCGCGGATGTCCACCAGCGGTGCCTGGTTCCTCTCGAAGATGCTCATGCGTGTCTGCCCTCGCTACGGCGCAGCCAGTCTCGGCCAATGACAGTGATGGAAATGACAGTCAGGGTGATCGCCAGCGCTGGCCAGGCCATCAGCCAGGGTGCGTTGGCCATGAAGTTGCGCGCCACTGCCATCATCGCGCCCCACTCCGGCGCGGGTGGTGGTGCGCCGAAGCCGAGGAAGCTCAGCGCAGCGGCGGCGGTGATGGCGCCACCCAGGCCGATGCAGGCCAGGATCAGCACGGGTTGCACGGCATTGGGCAGTACATGCCAGAACACCACGGCCAAGGGCCTGCGGCCCAGCGTGACTGCCGCTTCGACGAAGCTGGCACGCCGGATGGTCAGGGTCTGGGCGCGTACCAGGCGGGCATAGCGCGGCACCGAGGCAATGCCGACGGCGAGGATCAGGTTGCTGGTGCCCTGGCCGAACAGGGTGATGATGACCAACGCCAGCAACAGGTCCGGGAAGGCCAGCAACACATCGACGGCGCGCATCAGCAGGTTGTCCAGCCAGGCTGGAGAAAGGCCGGCGAGCAAGCCGAGCAGCGTGCCCAGGCCAAGCCCGACCAGGGTGGCAGCCAGGCCGATGTAGAGCGATGGGCGGGCGCCATGGATCAGCCGGCTGAGGACATCGCGGCCGTTCTCGTCACTGCCCAGCCAGAAGGCGGGGCCTGGCGGGTAGTAAGCCAGGCGGGCGTCGGCAGCCAACGGGTCGGTTGGCGAGAGCCAGTCGGGGAAGGTTACTGCCAGCAGTATCAGGCCCAATATGATCCAGGCCAGCGCCAGGCCTGGGCGAACCTGCCTCCTGCTGGTCACTGTGTCTGGTATGGATACGATTGCGTTCATGTCTGTCCTTCTTGTGTCGCCTGTACCGGCCTCTTCGCGGCTGAAGCCGCTCCCACAGGATCACCGCAAAGGCTGAATCCGTGCGGTCCCTGTGGGAGCGGCTTCAGCCGCGAACAAGGGCGAAGCCCTTGCCATGTGGGCTACGGGGCCGGGTTGGGAATACGCCGGTGCACGGCCTGGATCTCGGCCAGCACTTCATCGCTCAATTGCACATCCAGTGCGCTCAGGTTCTCCTGCAGTTGCAGCAAGGTGGTCTGCCCGGTGATCGCACTGGCCACGAACGGCTGGCGTATGACGAACGCCAGGGCCAGTTGCGCCGGTGTCAGCCCATGCTCCCGTGCAATCTGCACATAGCTGGCAATCGCGCTGTTGGCCTCTTCGCTGCCATAGCGATTGAACGTGCGATACACCGACGACAACCGCGAACCCTCCGGCCTTGCCCCGTTCAGGTACTTGCCGGTCAACGCCCCGAACGCCAGCGGCGAATAGGCCAACAGGCTGATCCCTTCGCGATGGCTGAACTCCGAAAGGCCGTTCTCGTACAAGCGATTGAGCAGGCTGTACGGGTTCTGGATGCTGGCAATCCGCATCAGGCCCTTGTCCTCACTGTGCCGCAGAAACTGCGCCACACCCCACGGTGTTTCGTTGGACACACCGATATGACGCACCTTGCCGGCCTTGACCTGCTCGTCCAGCACCGCAAGGGTTTCTTCGATGGCTGCCGTTTGCGGATGGTCGTCGACGTAGGGGTATTCACGGATACCGAAGAAGTTGCTGGTGCGATCGGGCCAGTGCAGTTGGTAGAGGTCCAGGTAATCGGTCTGCAGGCGGCGCAGGCTACCCTCCAGGGCCGCGACGATGTTCTTGCGGTCGTGGTGCGACAGGCCATCGCGGATGTGCGCCTGGCCACCGGGGTCGCGGGCCGGGCCGGCGATCTTGCTGGCCAGCAGGACTTTGTCGCGGCTGCCACGGGCGGCGAGCCAGGTGCCGATATAGCGCTCGGTGGTGGTCCAGGTTTCAGCGCGGGTGGGCGTGGGGTACATCTCGGCGGTGTCGATGAAGTTGATGCCGGCGGCGATGGCGGCGTCCAGTTGCTGGTGGGCATCCTGTTCGCTGTTCTGGTGGCCCCAGGTCATGGTGCCGAGGCTGAGCAGGCTGACCTGGAGGTTGGTGTGGCCGAGTGGGCGGTAGCGCATGGGTGCATCCTTGTGAAGTGTGTCGGGTTTCAAATCCTGGGGCTGCCTTGCAGCCCATCGCCGGCAAGCCAGCTCCCACAGGTGGGGCGCAGTGCGCCCCTAGGCAGCGAACTGGTTGTGTGCCCTGGGCAGCCCCAGGTGCTCGCGCAAGGTGGTGCCGGTGTATTCGGTGCGGAACAACCCACGCTTCTGCAGCAGCGGTACCACCTCTTCGACAAACACCCGCGCACCCGACGGGAACATGTCGGGCATGATGTTGAAACCATCTCCCGCGCCCGCCAGAAACCACTCGGCCAGGGTATCGGCGACCTGCTCTGGCGTGCCGACGGCCAACCGGTGCCCGACCAGAATCCGCCGCGACAGCTGGCGAATGGTCAGGTTCTCGCTGCGCGCCAAGTTCAACTGCGCCTCCAGAAAACCCTGCGACCCCCGCTCGAAGTCCGCCACCGCGCCAATCCGCGCCCAGGGCAATGGCGCATCCGGGTCCAGTTCACTGGCATCGATGCCGATACGCCCCGCCACTTGCTGCAACAGGCCGTGCTCGCCTTGCCAGGCATTGAGCTCGTCGAAGCGTGCATGGGCCTCGGCCTCGGTGCTGCCGATCACGGTCGACAGGCCGGGCATGATCTTCAGGTGCTGCGGGTCGCGGCCCCAGGCTTTGGCCCGTGCCTTCATCTCCCGATAGAACGCCTGCCCATCGGCCAGGGTGGTCTGGGTGGTGAAGATCGCATCGGCATAGCGTGAACCGAGTGCCTTGCCACCTTCGGAAGAGCCGGCCTGCACCAGGACCGGCCTGCCCTGCGGCGAGCGTGGCAGGTTCAGCGGCCCCTTTACCTGAAAGTGCTTGCCCTTGAAATCCACAGTGTGGACCTTGCCCGGGTCGGCAAAACGGCCAGCGCCGCGATCACCGATGATCGCGTCGTCCTCCCAGCTGTCCCAGAGCTTCAAGGTCACCTCGACGAACTCCTCGGCCCGCCCATAGCGGTCTACATGCAACGGCGCGCCAGCCAGGCCGAAGTTATGTGCCGCCGCATCACCGGCATTGGTGACCACATTCCAGGCAGCACGACCGCCGCTGATATGGTCCAGCGAGGCAATTCGCCGGGCCAGGTTGAAAGGTTCGTTGTAAGTGCTGGAGCAGGTCGCGATCACGCCGATGCGCTCGGTAGCAGCCGCCACTGCAGTTAGCAGCACAGTCGGTTCCAGGCGCCCGCCTGGCTGGGCGGACACATCCGGCGGCAACGCCGGGCCATCGGCGAGGAAGATCGCATCCAGGCAACCGCGCTCGGAAATACGTGCGATATCGCGGTAATAGTTGACATCGATATAGGCGTCGATTGCCGCCTCACCCTGGCGCCAGGCGCCGGAATGCGAGCCGAAGCCGAGGATGTTCATGCCCAGGCTCATCTGTTTGGTAGTCATGCCGATTCTCCTGATCAGACTGCGCTGGCTTCGTCGCCGCTGCCCTGCCCTTCGCTGGCGCCGGCATGAAGGGCACGCCAGGCCTGGGCCGGGCTGATGCCATTGAGGTAGTAGTTGCCCAACGCCTGCTCGCGGTAGATCGCCGGGTTGTGCGAAGCCAGGGTACGGGCATTGCGCCAGTGGCGATCGAGGCGCCGGGCATTGCTGGTGGCCGATGCGCCGCCGACTTCGAACAGCAAGGTGCTTGCCTCCAGCACCTGCGGCAGGACGATCTGCTGCGCCTGGAACGTATGGATCTCGGCATCGGTATACAGCTGCTCGGCCACCTCGCCCTGCTGCCCGGCTTCGAACACCGTCTGCAGGCTCTGGCCCACGGCGGTAACTTGCGCCTCGGCGGCGAAGGCCAGGCTCGCCAGGCGTCCGATCACCGCCTGCACCCGCGGGTCTGCGGCCGGCTGCGACTGCCCCGGCACACCGAAGGCGCGGGTGCGGCCCTGGACGAACGCCACCGCATCGGCCAGCACTGCACGCCCGATACCCGCCAGGGTGGCCAAGTGCACCGCCTGGTAGAACGCGGTGAGGTACGACTCGGCGCGCAGCTCGCCCTTGGCGAAACGGCGCAGCACATGCTGCGGCTGCACGCTGACCCGGGTGAAACGGGTGGTGCCGCTGCCGGTCAGGCGCTGGCCAAAGCCGTCCCAGTCGTCGACCCGCTCCACCCCCGATGCACGAGTCGGCACCACCAGGCTGACAAAGTCGTCGCCGTGGTTGGCCACTGCCGCCACCCAATCGGCGTACAACGTGCCCGTGCAGTAGTACTTTTCACCGTCCAGGCGGTAACCACCCTCGTCTTCGCTCAACTGCACGGTATTGCCGGTACTGTCGGTACGCTCGGCCATGGCCGCACCCCACAGTTCACCGGCTACCACGCGGGCGAACCAGTAGTCCTGGGAGGCGGCGTCGCCGGACGACAGCCGCCCTTCGACGAAGCCGAAGTGGGCACGGAAGATCTGCGGCAGGTTGGAGTCGGCCTGTCCCAGGCGCACCAACTGGCGCAGCAGCTGCGGCAAGGTTGCGCCTGAGCCACCGTGGCTGCGCGGCACGCGCAGAGCACCGAAACGGGCTTCGCGCAACCAGGCCACCGGCTCATGGGCCAGGGTGCGCTGCTGCTCGCGGGCCACCGCGCCTTCGGCAATACGCGCGAAGATCGGCGCGAAACGCGCATCCAGTTCGGCATCGGTTATCGTGGTTTGGCTCATGATGTGTCCTTTTTCGTAAATTCAGGGTTGTGCGCTGCGGGGGTCGATGGCCTGGGTCGCGAGGTCCACCAGCAGGTTGACCAGCACGTAGATCGCGGCCGCCAGCAGGGTGACGCCGAGTACCACTGGCACGTCCTTGCTGGCGGTAGCGTCGAGCATCAAACGGCCAATGCCCTGGCGGCCGAACAGCAGCTCCAGCACCACGGCACCGCCGAGCAGGCTGGCGAACACGTAGCCGGCCAGTGTTACCAGCGGCACCAGGGCATGACGCAGGGCATGGCGCAGACGCACAGCGAAGTCGCTCATGCCACGGGCACGGGCCTGGGTGATGAAGGGTTGTTCCAGCACCTGCTCCAGCGCCTGGCGCAACACCTGGGCCAGTACCGCGGCGATCGGCAGCGCCAGGGCCAGGCTTGGCAGTACCAGCGAACGCCAACCGCTTGACCCGGACGGCGGCAACCAATGGAAGTGGAAGGCGAAGGCCAGCAATAGCAGCGTACCGATCACGAAATTGGGCGCCGATGACAGCAACAGCTCGATGCCCGACACCACCGCCCGCAAACGCCGCCCACGGTTGGCGGTGAGCAGCGCCGAGGCTACCGCCAGCAGCACTGCCAGTACCGCCGCGCTGCTGGCCAGCGCCAGGGTCGCGCCGGCCTGCTCGCCAATCGCCTGGCCGACCGGTATGCGCAACCGGTACGACTCGCCCAGGTCGCCCTTGGCCAGGCGCACCAGGTAGTGGCCGTACTGCACCCACAGCGGTTGATCGAGGCCGTACTCGGCGCGAACCTGGGCCAGCAGCGCTTCGCTCGGCATGGCATCCGGGCCGCCGAGGATCGCCAGGGCGGTATCGCCGCCGCTGTGCTGCATGCCGAAGAAGGTCAGGCTGGCCGCCGCCCATAGCACGATCACACCGTCACGCAGGCGGCGCAGCAAGATGATCAGCAGTGTCATGGTTGCTCCTTGGCCAGCCACACGCTGGTGAACAGGGGAACGTTGTGCGAGCCATCGAACAGCACACCGCCGACCGCGTTGCGGTAGGCCAGCAGCATCTGGCTTTCCATCGAGGGCACGGCCGGCACGGTCTCGCCCAGGCGTTGCTGGGCCTGGCGGTACAGCTCGCGGCGTTGGGTCGGGTCGGTGCTGCGCCGGGCGGCGCCGAGCAACCGGTCGAGGGTGGCGTCACGGAAGTGGCCGACGTTCTGGCCGATCATGCGTGCGCTGGGGATGGACTGGCTGTGGTAGAGGATGTACAAGCCATCGGCCGTGTTGGTGTGCCAGTAGCCGCCGCCGATGGCGTCGAAGTTGCCGCGGTAGCGCAGCTCCATGACCTTGCTGAGCGGCAGCAGCTCGATGCGCAGGTCGAAGCCGACCTTGCGCAGGTCCGCCTGGGCTGCCACCGAGACATTGGCCGGGAACGCCGGGTTGTCATAGGTCAACAAGATCGCCCCGAGGCGCTGGCCAGCACGGGTGCGATAGCCTTCGGCATCACGCCCGGTCCAGCCGGCAGCGTCGAGCAGGCGCCCGGCTTCGGCCGGGTCGAAGGCCAGGGTGTCGCGAGCCACCGGGTCATAGCCGGGCGTATTCACGGCAAGGAAGTCGCCCTTGGCCAGGTATTCGCCGAAGCCGGAAATCCACGCCAGGCCATCACGGTCGATAGCCTTGGCCACGGCCTGGCGCACCCGCACGTCATCGAACGGCGCACGCTCGACATTGAAGGTGATGCTGCGCGACGGGTTGCCCTTGCGAATGCGGTTGCGCAGGGTCAGCTGTGGGTTGGCACGGATCGCCGCGGCATTCTGCGCGGGGGCGTCCAGGGCCATGTCGTTGTCGGCGGCTTCCAGCGAGGTGTAACGGATCATCGCTTCGGGCACGTAGCTCAGCTCGATGCCGTCCAGATACGCCTCGCCCTGGTGGTTGATCGCCGGCGGCGCCCAGTTGTACCCCGGGCGGCGGGCAAAGCTGGCACGCTGGTCGCGCACCCAGCCGGTCAACACGAAAGGCCCGGTGCCGATGGGCTGACTGGCGATGGTCTTCGGCGCCTGGAGGATCTGCCGCGGCGATATCATCCCCAGCCAGGCCTGCGACAGCACATCCAGAAACGGCGCATAGGGTGCACGCAGGGTCGCTTCGAACGTGTACTCGTCCACGACCCGCCCTTGCAGGTACGGCGCAATATAGGCGGCAGCCAGCGGCGACTTGGTCACGGGGTCGCGCATGTGTTCGAGGTTGACCCGCACGGCCTCGGCGTTGAAGCGCTCGCCATCGCTGAACGTGACGTCGTCACGCAGGTGGAAGGTGTAAGTCAGGCCGTCGGCGCTGATGTCCCAGCTTTTCGCCAGCCACGGCGTGAGGGTGCCGTCTTCGGCCTGGTACACCAGGCAGTCGAACAGGATGCGGCCCATCCACTGCATGTTGCCATTGGACAGCGCATGGATATCGAAACTGCCAGCGTCGCTCGCCGCTGACACACGCAGGGTGCCGCCGCGCTTGCCGGGCTGCTGCTCGATGAAGTCGCTGGCCGGGTAGCGCATCACGCCATTCACTTCGCTGAGCGCTTCGCCCTTGAGCGGCACCTGGCCCTGCGGTGGCGTGGCGGGTGAGCAGGCGGCAACCAACAGCGCACTGGCTAGCAGGCATGTATTGAACAATCGGGAATTCAGCTGCACAACGGGCCTTTTATATAGACGGCTACATAAAGGGCTATTGCAGTTGTCGTGCCAGCGCTAAAACGGCGCATTCATTGAGGTTAGTTTAAGCCGCCTGGCTCATTAAACATACAAACTGTTCCATCCCTGTTGCCCTGACAACATCCCGTAGGGCGCCCCCTCTCCTTTGGATATTTGGATATAACCGGCACTGTTCCGCAAACAACAGGGGCGCAACAAAGTTTGCTGTTTTATTCAGCACTTCACAGCAAAACTTTGGCCACCCCCGCAACTTCCGGCCTTTCGCCAGCTGGCACAAAAACTGCTCTTACACATTTTGACAGGCCTGACTATTCCCATAGAACGCCGAGGACCTACGATGACTTGCAAGGAATTGAACGATGCGTGCGATTCAAACCCACCCACTGCGCTTGGCCATCCGCCACGCCGCCCTGGCCACCGCGGCCACGGCCCTGCTGGCCCCGGTCACGGTACTGGCCGCTGAGCAAACCCTGGGCACGGTGACCGTGCAGGCAGCCAAGCAATCCGAAGTACAACAGGCCGCCAGCGCCCTGGCCGAGGTGCCGGGCGGCACCAGCGTGGTCGACAGCGAAGAAGTCGCCAAAGGCCGCACTGCCACGCTGCAGGACACCCTCGGCTACCAGCCCGGGGTATTCGTGCAGTCCACCGGCGGCAACGACGCTGCGAAGATCTCGATCCGCGGCTCCGGTGCCAATACCTCGCCCGGCTACTTCCGTGAAGGCATCAAGTTCCTGTTCGACGGCCTGCCGCTGACCGGCCCTGGCGGTACACCTTACGAATTCCTCAATGCCAGCGGCGTCAACTACACCGAGATCCTGCGCGGCGCCAACGCCTTCCAGTATGGCGCGCTGACCCTCGGCGGCGCGGTCAACTTCGTCAACCACAGCGGCTACAGCGCCCCTGGCCTGCGCGTGCGCGCCGAAGCCGGCAGCTACCACTACCAGAAGCAGAGCATCAGCTACGGTGGGGTCGAGGGCGACCTGGACTACTACCTGCAGGCCGACAACTACCGCAACGAGGGTTACCGCGACTACAGCCTGTCGAAAAGTTCGGGCATCGTTGCCAATGCCGGCTATCGCTTCAGCCCCAAGCTGGAAACCCGCCTGCTGCTGCGCTACCGCGACGAAACCCACAACGACCCCAGCGCCACCACCCTCAACGCCGCACTGCACCACCCACGTCGTGCCAGCGCCACCGCCGAGAGCAGCGGTGCCGGTGCGCGCCGCCCGGGCAGCATCTGGGTAGGCAGCAAGACCACTTATACCTTTGACGACGATGCACGGCTGACCTTCGGCCTGTCGTACCACGACTATCGCCATACCAACAGCCCGCGCAGCCCGAGCAACCCCAGCTACTGGGACTGGCACGACCTCGGCCTGCTGTTGGGCTACGACCGGGTCGACTACCTGTTCGGCCACGAAAGCCGCAGCAACATCGCCGTCACGTCCACCCAGCATCTGCGTGGCGGGGTGAATTCGGCCAACGACAACAAGGTGTCGCTCAAGCAGGTCAATTACAAGGATTCGTTCGACCGGGTGATTGCCCTGGGCAACGATATCAACCTGGTCGACAACCTCTGGCTCACCAGCGGCGTGTCGTTCATCAACGTGCGGCGCAACATCAACATCGACCACGCGGTGAACCCGAACACCACCACCTTCCCGCAGCACGTGGACTACGACAACTGGAGCACCGCCCCGCGCATCGGCCTGCGCTACGAGTTCAGCCCGAACCTGCAGGTATTCACCAACTTCAGCCGCAGCATCGACCCGCCGGCTTCGTGGGAATACTCGGGCTCCGGCCCGACCCTGCCTTACATCCGCCCGTTGGTGGAGCAGAAGGCCAACACCTTCGAGGTCGGTATCAAGGGCTCGCACGGCATCTTCGATGGCAGCCTGGCCCTGTACCGCTCGTGGATCCACGACGAGCTGCTGAACGTGCAGATCATCCCCGCCACCTCATCGTCGGCGGCAGTCACCGGCGCCTTCAACGCCTCACCGACCATCCACCAGGGTGTCGAAGCCGGCCTCAACACCCGCCTCTGGGAGAACCCGCAGGGCGACCTGGTACGCTGGCGCCAGGTGTACACCTACAACGACTTCTACTATCGGCATGACGACACCTTCGGCGACAACCAGTTGCCGGGCGTGCCCAAGCACATCTACCAGGGCGAGCTGCAGTACCAGGACCACAGCGGCTGGTACACCGGTGTCAACGTACAGTCAGCCTCGCGTACGGCCGTGGACTATGCCAATACCCTGTATGCGCCGTCGTACACCATCTGGGGGGCGAACCTGGGATATGAAGCGCCGAAGGGCAACTGGAAGGTATCGCTGGATCTGAAGAACCTGGCGAACAAGGCCTACGTGACGGCGGTGACGCCGGTGTACAACGCGCGCGGGCAGGATACCGCGTCGTTCTGGCCGGGGGACGGGATTGGCGCGTACGTGGGGGTCGAGTTCAGGTACTGAGCAGGCGGCCACACGTTTGACAGGACGTTCGTTGCCCATTCGAAACCGAGCGCCGCCCCACGGCGCTCGGTTTCCAGAAACACTGTTCGCGCCGAAGGGCTTCACAGGCCAAATGGAAAGGTTTCAGCATTGATCTGAATCAATCAAACGCCATGGGCGGTGTTGTAAACAGCACACCGAACATTGGGGAATGAAGTTTGATGCGCGAGTCCAACCCGGCAACCAGAATTATCTGCAACAATCTTGAACTGGCCGATCAATTGCGCCAGCTGTTGGCGCCTGTCGCACCCGATTGCGAGGTGCTGAGTACGCCTGCCAATTGCAGCGCGGCACCGCTTTGCCGCTGGCTCGGTGAAGCCCGGTTGGGCTCGGCCGGGCAGGTACAAGCTGCCTTGCTGGATGCCACCGAGGTGCTCGAACAGACCCGACACGCCTTCAAATCCCGCGAACTGGGTTTGCTGCGGCGACGCTTGGTTGCATTGCTGGACAAATTGTCGGAAGATCCCCCAATGATGTGAATGTGCCATCACCAGGTTCCGCCCTGCGGGAACCGGCTTTGCCGAGCAGGATAATAGGCCTGAAAGACGAAGCGCCGTGGCAACAAGTTCTCGAGCGGAACTTGTTGCCACGGCGCTTTTTTTTGTTCTGCAAAAAGGAATCTCCACCACCACCGGGGGATATGAATGAAGGTGACAAAAGACCTCGAGGAACTGCTCAAGCGTATCCGTCTCGACCACGCGGAGATTGTCGAACGCTTTCGCTTTCTCGACTGGAGCGCCGATGATGCCAGACGACTAGGCGCAGCAGCTCAGCAGATGGCCCCGTCCCAGCAGGCTTTCGTCGACCATCTGTACCGTCACCTGGCGGAATTCGCCACGCCGTCCGCTTTGCTTCGCACGCCGGAGGTCACCGCCCGTTTGAAACAGAGCCAGGCTGAGTATTACCAGCGCTTGTGGAGCGGCCCCTACGATGAAACCTACGTCAACGGCCGCCTGCGCATCGGTGTGATCCATCAGCAGATCGGCCTGGAGCTGAAGTGGTACCTCGGCAGCTACCGGCTTTACCTCGACGACATGCTTGAAAGCGTGTTCGGCGACAGCCCGGATGTGACGCTCTATTCAAGCCTGTTGAAGGCGGTGTTCTTCGACATGACGCTGGCCATCGATACCTACAGTGCGGCCCAGCACAAGGCGCTGGAAGATAGTGAGGCTCGCTTCGCCCGCGCGCTGCGCGGTGCCAACGACGGGCTGTGGGACTGGCATGTGGACCAGGACCGGCTTTACGTTTCTGAACGCTGGGCCAGCATGCTCGGCCTCAGCCGCGACAGCATCGGCGAGAGCAGTGCCAGTTGGTTCGGCCGCGTGCACCCGGACGACCTGCCGGATTTTCGCCATGCCATCAATGCCCATCTACAAGGGCAGACATCCTCCGTTCACTACGAGTACCGTATCCGCAAGCACAACGGCGACTACATCTGGGTCCTCGTGCGAGGGGTCGCCGAAATGACCAACCCCGGCGAGCTACGCATGGCTGGCTCGCAGTCTGATATCAGTGCACGCAAGGATGCCGAGCAGCGCCTCCAGCACACCGCCCAGCATGACCCGTTGACCGGCCTGGCCAACCGCATCCGGCTTGACGAGCAGATGCAGAAGACCTTCAGGAAGCAGCGCAAGGGCGGTGACTACGAGGCGCTACTATTCATCGATCTGGACCGCTTCAAGCTGATCAACGACAGCCTCGGCCACAACGTCGGTGATCGTGTGCTGGTGGAAGTTGCAATGCGCCTGAAAGAGTCGCTGCGCCCCACCGACCAACTGTTCCGCTTCGGCGGAGACGAGTTCATCGTCCTGCTTCATGACCTTACCTGCGACCGCGACGCCGAACAGATATCCCAGCGCATCCTCGACAACTTGCATAAGCCGCTGCACATGGACGGCCGAACCCTGGTGGTCAGCGCCAGCATCGGCATCGCGCCATTGCACGACAATGGCAAAGCCCTGGATGTCCTGCAGGCGGCCGATCTTGCCCTCTACCGAGCCAAGTCTGCCGGCAAGGCGCGCTTCGCCCACTACGACGAAACGTTGCAAGACACCGCACAGCAGAATCTTGAACTGGAGTCCGCGCTAGGCCAGGCACTGCAACGCAATGAGTTCGAACTGTATTACCAACCGATCTATCGTCTGGACCCAGGGGCGCCGCAGGTGACCGGGGTCGAGGCGCTGCTGCGCTGGCGCCATGGTGAACGCCTGATCTCGCCATTGGAGTTCATCCCGGCGCTGGAGGAGTCGGGGGAGATCATCCGCGTCGGCGAATGGGTATTGCGCCAGGCCTGCCAGCAGACCCGGCTCTGGCAACTGGCCGGAAATGGCCTTTTACGCTGCTCGGTGAACATCTCCAGCACCCAGCTGCAACAAGTCGACTTCACCCTTCGGCTTATCGACATCCTGCAGGAAAGCGGCCTGCCGCCCGCCAGCCTGATCCTGGAAATTACCGAAAGCCAGCTGATGCATGACGACACGGACACATTGGCCTGTCTGCATGAATTGACCAGCCTCGGCGTACTGCTGGCCCTGGACGACTTTGGCACCGGCTATTCCTCGCTGGGCTACCTCACCCGCTTTCCGCTGCACATCCTCAAACTGGACAAGAGCTTCATCAACGGCGTGCCTTGCGAGAGCAAACAGAGTGCGATCAGCCAAGCGATCATCGGCCTCGGCCGTAGCCTTGGCCTGGAAGTGGTGGCCGAAGGCATCGAGAGTTCGGCGCAGCTCGAATTCGTGGTCGGTGAAGGCTGCCACTACGCCCAAGGCTACTGGTTCAGTCGGCCACAACCTGCCGCCCAGATACAACATCTGCTCAGCACAGAAGACCGTTTCGAGGAAAGCGCAGTTACCCGGCGCGTACCCGTCAGTTCAGGAGAAAAACAATGAAAACCAATCTTCCGGTCAGTGGTCGTGCCGTCGAATTCAGCGCAAACGCGAACATCCTTTCCACAACCAATACCAAAGGCGCCATCACTTACGTCAACCCCGATTTCATCAACATCAGCGGCTTCAGTGAAACCGAACTGCTCGGCGTCAATCACAACATCGTGCGCCACCCGGACATGCCCCCGGAAGCCTTTGCGCATCTGTGGCAAACACTCAAGGATGGGCGCTCGTGGATGGGGCTGGTAAAAAATCGCTGCAAGAATGGCGACCACTACTGGGTCAGCGCCTACGTCACGCCGATGCAGCGCGATGGCGAAACAGTGGAATACCAATCGGTTCGCACGCTACCGGCCACAGCGCTGGTGCAAGCCGCAGAACATCTTTACGCGCAGCTGCGTAGCGGTAGAAAGGCCAACTGCCTGCGTATGTCACGGCTATCCGTCGGCATGCGCCTGGCACTCGCCAGCACTGGCGTCAACCTGCTGTGCTTCGCTGCCTTGGGCTCGCTGGGCGCGTTGGCCTGGAGCCATGCCGCTCTCTCCATGATGCTGTCGAGTTTGCTGCTCGGCGGCCTTTTGCGCTTCAGCCTGCGCCCCCTCGACGCCCTTGCGCGCAAAGCCAGGAAGATCGCCGACAACCCGCTGAGCCAGATCCTCTACAGCGGCCGCCGCGACCAATTTGGCCAGGTCGAGTTCGCCCTGCAAATGCTCGAAGCCGAGACCCGGGCAATCGTCGGACGCATTGCCGATTCGTCCCGCCAGTTGAACAAGGAAGCCGAAGAGCTCGTGTCTGCAGTGGACGATAACAATTGCGCAACCCTGCGGCAGCAGGGGGAAACCGCCCAGGTAGCCAGCGCCATAGCCCAGATGGCCAGCAGTGTGCAGGAAGTGGCGCGCAACGCCCAGCTCACCGCCAGCGCGGCGAACCTGGCCAATGAGGAATCGGACCGCGGTCAGCACCTGGTCGAGCAAACCCGCCAGCACATCGACAGTCTCGCCAGCGAGGTGCAACAGACCAGCGCGGTGATCGATCAACTGGAACAGCATGGAAGTGAAATTGGCCGGGTACTGGAGGTCATTCAAAGCATCGCCGAACAGACCAACCTGCTGGCCCTCAACGCCGCCATCGAAGCTGCTCGCGCCGGTGAGGCGGGCCGGGGTTTCGCCGTGGTCGCCGACGAGGTGCGCGGGCTGGCTTCGCGAACCCAGCAATCCACCGCCCACATCCAGGGCACTATCGAAACCTTGCGCCGCTCCACCGGTAATGCCGTGCTGGCGATGCAGCGCAGTCACAGCAAGGCCGAGGTCAGCGTCGAACAGGCACTGCTGGCCGCCCGGGCGCTGGATGGCATTACCCGGCGCGTCGATGAGATAAGCGGTATGAGTGTGCAGATCGCTGCCGCTGTAGAGGAGCAGAGCGCGGTGGGTGACAGCATTCAGGGCAGCCTGGCGGACATCAGCCAAACCACCCGCAACAGTGTGCTTGCCAGCAGCCAGAGCCGTACTACTGCGGCCCATGTGGCCAACCTGGCCGAGCGCCTGCAACTGCTGTCGGCACAACTTTGGAGGCGCCAGGGCAACGAGTGACGGGTTCGGGCTGGCGGTTTGGCGCTGAAACGAAAAAGGGCCCGAAGGCTAATGCCAGTCAGTTAAGGTTTCTAAAGGCTTCACTGGGGCTGCTTTGCAGCCCATCGCCGGCAAGCCAGCTCCCACAGGTACAGCGCAGGGCTCAAGAGTTGCACTATACCTGTGGGAGCTGGCTTGCCGGCGATGGGCCGCAAGGCGGCCCCAAATATCTTAACTGACAGGCATTTGCCCGAAGGCCCTTTCTTCCACGACTTACAGACGCTTTATGGCAATCTGCAGATCTGGGTCTTTGGGTTGCTGGGCACTTTGCAGGTACCCTGCCACCTCGAAATCTCCGAACGGATCGAAGCTCATGCGCGGATCGGTTTCCTGGTGCGCCGTTTTTCGGCGAGATAGCGCCCTTGCAGTGCCATGATCTCAACCTTGCTGAGCACGCCTTTTCTTTTAAGGTTCACCAGCAACTGTTCGACGACGTCCAGGTTGATGATATCACCAGCCAGACGACTGATAGTCACAGCCATACCACTCACCCCGTCACGCTCCGCGGTAACATGGTGCTTTTTGGCAAGGTTTCTGACTTCAGTGGCAACACTGGTATTAGAAGATCGGGTCATCTCAAGCCTCCTTTGATGACCAGATCTTAGCGTGGCGTCGATCAAGCAGACAGGCGTGGCGGCGGAGGGAAAAGAGCAAATGACAGAAACGAAAAAAGGCCCCGAAGGGCCTTCTTTCTTGCCCCACCGAAATGCTTCGATAAGGGCCAATTTGGAGCGGGAAACGAGACTCGAACTCGCGACCCCGACCTTGGCAAGGTCGTGCTCTACCAACTGAGCTATTCCCGCGTCGTGATGGGTGCCATTCTAGCGAATTCCAAAACGGCGTCAACCCCTTGATTCAAAAAACTTTTATTTCTGTTCCGAACCTTCGCGCAGGTGCGGCCAGGCGGCCATCAGGTAGTGCACCATCGACCACAGGGTCAGCCCCGCCGCTACCAGCAACAATGCATAACCCAGGATTACCCAGAAGGTCACCGCAGGCGGGTTGGCCAGCAGGATCACCAGTGCCAGCATCTGTGCCGCGGTTTTCCACTTGCCAAGGTTGGACACCGCCACATGCGCCCGCGCACCCAGTTCGGCCATCCACTCGCGCAGCGCCGACACCACGATCTCGCGGCCAATGATGACCGCGGCCGGCAGGGTCAGCCAGAAGTTGGCGTGGGTCTGCACCAGCAGCACCAGGGCCACCGCCACCATCAGCTTGTCGGCCACAGGGTCGAGGAACGCACCGAACGGCGTGCTCTGCTGCAGGCGACGCGCCAGGTAGCCGTCCAGCCAGTCGGTGGCGGCGGCAACGGCGAACACACTGCTGGCTGCCATGTAGCTCCAGTGGTAAGGCATGTAGAACAGCAGGATGAAGATCGGGATGAGCAGGACGCGTAGAACGGTGAGCAGGTTTGGAATATTCATCGGTACGACTGGCCGCAAGTTGAGCCCGCATTCTACTCGCTATGCAGGCTGGCATAAATCGACTCGGCAAGCTTTTTACTGATGCCGGGTGCTTTGGCGATTTCATCGATACTGGCGCGGTTGAGCTCTTGCAGGCCGCCGAAATGTTTCAGCAGGTCGCGCCGGCGCTTGGGCCCTACCCCGGCCACGTCCTCCAGGCTCGACACCCGGCGGGCCTTGCCACGGCGGGCGCGGTGGCCGGTAATGGCGAAACGGTGGGCTTCGTCGCGGATCTGCTGGATCAGGTGCAGGGCCGGTGAGTCGCCCTTGAGGGTGAACTCATGGTGCACATCGTTCAGGTACAGGGTTTCGAAACCGGCCTTGCGCGTCACGCCCTTGGCCACGCCAAGCAGGGTAAGGTCGCTGAAGCCCAGTTCCTGCATCACGTCACGGGCCATGTTCAGCTGGCCTTTGCCGCCGTCCACCAGCAGCACGTCTGGCAGCTTGCCCTCACCGTCCTTGATGCGCCCGTAACGGCGGGTCAGGGCCTGGTGCATGGCGGCGTAGTCGTCACCCGCCGTGACACCTTCGATGTTGAAACGGCGGTAGTCGGACTTGAGCGGGCCTTCAGGGCCGAATACCACGCAGCTGGCCACGGTGGCTTCGCCGCTGGAATGGCTGATGTCGTAGCACTCCAGGCGCTGCGGCACCTCGTCCAGCTGCAGCACCTCGGCCAGGGCCTCGAAACGTGCGGCCATGTGCTGGCGGTTGGCCAGGCGGGCATTGAGCGCCTGCTCGGCGTTGGTCACCGCCAGTTGCTGCCAGCGGGCGCGGGTACCGCGCACCCGGTGGCTGATGGTCAGCTCGCGGCCACGCAGCGTGTGCAGCGCTTCAGTGATGGCCTCGAAGTCTTCGTGCACCACGTTGACGATCAGTTCGCCCGGCAGTTCGCGCTCGGCATTGCCCAGGTAGTACTGGGAAAGGAACGCCGCCATCACTTCGGCCACCTCCTCCTCGATGCCCACCTGCGGGAAGAAGTTCTTGCTGCCCAGCACCCGCCCGCCGCGCACGCTGATCAGGTGCACGCAGGCGCCACCGGGGTTGACGAAGGCGGCGATAACGTCGACATCGCCGCTGCCGCCTTCGATGTACTGCTGGTCCTGGACCCGGCGCAGCAAGGCGATCTGGTCGCGCAATTCGGCGGCCTTCTCGAAATCGAGGGCCATGGCGGCCTTCTCCATCTCGGCATTCAGCTCGTTGCCCAACTGCTGGCTCCGCCCTTCGAGGAACATCACCGAATGGCGCACGTCCTCGGCATATTCCTCGGCGGTTACCAGGCCCGTGCAGGGGCCTTTGCAGCGCTTGATCTGGTACTGCAGGCACGGCCGGGTGCGGTTGGCGTAGTAACTGTCTTCGCACTGGCGCACCGAAAAGGCCTTTTGCAGCAGGCTGAGGCTTTCACGAATGGCCCCGGCACTGGGGTAAGGGCCAAAGTAGCGGCCCTTGGCCTTCTTCGCCCCACGGTGAATACCCAGCCGCGGGAACTCGCCGTCGGAAAGGAACACGTAGGGGTAGGATTTGTCGTCGCGCAGCAGGATGTTGTACGGCGGCCGCCATTCCTTGATCAGGTTCTGCTCCAGCAGCAGCGCCTCGGTTTCGTTGGCGGTGATGGTGGTTTCGACCTGGGCGATGCGCGCCACCAGCGCGGCGGTCTTGGGCGCCAGGCCGGTCTTGCGGAAATAGCTGGCCAGGCGCTTCTTGAGGTTCTTGGCCTTGCCCACGTAAAGCAGCCGGGCTTCGCCGTCGAACATCCGGTATACGCCCGGGCGACCACTGCAGGTCGCCAGGAATGCGCTGGCATCGAAAATTTGGGACATGAGGTTTTACAGGCTTGCGTCGACCATACCGTGGCGAACGGCCAGCAAGGTCAGTTCGACGTCGCTGGTGACCGAGAGTTTTTCAAAGATCCGATAACGGTAAGTATTGACGGTCTTGGGTGAGAGGCACAACTTGTCGGAGATGATCTGTACCTTCTGGCAGCCGACGATCATCAGGGCAATCTGGATTTCCCGCTCCGACAAGGCGTCGAACGGTGAACCCTGTGGCTGGAACGGTTTCAGCGCCAGCTGCTGGGCGATCTGCGGGCTGATGTAGCGCTGGCCGGCAAAGGCCAGGCGGATGGCCTGGACCATTTCGTCAAGGCCGGCGCCCTTGGTCAGGTAGCCGGCAGCGCCGGCCTGCAGCAGGCGCGTGGGGAATGGGTCTTCCTCGCACACGGTCACGGCAACCACTTTGATGTCCGGGTGGCTGCGCAGCAGCTTGCGGGTAGCCTCCAGGCCGCCGATACCGGGCATTTTCACGTCCATCAGCACCACGTCCGGCTTCAGCTCGCGGGCCAGCTTGAGTGCCGATTCGCCCGAATCACCCTCACCCACCACCTGCAGGCCATCGATGTCGGCCAGCATGCGGGTAATACCGGTTCGTACCAGATCGTGATCATCGACCACTAAGACCCTAATCAAGCACACACCTCGTCAGCAGGGCGATTGGATCCTGCCACCTTAACAAAATTTTTCACGGCGGACCTAACGCATTCCTTCCGTAAGAAACGCCTGACGTTCAACCGGCAGCGGCCTCACTGCCTGCCGGGATTTGTCGGGGTGGGTCAAACGCCTCAGCAAGTGCCAGAGTGCCGCCTGATCGTCGCCCGACAACTGCCGGAACGCATCCAGTAAACTGGACTCATCGGTGTTCAGCCCTTCGAGCGGTGCCGGGGTGCGGATACCGCTGAGCACATATAGCGCATCCACGCCTCTGCTCGCCAATGCCGCCAGGTAATCGACCCGCGGCGAGCGTTCACCACTCTCGTATTTGCCCTGGGCATTGGGTTCGACCCCGCCGATGTCACCAAACACGCGCTGGGTCATCCCAAGACGCTCACGCTCTTCCCTCAACCGCGGACCGATTCCATTCATGGGGGGCTCCTTTTCCCTGTTCACACGCTGGTACTGCCTACCCACCGGCAGGCAGCCGTAAACGCCTGAGTTCACTATGCCCATGCCCACTCGTCGCGACAAGCCATCATTGCGCTATTAGTCGATCGTACGCTGCATGCGCACAAAACAGTCGTCCTCACCCATTTCGACGAAACCCTGGCGCCGGTACAGCACACGCGCCGGGTTGCTGCGAAACACCATCAGCCGTAGCAGCGGCAGATGCCGCTGGCGGGCCCACAGCGCCAGCTGCTCCAGCACCCAGCTGCCGACACCACGCCCACGGTGCTCGGGTAGCAGGTGCAACTCACGGATGAACAGCGCCTGGCGGTCCTGGCTGAGGCTGCAGTAGCCGAGCACGCGATCGCCTTCAGTCACCAGCCACTGTTCGCGCCAGCCCCAGGCTTCGTCGAAGGCTTGCTCTATCCACAGCAGGTCGTATTCGCGGTAGTACGGCAGCATGGCGCGGCGCGTGAGGTCGCGGGCGAAGGTGCGGTGGGTGCCGTTGGCGGGGGTCAGGTTCAGGGGCAGCACATTGCGGACTCTTCAGTTGCCAGGCCAGGCCCTATCGCCGGCACAACAAATATCAATCATGGGGCGTAGCACACCGGCGAAGTACCAGGCCCACGCCGGTCCAGCTCGTCCTCCAGCCACTCAGCCAGCACCCGGGCATTATTGTGCTCGGTGTCCTTGCCCGCATAAAGCAATGTCAGCGTGCCCTTCCCCGCCAAGTCCAACAGCGGGTACCAGTGCTCTGGGCGGGCCGCCAGTTCCTGTTGGTAGCGCCGGGTGAAGCCGGCGAAGTCCACTTCACCCTGGTGAAACGCCTTGCGTAACTCAGCCGAGGGTGCAACTTCGCGCAACCACTGCCCGTGCAGGTCTTCCTTGCGCTTGTTACGCGGCCACAGGCGATCGACCAACACGCGCTGGCCATCGTCCGGCTCAACCGCGTCATAGACACGCTTGCAGCGAATCATGGGTTTCTCCTGCCATTACCGTCCGTCTTGAGCCTAGATAAATCATTGATCGAGGTCACGGCCGGGTTACGAATTGTTTCTATGCTCAAGGCCTTCGGCACCTTCGCCCCCTGCCAACCGGAGCCCCCATGGCAACCCCGTCACTGGCCAGCCAGCCGCAACTGGCCCAACGCGACTCCCGCCCGCAGCTTGCCCACAAGCCGGGGCGTGCCAGCCTGGTGCTGTTCTTCGGCCTGCTGCTGGCCGGCATCGCCTACACCGCCTGGAGCCTGAAGCAGGATGTGACGGCCAGCGGTACGGTAATCACCACGGTCACGCCATTTCTGCTGCTGGGCCTGGCGTTGCTGATTGCCCTGGGCTTCGAGTTCGTCAATGGCTTCCACGACACCGCCAACGCAGTGGCCACCGTCATCTACACCCATTCGTTGCCGGCACCGGTCGCCGTGGTCTGGTCCGGGCTGTGCAACTTCCTCGGCGTGCTGCTTTCCAGCGGCGCGGTGGCGTTCGGCATCATCGCGCTGCTGCCGGTTGAGCTGATTCTGCAGGTCGGCTCCTCGGCCGGCTTCGCCATGGTCTTCGCCCTGCTGCTGGCGGCGATCATCTGGAACCTCGGCACCTGGTGGCTGGGCCTGCCGGCCTCATCCTCGCACACCCTGATCGGTTCGATCATCGGCGTGGGCGTGGCCAATGCGCTGATGCACGGGCGCGACGGCACCAGTGGCGTGGACTGGGCCCAGGCCAGCAAGGTCGGTTATGCCTTGCTGTTCTCGCCGCTGATCGGCTTTGCCTGCGCTGCCCTGTTGCTGCTGGCCCTGCGCGCGCTGGTCCGGCGCAAGGCGCTGTACCAGGCGCCGGAAGGCCAGACGCCGCCACCGTGGTGGATCCGCGGCATGCTGATCCTGACCTGCACCGGCGTGTCCTTTGCCCATGGCTCCAACGACGGCCAGAAAGGCATGGGCCTGATCATGCTGATCCTGGTTGGCACCCTGCCGATGGCTTACGCACTGAACAAGACCATGCCCAATGAGCAGGCCTTGCAGTTTTCCGCCGTCGCCGAGGTAACCCGCCAGGCACTGGTGCGCAACAACCCGCAAACGGCCCCGGCCGACCCGCGCCAGGTGCTGACCACGTTCATTGCAGAACCCAAGGCCAGCCCGCACCTGGCACCGGCGCTGGCAGCGCTGACCGGCATGATCGGCGATGAGGTCAAAGGTTATGGCTCGCTCAAACGGGTACCGGCCGAAGCCATGGCCAACGTGCGCAACGACATGTACCTGACCAGCGAAGCCATCCGCCTGATCGAGAAGAACCAGCTGGTGGTGTTCGATGCCGACACACGCAGCAAGGTGCTGCTGTTCAAGACCCAGCTGGACGATGCCACCCGCTACATCCCGCTGTGGGTGAAAGTGGCCGTGGCCATCGCACTGGGGCTGGGTACCATGGTCGGCTGGCGGCGCATCGTGGTGACGGTAGGCGAGAAGATCGGCAAGACCCACCTCAGCTATGCCCAGGGGGCTTCGGCTGAAGTGGTGGCGATGTGCACCATCGGTGCGGCGGACATGTTCGGGTTGCCGGTGTCGACCACCCACGTGCTGAGCTCCGGGGTGGCCGGGACCATGGTGGCCAACGGGTCGGGGATTCAGAAGCGCACGCTGATCAATCTGCTGATGGCCTGGGTGCTGACCTTGCCGGCAGCGATGCTGTTGGCCGGCAGCCTGTACTGGTTGCTGCACCATATTTTCTGAGCCGCTGGAGTACATTGTTGGCTCTAAGGGCGCTATCGCCGGCAAGCCAGCTCCCACAGGTACACCACAGGCCCCAGGCCTTGTGCATTACCTGTGGGAGCTGGCTTGCCGGCGATAGCGCCCTTACAGCCAACATCAACCTGGAATCTTTAGCCCACGCTGCACGGCCGGCCGCTCGAGGAATGCCGCCAGCACCCGCTGCACGTTCTTGAACTGATCGAAGCCGACCAACTCACGGGCGTTATAGCGCTCCACCAGGTTGCGCACCCAGGGGAAGATCGCGATGTCGGCAATGCTGTACTCGTCGACCATCCACTCCCGGCCCTTCAAATGCCGGTCCAGCACACCGAGCAGGCGCCTGGACTCGTTGACATAACGGTCCCGCGGGCGCTTGTCCTCGTATTCCTTGCCAGCGAAGAAGTGGAAGAAGCCAACCTGGCCGAACATCGGCCCGATACCGCCCATCTGGAACATCAGCCACTGCAAGGCCTGGTAACGCTGGGCCGGGTCCTGGCTGAGCAACTGGCCGCTCTTCTCCGCCAGGTACTGCAGGATCGCCCCGGACTCGAACAGCGGCAGCGGCTTGCCGCCTGGGCCATTGGGGTCGAGGATGGCGGGAATCTTGTTGTTGGCGCTGAGCGAGATGAATTCGGGGCTCAGTTGGTCATCGTTGTCGAAGCTGACCTTGTGCGGCTCATAGGCCAGGCCGATCTCTTCGAGCATGATCGACACCTTGACGCCGTTGGGCGTCGGCAGCGAGTAAAGCTGCAGGCGCTCGGGGTATTTCGCGGGCCACTTGCGGGTAATGGGGAAAGCACTGAGATCGGTCATGATCAACCTTGCCTGGGGAATGAACCTCTCACTCTAGAGGCATCCCCGGCCGCTGACCATCACCGACCCTTTATCAGCATGCGCGTTTCAGGCCTGGCCGTGGGCTTTGAGCTTGAGCTTTTCGGTATCGACGCGAACGAACACCGAGTCGGCAGTGACGGTCAGCACATCGTCGGCCCACACTTCACAAATTACCCGGCTCTTACGCCCTACTTCGCCTTCCACACGTGCCTTGAGCAACAGCTCGACGCCCATCGGCGTGGGTTTCAGGTAGGTCAGGTTGAGCGTGCCGGTAACGCAGTCGATACGCGGCAGGCTACCCGGCTCGCGACCTTCGTTACGGTAGTGGTAGGCCATCGCCGTCCAGTTGGAGTGGCAGTCGACCAGCATCGCCAGCAGGCCGCCATAGACCAGGCCAGGCCAGCCGATGAAGGTGCTGTCGGGCAGGTGCCTGCACAACAGGTGGATGCCGTCGGTATCCCAGTGGCTTTGCAGGTGCAGGCCGCTGGGGTGGGAGCAACCGCAGCCGTAGCAAGTGCCATCGGGTGCAGCGAGGGCCTGTAGAGAAAGGGAGTGGTCGTTCATACGCTTCCTGTGCTTGTTCGAATGGGGGCGCGCAACGCCCCCATTAAAGCAGAATCATCAGGCCGCCTGGGCAACCACCTTGGCGCCCCGCTGGGTCAGCGAAACCAGCAGGATGAATGCAGTCACCCCGGCAGTCATCAGTGTCTCGTAGCGGTAGGCATCGCTGAACAGCATGTAGCCCAGCACCATGACGATGGTGCCGATAACCAGCCAGGTCAGCCACGGGAACAGCCACATCTTCAGCTCCAGCGGCCGCCCTTCACGCTCGGCACGGGCACGCATGCGCAGCTGCGACACGGCAATCACCAGGTACACCAGCAAGGCGATGGCGCCAGTGGTGGACAGCAGGAAGCCGAATACCTTGCCTGGGAACACATAGTTGACGAAGCACCCGGCAAAGCCGGCCAGGGTCGAGAAGATGACCGCCACGGTCGGTACGCCAGAGCCGGAGATACGCTTGGTAACGCTCAGCGCCTGGCCACGGGCGCCCAGCGAATACAGCATGCGCGACGCGGTGTACAGGCCCGAGTTCATGCAGCTGGTCACGGCCACCAGCACCACGATATCCACCAGCAGCTTGGCGCCCGGCACGTTCAGCACCTCAAGCACACGCTGGAACGAACCCACTGCTTTCAGCCCCGGGTCGTTCCAGGCCACCAGCGACACCACCAGGAAGATCGACGCCAGGTAGAAGATGGCGATGCGGTACACGACCAGGTTGGTGGCGCGCCGGATCTTGTCTTTCGGGTTGGCGGTTTCGTCAGCGGCGATGGTGACGATTTCGGCGCCGAAGAACGAGAAGATGGTGATCAGCACGCCACCGAGCACAGTGCCGAAACCGTTGGGCATGAAGCCGCCGTTGTCCCACAGCCGGCTGACCCCGGACACCTCGGCCAGCGGCCAGACGCCGAACACCGCCAGGCTGCAGACCACGATGAAGGCGATGATCGCCACCACCTTGACCAGCGCGAACCAGTACTCGAAGGCCCCGAAGTTCTTCACGCTGATCAGGTTGGTACCCGACAGCACCAGCATGATCAGGAAAGCGAACAGCCACGACGGCACACCGGGGAAGTAGGCATGCAGGATATCGGCGCCGGCAATGGCCTCGACCGGAATGATCAGCACCCAGAACCACCAGTACAGCCAGCCGATGGTAAAGCCCGCCCAAGGGCCGATGGCCTCCGAGGCATAGGTGGAAAACGAGCCGCTGTTGGGGTTGGCGATGGCCATTTCGCCCAGCATGCGCATCACCAGCAAGACCAACAGGCCGGTCATGGCGTAGGAGATAAGGATGGCCGGGCCGGCGGTGGCGATGGCGTTGGAGGAGCCGATGAACAGGCCGGCGCCGATGATGCCGGCGATGGAGATCATGGATACCTGACGGGACGTCAGGCCGTGCTGCAGGGAACGCTGTTTGTTGTTGTGTTGCGAAGCCATGAAGAACCCTCGAATGGGTCGGCCGCGGCGGGAGCGGCTGAAGACTGGAGCAGAATTCTTATAAATTTCTGATGTTCGTTGTTGTTGTTTTGCAGATGCCGGAAGCGGGTACTGACCTCCTCTTCGCACGACCGGTTGTAATCGTTGATCCAGGTCAGTATTAATCTATAGGGCGGGGTCAACAAACGACCTTTTCGAAACACATGATTCCGTTATGGAATGAACTCCTTCCTTTTTTGCTCGGATTTGCCCGTCATGTCCAAACGCCTGATGCCTTCGACCACCGCCCTTCAGTGCTTCGAAGCGGCCGCCCGCCACCTCAGTTTCACCCGCGCGGCCCAGGAACTGCACCTGACCCAGAGCGCCGTCAGCAAGCAGGTGGCACAGCTCGAGGACATGCTGTCGCACTCGCTGTTCCAGCGCATTCGCCGGCGCCTGCACCTGACCCCGGCCGGCGCGCTGTACCTCACCGAAGTGAACAAGATTCTCACTCAGATCGACATTTCCAGCCGTTACATTCTCAGCTATGGCGACGAGACTGAAGTGCTGCGCATCGCCACCCAGCCCACCTTCGGCGCGCGCTGGCTGGTACCTCGGCTGAAGGGTTTTGGCGACCGCTACCCGCGCATTCACCTGGATATCCGCAATGAGCTGGAGCCGTTCGACCTGGTGCAGGCCAAGGCCGACATTGCGTTTTTCTTCGGTCAGGGCACCTGGCCCGGGGCAACCTGCATCGAGCTGTTCAGCGAGGAAGTGGTGCCGGTATGCAGCCCGCAGCTGCTGGCCAACCACCGGTTCGACAGCGCCCAGGCACTGACCGAACACCGCCTGTTGCAGTGTGTGTCGCGCCCGGAGGCCTGGCACGAATGGTTCCTGGGGCTGGGGTTGCATAGTCAGAACAGCTACCACGGGCCGCGCTTCGACACGTTCTACCTGTGCATCCGCGCGGCCATTGCCGGCTGCGGTATCGCCCTGATTCCGCGCTACCTGGTGGCCGAAGAGCTGAGTGAGGGCAAACTGGTGGTGGCCTGGGACCACCCGGTGGCGAGCAATGGCCGGCACTTCATTGCGCATGCCGAGCATGCGGCGGAAGTGCCCAAGGTGCGGGCCTTCGTGCAGTGGATTCGGGAGCGCGTGGCCGAGGGGGACTGATTCAACCTGTACCGGCCTCTTCGCGGGTGAACCCGCTCCCACAGGGATCGCACAGCTTTCAAGCGTGACGCCGTACCTGTGGGAGCGGGTTCACCCGCGAAGAGGCCAGTGCTAGCAATACAAAATCAGCCAAGATCAAGAATTCAGGGAATGACCGCAATCGAATAATTCGTTTGCGGAATAACCCGCCGACACGCTTGGATAATAAGAAACTCGAACAAAGGTCCGCGTGCCCATGAACCAGGAAAGTATCAGCCAGTCCATTGCCATCGTTCACCCGATCACACTTTCCCATGGCCGTAATGCCGAAGTCTGGGATACCGACGGCAAACGTTACATCGACTTCGTCGGCGGTATCGGCGTACTCAACCTGGGCCACTGCAACCCGGCCGTGGTCGAGGCGATCCAGGCCCAGGCCGCGCGCCTGACCCACTACGCCTTCAACGCGGCCCCGCATGGCCCTTACCTGGCGCTGATGGAGCAACTGAGCCAGTTCGTGCCAGTCAGCTACCCCTTGGCCGGCATGCTCACCAACAGCGGCGCGGAAGCCGCGGAAAACGCCCTGAAAGTGGCCCGCGCGGCCACCGGCAAGCGCGCCATCATCGCCTTCGACGGCGGCTTCCACGGTCGCACCCTGGCCACCCTTAACCTCAACGGCAAGGTCGCCCCGTACAAGCAGCGGGTCGGTGAACTGCCGGGGCCGGTTTACCACCTGCCCTACCCCAGCGCCGACACCGGGGTAACCTGCGAACAGGCGCTCAAGGCCATGGACCGCCTGTTCAGCGTCGAGTTGGCCGTGGAAGACGTGGCGGCGTTCATCTTCGAGCCGGTGCAGGGCGAAGGCGGCTTCCTCGCCCTTGACCCAGCTTTCGCCCAGGCCCTGCGCCGCTTCTGCGACGAGCGCGGGATCCTGATCATCATCGACGAAATCCAGTCGGGCTTTGGCCGCACCGGCCAGCGCTTCGCCTTCCCGCGCTTAGGGCTCGAGCCCGACCTGCTGTTGGTGGCCAAGAGCATTGCCGGCGGCATGCCGCTGGGTGCGGTGGTCGGACGCAAGGAATTGATGGCAGCACTGCCCAAGGGTGGCCTGGGCGGCACCTATTCGGGCAACCCGATCGCCTGCGCCGCAGCCCTGGCCAGCCTGGCGCAGATGACCGACGAGAACGTCGCCACCTGGGGTGAGCGCCAGGAGCAGGCAATCGTGCGCCGCCACGAGCGCTGGAAGGCTTCTGGGCTGAGCCCGTTCATCGGCCGCCTGACCGGCGTCGGCGCCATGCGCGGGATCGAGTTCGTCAATGCCGACGGCAGCCCGGCACCGGCGCAACTGGCCAAGGTGATGGAAGAGGCACGCGCCAAGGGGCTGTTGCTGATGCCCAGCGGCAAGGCGCGGCACATCATCCGTCTGCTGGCACCACTGACCATCGAGGCCGAAGTGCTCGAAGAGGGTCTGGATATCCTCGAGCAGTGCCTGGCCGAGCTGAACTGATACTTACAAGCCCAGTTCTGCCGGCGTGAGCATGTCGGACTCGAAGGCAATCCAGCCGCCTTCGAGTTCGGCGTGGCCGTTGACGATCGGGCCGTAATAGGTCAGGCCGTTTTCCAGGGTCACGCAGATGTGCGTGGCGTTCTTTTCAGGGGCCGCGAGCGTACCGACGAAGTGCACCTTTTTCAGGGTTTCGGTCACCGCTTCCAGGCCAACGCGCATGTTGGGGTTTTCGGAGGCCTCGGCGTCGCCACCACGGTCTTCGGCGCTGACGGTGATGGTGGCGATGTACGGGTACTTGGTGCTCAAGCGGGGTTACCTCTGTGGGTGTTTGGCGTTTGGGCGCGTAGAGTACGGCAGGTGGTCTCTATTGTCTCTACCGGCCTGTTCGCGGGCATGCCCGCTCCCACAGGAATCGCATGTTGCTCAGATTGTGCACGGCACCTGTGGGTGCGGGCGAGCCCGCGAAGGGGCCAGACCTGCAAAAGGTGATCTGCAGGGCCCGATCTGTTAGGGTGCCCGCCGATGCACGCCACACCACACGAGGATCCCGAGTGAGCGCCGAAGAACCCCTGATCGCCGACCTGTTCGAAGTCGACAAACGCCTGTCCCTCAAGCCCGTGGTGGACTTCAACAGCTACCTGCGCAACGCCTTCGGCGAAGGCCCATGCCGTTGCCACCGCTGCGCCGAAGGTGGCGACCAGAACACCTACAGCCACGCCCATACCTTCACCTTCGACGGCAGCCAGTGGCACCGCCGCTTCGCCAGCACCGCCGGCAGCGACGTGGCCCAGGTCCTGAAAAAGGCCTGGCTGTCGTACACCAAGGCCGACCTCAACCTGGTCGGCGCACTGGACCTGACCACCCTCAAGACCTTCACCGAAGCCGCCCTGCACGCGCGCCTGCTGGCCCTGCTGCCTGCCAGCGGCCTGGCCCGCGAAGTGGATGGCCAGTGGCTGCTGCAGGCTCAGGCCGACTGACGGCCCGGCGGTAAAGCAGGATTCTCCCGTTCTGCTACCGTGGGAGAATCCGCTCACCCGCAGGTAGTCCGCCATGGCCCGTACAACGCCCATCGAGCTGTACCGCAATATCGGCATCGTCGCCCACGTGGATGCCGGCAAGACCACGACCACCGAGCGGATCCTGTTCTACACCGGGGTCAACCACAAGATGGGCGAAGTGCACGATGGTGCGGCGACCATGGACTGGATGGCCCAGGAGCAGGAACGCGGCATCACCATAACCTCGGCGGCGACCACCGCCTTCTGGCAGGGCTCGACCAAGCAGTTCGCCCACAAGTACCGCTTCAACATCATCGACACCCCCGGCCACGTCGACTTCACCATCGAGGTGGAGCGCTCGCTGCGCGTGCTCGATGGCGCGGTGGTGGTGTTCAGTGGCGCGGACGGGGTCGAACCACAGTCCGAGACCGTATGGCGCCAGGCCAACAAGTACCACGTGCCGCGCCTGGCCTACATCAACAAGATGGACCGCCAGGGCGCCGACTTCCTGCGCGTGGTCAAGCAGATCGACCAGCGCCTTGGCCACCACCCGGTGCCGATCCAGCTGGCCATCGGCAGCGAAGAAAACTTCCAGGGCCAGATCGACCTGGTGAAGATGAAGGCCATCTACTGGAACGATGCCGACCAGGGCACCAGCTACCGCGAAGAAGACATCCCCGCCGAGCTGCAGGCGCTGGCCGACGAATGGCGCGCGCACATGATCGAGGCGGCAGCCGAGGCCGATGACGAGCTGACCCTGAAGTTTCTCGATGGCGAGGAACTGAGCATCGAGGAGATCAAGGCCGGGCTGCGCAAACGCACCCTGAACAACGAAATCGTGCCGACCATCCTCGGCTCATCGTTCAAGAACAAGGGCGTGCCGCTGATGCTCGACGCGGTCATCGACTACCTGCCCGCCCCTTCGGAAATCCCGGCCATCCGCGGCACCGACCCGGATGACGAAGAGAAGCACCTGGAGCGCCACGCCGACGACAAAGAGCCGTTCTCGGCCCTGGCCTTCAAGATCGCCACAGACCCGTTTGTCGGCACCCTCACCTTCGCCCGGGTTTATTCCGGCGTGCTCAGCTCCGGCAACGCGGTACTCAACTCGGTCAAGGGCAAGAAGGAACGCATCGGCCGCATGGTGCAGATGCACGCCAACCAGCGGGCGGAAATCAAGGACGTGTGCGCCGGTGATATCGCCGCGCTGATCGGCATGAAGGATGTGACCACCGGCGATACCCTGTGCGACATGGACAAGCCGATCATCCTCGAACGCATGGACTTCCCCGACCCGGTCATTTCCGTGGCGGTGGAACCGAAGACCAAGGCCGACCAGGAGAAAATGGGCATCGCCCTGGGCAAGCTGGCCCAGGAAGACCCGTCATTCCGCGTGCGCACCGACGAGGAGACCGGACAGACCATCATCTCGGGCATGGGTGAGCTGCACCTGGACATCATCGTCGACCGCATGCGCCGCGAGTTCAACGTCGAGGCCAATATCGGCAAGCCACAGGTGGCCTACCGCGAAAAAATACGCAACACCTGCGAGATCGAAGGCCGCTTCGTCCGCCAGTCCGGTGGCCGTGGCCAGTACGGTCACTGCTGGATCCGCTTCGCCCCCGGCGACGAGGGCAAGGAAGGCCTGGAGTTCATCAACGAAATCGTCGGCGGCGTGGTGCCGCGCGAGTACATCCCGGCGATCCAGAAGGGCATCGAGGAGCAGATGAAGAACGGTGTGCTCGCCGGCTACCCGCTGATCAACCTGAAGGCGGCGGTGTATGACGGCTCGTACCACGACGTCGATTCCAACGAAATGGCCTACAAGATCGCCGCCTCGATGGCCACCAAGCAGCTGTCGCAGAAAGGTGGGGCGGTGTTGCTGGAGCCGGTGATGAAGGTGGAGGTGGTGACCCCGGAAGAGTACCAGGGTGACATCCTCGGTGACCTTAGCCGGCGCCGCGGGATGATCCAGGATGGTGACGAAACGCCGGCCGGCAAGGTGATCCGTGCCGAGGTGCCGCTGGGCGAGATGTTCGGCTACGCCACCTCGATGCGCTCCATGACCCAGGGTCGGGCCAGCTTCTCGATGGAGTTCACCCGCTATGCCGAGGCACCGGCGAGCATTGCCGATGCCATCGTCAAGAAGAACCGCGGGGAATAAATCTTTCTCCTGCGCCGGCCTCTTCGCGGGCACGCCCGCTCCCACAGGGATCGCATAGCCTCTGTGGGAGCGGGCGCGCCCGCGAAGAGGCCGGCACAGACAACAACCAACCCTCAGTGCTGCTCCCCAGCCCGCTTCAACAGCTTCTTGCAGCGCTCCGACAAATGCACCACCCGCAACTGCTTGCCCGCCCTGGCATACCGCTCACGCAAAGTCTTCAACGCAGCAATCGCCGAATAATCGACAAAGCTCAAATGCTGGCAGTCCAGGGTCACCTTGGCCGGATCATTGGCCGGGTCGAACTGGTTCAGGAACGGCGTGGTCGAGGCAAAGAACAGCGTGCCATGCACCTGGTAATGTTTGCCCCCTTCCCCATCATCGTGGCTGTCGGCATACAGCTCGCGCGCATGCTGCCAGGCAAAGTTCACCGCTGCGATGACGACACCGAACAGCACCGCCATGGCCAGGTCGGTAAACACCGTAACCACGGTCACGGCAATAATCGCCAGCACATCGCTGACCGGCACCTTGTGCAGTACCCGCAACGACGCCCAGGCAAAGGTCTGCTGCGCCACCACGAACATCACCCCGACCAGCGCCGCCAGCGGAATGCGCTCGATCAGCGGCGACAGGAACAATACGAACAGCAGCACCATCACCCCGGCCACCACGCCCGACAGCCGTCCACGGCCATTGGAGCTGAGGTTGATTACTGTCTGGCCGATCATCGCGCAACCACCCATGCCACCGCACAGCCCGGAAACCATATTGGCCGCGCCCAGCGCCACGCATTCGCGGTCCGGATAGCCCCGGCTTTCGGTGATTTCATCGGTCAAGTTGAGCGTAAGCAGGGTTTCCAGCAGGCCGACCATGGCCATCAGCACCGCGTAAGGGATGATGATCTTCAGGGTTTCAAGATTCCACGGTACGTCCGGCAGGGCCAGGTGTGGCAGGCCACCGGCGATGTGCGCCATGTCGCCCAGGGTGCGAGTGGGCAGGCCCAGCAGGTACACCAGCAAACCAACGCTGAGGATTGCCACCAGCGCCGGCGGCACCGTACGGGTCAATTTCGGCAGCACATAAACCACCAGCATGGTCAGAGCCACGAGGCCAACCATCAGGTACAGCGGCGCACCGCTGAGCCAGTGCTCACCCTGTTTGAAATGCTCCAGCTGAGCCAGGGCGATGACGATCGCCAGGCCGTTGACGAAGCCGAGCATCACCGGGTACGGCACCAACCGCACGAGCTTGCCCAGGCGCAGCAGACCGAACAGGATCATCACCATGCCGCCCAGTAGTACCGTGGCCAGCAGGTACTGCGCACCGTGCTGCACCACCAGCGCAACGATCACCACCGCCATCGAGCCGGCTGCGCCGGAAACCATCCCCGGCCGGCCACCGAACAGCGCCGTCAGGGTGCAGATGATGAAGGCGCCGTACAGGCCCATCAGCGGGTTGAGATGGGCCACCAGGGCGAACGCGATGCATTCGGGCACCAAGGCGAAGGAAGTGGTCAGGCCGGCGAGCAGGTCGGCGCGGAGTCGGGCGGGTTTCATGGGGATCCTGTGGTGCAGTCCGGGGCGGACGGGAAAAACGAGGGGCGCGATGTTACGGAATTTGTCTGCCAGCAGCCACCGTTCAGCGCACCCGGTCCCGGCTTTGTATGGCCAGGTCCAGTGCCCGCTGCATGTCCAGGCGCGCCGAGCGCCCCAGGTCGGGGTGGTCCAGCCGCCCGCCGCGCTCCGAAGGCAGTATCGGCGCGGTCAGGTCTTCGGCATCCATGGCCTCGAAGTCCTGTTCGCTGCCCAGGGTCAGGGCGCTGCGCCGTAACAGCATGCGCACCTGCTGCGGGGTCAGGGCCGGGTTGATCGCCAGCATGGTCGCCACGGTGGCGGTCACCAGCGGGGTCGCATACGACGTGCCACAATGCGCCTCGGCGGCCGGCGCCGGAAGGATGCAGGCAGCCGCACTGATGTCCACACGCATGTCGATGTTGGAACTGTGGCGTTTGCGCACATGGCGCGGGTCTTCAACCGGCACCGGCCTGTCGCTGCGCTGGTGGCCACCCACCACCAGCAATTGCTCGGTGATGAACGAGGACGGCAGCCGGTACTCATCGGTGCCCGACCAGGACGCGCCATTACCGGCCGAGTTCACCACCACCACATCAGGATGCTTTGCCCTCAGCCAGAGGAAGAATTCTTCCAGCAGTTCTTCATAGCCACTCATCGCCAGCCCTGAACGTACCAGCGAATCGACCTCATCACCTTTCACGTTCTTCGCCCCGACCCGGTGAATCCCCCAGCTCCAGTTCAACACCCGTACGCCGTCTTCGACCAGGTTCACCGAGGCAGCGATGTTGGCGGTGATACCGGCATCCGAGTTGCGCTCGACAATCACCTCGAAGCCAGGACTGTGCTTGCCCAGCCTTGGCAAAAAGCCTTCATCCTGGTTCGCCAGGATACCGGCCACATGGCTGCCGTGACTGCCTGGTCGGTCACCGTCGCGAGCATACAAGCACGTCTGTGCCTGCTCGCAGCGCCCTCGGTAATGGCTGAAGCCTGGCGCGTCGAAGTCCACCTCTCGCTCGACCACCCCGACCCGCACCGGTTGCACCGGCAAGCCGGAAGCGGCAATTCGCCGCTGGTAGTAGTACAGCGCGTCCATGAAGCGGTTGGCGGCCCATTCATCCGCCTGATTGATGGCAAGTGCGTCGCGCCCGCTACCTTCCTCGCCACGCTCAGGGGCAGACTCCTCGACAATCACTGCATCCACGCTGACCTCACTGCCCATGCGCAGGATCATCGCGTCGCGTTGCACCAGGTCGCCCACTGGCAAGCGCAACTGGTAGACATTCAGCGGCGGTATGGCACCCACGACCTGGGCGCCGTACTTCCCGGCGATCCGTCGGGCTTCACCGAGGCCATCATGTTTTTCCTCGATCAAAAGGCTTACCAGGTCCACGTAGGTGGTGAGGCCGTCCATGTTCTTCGCCACTTCATCAGGCCCGGCGGCCACAACATGGCTGCGCTGACGGGTGAGCCAAACCGGGTTGCTGGTGCGCTCGCCGTCCTCCAGCCACAGCGGAGCACTGCGCAGGGCTTGTTTCGCCAATTTCAGCGTAAGCCGGTCACCTTGCCGCTCGAAATCGGCTGTCGGCAGCCGCGCACCACCGAACCAGACCGTCGGCAGCTGAGCCCCGAGCCCCTCGGCGCGCAGGCACCATCGCTGCTGGCCATCGCCAAGCAGGTCGCCGCAACGCTGCAGCTGCTTGATGCGCAACGAATCAGTTGCAGCCCCGGCACAAAGGCTGCACAGGCACAACAAAAAGATCAGAACACGCTTCATGCACTTAGCCCCACTCAATCCCTGTGCGTGCGACTGGTGGGGTAGATCAAAGGTTCAGCTGCGGCCCGCCGCCTTGTCCCGTGCAAGCCATTCAGCCATGGAAGCATCCTCAAGCGCGTACTCACCGCGATTGGCCTTCCATACCAGCTCCTTGGCACGCAGGGCATCAAGGGCCTTCTGGACGCTGGTCGTGCTGGCGTTGACTTCCGCCCGGGCCTGCTCCAGCTTACGGTTCACATCCCTCAAGGTTTGCTCGGTAAATGGCGAAAACGGCTGCCGGCCCAACGTGCACTCGGCCATGACCTCAAGCACCGCCTGTTGCAAGGCTGACAGGTCGTTCCAGGCGCTTTCGTAGTCACTCCACACGCCCGCCTGATGATTGAGCGCCCCTGTGCGCAGCAATTCACCCAGGTTGCCCGCCTCACCCAGGCCCACGCTCGCTTCGGCCAACAGCTTGTTGAGCATTTCAGGGCGGCGCCCGACCAACTCGAAAGCGTACACAAGGTCCTCGACCTTGAACTGGTTGCTGGCGGCCAGGCGCCGGTTCCACAAGTCAGTGATGAACTCGACATACTCACGCCCCAGCAACGGGAATGGCGTGATACTCGCACCATAAAACGGCTGCTTGCTCTTCAGCACCAGATTGGCCAGCTTGTCGCGACTGGAGCCAGTGAACACCAGACGCAAACCGTCCGGGCGGTCACCACGGTTGAGATGGTCACGCGCGGCTTTCAGCGCGAACATCGCATTCAGGCCATCTTCGCTGTTGAGGGCATGCTGGGCCTCGTCGATGATCAGTACCACCATCTGCCCCGACACTTGATGCAACACGGCAAGTGCCTGAGCCAAGGTAGTCCCCTCAGGCAATTGCGGGCGAGTAAAATCCCAGCTGAGGGTACGCAGTAGGTTTATCTTGTCGATACCGGCCTTTTTCGCAGCCTTGGCCAGAGCACCTTCGAAGCTACCCAGCGCAGCACCGATGGCGCCACTGATGAGTTCTGCCGGCGCGGCGTCGCGGTCCGACCACAGGTCGACGTAAACCGGTAGCCAGCCGCGCTGTACGCATTCCGGAATGAAGTCGTTGTTGAGGAAGGTGCTCTTGCCCGTACGTCGGGGCGCGGCGAGGAACATGCCCGAGCTGTAATCGACCAGCGACTCGCCGGCCAGGTCTTGGCCCAAAGCCTTGGCCAACCGATCACGGCGTAGAAGCGGGCGGATGGGCGACATGCAATTACCCTCAATTATCTTAATGGCTATAATTTATAGCCTACAAGATAAAAGCCGATAAATCACCCACTCAGCCACATCATAGACGTGATCCAGATCCAGCAGCCGGCCGCTAAATTTGCCATCATGTCGATTCCACCTGCGGAGATCATGGACATGCCGCTACGCCCCCTGTTTGCCGCCCTGCTACTGGCGGCCAGCCTCACCGCCCAGGCCGCCACCGAGGTGCTGCCACTACAACACCGCAGCAGCGCCGAACTGCTGCCCGCCGCCCAGGCGTTCGTCGGCAACGACGGCACGGTCAGCGCCTTCGAGAACAAGCTGATCGTCAATGCCAGCCCCGAGCGCATCGATGACCTGCGCACCTTGCTGCAACAGCTGGACACCGCACCCAAGCGCCTGCTGATCAGCGTCGACAACAACGACAGCAACTTCCAGGACAACCGTGGCAGCGCACGTGTCATCCACTACGGCACCAGCAACCGTGACGGTGGCATGCAACAGGTGCAGGCCAGCGAAGGCCAGCCGGCGCTGATCCAGGTTGGCCAGAGCATCCCGATCACCAGCACCAGCACCGACGGCTACGGGCGCATCCAGAGCAACACCGAATACCGCAACGTGACCCAGGGGTTCTACGTTACGCCAAGCCTGAGCGGCGATACGGTTCGTCTGCAAATAAGCACCAATAATGACCGCATCAGCCAGGAACGTGCAGATGTAGTGAAAGTGCAAAGCACCGACACGACAATCACCGGCAAGCTCGGAGAATGGATCACCCTGGCAGGCTACAACCAGCAGAGCCAAGCCGACCGTAGCGCGTCAAGCCACAGTTACAGCACCCAACGGAGTGAAAACATGACTTTGCGGGTCAAAGTCGACCTTCTCGACTGATCCCAGGCAATTCAAGGCTTCGACCAAAGGCCTTGAAACTGACTGCCAAGTCGCATTAGACCAAAGATGTAGTAAGTGAAAAAAACCACTACAAAACATTTGACAGGGTGTTTTTTCCAAGGGCATGATGGCCTCGCTCCCGCTAATCAGGGGCCCTGGCAAGGGCCTTCGAGGCGCGCTCCTCCCACCCCTGGAGGCGTCTCGTGTCTATACGGCCCACAAGGCGGTTCGACGGGATTGCGACTGCAACGAAGAAGTTGTCCCGAGGGACGGAAGCGCATCACCGCAGTACTGGCAATCGCGTAGCACCGCAGCAAGGCAACCACGAGCCGACCTGCCGGAGCACCCTTTCGCCTGGCCTGCACCCCCTTCCCCTTCGAGCCTTCGCGTTCGCCGCCGCACTCCTGCGAACAGGACAGCCGCCAGCTCCTGATCTGCTCCGAGCATCAGCACAATTACCCCAAGATCGATGCGACGAGGTTTATTTCCATGGCACTGACACGCGAACAGCAAATTGCAGCCCTCGAGAAAGACTGGGCCGAGAACCCGCGCTGGAAAGGCGTGACCCGTACCTACACCGCCGCTGATGTCGTTCGCCTGCGTGGCTCCCTGCAGCCGGAGCACACCCTGGCCCGCCTGGGTGCAGAAAAACTGTGGAAGCTGGTCACCGAAGGTGCCCACCCGTCCTTCCGCCCAGAAAAAGATTTCGTCAACTGCATGGGTGCCCTGACCGGCGGCCAGGCAGTGCAGCAGGTCAAGGCCGGCATCCAGGCCATCTACCTGTCCGGCTGGCAGGTTGCCGCCGACAACAACTCGGCCGAGTCCATGTACCCTGACCAGTCGCTGTACCCGGTCGACTCGGTACCGACCGTGGTCAAGCGCATCAACAACGCCTTCCGCCGCGCCGACCAGATCCAGTGGAAAGCCGGCAAGAACCCGGGCGACGACGGTTACATCGACTACTTCGCACCGATCGTGGCCGACGCCGAGGCCGGTTTCGGTGGCGTACTGAACGCCTACGAGCTGATGAAGAACATGATCGAAGCAGGCGCCGCCGGCGTGCACTTCGAAGACCAGCTGGCCTCGGTGAAAAAATGCGGCCACATGGGTGGCAAGGTGCTGGTACCGACCCAGGAAGCCGTACAGAAGCTGGTTGCTGCTCGCCTGGCCGCTGACGTATCGGGCGTGCCGACCATCATCCTGGCCCGCACCGACGCCAACGCCGCCGACCTGCTGACCAGCGACTGCGACCCGTACGACCAGCCGTTCGTGATTGGCGAGCGCACCCGTGAAGGCTTCTACAAGGTACGCGCCGGCCTCGACCAGGCCATCGCCCGCGGCTTGGCCTACGCGCCGTACGCTGACCTGATCTGGTGCGAAACCGCCAAGCCGGACCTGGACGAAGCCCGCCGCTTCGCCGAAGCGATCAAGAAGGAATACCCGGACCAGATCCTGTCGTACAACTGCTCGCCTTCGTTCAACTGGAAGAAGAACCTGGACGACGCCACCATCGCCAAGTTCCAGCGCGAACTTTCGGCCATGGGCTACAAGCACCAGTTCATCACCCTGGCCGGCATCCACAACATGTGGCACGGCATGTTCAACCTGGCGCACGACTACGCCCGCAACGACATGACCGCCTACGTGAAGCTGCAGGAGCAGGAGTTCGCTGACGCCAACAAGGGCTACACCTTCGTGGCGCACCAGCAGGAAGTGGGCACTGGCTACTTCGACGACATGACCACCGTGATTCAGGGTGGGGCATCGTCGGTGACTGCACTGACCGGTTCGACCGAGGAAGAGCAGTTCCACTGATAGTGGGTTGCGGTTGAAGGAAGGCCCGGGGCTTGTGAAAGCCCTGGGCTTCTTCAATCCAACGCTACTCTGATGAAGTAAAGCCTTGAGTTACAGACGTCCCATCAGAACTCCGGGTAGACCCTAAGCGCGGAAGCCACCATCGATTGGTACCGCCACGCCAGTTACGTAAGAAGCTGCTTCCGAGCTAAGCCAGTACACAAGCTCAGCAACTTCATGGGCTTCACAGACCCGCCCCATAGGCTGCGAGGCGCACACCGAATCAAACTTGCTCCCCAATACATGCTTTGCCAATGGCGTTGACACAAACCCCGGACAAACGGCATTGACCCGTACGCCATAAGGGGCATATTCCTTTGCAACGGCCTTGGTAATTCCAACTAGTGCGTGCTTGCTGGCGGTGTATACAGAACCACCCGTAACACTGGCATTCAGACCCGCTAGCGAGGCGACATTGACAATGGTGCCACGCCCCGCTCCACGCATTGCAGGCAACACCGCCTTCATGCATCGCCATGGCGCACTTACATTCGTGGACATGACATCTTCGAAATCAGCCTCGGGATATTCCTCGGTCATGGTGAACGATCGACCATCAATACCAATGCTGTTGACGAGACAATTTATGGGTGGATGATCGAGAGTCAGTCGCTTGAAAAGGTCGGTCAACTCGGTGGGGCTACGCAAATCAACCGAGTACGGATGCGCACACCCAGCCTCCCTATTGATACTCTCACACACACGGACGTTCCTAACATGATCCCGTCCGCACACAATGACTGTGTATTGCTCTCTGGCAAATCTCCAGGCACACGCCTCTCCGATACCGGAATTACCACCAGTAATAACAACTACCTTGCTCATGCGCTCAAGTCCCTTCTGTTAATGACCAAGCCTTGCACGTCGCAGAATTAGACAGGTCATGCCAAAAATCACACCAACGCAACCAAAAGCCGCCCAAGTAACACTGAAGCCAAGACCATCCAGCATCGGCACAGCCAAGGTCACGCATAGCACTCGTGCCGCAGCCTGAATCACAGGTATCAACGAAAACAAAAAACCTTGTCGAGACACCGGCGCTCGCTGGGCAATCAAGGTCGCCATGTAGGTGATACCGATGATTTCGCCCAAGGTCCAGATCACCACTAACAGCAGTATTGCGGGCCAAGTATCGATCAAGGCATAGGCACCGAAACCAATGCCGTAGCAGATCGCCGCTAACGCCATGTTGGCCATGGCAGACCAACGGCGGCTCAAGGCGATCAGCGGTCGAGTTAGAACGATAACCAGTAACCCATTAACAATACCTGCCACTCCAAAGAGATGAGCCGCGTCCCCCACCCCCAATGCTCCTAACCAGAGAGGAAACTGGTATTCACGCTGACCATCGAGCAAGGACAATACGAAAAATATCACACCCGCCAGGATCACCGCCGCTGGTATCGGCACATCCTTAGCCTTAAGCTGCGTATCCTTAGTATCGAAATGACTTCCAGTTATCGGCAGAGCCAAGGCAGCGCTCGTCACCAGGCAAACCAGGCTAATCGCCGCGGTAAACCACAAGAGATACTGGCTTTGCCAACTAAGCAGAACACCCCCTACGACGAACAGCAGGACACCACCCGCATTACTAGCTAGATGAAGATATGCAAAAGCCCCCACTTGATCGCCAGACGGTGCAGCCTGGGCCGTCATCACGCTGAAAAGCGGCGTGATGGCGCCCGCACTGAACATAAAAAGCAAAATCATCCCAATTGCGATGGGTAAGATCGGCAGAAGGCTGCCCAACAGCGCGAGCAGCGCCGTCGACGAACAGCCCAACAAAAGAAGTCGACTACCCACTCGTCCTGGCAGTTGTCCACCAAGCAGGTTTCCGGCCAGATAACTGATGATCATCAGCGACACCGTAGTCGCCAGTTCAGCATCTGCTAAAGCGAAGTGCCGATTCATGAATAACGCCGCAAATGACCCGACCCCGTTGGCCAGGACAAATAGTAACTTGAGCAATGCCACCTTATGCATCAGCGGGCTCATTCGCTTAATGCTGTGGCTTACGGCGCTATCCATGAGGGCCGAGGCACAACGTCGTGCCGTCCTTGAGCTTTGAAATCCAGCGACGCTCGCTTCCAACTGGAATGCTCCAGAGCCCCAGCAACTCATCGACATCCAGCAAACTCGCCTGACGAGCCAAGCGCAGGTACAAGCGCACAGCCTTCACGCTGGTGCAACACTGGAGTAGTTGGCCACTGGCCAAAGGACAGACCTCGCCAACGGCATAGAAATACTCCCTAGCCTTTAGCAAATCACGACTGCTGCCGACTTCATAGAGCATCTCCAGCAACGCACGCTCGGGCACTGACCTGAGCAGCCCACCTCGCCGCTCAAGGGTCGCCGTGCGCAGAGATATCTCACCGTTCCAATCAAACAATCGTGCGTACACATAGCGCACCGAATAACGCTCGGTAAACCACCGAGGCAATGAGACTCGGTTATCGCCCCACAAAACTAGCGAAGTATCATTTTCATAAGTTTCGCGAAGCGCACTGCTACCTCCTAAATGCAGGCAGGTGATCTGACGCTCCAGATAGCAGCACCCCACCGCAAGGCTCAACTCATTATCTGGAAAGGCATAGATACCGCGAGCTACGCGATTCAGCCAACCATTCCTGGCATAGCTGGCAGCCCTCTGGCTCGATATCCCAATGCGTTGCAAGATGCTTAAGTCGAGCAACATTTCGCGCGGCTGGGAGGTATAGGGCCGCACACCATTGGTGAATATGCCGGCGGCAAGCAACGGTAGTGAAGCTACAATTCCGGCACTGCAGGAAGTTGCCGTAAATGCTTGACAGTCGAAGTGCGATGACAGTGCGTCTTCCAGCTCATCCAGTTCGCGAAGACGGATACGGATGCGCGAGGTCGGCAGATTGACAGTACCGCTGTCCAAGACATAGCGAGCCGCCCGCTGGGCCAGTCGTTTATCGGCCTCAAGCCCCAGGTAGGAACATGAGCACATATTCATGAAGACATGCCCATCTTGGTCGCGCAGGCGGCTGGTTGGACAGTGGACCACACTGAGATCTGTCAGGCCAGACGCTTGGGCGAGTTCCCAAGACGCGTTACCCAACTCAATAGTGCGCTCAGTATTGATGAACAGGTTTCTTTGCTCGGACATAGCACCTCCATGAGCATGCACGCATACTTTACTGACAAAGAAAAAGGAAACTTCCTACAACAACCAATACAAACTATTTCTTGCCGCACCTCAACAAGCCAAGCTTGGAATACAATACCAACACCTTCCAACCCGGAAGGTCAACCCCAAAACAAAACCAGAGCACTCAGACGTGCAAAAACTTATGCCTCAGGTGATTTCCAATGAAAAGATCAAACAATTCCCCTACACCCTAAACTGCGAAGACAGAGCAAATACGACCACACCCACTCAGAAATTATTTGTTGCACTTAGCTTTGGCGACCCACCTAAAAACCCTTCTCAGCCTCCGGACTTAGTTGATTATATTCACCCCAATTTTGAGCACACCTACCGCCAAGTCGCCCAACAGCATTGGGCAGGCCATTACCCGTGACCTGCCCACCCGTACGCCGACCTGATCTGGTGCGAAACCGCCAAGCCGGACCTGGACGAAGCCCGCCGCTTCGCCGAAGCGATCAAGAAGGAATACCCGGACCAGATCCTGTCGTACAACTGCTCGCCTTCGTTCAACTGGAAGAAGAACCTGGACGACGCCACCATCGCCAAGTTCCAGCGCGAACTGTCGGCCATGGGCTACAAGCACCAGTTCATCACCCTGGCCGGCATCCACAACATGTGGCACGGCATGTTCAACCTGGCGCACGACTACGCCCGCAACGACATGACCGCCTACGTGAAGCTGCAGGAGCAGGAGTTCGCTGACGCCAACAAGGGCTACACCTTCGTGGCGCACCAGCAGGAAGTGGGTACTGGCTACTTCGACGACATGACCACTGTAATTCAGGGTGGGGCTTCGTCGGTGACCGCACTGACCGGTTCGACCGAGGAAGAGCAGTTCCACTGATAGTGGGTTGCGGTTGAAGGAAGGCCCGGGGCTTGTGAAAGCCCCGGGCCTTTGTTTTTGTGTGTACTGGCGGGCAACAGGCTAGCCAAACATGTGGGGGCGGCCTTGTGTCGCGAATGGACCGCAGAGCGGCCCCGGCAATCTTGCGACGATGCACCGATCCCGGGGGCGCTTCGCACCCCAATCGCGACGCAAGGCCGCTCTCATCAAACAAAATGCAACCCACTGTTTTTTAAGCACTCAGGCAGCCACCAGTTGATACCCCAGTTTCCGGGCTTTGCGAAGCAAAGCCCGGA